>JAJRPM010000003.1 GCA_024280775.1 Candidatus Zixiibacteriota bacterium | reverse complement strand
CGAGAAGAGATTTTATGTTGTAAGAAACCAACCCCTCGTTACTCTCTATCACAGCTAGAGTCTCACCTTTTTTGACCCTGTCCCCCAGACGCTTGTTAACTTTCTTTACCACACCTGGAAACCGAGGCGCTATGTGGGCAAGCTTGTCACTGTTTACTACAACTTCTCCCGGAACTGAGATTTCAATCCTTAATGTTCCTTTGCCAGCGGTAGAAAGTTCAATTCCAAACTCCTCCAACTCGGCCTTGGAAAGTGTGACAATCTCATCGTGTCCTTCTTCCTCGCCGGCATGATCATCGTGGTCGTCATGGTCGTTATGGTCGTCGCCGGCAAAAGCCCCCCCGGAGGTCATCAAGCCCAACAGGACAAGCAGCAAAAGAAAGGGCGCTCTCCCAAGTAAATGCCTTGGCTCAAACGGTCTTGTCTTTGTTTTTATCCTAGTTCTTATCATTGTTTGTTTCCTTATGCTGTTCAAGATTAGTTTATAGTGACACCCAGCAAACGCTCCAGCGCTACGAGCTCTTCTCTGATGGTGAAATCGATATCATTTAGCTCAAAACGCAAATCAATAAGCGTGCGTTGACTTTCCAGAAGAATCGAATAGGGGATACGGCCAATATCGTATGCGCTCTTGAGAGAACTATATGTCTCTTCGGCCTTCGGCAGTAGTGAGCTACTCACCGAGCGATAGCGTGACGCCGCCTGAGCCAATCTGCGTTTTATTGAGTTAAACTCAGTGTGCGACGCAGTCAACATCTGCTCTCTATCTAGTTTCACTGCCTCAATACTCGCCCTAAGCGATGCTTTTGAACCCTGATTGCGATTGAAAAACGGTAGTGGCAAACCGGCGCCTATGATAAATGTATTTGCCTTGTCCGCTTCGAGTCGTTTCAATCCACCGCTGAGAGTGATATTGGGCTTGCCATTGGCCTGCTCCAGATTCAGTCGCGCCCTAATTGAGCGCTCTTCAGAACTAAGAGCGTTCATGCCCCGACTGTTTTCCACTAGCGGTTGGAGGTTCTCTATTTCAGTTAGCTTTGTAAGATTAGTTTTGGGAGACCGAATGGTAAAGTTGGATCTAGTATCCTGCCAAAGAGCAGAAAGACGCTCCTTAGCTGTCACAAGCTCAGACTCAGCCTCGGAAAGATTCAATTGAGCCCGTCCCAATTCAAGCTCGGCCAGCAAAAGCTCCGAACGAAGAGCCGCGCCCTTTTCCATCCGAACTCTGGCAGTCTCAACAACAGATTGAGCGGTTTCGCTGGCCTCAAGTGATAGTTTGACTCGCTCTTGTGCGTGAGTAGCTTCAAAAAAACGCCCCACTGTAGTTGCATACAAATCAAAATCAGCAAAGAGAGCGTTAAGACGCACTATCTCCGCCTCACTCTTCGCCAGTGTTTTTCGCGCGCCGCGTTTCCCCCAAAGCTCAAATTCCTGCGAGAGTGTGATATTTATTTCAGACTCTCTGAATCCCGGCGCATTTCCGCTAAACTGCTCAGCTTCAATGTCCAGTTCAGGATTAGGACGTAACCCCGCTTGCACAATCGCTCCCTTGGTAGCTTCGATTCTCTTGCGGCTGGCTCGCAATGATGGATTAGCCTTGGCAACTAGGCTCAACACTTCGGCTAGCGCCAGCGAATCTTTCAATGACGCTTCGCCGCCGGACAAAGAATCGAAACCTGCGTCAAACGGACTCTCCCATTGAGGACTTTGTGCTCTTGGTTCAGCATTGGACTCAGCTACCAGCATAAGCAAAAATGAAATGCTCAGTAGAAAAACAGAAATAACAACTTTCCCGAATTTTATAATCATAGATACAGCTCTCCTGCGTACTGCAGTTTAGGTTTGCATTGATACAAATATCCATGAGATAATCGTAAGCGAGTTACGATCTCATGAAATGACTATTCAGATTTTTTAGAAATAGATCAGCAGATAAGAACAGTCGAGATGACTGCAAGTTTTGATAGAGTGGGCTTGAACGATGTTGAGTTATCAATCATCCCTGAGAAGGAAATAGGAATCAGTAATTTGGAACTGATATAGCAAGCAGAAGCAAAATGCACCGGGGTGGAATCATGGGAGCTTCTAACATTGACATTAGAAGAAAGCATAGCCGAAACATCGATATCACTACAGTCTCCGCATTCGGCGTCCTTGTGATATGTGCTAATCACAGCAGAAATAGGCTGGGTGGATGATTCCAATGTACAGCACGCCTCAACCTTTTGCTCAATTTTGGAATGACCTGAATCGCCAATACACAGGATTCTGCCACCGCTCAAAACGGAGCAGGCAATACTAAAAATGGATAATAGTGTCCATGCGATATATTTTTGGCTGAGTTTCTTCATAGGAATTGGATGATAACATGTCCCTTAATGGTCGTCAAACAGTTATCGGACTCTTGTACATTTACTTTCGCATTTGGTTCACCAAAGAGTGAGTCTGCGGGTGAACCAAAATCATGAAGGTTATCAACGTTCTGTGTCTCAATCGGTTACAACCTTTCTCGCAGGTTTTTTCATTTGGGCTGAAACCCTGTACTTAAGTACAGGATGTATACACTATCAGAAGGAGCTAAAATGACAGAATACCAAAACGAAATCGCAACTGGCAAAGCCGCCGAGATGGCCGGTGTCAACAAAGAGACTCTTCGGTTTTACGAAAAAAACGGCCTGCTAAATCCTCCTCCGCGTACAGCCGCCGGATATCGACTGTACAGCGAAAAAGACATAGATCGTGTGAAGTTCATCAAGAACGCCCAATCGTTAGGGTTTAGCCTCGTTGAAATCAAAGCGCTACTTAGAATAGCGGACGGAGAAATGACAAGCCCTGAGGAAGTTCGAGAGGTCGCAAAACAAAAACTCGCAACTATCGATGAGCAAATCCTTCAGTTGGAAAAGCTCAGATCTGTTCTTAGTGGTCTCGTACAAAAATGTGAATCCGAGGGGTCAATTTGTAATTGCCCGATAATTGAGAGTCTTTCAGTCGGAGGAAAAGATGATTAAGAGAATATTTTCTGCGGTTCCAGGTCTTCTTGCCGCAGCGTTACCGAATGCCACTTGTCCTGCGTGCTGGCCAGTGTATGCCGGAGTACTCTCGTCTCTTGGGCTGGGGTTCTTGATGCAGGGAACGTATTTCTATTTAATAATCGGTCTTTTGCTGGCGGTGTCACTATTGAGCCTCTCTTACAAATCTGCGTCACGGAGAGGTCTAAGACCATTTGCCCTCGGTGTTTTCGCATCAATTGGAATAATAGCAGGAAAAATCGCAGAATGGCCGGAAGTGACTTTCTATACTTTTGCCTCAGTCTTGTTGGTGGCTTCGGTATGGAACAACTGGCCGATAAAGAAATCTCAAATTGAATCAGCGACAAACGGAAACTCCGCTTGTCCGAATTGTAAAACCAAACCTATGGAGGTGTAGAAATGTCACAAGCAAGAAAAATTGAAGTGTTTACCGCAGGTTGCCCTATCTGTGACGAAGCAGTAGAGAAAATCAAAGCCGCGGCCTGCCCGGATTGTAAAGTAGTAGTGTATGATTTGCAAAAGGGTTGCGAAACAATGGTCTGTCGCGAAAAAACGGAACAATACGGAATCAAGTCTGTGCCGGCGGTAGTGATCGATGGAATTCTCGCTGATTGTTGTAGCGGGAAAGGCATTAACATCGAAACACTGAAGCAAGCCGGCCTGGGTCGCACAGCTTAGTATTTCTGCCAAGCCTCCTCTCAGGGGGGCTTGGCAGTTTCAATTCCGGTAATCAGCCTACTTTGTATTCGCTCCCTCCAGGGCTTCAAGCGCTAGAGTGTCATTCTGTATTGTATACACTTTCTGTAATGTTACATTCGCACGTTTAACCAATCTATGATCAGCGCCGTGCTTGTCTATCAATAACTGCCTGGCCTTTTCAATAGTTTCGCGTGATTCCCTGTAACGCTCTAATCCATAATACGACTCACCGAGCGCTACTTTAGCGGCCGCCGTCATCCAATGCTCCGGTCCGAGTTTGTCAGTTCGCAGGGTAATAGCAGTATCAAGTAGCGCCAATGCTTTGGAATATTCCCCCATATCATTGTACAGCATCGCCATTCCCATAAGCGGTGATGCAAGATTCGGGTGACCTTCAGGAAGTGTCGACCTCAGTACTTTGTATCCCTGCTTATACAAACTATCAGCGGCTACGTAGTCTTTCATCTCACGTCTAATGTTCGCTACACTTCCCAGCGCGGCGCCGACATAGTGATGGGAATCACCAACCAGTTTTCTTAGTGAAGCCAAATTCTCCAAATAGAGTTCAACCGCCTCTTGGAGCTTGCCTTGCAGTCTATACGAACCGGCAAGCGCTCCACGGCTTGCGCAAACCTCAAAGTTATCCTCACCAAGGATGGCTTTCCTTATCACCAAGCCCTCCAAAAGATATGGCTCGGCCTCTTCGTATCGCCCCTCAAGTGACAGTAGTCTCCCAAGTTGGTTCATTGGATGCGCAAGGTCCAAGCTGTCGATATCGGGTATTTGTTTACCTATCTCGATTGCCTTACGCAGAACAATCACTGCAGAATCATTTCGCCCCATCTCTCGTAATGTCGAACCCAAACTACTCAAATTATACTGCGTATGCGGGTGCATCTCGCCATAGTATTCGGCGCTTCTCTGATAAGCTAGCTGATACCAGTACAAGGCTGAATCAAGCTCAGATAATGCATAGTGCACAAAGCCGAGATCGGTGATTATGTCAATCTCTCCTTCGGGGCTGGCATCGGTTGCCTCTCGCTGTCGCGACAAAGCTTCGGTGGCGGTCTCGCGCGATTTTTCCATCAGCCCCAATTGACCGTAGCTTCTGCTGATGGTCAGGAGCATCAAGGCCTGAACTTCCGGTTGCCCCGCCAGCTCTTCGTCGATGCGCGACCTACCCTGTTCAAGTAGCTCCCTTGCGGTGAGTTCTTTCCCCTGAGCCACATTCGGATTGGCGGCGTCGAAGAGGCTTGTGACGAAATCTGCAGTTTGTCTAGCTTTTGTAGCCTCCAGTTGCGCTCTATCTCTCTCTGTTGAAAGTTTGAGCGTGTAAAACACCGTAAGAGAAATCGCCACAATCACACCAACTCCAACTGTCAGAACCGCTGTCTTGTTGCGCGAAAGAAATTTTTGAGTGCGATAGGCTGTCGTGTCAGGTCTTGCGCGCACTGGCATGCGGTTTTGATAGCGCTCAATGTCCTCCAATAGCTGACCTGCAGAATGATAACGACGTTCAGCAGAGCTACGAACCGCCATCAAACAGATATTATCCAGATCACCTTGGAGCAGGCGCTTGAGCTTTTCCGGCTCCACTGAGCGTGATTTTGTTCTGTTGATAAGAGAATCGGCAGCGCTCTCAACTTCAGAGTCTTTCGCTCGCCATTGCCCGCTTAGCGCCGAGCTGGGCTTGGTGGGCTCTTCTTCTGATACCTTACGTTCAACCTCAAGAGGACTTAGGCCATCGAGATTATGTGGACGCCGTCCAATCAGCAATTCAAAAAGCACTACCCCCAATGAATAAACATCCGATGCAGTAGTAACTGCCTCAGCGCGCACTTGCTCAGGCGAAGCATAACCGGGAGTCATCACTCTGAATCCCGTCCGGGTCTGATGCGACACTTCGCTTTCCTCGCCAATAGCTTTGGCGATACCGAAATCAAGCAACTTTACCGCCCCGGAGGAATCGACAAGGATGTTGTTGGGCTTTAGATCACGATGCACCACCAGATTCTGATGCGCGAATTGCACTGCATCACAAGCAGTTTTGAAAAGGTCCAACCTGGCGCTTATTCCCAGCTCGTGTTTGTCGCAATATCTGGTAATTGGAATGCCATCGACATATTCCATAGCGAAAAAAGGCTGGCCGCTTTCGGCAACCCCGCCGTCTATTAGTCTGGCTATGTTTGGATGTTCAAGATTCGCGAGTATCTGACGTTCACTTTGAAAACGCCGAATGATTTCATCAGAATCCATCCCGCGTTTGATAAGTTTCAAAGCCACCTGCTGGGTGAACTGACCGTCATCCCGGTGAGCTAGATACACCGCCCCCATGCCACCGGATGCAATAAGTCTCTCAATCTTATAGGCGCCAATGCGACTCCCAATCAGATTGTCATCAGCAAAAGGGTCAAACGACGCCAAAGCCGGCGCGCCCAGCATCGAATGCGGAGTTTCGTCGGCTCTCAATAGTCCCTTGACTTCAGCAAGCAACCCTTCATCGGAGCCACATTGCCCACGCAAAAAAGCCTCGACCTCAATAGGTTTGAGATCCAGCGCCTTATCGAAAAGCTCGCGCACTCTGTTCCAGCGTTTGGTGTCAGTCAACTGTTGATATCCTTAGGCATCGCTTTCGAAGTTTTCATCCGGGCGTCGCTGGCAATGGTCTTAACAATACTGCGCCCATATAGTAACGCGCAGGAATGGGCGCATCCGATCAGGAAAATCTGAAAATACTTCATATATCTTGCTACAAGGCGCCAAGCCTCTGACTCAACCATGCCCGCGCATGACGCCAGTCACGTCGAACTGTTACTTCGGCTACATTCAGCAACTCTGCTATTTCTCCGTGGGTCAGGCCGCCGAAGAAATGATATTCCACTATCTGACGCTGGCGCGGATCAACTTTCTCCAAAGTCTCAAGAGCCAAATCAAGGGCTATTAGCTCCTCGGCCCTTGCCTGACCACCGACCACTTCATCATTAAAAGTCACAATCGGCGCCCCGCCGCCGCGTTTTCCCGCCATACGAGAACGAGCATAGTCTATCAATATCCTCCGCATAGCCTGCGAGGCCACCGCCAGAAAATGCGCCCGGCCTTTCCAGTCAGCGGACCGCTGATCCACCATTTTCAGGAAAGCCTCATGAACCAAAGCTGTGGCATTGAGCGTATGATCCGGTCTTTCGGATTTCAACTGCCCAAGCGCGATTCGCTTGAGATGCTCATATATGAGTGGCATCAGCGAATCTACCGCAGACTTGTCTCCACTGCCGAGTTTCTGCAATAGCTCGGTCACTTGTGTTGGATCAGGATTCACAATAACAATGTAGCTATTCTCTCCGCTAGATGCCAAGGTTAATCTTAACCTATTGCTACGTAGCTCCTTAACGGAAACTCCACCAAAAAACTCCAATAATATCCCCAAATAGGAAAAAACTCTGATCGGTTTACCCCAATTCCGTCGCGTTAGGGGTTGAGGATCAGAATAGGTGATTCGTCCAGCTTCAAAGTGGAGCAATCTAGTCCTAACCAAATAATTGAGAAACAACCTGAATACAGACAATTGAGATAGAATAAATCGAAAAAACGGAAGGGCCGAATATGAGAAGAAAAACCAGACCTGACTAGGAAGTGCAAGCAATGAAGCCTGGTTATCAAATAGAAACTATCACAACAACAATTCTAAGAAGCAACAATTCACCAAAGCGACAATTCAACAAAATAACGATTCAAACGGAGTAAACATGAAACAGAATAGATTATTTCAAGCCATAACCAACGCCATGCTTTTGGCGTTGCTAGTGACACTCGGCGCCTGCTCTTCGGGCGATGGCGATTCACCCAACGGACCGGGCGGAACCAGCCCACAGCCATTAACTGTAGTGACAGTAACTCCTACCGATGGAGCTACTTCAGTTGGAGCCAGTACTACCATTAAGGCTACCTTTTCAAAAACCCTAAAAGCTTCAACAGTAACAACCAATTCGTTTTTCGTAGTAGGAGTAACCGGTACAGTCAGTGTCGCTGGCGCCACTGCAACTTTCACTCCTAGCACATCGCTAGCGGAAAACACCAGCTATGCGCTAACCATTACCAAAGCAGTTACCGACATCGACGGAAACCCGTTGGGCGCGGCCTATGCCTCTTCGTTCAAGACCGGCGTCAAACCCGTTGCCTCTGCAGGGCCGGACGTAGACGCTTCAATCGGGCGCGCGGTAACTCTTAACGGCTCAAGCAACGCCGGGTCATCGGCAGTATACACCTGGACGCAAACAGCCGGACCGGCAGTCGGAACTTTGACTGGAGCGGATCCAACATTTGGAGCCCCAGAAATAGTAGGAACCTTGGTGTTTGAATTAACCGTTAGTGTCAACGGTTCTACCAGTGGAACCGATGAAGTAGTAGTTTCGATCTTCGAGAATAAGAACAACGCCTTCTTTGTCAGCCCTTCAGGTGACGATGCAAATGCAGGAACTCGCTCTGCCCCAATGCAGACTGTCCAGGCCGCGGTAAACGCCGCCAAAGCCGGAGGAGCGGGAGCTGATGTTTATGTAGCGGAAGGCTCTTACGTCGAATCTGTTACGCTGGCGAGTGACGTCAGTATCTATGGTGGGTACAACGCAACAGATTGGTTTCGTGATGCATCATTGTTCACCACCACCATTGAAGGTGGCCCGGTGGCGATGCATGGCGCTGACACCGACAACCTGACAATCGACGGACTAACTATTCGCAGCGCCAATGCAACAGCTAAAGGCGCCAGCTCAATTGCGTTAAGTTTCGCCCAAAGCACAAACCTGACCATTAGCAACAATTTGATATTCGCAGGTAACGGCGCCGCTGGAACTACAGGGGCCAAAGGCTCACAGCCCGGCAAGGCCCCCAATGGTAGCTCTGGTGGAAAAGCTGGCAGTTGCATCCCATCCAACAAGGGCGGCGCTGGCGGCAATGGCTCCGGCAATGACGGTGGCGCAGGTGGCGCCGGTGGTTCAGCTGGTGGATTCAAAGGCGGTGGCGGTGGCGGCGCAAATGGCGGCGGCGGTGGTAAAGGCGGGTTTGCCTCCTCAGGTAGTGTTGGCGCCGCTGGAACAGCAGGTAGTCGCGGCGCTCACGGTAAAAATGGCGGCTCAGGTTTTGGTAGAGTCGTCGACGGATTCTATATCGGAGCTGTAGGTTCCACTGGTGGTAGAGGCACCAACGGCGGCGGCGGCGGTGGCGGCGGCGGCGGCGCTGGCTCCTTAGTCGGTTGCGGTGGCGGCGGTGGTGGCGGTGGCTCCGGCGGTTACGGTGGCTACGGCGGCAAGAGCGGCCAGGGTGGTGGCGGTTCATTTGGAATTATCCTCGCCGACACTAGCGCAGCAAATCTTATCAACAACCAAATAACAGTAGGCAACGGCGGCAAAGGCGGCCCCGGCGGAAACGGTGGCAATGGCGGCGCCGGAGGTAGCAGAGCATCTGGCGGTGGAAGCGCTACTGGTGGCTGGGCTGGTGGCCGAGGTGGACATGGCGGAACAGGTGGCCCCGGTGGTCATGGCGCCAGCGGTGGAGGCGGTCCCAGTATTGGAATCGTAGAGCAAGCCAGCTCGTCAGTGCAGGACTCGAACGTCTTCACTCTCGGCAACGGTGGACCCGGCGGATCGCGAAGTGATAATCTTGGCGGAAAAGGCGCCGCAGGCGAAGTAGCGGAAGTCAAAAAACTACAATAACGGAATTGTAACACGCCCGGGGCGGCGAGAAAAGCCCTTCTCCGGAGGCGCCGGAGGGATGACCTGAAACGGTCACCCTCCCCGGCGCCAAAGGGACAAATCCATGGGAAACAACAATAAGAAACTCGTCACAAGACCAACCAGATACAATCATCTTGGAACACAGCATACACGAATACAACGTGCCTTAGAACAACTTAGTGACGATGAACTGGAACACATTATGAAAACACGAAAAGACATAATCAAGAATTCAAGAAACATAGCGGCGCTGTTAGCGCTCACATTGACTTTATTAACCGGATGTTCAGGTGACAATCCCGCCGACCCCGGTGGTTCTAACAACACACAGGGATTCGACGCAGTCATTAGCTCCGGAGGAGAATTCACACCTGTCACTCCTTCAAATGACACACTCTCTGTCGATTCGTCACTACAAGAAGTTGTAGGCGGCGAGGATTTCTTCTGCACAACCGTTCGGGTTAGCGCAACAGAAGCCCCAGGTGATTTCCCGCTCTTTGATCCTAATGCAGACCTGATCTTCCCGGGGAATCTGCTTCAGGGAGCCACCTTAGAAGCAGCAACACCAAGTCCGATACCGGTGAAGCGCGGACCTGGAACAATAGTAATGACACTCAACAATGGCGCAGACTCCGTAAGTAGATTCGTCAATGAGATTAGTCTTTCAAGTGTATTCAACGCTCAGAATCAGATTATCTCTGAAAACCCCGGAGCGATTCCTGCAAGATTTGCCTTTACTTTCGAGCAGGTGAATTCACGCGAACAATTGGCGCTAGCTTTGGATGTAAGTTTTTCAAACCTGGCTACCAGCGTTTCAGCCCAACTCGCGTTTAGCTCAGATAGAGAATACAATCGCTTCATGGTGAAGTTGGACCAATCGTTCTTCACTATGGCCTATCAATTACCGACAACAAAAGAGGAAATCTTTGCCCCTGAGGTGACACCGGAGCGCCTCTCACAATTCATATCTGATGGAAACCCCGCGGCGTTTATTTCTTCGGTGACCTACGGTAGAAAGTTTTACCTACTGATTGAGTCCACTTCATCAAAGCTGGATATGGAGGCTTCAATCAACGCTTCATTCGGAGCGGCGGTTGCCCAGGGTAGTATTGGAGCGAGCGCCAAATATGTGTCCACTCTCTCCAATATTCGTATCAAGGCCTACGCGCTCGGTGGTGAGGCTGGAGCTGCTCTCGGGGCTATCACTACCGATTTCGAATCTCTGAAAACCTTTCTTGCCCAGGGCGCGACATTGAATACCGGCCTGCCGCTTTCCTATGTAGTTCGTTCATTGTCACGTCCTGATAAGATAGTCAAAGTCAAAGTTGCTACTGAATACGATCTGCAAAACTGTATTCCGATAGGTGAGTCTATCGATAATCCCATCGTTTGGTACAAAGCCGACGACGGTGTAATCACTGCCGGTTCAGCCAAGCTAGTTACCAAGTGGCGTAACTTCTTCGGGAATTCACAGTTTGATGCAAAACCTCCAACAAAGCCCTATGGCGGTCAGCTGATTACCAATGCGCTACCTGGGCCAAACCTACCAGCGGTGAGATTTGCGCCAGGTTCGGTTACTTCAAACAATGAAGGAGCGCTAGGGTTCTCAGGTATCAACTTTGTCGGAACTGACTACACAATCTGGGTAGTAGGTCGCATGGCCTCACAGTTCAGCAACTACCCTGAACTGTTTCTCTATGGCTCGGGGGCTTCCTCCGGGTCGAGTCTAGAATTGGGCTTCCGCAACAGTAATCAATTCCTGTTGACGGATATTCGTGACACTCTCAATGTGTCACTGGCAACCCCGGTTGATGGCTACAAGCTCTATACAATTCGCTTCAGCCAAACCAAGGGCGTTGAAGTATTCGTCAATGGCCAGCTTACTCCGTCTGCTTCAAACTCGGCAACGACGCAAGCGCTCAATGCATTCCTGGGAGCGCGTATCGGTTCCAAGAATGGAAACTCTCTGTACATCGCGGAGATAAAAGCCTACGGAAGCGCTGTGACGGAATTGCAACGCAAGTCACTAGATAAGAAATTGCTGATTAAGTACGGGCTATAGTTTCCCATGGATTGATTGTACTTTGATACTACATCAAGACTATAGCTAGTGCGAAAACGGCGGGATAATCATATCCCGCCGTTTTTACTTTCTTGAATGGCTATCTGCAGTCTGTAATTGCATGACAAAACTATTGGCTAGACGCATTGCAATTATCACTAGAAATATCGCTGCAAGGAAACCAGAACATGGTCATCCCGACTGAAGAAATACAGCTGATCATTAGATGGAACGTTAACAAAACCGCGCCACTCTAATTCAACTGTAAAAGTTTCTCCCAGGCGTCGGCTGGCTTCCATGAATATCGCCGTTGACTGGTTGTCCACATCCACAATAGCTCCTGCCAATACGGCGGTAGATTGAACATCATTTAATGCTAATCGCCCCCCTACGAATACATCATTCTCAAACGGAGCAGGCGCAAAGTCACCTCTATCGTCAAAGTGGTATTCCACCAAAGCTCCCAAATCATACTGCGAACCAAGTATCCCGACGATTGTGCGCTCAAAACCGCCAACAGCGCTGAATGACCTACTTGATAGAGTATTCTCCGATACCGCCTCAAGTTTCCAGAGAATAGTCTCACCTGTCCACTGTAGTGTCAGGCCTGTGCGCTCAGTTTGCGCGTAGAATGGTCGCAACACTGGCTGACCTGATTCATCAAGACCCGGAACAAAACTCGGCGCTCGATTCGTTCCTGAAAAATAACTGGCGCCAACATCCAACGCGCCGAAAGTGTGCGACCAGCGCAATGCCCAGTCGAAATGGTACTCTTTGGCTCCGGACTCATAGACCGGATTGTCCGTGTCAACCACTAACGGCGCTCGCAGGCGCCCGTCAACACCGGCAAAAGTCCGCTCACGAAAATACGGCAGTGCGAATGCTTCAACCACTCCCCATGAACTTATATGTGTCAGGTGCGCCATCGGCTGGCCGAGCTTGTCTTCACCGTCAAAGTTCTCCACGAAATCCGTTTGATTAACAAAGTCCACCAAATGCTGTGTTTCAGTGACACCCCAAAACACCTGCTTAACGCCAACCGCCAGCTCCCATCTAGACCATATCTTTTCGAAATACAGCTCTCGTATATCCAGGTGGCTCCGCTTGGAGTCATTCCCGTCTACTCGCCCGAAGGGAGAGAACACCACGCGCGCCGAACCGCCTGAAAAGTCATGATAAACCTCTGGAGCCAAAAAGAATGACACATCGGCATCAGACTGTCTTGAATCGAATGCGCTTTGAGGAAAAGCACGTGATTCGACTCCGAATTTGCCGCTGAACTCAAGCGCTTCGACCTTTTCGCCAAGCAGGGTCACGGCGCTCAAGCCCAGAGCCGTTAATATACGCGAGGTGATTCTGCCCGAAGAAAACATTAGCGCGCTCGTTTTAGAGTGTTCTTGTCAAAATCACGTTCGGAGAGACCATTACCAAAACTATAGTCCGCCCACTGTAGCGAAGTGGCTTTGCCGGTTTGAAGGTTTTTCATTTCCATCTCCAGCGCACGCCAATACTTGCCCAAATAGAGCTGGTAAGAGTTGTATACCAGCGTTTTCAAATGCGAGCTCTTTCTATCATAGAAATCTATCTTTTGAATCCGATACTCTTCCTTATCATACCAAACAATTTGCTTGGTGTATCCTGACCGTTTGTCAGTGGGTATTCTCTCAACCATGAGACAGGCCACCCCGTCAAGTGAGTCATCACCCAAGTACTTGTAATTATACTTTTCTACTTCCTGTGACGACAAATCTTCAAAAGCGAACTCGCTACCCATGAATGGGCCTGATTTATTGCCCGATGAAATCCGTTTGATTCGCTTCAATGCCGGCAAATACAACCATTGGTCATCAGCTCCTTCTACATGAGTAAAAGAAAGAAACGCCGTGCCTTTGACATCACGCGGAGTGTGGAATATCGTCAGCAATTTGTCACCATCACTATTTACCTCCAGAGAACGAATAGTAATCTCGCGCTCACTGGATTCTCCATGACGATTGGTCAAGGTCATCACCATCTTAGCTGAAAGGTCTCCCCAGCCTGAATCGCGATTGTCAGCTTCAATTGCAATAGCCAAACCTCTATTAGTTGCTACTTCAGCGCGGAGGGAATTTGAAGTGATGCCGGTCACACATAGTATTCCGAAAGCAATCGCGACAACCGTTTTCTGTATGGGTGCGTAGCTTAAGCGACTATCTATTGTCGTGTGTTTCATGTTTTGCTTCTCCTAATAGTATTTTGTTTCCAGTGTGTGGTATTCTAAAATTTATACGCTTTTATTGGGGGCTAGCCAATCTGTTATATGCGCGCGTCGGCAATTGCGCCTGCAGTGGCGCCTTTGGTAGTAGCGCTTCCCTTAGAGCGATTGGCTACCGGACCATTGTCAACTTTTAGCAACAAGGCTGGCAACATGATAAAATCAGCCAGTAACGCGACTGCAACTGTAATTGCCGTCAACAGCGCCATGTCGGAATTCAAACTAAACGCTGAAAGTGAAAGAATGGAAAAGCCCAGCGCCAAGGTCAGGGTAGTAATCACCATCGCCGGCCCAACTGTAGTTAATGATTGACGCACTGCATCAGCGGCATCCAGCCCATCCTCACGCCGCGCTCGCAAATACTTGGTGAGGAAGTGAATAGTGTCATCGACAACAATACCAAGTGTCATACCAATAACCGGCGCCATGCCCATATTTATCTCACCATGATACAAAGCCCATATACCGAACCCGATACCAATCGGAACCAGATTGGGAATCAAACTCAAAACACCCAGCTTAATATTACGCAGAGCCAGCAGAATTATTCCTGAGACAAGAATCAGCGCCAGGAAACTGCCAAGCAATGTGTTGTTTAGTGACACCTCAGAAATATGTGCGAACATCACCGAGGGGCTAGATCCGTTGGCATGCATATACTTTGGCGTATTCTCACGCAACCAGTTTTCTCCGGCTCCTGCGATATCACGCATCTCCCTTGTCGAAACATCACCTTTCATCGTCAGGATAAAGCGCGTCGAGGATTTATCAACGTTTATCTGATTGTTAAGATCAAGCCCATACGGTAGTGACATTTCATAGAGCAGTAAGTACTGCGCCGCAAGCTCGCGACTCTCAGGAAGCCTGTAAAAGGCCGAGTCATCACCATGCATATTCATATTCAAACGTTTCATCACATCAGTGAATGTCGCAACATGTGTGACACCTGGATACTGTCTATACCAGTTAGAGAAATCTTCAAGTGAGGTGAGATACTCTACACTTGATATACCCTGGCTCTCGCCCGAAGAAAGCGAGAACTCCACTTGATAGGGACTGGTCATATTCTCTGCGATAAAATCACTGTCGGTGCGGAATAGAATTGTTTCGTCAAAATATTCTGTAAAGCGGTCATTGAGTTCGTTCATAGGAGCAAACGACACCAGCGCCACAACTACCGTAGCGGAACCCCAAAGGACAGACGTTCGTGAGCCAATCACCCATTCGGCTATCCTGGCAAAGAAAGGATGACTGGATTGAGCCTTTTGGCGAGCTCGCAATGGAAGCAAAGAAAGCAGGGCCGGCAAAGTAAATATCGAGAAAAGGAATGCGGCTGCTACTCCAACTGCAGTGATGTTCCCCAAATGTGCAATAGGCGGAACCGGAATCCAGTTCAAGCTCAGGAAGCCGATTACTGTGGTCAATGAGGTTAGGAAAACCGGCAACATATTGACACGCAGGCTCTCAATAATTGCCTCTCGTTTTGCCATGCCCTTACGCATCATTCGCAAAACCGTAACAATAATATGAACACAGTCAGCGATAGCCAGTGTCATCACAATAGTTGGCGCGGTGATTGACATGGGTGTCAGTCCAATACCAAACCATCCCGCAATACCCATCGAAAATATCATCGATAGTGTAATAACAAACAATGTGGAAATTGTACCACTAAACGAACGCATAGATAACAGCAAAACCAATATCATCGCCAAATACATCAAAGGAACTAGACTCGACATATCTGTCATACTAGCCTGCATAAAAGCAGTGTTTAGCATCGCAATACCCGACATATAAAGTTTGATATCAGGATAACGCTCTGTCATCATCGCGCGAATCTCTTCGGTATAGGCAAACACTTCTGTGACAGCCGCCGGATTGTCATCCGGGAACTGCAATGTGATATTAAGCGCGGTGACATGTGAGCCGTCGGTAATCAGGCGGTTATACAAAGCCGGCTCCGAAAGCGCAATAGTCTCCAATTCCGCTAGTTTCGCCGGCGAATACTTAATGTCGTCGTAAACCAAATCGCGAACCAGCAAATCATCTTCATCAGCGACTGTATGCTGGAAATTCGTGATAGCATCCACTCGGATTGCATATGGCATTTTCCAACTTACTTCGGTCAGAAATTTCACCGCTTCAAGCGTCCGCTCTGAGAATACCTTGCCGTCATCAGGCGCCAGCGCTATCAGCACGTTGTCATTCTTGATATAAGTTTTCTCAATTTGCTCAAAGGCCGCTAATTGCGGGTTATCCTCATCGAACCATATCCGATACCCCTGATTGAAATACAGATTCTGAGCCCCGTAAGCCCCAATAGCCACGACGACCAGAGTGGTGACCATCACCAGCAACCGGTTACGCAACAACCATTTAGTGTAGCCAACTACACCGCTTTGATTCTTCTGCCTCTTACCACCCACAATTCGCTCCTTAGCTCCTGATAACCAACGTTGGTCACGCTTTCTGCATTTGTTGTCTTTGATTCCTTAGCAATAATAATGACTGGCTGTCATTTACTTACTGTTGGTCACTTAACGACTGATAGTACGAAAAAGTTTCCATGTCAAGGCGATTTATTTATCAAAAAACCAACTTTATCATAAGCGTCAGTTACATAGGCGGTTAGCTAAGAGTCTCCGGTGTCACATATCGTATCCATGCATTCGAGATTCCATGGAACATTCAGCCAGCCTGCGGCGTTTACTTGACAGGCGGTCATTTTGTAGTATCTCTAGACTGCTGAGGTTGCTCGTCTATTCGGTCTTGATGGCGCTTTTGATGGCCTGGCGACCTTTACGAGAGGGTTTTGGCATTGTATGATATAGAAGAGATAGTTGTTATGGGTGTAGCCGAAAGAAAAGTGCGCGAAAAACAGCGCCGATTGAATGACATACTTGATGCGGCCGAGGAAGTGTTCTTTGCCGCCGATGGATTGCAGGCCTCGATGGATGATGTCGCCAAAAAGGCGGAGGTCAGCAAAGGCACTCTCTATATCTATTTCAAGAACAAAAAATCTCTCTATCTCGGAATCGGCGCCAGAGCGAATGCTGTGGTTCACGAAATGTTTCAGTCAGTTCTTGATGACAGCAAATCCGGAATAGAGCAAATGATGTCACTCGTAGATGCCTACTACGAGTTCTCCCAAAACTACCCGAACTATTTTAAGATAAAATCTCTCTCTGATGGTATGACCGCGAAGGCGTTTCAGGAAGATATTGATGATCCTCTTGGACAACAATGTCAGGAGTCTGGAATGGCCTGCGCCAATATTATGTGTAGTGTCATGGAGCGTGGAATAGCCGACGGAACAATCTGCTCTAGATTAAATCCGTTCCTGGCAACTGCTCTTGTATGGGCGCAATCCAATGGTGTAATAACTTTGATAAAAGTCAAAGGCGAACATCTGAAGAACATGATGGGAATATCCGTCGAAAGTGTCTGGGAAGAGTTCCGAACAATGATCCGTCGAGCCCTTGAACCAACAGGTCCATCATAAAAAGCAAGCTAGTCAACCCGGGGTGTAACGCAAACCATACCAATTCCAACTCTACTTCAACAACACCATCTTACGCGAAGCGCTAAATTCTCCGGCGGTTACTTTGTAGAAGTACATACCGCTGGCAACTGCCCTGCCATGTTCGTCGGTTGCATTCCAGGTGACACTCCCCCGCTTTAGTGGACACATCGAGAAGATAGGTATTAATTCTATCAGGAGGTGTGTATGTCGTAGAAGCGTTTACTGAAGACAGACTGAACCTCCACCGCCTCCTATCCAAGAAACTCTAGCTAGGAACCTGACGTTCCACAAACAGGCGCCTTACCCCCTGAAAAAATACTAGCTACAAGGTATGTGACATCTGCGATATTCACTTCGCCCGAGACATCCGGGTCAACGCTAGCTGAGCAGGAAGATGCTGGGCCTCCTTGAAAGATAAAATCTATCAGGTACATTACATCAGCAATGTTAAAGCTAAAGTCGTTGTTTGCATCACCGGCAACACTACAACAGGTATATGGCGAAGCGCCAATATCATTACGACTTCCATCAGGATCATTAAATGAAGGCGCTGGATCACCTGCGTCGATACAAGGTGATTCGATAAGAATGGTCATAACAATACTAAGCTTGGGATCCGTTGTGATTACACCTACTCCAGGTGTAATGTTTTGATAATCTACACCATTGCCGAACACAGAGTTATACTCCATGATTGGGTGCGGATAAGTGGAACTTGTACTATTCCGATGGATGGCGTAATGCGCATTGAAGGCAAGTATGTTGTTCTTGACAGTGGGCTGTGCAGTTGAGAATGTAGAAATCGCCCCATTAGCGCACCCTACGATTGTATTATTGACAATCACTGCAGGTGAAGGCCCGTCGGTTCCATTACCATCGCCACCGAGAGATATAGCGCCCCAATTAGTGATATTCTGATCTCTTAGGATATTGTGTGTGATTATCGGGCCTGCGTTCTCACACAAGATACCGATCCTACCACCAAGCAACGTGAATCCATCAAGGGAAGATACGTTGCCGCCATCGTTCCTAAAAGTTACCAGATCTGAACTCGAACTCGAAGTTATTATGGTAACCATTGAACCGCTTTCGGACTTGATATGTACCGATTTTTCGGTAATATCGAGAGACTCAGAATAAACGCCAGGTCCAACGATAATAGAATCACCACCAGTAGCTGCGTCGATAGCCGCCTGGATTGTTGAGAAGTCAGCCGGTACGTGTATTGTTCCCGGGATGGAGACGGTAAAGGACAGAGCTGACCAGGGACCAAAACCCACTCCATCTGAGACTCTCACTCTAAGGCTGTAACTGCCATAATTCGAAAGCGCCGGGCCAGCGTAGAGAACTGCAGTGTCTGAACCTGACACCGAACCGGTAGACCAAAGCTCAGCAACTGTCCAGTCATTGTCGGTTCCAACTTCTACTTGATATGCGCTTTGAACTGTGGGATTAGCGTCAAAGTAACTCCAGTGAATCATCGGGGTCACAGTAGGAACCATATCTGGTGAAACTCCGGCGCCCAGATTTAGGTTAGTTACAAACGGACCGCTCTGCGTCCCGGGTAAAGCGCCCATGTCATTACGAGAGCCGTCAGGATCATTGAACGAAGAACCAGGGTCACCTGCGTCAACACACGGAGAGCCAGCGGCAAGACTAAAGCCTGACACGAATATCGGATCAGCAGAGATGGCATTGCCGCCAGCGGTGGAAGCAAAATAATCACCACCAGCATTATTCCAGGAATCATTGAAGTCATTGGTAACGCTTACATTTGAACCAACATCTGAGAGATACTCAAGACCGATATCAACACTGTTAGTTATTATGTTATTGCGAACATCAACATTCACCGAAGAAAGAACGGTGAGACCTACAGTATTGCCATTGAGCGTGTTGTTAAAGATAGCAATGTCAGCGCCACGGACATAAATCGCGCCACGACGAGTGGAACCAGCTGTGGCAACATTGTCATAAGCTAAGTTAAAACTCACAACCGCATCATCACCTTCTATCAAACTTACTGCAGGTCCATTACCGCTAGTATTGTTGAACATCGTATTGCCAGTCACGACCGCTGTGCCATTGCCAGTTCCCAAACGAACAAATATTGAAGAACCTGAAATAGGGGTGACATTATCATGGAATACATTATTCAGAACCTTGGGAGCGCAGAAGTTAAACCACATCGCGCCTCCATCCTTGACTCCGAAACAATTACGGAACTCACAGTTCTTAACCGTGGGGTTAGAGCCCTCACAGGATAAACCGGTGACACTATTGCCACCATCAACAGTAAAGCCGTCAATGACAACTCCAGAGTCGCTACCGGGCAAAATAGTTATCACTGGACTAACCGCTGAGCCACGAGCAAGCGTAGAGAACACAAAGTTAGAATCCACAAACTCAAAGGTAGGGGCGCTCTGAGCAACCGCGGGAGAAGAGATAGTAGTAGTAGCCGAACCATCAGAGCTTACTAAAATCAGTGACTTAGATCCAAAGTCCAAGTTCTCACTATAAACGCCAGGTCCAACGATAATAGAATCACCACTAGAAGCTACGTCGATAGCCGCCTGGATAGTTGAGAAGTCAGTCGGTACGTGGATAGTACCGGGGGCTACGACCATAAACGCCAGCGCAGACCAGGGACCAAAGTTCAATCCATCAGAAACCCGAACCCTCAGGTAAGAAGTAGTGTGATTTGCGAGTGCAGCCCCTGCATACAAGACCGCGGTGTCTGAACCTGTCACCGAACCGGTAGACCAAAGCTCAGCAACCGTCCAGTCATTGTCGGTTCCAACTTCTACTTGATATGCGCTTTGAGTTGTTGGGTTGGTGTCAAAGTAACTCCAGTGAATCATCGGGGTCACAGTAGGAACAGTATCTAGTGAAACTCCCGCACCCAAATTCAGGCCGCTTACAAACGGACCGTTCTGCGTCGTTGGCAAAGCGCCCATATCATTACGAGAGCCGTCGGGATCATTAAACGAAGAACTAGGGTCACCTGCGTCAATACAAGGAGAGCCAGCAGCGAGACTATAGCCTGACACGAATATCGGATCAGCAGAGATAGCATTGCCGCCAGCGGTGGAAGCAAAATAATCACCACCAGCATTACTCCAGGAATCATTGAAATTATTGGTTACACTAACGTTAGGGCCAACATCTGAAAGATACTCAAGGCCGATATCCAAACTGTTTGTGATGATGTTGTTACGGACGTCGACGTTAGCTGAA
The DNA here is from genome assembly GCA_024280775.1 of Candidatus Zixiibacteriota bacterium. Taxonomy (GTDB): domain Bacteria; phylum Zixibacteria; class MSB-5A5; order GN15; family JACZUZ01; genus JAJRPJ01. The sequence continues at coordinate 80,905 of JAJRPM010000003.1, read as the reverse complement.
GAAAGAACCGTAACACCAACGGTGTTACCATCGACAGTGTTGTTATGAATGTTAATATCAGCGCCACGTACGTAAATCGCTCCACGGCGTGTTGAGCCAGCGGTCGCTATATTGTTGTAAGCCAGATTATAGCTCACCAAAGCGTCATCACCTTCGATTAAACTCACAGCAGGTCCATTGCCGCTGGTATTGTTGAACATCGTATTGCCAGTCACGACTGCCGTGCCATTGCCAACTCCCAAACGAACAAATACTGAAGAACCTGAAATTGGGGTGACATTATCATGGAATACGTTATTCAGAACCTTGGGAGCGCAGAAGTTAAACCACATCGCGCCGCCATCCTTGACTCCGAAACAATTACGGAACTCACAGTTCTGAATAGTCGGATCTGAACCCTCACAAACCAGTCCGGTAACACTATTCCCGCCATCAATAGTGAATCCGTCAATTACTATACCTGAGCCACTGCCAGGTAAGAGAGTGATGACCGGACCCACAGCTGAGCTACGACCAAGCTGAGTGAATACAAAACTCGAATCTACAAACTCAAAGGTAGGAGCGCTTTGAGTAACCACCGGGGAAGAGATGATCGTCGTTGCAGAACCATCCGAACTTACCAGTGTCAATGACTTGGAACCCAAGTTCAGGTTCTCTGAATATACCCCAGGTCCAACGACAACTACACCTCCGGGGAGAACTGCATTGATTCCAGCCTGGATAGTCGGTGAGTCAAACGGAACACGTATCGTGTCACTAACCAAAGTGGTTGAGGTAGAGATGGCGCCTATGTTGTTTCGACTTCCATCAGGGTCGTTGAAAGATGGGTCAGGGTCACCTGCGTCTATGCACGGTGAACCGGCCAAGAGGGAGTTATCCGTATTTAAGAGTGGGTTCAAGGCAATTACACCTACACCTGGAGTAATGTTTTGGTAGTCAACTCCGTTACCGAAAACGCAGTTATATTCCATCACAGGGTGAGGAGTAGTCGACTCATTCGTAGATTGTCTATGTATAGCATAGCTGGAGTTGAACGCGAGAATATTATTGCGGATTGTGGGCTGAACTGATGAGAATGTTGATATCGCTCCGTTGGCGCAATTGATAATAGTATTGTTTACAATTGTCGCAGGTGAGGCGCCTATTATGGCTTGACTTGCGCCGCCCAAGGATATAGCGCCCCAGTCTATTATGTTCTGTCCTGTAAGAATATTTCTCTTAATACTTGGACCAGAGTTTTCACACAATATGCCTATTCGGCCTCCTTGAATAGTGAAACCTTCAATCACCGATGGAACACCGTTATCGCCTGTAACAGTAATCACATTAGAGCCAGCGTCCGCTGTGATAGTTGTTACTTGTGGACCGCCTTCGGACTTAAGGATAACGCTCTTGGCGTTAATCGAAAGAACCTCAGTGTATGTTCCGGGAGCCACAACAATTGTATCTCCATTAAGCGCTGCATCTATAGCTGCCTGAATTGTCAAGAAATCCGCAGGAACATTAATTGTGCCGATAATCGCAACAGAGAACACTATTGAAGACCATGGCCCCCAATTAACGCCATCCGAGACGCGCGCACGAACGTAGTATGTCATACGATTGGCTAGAGCGGAACCAGCGTATAGAGCTGATGTGTCGGAACTTGTCACCGGCCCCGTAGCCCATAGCTCAGCAACTGACCAGTCAGCGTCAGAGCCCACCTCAATCTCATAGGCGCTTTGAGTTGTTAAGTTGTTATCTGCATAACTCCAGAAAAATGTAGGAGTTGTTGTCGGAACCAAGTTCAACGAGACCCCGGAGCCGAGATTAAGGTTAGAAACAAACGGACCTGCCTGTGGAAAAGGAACAGCGCCTATATCATTGCGCGAACCGTCAGGGTCACTGAACGCCGGCGCAGGGTCACCTGCGTCAATACAAGGTGAGCCAGGCAAAAGAGAGTTATCGGTATCCAATTGTGGGTCTAATGCTACGACTCCGATACCCGGCGTGATGTTCTGATATTCTATACCGTTTCCGAAGACACAGTTGTATTCCATTACCGGATGTGGGAATTCCGCTTCATTTACAGACTGACGATGGATAGCATAGCTAGTGTTAAACGCTAATATGTTGTTTCTAATGATTGGCGTAACGGACGAAAACGTGGAGATTGCCCCATTGGAGCAGTTTATGATAGTGTTATTTTCAATCACTATCGGCGAGGCTCCGCTCAAAGAAATAGCTCCCCAATTCGTTATTTTTTGACCGTCAAGGATGTTGCCTCTTATGGTGGGGCCGGAGTTCGTGCACATTATTCCGATTCGACCATCTTTGAGAGTAAATCCCTCTAGCAAAGAGCTTGATGTTTCACCGTTGGAAAAAACCACGAGGTCATTTGCGGAACTGTTTGTAATAACAGTTTGTCTAGGGCCATCGGAAGAAAGTACTGTGACCGATTTACCCAGAAAATCGATTGATTCTGTGTAAGTACCGGGAGCAACCAATACAGTGTCGCCCGAAGTCGCTACGTTGATACCTGACTGAATATCAGGTTGATCGCTTGGTACTCCGATTGTTGTGCCATGCGCAGTAAAGCTGAAGGTGAGGCAAAAACCGACCAAGCCTAAAGTGACTCCCGCTTTCTTGGTGATACTTTTTATCTCTTGATACATAAGCGTCGAACCCTTTCAGTTTAATTTGATAAGCGCATAGAGGAAAATGTCTTGTGACCTAAAAGCCTGGAATCCGTAAACAAGTAAACAATTCGTGACATCTAAAACCAAATATGTCGTGAGGGGAAAAAGAAAGTCTCAGCCAAAAAATATAGACAATTTGGCATCAAATGTCAATATCAATGTTGGTTCCCTGGGATCCGCGCGAGGCGATCTCGTAACAGATAGATGGCCTGATAATTTCAACTTTTAATAACTGGAAAGCGCTAAATCACGCCATTTCTCTCATAGGTACAGTTCTTTTATTTCTTTGTTGCAAATAAGTGGGTTATATGGGTCCATTCGTTGATTTACAGCATTGCGAATAAATGTAGAATTCTGTTTATTGAGTCCCATTCAAGAGACCTTGATGAAACAAATGTAAGCGTATATGAGCAAAGACTTTGAAATAGAACACTATGCCGACAGCCCGGCAAGCAGAGAGCGCCTCTTCCGTTTCTATTTACTAGCCTATCCAGATTCACCATGGCTACTTGAAGAGAAACGGTTCATTTGGCATAACCTTACTCCGCCAATGAATAAGCCGGACGACAGCGGGATATGGTTGCTGATTCGGGGGGGCGAAATTGTTGGTCAAAACATATACTCAAGATACCCACTTTCCATAGCCGGCCAAGTACATACCGGAATATGTTCAACCAATCTGATAGTTCTTCCCGAACTGGTTGGCAAGAGATTAGGGCATCTACTAATTGAACGCAACGAAACTTTCAGTGGTGTTCCGTTTGCAGTAGGAATTACACCTGCATCTACAAGGGCTTTCCAAAAACGTGGCTGGCATCTCCATTCCGAGGCGCGACTGTACAGCAGGTTCATCAAACCGAAACCAAATCTTGCATACGTAGGTCTGACTGGAGCCAAAGCTGCAATTGGAACAATCGCGCTAAGTATTGCTAACATAGCCACTACGCTATGGTTCAAAATGCGCCGGGAACCCTTACTCGAGAACATGACAGTCAAGGAAATAGAAGCCTTTGATACCTGCTACGATTCTTATTGGATGCGCTTCCTGGAAGGTTTTGCTATTCACTTTGAACGAAACGCCGAGTTACTCAACTACAAATATGCAACTCGCCAGGATGTTACTCACACCAAACTTCTCTACTACCACGATGGGGTAGTAGTTGGATATGGGGTCTACAGAATATCTACTCATCCTGTCAGCGGTTTGAAGTTGGGACGAATCGTAGACTTTGTATATGATCCATCCCTTGGGAAAAAGCTTATCTCAAATATGATAAGAGTGATGACAGACCGAATGGCGGATTGTGATTTGGATGGAATCGTGGCGATAGCCGCAGACAGAGAAATTGCCTCTGCGCTAATCGAGAACGGGTTATATCTATCTCGTGTGCAACCAGCCATCATCAAGGAAACTACATTCTCGCTGTCGGACCTGCGTAAATCTTACAAAAATTTGTGGTATATCACACTTGGTGATTCGGATTTAGATAATTATTGGTGATTTTAGTGGAGGGTACCAGCTCGTGTCTCAAACGCTGTATATAGTTATTGGATGTGATACTGATCCTGATAGAAAGGATTTCATCGACAATCTGCCTGCTGATACATTGAGTTGGCGAGGTATGCTTGAGGGAATCCCCATGATGAAAGAAAGGATTGCCAAAAACGTAGACTCATCTGGCAAGGAGCCGATTCTTACCTGGTGTCTACGTGTGGACGAACAAATAAAATCCTACTATGGTCGTTATGCGTCTATCCTTGCACTCCATCGAAACTTTTTTTTGGAATTGGAGAATTCGGGGGATGAACTGGCCTGGCATCCTCACTTCTGGCGAAAGGACGCCGGGTCCGGCCAATGGTATCAGGAGTGCCATGATGTGGACTGGCAAGTCGATATGCTAAAACAAGCCCACGCAGATTACCAAAGCGAACTTCAAGGTCGCGGGAAATCCGTTCGGATGGGTTGGGACTATCACAACAATGATACTTTTACTACTTTACAAAACCTAGGTGTCTTAGTTGACTTCAGCGCTATCCCAGGAATGAGGATTGATTCTTCAGCAGACAAATTAAATACCTTCAATAGCTTTGATTGGGAAAAAACTCCGAATCATCCATACTATCCCGCATCAAGCGACTACAGTAGAGAAGCAAAGGATGGTGAGAAAACATCTACCCTAATTGAAGCTCCCAATTTCGTGTCGGAATCGTTGTTCTGGGGAACTGTTCGAGGTATGGTCATGGCCAAGAAAATGAAGAGTTTGGGGCAAGTATTTAGAGCTATCCGCAGGCCTACCTATTGGATTAACATAACCGGAGATCCTCCTCTAGCGCGTCCCGTCTTGCGTCAGCTTGAAAAGCGTCTGGCAAAGAAAGAATCTGTACTGTTCGTGAGTTACTTTCACCCGGATGAGCTGTTACCTAACAAGCACAAGCTCTATTCACTTGAGAATATGGACACAAATCTCACGGCTCTTCTACAGCTTGCGAAAAAGTACGGTATAGGTGTAAAGTATCTTAAGGCTTCAGATATTATCAATACACCGTCAATCATACAATAGATAGCGCAACTCTATCGTGTCACTTACCGGAAAACTATTTCGCACCGCTCACCCAACTAATCATAGCCTTCCAATAATGCGTGTTGCTTTTCCGATTATCCGGGGCGCCACTTCTATCATGACCTGCACTGTTGTGCCTATTGGGTAATTCTTTTGGTTTAGTTTGGGGATGGGGGTTATTTCGTCAATCTTAGGATATACCATAATTGACGGCGACAAAACGTGAACACCTTCTTGATTCCATAGCGTTCTGGAGAAAATTGGGCTACCGGAATCTTATCTTGAGAGCTATTACGGCAGCTATAACTTCGGCGGCCATATTCCACAGTCTAGCAGCCAAAGCAATTGCAAACGCAGAATCACCAATAGATGGCTGGAGTAAGACTACAAGTGTCAACTCGCGAACACCTATTCCTCCCGGTGAAAAGAATGCCAAATAGCCCACCTGATATGCAACGATGAAACTTCCCACTCCGCTGGCAAATGGAACAGATACATCATTTAGCATTGCTTGAGCGAACAGCCAAAATGCAAAACCATACAAAATCCAACATGCCATGTATCCGAAGAAAACTTTTGTAGCGGTTCGACGAGACATCTCCAGAGTCACTGGCTCTCGTTTCATTATCTTCAGAATCTTGTTAACCGATGCAGAAACAATATCCGGACGGTAAAGTAGAACAGCTGAAGCTGCGATTGCAACCATAGATCCGGCTATCAAAACACTATTTGGCGCTACAGATTTTACCCACTCCGAAATCGTATCATTGAAAAAACCGAAAAACATAGCGGCGATTAGTGAAGCCATATTTGCATAGACCAGAGCTACAATCCACGATGAAACAGACTCTCGCTTCTTTACACCAACTTGCTCTGCCAGATATGCCATTCCGAATACCGGCCATATCTTACCAGGGATGTAACGACCTAAGTTTGCTAGATACCCTATCTTGAACGCTGACTTTATGCGAATGTTGTGGCCATAAGCCGTCAATAACCAACACCATACCCATGAGAATAACACGAAAGTAAAAAGGTGCGCCACGACAGATAAGGCAAGCGTCGCGTAATTCACATTCCAGACGTAACTAGTTACTTTTGGCCAATTCTGCGAAAACGAATCGATAACAAAAATAAGTACAATTGCGACCAGCGCGGTATTCAATATTTTTTTGGTTCTATCAATCATATCGAACACGATACTACTGTTTTTAGGGGACTAAGACCACTCTAAACTTACAAACTGAGCTGAAACATGAAGCCTAACATTTCGGCTTGAGGTTGGAAACATGAACAGAGTTAGCATGAATAACTAGTTGGCACAATGAGAAGAAATATAAGCTTCCCTGTCAAGTAGACAGTTCTAAAGTAGAGTTTTTGGCTGTTTGTTGTTTACAGTAGACGCTTGGTGGCAATCCTCTGAGCTCATCGTGGGGACGCTGCCCATTGTAGTTAGTCGGTCAGCGATGGGTTATCTTTCAGCGCCTGCTCCAAATCCTCAAGCAAATAGCTGTTTACCCCCCCCCTCGCGATAAGTCCGGTTGAGTTGTTCAATGTAACAGTTCTGATACGGTTTACCCGGCTGGACATGACAGATCTCGAAGTTACTCTGCTCGCGCCAGTCCACAAAGGCCTGTGAGAGAGATTCCGGGCCTTTGTCACAGCGAATAGCGCCGACCGACATACAGCGCGACATGCACGAAGTCCAACGCCCAGGCCCTGTTGGCTGTCGGAGCTATTCCAAGCGGGTTGTGTACACGCTGTGGCACACGCTCTGAACTTTCAAACCACTATCAGCTTCCTGCAAAATCCCGATAATCCGTGTTTCCATAAATCTCGATCACTTCATAGAATCCTCCTGACACTAAATATGCCAATACTCCTCTACTTATCAACGGCCTGCCTGATGCATAAGCTTTCGCAGGCTTATGGGAGCTAGGAGACTGCAAGCCGCAGATATTGCAGTGAGCAGGAAACTTACTTCTTCTCTTCGTATTTTTGGAGCAGTTCTTCGTATCCCGGGTAGACTCGGATTGAACCGTTAAAGGGACGAATTCTGACATCGGGGAGGGTAAACGACATAACTCGCGAGCGCCTCATCCATTAGTACTGTTGTGACCATGCGCCGATTAGAACTCCTTAGGCCTTTAACTTCGCGAGTCGTTCTTTGGCATTTTTCAGGTCAATGATGTTGTCGTCGGCGTCTTTCCATATCTCTAGAAACTGTTCGTATTTCTGAATTGCTTTGTCATTCCATCCAGATGCTTCGTATGCCTGGGCGAGCCAGTAATGGACACGCACAGTTAGGATTACATCGAAACTTCGCAAGTTGTCATAATTCCTCTCTGCTTTCTCTAGCGCGGCAACTGACTCTCCGATTTTTCCAGCGAGCAATAACGCGTGACCCAAGTGAGCATAATTGGTAAATAAAGGATTGGCGTCTATTGCGAGATTCGCGAAATGCGCGGCAGAGTCATAGTCTGCATGATAAAAAGTGCGTAGGAACTCGTTTAGTCTAAAACGAGTCAGATTTAGCATATCCGTTGTGTCAATAGCTTTCTTAGGTAGAGACCTGAGCATTGAATCGGCTCGCTCAACTTCTCCTAGTTTCAACCAGGTATCTGCTCGTACCGAAGTTGTCTGCTCAATTAGCGCCTCTTTAGATACCGTAGATGAGGGGTTATTCAAAATCAAGCTATCATAAGAATCCAAAGCCTTGAACGCAGAATCGGCCCACTGACGCTCACCAGTTAGCTCATGTAGCAACAACGCGAAGTCCTTTCGTTGCGAATAATGCCACGCCGGGATTTTGCCTTTGTTTGCCTCGATTCTACTGCTTTCAAAAAAGTATTCATAACGTTCATACGCTTTTCGGAGTTTACCTTGGTAGAGGGATATGTTCTTAAGCCCTGCGAGTCCGTTGAGGCGAACATTCTTATTAATGTGTGAGGCCCGTTCTCTCATTAGTCGGGAGGCCTCAGCTATGTTTCCAGAATACAAATATGAATACGCCAAACTCCTGAGAGCGCTTCCGTAGCCTGGATCAATCGTGAGCGCTCTTTTGTACGATTCGATTGCCTGCTTGAGTTGACCGTTTTGGGCGTAGAGATTTCCTCGAACGTAGTAAGGATTTGGTTCATTGGGCGCTATCTTGATATATTCGTTAATCGCCCAGATAGAACTGTCCGCATCCCCGAGCCGATTGTAACTATCCGCTAAGATGCTATAGGCCATTTTATTTAATGGGTCAATCTCAATCGATTTGAGAAGACTATTCACTGAAGAACGAAAGTCGCGTATGGGCCATCTAGCATATAGTACACCAAGGTACGTAAGGACTCCCTTTTCTTCCGGATACTTTGTTGCGATTTCCTCGTGCAACTTAATCGCCTTAATTACGCTGTCCTGTATCACTGCCTCCTGGGCTAAGATAATCATCCTAAGCAGTTCAGGGACATTGTCTATGCGTTCTTTCGCCTTCTGTATGTAATATTTAGGATTGTCGCCACTGTGGGAACGCATATAATATGCCAACGTGAAATTCGAATCAGCGGCAATCGCTTTCTCGAATGCCTTACTAGCCTCAAAGAATTGAAAGCGGTTAAACAGCTCTTCGCCATCGAGAAAGTAGCGATAAGCATCTGGTGAGTTGGTGGTCATCTCGGCTACGCTTGGACTTTCGGAAATAGTAGCCGCTGGCACATCAAGTCGTGAGGTGATATCATCGGTGAGGCTATCGACAAGTCCAAAGATATCTTCACCAGGGGCTCCATCGATTCGTGATGATGTCAATACATTACCGGTAGCTACATCCACCAATTGCGCAGTCAGGATAACATTCGGCTCAGTGCGCAGAATATTTCCTGTTAGCATCCACTTCGCGTTGGCTTTGTTTGCGACCTGTGTAGCTACATCGCGATCAATAGTCTTCGCGCCCTCCCTGCCGAGTAGCTTGAGGATATCATAAAGTCTTTGTGACGAAACAACTTTAAGTTCAGTGGAGGCCGATATATCAGTAATCAGGAGACTAGCAACAATCTCTCCCTGACGAAGTGTGTCATTTGGATCAGCGAGGTTATGAAAATACATAATCGCCAGTCGGTCTTCTTGGGCGACTGCCTCTTGTGTCGACGAGACATCAGATTTCCACGGTTTGAGAATCAGCGCTGATGCTAGAATTACTAGAACCAGGCCTGCAACAATCACCGGCATTTTACTATTACTTTTGGCTTTGGCCGGAGTTCCAATAATTGTACTGCCGGAGGGGGCAATCAACCGTTTGAGATCACTAGTGACTCCTTCGGCGTGTTGATAGCGCAGTGATGTTTGCTTTTCCAATAGTTTTGAAACAGTGCGCTGTAGCTCATCGGGCACATCAGCTTTGTAGCGGGCCAGTGGCTCGGGGTTGTCATTGATAATCGACCTTAGCGTGGCCGCTTCATTGTCCTGTTCGAAAGGGGTGCGTCCGGCAATCAGCTCGTAGAGCAAAACTCCAAGCGAGAACAGGTCAGAGCGACTATCAATTTCTTGCCCCTGCACTTGCTCGGGTGACATATATCGAACCGTACCCAGCGTTGAGCCAGTCTTGGTGAGGTTATCGCCACCTTTGATGGCCGCCAAACCGAAATCAAGAATCTTGGGACGACCATGCGAATCGACAACTATATTGGAAGGCTTGATATCTCGATGGACTACTTCTTTTTCGTGCGCGGCGCCCAGGCCGTCACATAGCTGAATAGCTATTTCGATTATTCTGTTGACATCAAGCTTATTGCCTTTCGACAAATCTGAAAGAGTTTGCCCCTCAACTAGTTCCATAGCAATAAACGGACGACCGAATTGCTCTGAGACTTCGTAGATGGTGACGACGTTTGGATGGTTAAGCTTGGCAGTGGCCTGAGCTTCCCGGGTAAACCGAGCGCGAAGATCCGAGTCCTGAGCCATACTGGTCGGCAGAAACTTTAGAGCGACCCTTCGTTCCAGCTCGGTATCTTCAGCCAGGTACACCTCTCCCATGCCGCCTGTGCCAATTTTATCGACGATACGGTAGCGCTGTACCATCACCCCTTTTGTCAGGGCGAGGTGGGTGCGGGTTTTGTCGTTATCTGGTTCTTTGTCTGCTATCTCGAGCCACGCTTTGATTTGTGTTTTTGACAAGCGCTATCTCTAGCGCTTGTTGATAGCAACGAATATAGAGGCAAAAGGTCTATCGAACAACACAGAAAGACGCGCAAAACCTAAGGGTGGGGCGAATTCCGAAACAACAAGAATGGTATAGTCGTAAATAGTTGCAATACAGAAGAATACAAAAATGGCGGGCCTTACGTGACGAGTTCATCAACTGGGTAGTCGGAAACATCGCCGCTTAACAGAGAGTCAGGCTGATATCAGGAACAACAGCGCACGCTAGAACATTCAACACATATTCAAAACTTTACTCTAATACTCCACTCACACCTAATGAGATGAAGAAACCTTACACACGAATATCTAGATGACTCTCTCTGGAGAGCGAAATCTGAGAGGTGCATGGCGTCGAGGGAGCCAAATAGAGGCATCGTGCCGGAATCCGCTTTGGTTCAACCAGTTGCGCATGGACCTCTGCACGCCCGACTCATGAGATAAATCCTCTGTGGAGTGATTGATTCCAGCGACCTGCGCTGGTTTTGAACAGGTTCACGATAATAGATTTTTATTGAAACAACTGTTGACAACCGTAGTATACATGGTAGCTTGGCTAGCAAGTACTAGCTAGTCATAAGGAGAAGCAATGATAAAGAAAGACCGGAAAGCCAGTAACCGCCAAGAAGAGATCCTAAAGGAAACCATGTACCTGATTCGTCAAGGAGGATTGCAGGCGGTAACTATGAGAAAAGTTGCAGATAGGGTGGGAATAAAGGAGCCTTCTGCATATCGCTATTTCCCTGATAAGTCAAAGCTACTTATTGGCATCATCAATAGCATGAAGAACGTTCTACTTGCGCCTATTCGCAAGATCGAGGCCTCTGAAGCTGATCCTGCGTTACGACTGAAAAAAATCGTAACCCATCATCTCAATACGGTTCTCAAACTAGATGGCTTGCCAATGGTCTTTATAGCTGAAATCGCCGCAACCAAGAAGCTCGACCTCACCAACCATATCAAGCTACTATTTGAAGAATACCAAGGAATGCTTGAGGATACGATCAAAGAACTGAACCCCAATATACCATCCGCAACAGTCGGTGAATACTCTACGCTACTTATCGGAATGTCAGCATCCTTAGCTATTCAGCTAAGACTGGGGATAAAAACTAATGCAAGAAAAGATATATTTGAGCAGTTACTACCAACGATAATTCAGAACATAGCCAAACACGAAAAGTCAAAGAGCAAATAAATAATTACTTCAGACAATCGAAAAGGAAGAAAGCATGTCCCCAAAAAAAAACATCACCGTAAGTATATTTGTATTGTTTGCGTCACTAGCGTCTCTTGCCGCAGGTAGTCAAAAGACAGACAGTATGCAGGTTCGCCACGAGCGCTTGCAAGTTCCTGAGAATGTTAAGGCAGTGCTTATCCATGAGATGAAAACTATTTCGACACTGATGGGAGACTTATTGCAATACATCGTGCAGGGAGACTCTGCAAAGGCATCAGCAACAGCCATAGAGATAAGGAATACCAATCTGAAACAAGAATTTGACTCAAAGGAGATAAAGAAAATTCTCGCGATTCTTCCCAAGGGATTCATAAAGATGGACAGGAAGTTTCACATGACGGCCAATGATGTTGCCAAGGCCGTGGATACAAATGATTTCAAGACAGCCATTAACTTGTATTCAGAAATGACTCAAAGTTGTCTGAATTGTCACACTGCTTATGCTAGCGAGAGATTTAAGAATCTTTCCAACTGATTTCTATAGGGGGGGAGCAGTATAGGCCTCATAGGTGATATTATGAAATTGAGAATAGGGCTAATCATTTTTGTTTTAGTAGTTGGAGGCGCAACGCAGTCCTTTGGTGATACATCCTTGTCACTCAGGGAAGCGCTGGCTTTGTCTCTTTCAGCAAATCCTACATTGCTCTCAGCACAAGCAAAATCAAGGGCCGCTCAAGCTTCAGTTAAGCAAGCAAGCGGTAGTTCATTGCCACAATTGAGCATGGGAGCAGGGTATACGGTTTATCAAGAGCCGAACATAATTACACCGATTCACGAGATCGGAGTTTTTCCTGCGCTTGATGATGCAATCTACAACCTAAACTTAAACGTATCTGTGCCGATTTTCGATGGTGGGCGACGCAAGTTGAACCGTGATATTGCCAAAGCGTCGGTGAAAGAGAATAAAGCCAATCACAAATTCACTAGGCAATCACTAATTCAACAAATAGCCGAACTCTTCCTATTTGCAAGACAAGTAGAAGCCCAATCCAAGCTGGTCAACAAGCGACTCGAAGCGCTTAACCTCCGTTACCGGGACATTGTCGCAATGGAAACTGAAGGTAGAGTCCCTCCAGGTGATGTTGCCTTGGTCGCTTCGACACTAGCCGATGCCCAATCGGACTCTATTGCAGTGTCCGTCACTAACAATCAAATTCAATTGCGCTTGGGGTTGTTAGTCGGGAAGTTTGAACCTATCAATCTAATATTAGAATCGACGGGCTTGACATCCTCCTACTTCGAGGAAAGCTCCCTTGTTTCTGGGGCCGTCAATACAAACGTAACTGGACCAGCTCTCGAAGCGGCATTGGCTCGACAACAGAAATCATCGGTAGCATCATCGATTGCAAAAAGTAGCTTCTGGCCTGAAGTGTCTGCTTTCGGTACATATGCCTACCGATCAGGCTCCGACTGGAATCCAATTGGAGAATGGGTAGCAGGAATACAGATATCACTCCCTCTTTTTCAGGGTGGTAGTCGCATAGGTAAGATATACGAGACTAGAGCATTGGCGAACGCCTCACATCAAGCGGCCAAATTTGCTCGGCTAGAGCAGAACGTGAACTTACAGATAGCGCATGATGATTACGTTTCACATTACAAACGTTTCAAACTACTTACACGGGCTGAGGAGGAAAAACTCGTGTCCGTAAACGCTCAAGAAGAGCTATACAAAGCTGGTCGTATTCCACTGAGGGATTTGAATGTTCAAGAGCTTGAGTTGCTTCAGTTGCAATTCAACAAGAATGAATTGTTGTTTTCAGCAAGGTCGGCGCTATTGCGCTACGAGATGCTAGCAGGAACATTGTCGAATGAAACAGCTTTAACAATCGCCGGGGGCCTATGATGAAATCAAAGCTAAACATACATTCAGGATTAAGAACGTTTACGAGATTGGTTATTGTGACTGCGGTCTTTCAAGTTTCATCTGGTTGCTCAAGTGACAAGGAAACTGCAGCGCCAATAGCCCCAATTGCAGTTCGTATTGAGAATCCGCAAATACGTGATATCTCAGAACATCTTACTTACATCGCCACAGTTCACGCAACTAGTGAAATACCTGTCATGGCGCAAATACAAGGCACTGTTGTTTCAACTCCAATTGAGGAAGGTCAGACGTTCAAAGAAGGCGACTTACTCGTAAAGTTGTCATCACCTGAATTGAACGCCTTAGTTGATAAGCTAAGCTCTGAACACGAGTACTGGAGCAATCATCTCAAAGAAGACTTGAATCTACTCAATACCAGCTCGATTTCACAACAGCAAGTTGATGTATCACAAAAAGCTTTTGAAACATCCAGAGCGTCACTATCTGAGGCACAATCCCGACTGAACAACACCAAAGAGAAAGCGAAACTAAGCGGATGGATCCTCAAGAAATATGTGGAAGACGGACAACATGTATTGCCTGGACAGGCTCTATTATTGATAGGAAGTGATTCGACAGAGTTGCATGTTGAAGTTGTACAAGAAGATTTAAGAAAAGGGATTGAGATCGGCTATTTGGTCAGCTTTAGAATAAACAGCTCCGAGAGTATTGACTCAAGAGTTTCCAGCATTGCCTCAGTGACCACAGGCGCTGGTCGTACCTTCACGGTGAAGATCCCAGTTCCTTCTAGTATCGCTCAAGTACTGCGCATCGGGGAAACATTGCCGATTGACTTTGTTCTTGAACAGAAAGAACAGGTCCTATCCATACCGGAGACAGCTGTTCTGAACAAGAATAACAAACCGGTGATATTCCTAGTAAGAGCTAACAAAGCAGTTCGCACTCCTGTTGCACTTGGTTTATCTCAATCTGGATGGATAGCAGCAGAATTCGATTGGAATGGAGTTGACCAAGTAGCAATATCCAATGTAGCTGATTTATCCGATGGGGATTCAGTTTATCCTGTAAAGAACTAGGCTGGCGCATATGACTATATCTGAGTTTGGACTAAGAAATAAATACACTATTTACGCCCTATCCATTGCGGCAATATTCTTCGGCGTGATTTCATATTTTACGATTCCTATACAATTATTTCCCGAGACCGCCCCGCCTTTGGTAAACGTATTGACGGCCTACCCTGGCGCATCGGCCGAAAATGCCAGCGATTTGGTCTCCGACCCAATTGAGAAAGAATGCTCTTCACTTGAAGGAGTCGTAAATGTCTCATCTACCTCCCAAGATGGAATGTCCGTCGTAAAGATTGAGTTCAGATATGATGTAGAGGTAGATATTGCTGCATTGGATGTGCAAAACGCTATATCCCGAATTCGAGATAAATTACCCCCAAATATCCTAGAGCCTCAGGTATTGAAATTCTCTACTTCAGATCGTCCAGTGCTCACTGTGGGAATTCAAGGTGACAACTTGGTCGATGTGCGGAGAATCGCCGAAGAAGTCATAGCTCCGGAACTGCAACGAACCAAGGGAATTGCTGCAGTAGATGTCTTTGGTGGTAGTAAACCTGAAGTTTCTGTTTTTGTCAATCGCAACCAGCTAGATGCGTACGATATTCCGATAGCCGTAGTAGCAACTGCTATTATGGAGCACAACGTCAGTATACCAGCTGGTAAGATTGATTCACGAGACCGACAATTCACTTTTCGCCTGGATGAAGAAAGCCAAACAATCCAGGATATATCACAGATCCCCATAGTCCTCCCCGGTGGCAATCGCATACTTCTGAAGAACATTGCTGAAGTGAAATATGGTGGAACAGAAGATCAGTCTCGCTTCCATGTAAATGGCAAGAGCGCTATCGCAGTGCAGATTTTCAGACAAGATGACGCCAATACTGTTGATGTTGTTCTTAGGGCCAGGGATAAATTCACAGAGTTATCGGATCGTTATCCCTACATGACTTTTAGCGAAGCCGAGGAATCGGCGACCTTTACCCAATTGGTAGTTGATAACATGATAGGAAGTGTCGGTCAGGCTCTATTGTTGGCGGCTGTGATAATATTTCTATTTCTGGGTAGTTTTCGACAGGGACTCATTGTCGCTATTTCGATGCCCATGTCATTTCTCCTGACTTTCGCTGGGATGAAGCTCCTTGATATTGATCTCAACCTTGTGACATTGACAGCGATAATTTTGGCTGTGGGAATGGTTGTAGACGCTTCTGTTGTAGTCTTGGAAAACATTACGCGTCATTTGAACGAAGACGCTCTATCGCCAGAGGAAGCTGCTCGAGTGGGATCTTCAGAGATTCAATTTGCAATAATTGCAGGTAATGCAACAACACTAGCGGTGCTAGTTCCACTGTTATTTCTTTATGGTTTCATAGGTAAGACATTTGGGCCATTGGCCGGTACTCTGATTCTGGCATTTCTTTCTTCACTAATAGTAGCCCTAGTGATAGTTCCAATCCTGACAACTATGACATCAAGTAAAACGAGCAAATTGGAGAGTATCGCGAAGAAAATTACCGCTCCCTGGAACAAGCTGATGGATGCCGTAAAGCATAGCTATTTGACTTTACTTAACCTCTCTCTCAGCAAACGTTGGGTCGTATACGTTTCGGCGGTTGTTCTTCTTATAGTCGGTTTGGCGCTAATACGAATACAAGGTAGCGAATTACTACCAATTATGGATAGCGGAAACGGATTCGTGACAGTTGAAACAACTTCCGGATCGTCACTTGACCAAACAGAGTCTGTACTTAAAGAAGTGGAACGAATCATCCTCGAAGATCCGGATGTTGTTCGCTTGTCAACTCAAATCGGATTTGAACCAGGCATGCACTCCTTAGGAGGGGGAGGCGTTCAGGGCCCTACAAAGGGGTTCATCACCTACACGTTGACTCCTCGCAATGAACGTGATAGATCAATTTGGGAAATTCAGGACAGTTTTCGAGACAAGTTCTCCAAGGTCTACGGCATAGAGAATCTCGTTGTTCGTGAGTCTGGCTCGACCGCCAAATCCACGACAGCCTCCTCCATCGTAATTAGCATACGAGGAGAAGATCCAGTGATATTAAATCACTTGGGTGATGTGACACTCAATGCAATCAAGCCAATCGAATCAGTAACTAATCCATATCGCAGTTGGCGACGCGATCAGACGACTCATTTATTATCGCTAGATAGTGACCGAGCGCTGGCGGTCGGTTTTACACCTGCGTCTGTAGCAAAAGAATTGTCCTTTTCGCTGGATGGTATAAGCGCAGGTACACTTCGGAATCCGCTTGGTGACGACACCCCAATTCGGGTTCGTTATGGCAAACAATTCCGGCTATCCGAAAAAGATATTTTCACGGTTCGCGCGGTGTCACAAGTTGATGGGCAGGCATTTCCTTTGGGGGCCATTATCGATAAGAAAGAAGAACTTGTTCAAGGCCTAGTAACCAGAGAAAATCTTCAACCTACATTGGATATTCTTGCGCTCCACCAGGGTCGACCACTGAACTTTGTGGTCGCCGATGTTCTGCAAGCTTTGGATGGCCTGACAATACCTGAAGGCTACACGGTGGAGCTGCTCGGCGAGGACAAGGATATGGCTGAGTCACGCGGTGAGCTGATGTTTGCCTTGCTGATCGCGTTTGTAGGTGTATATCTGTTGCTTGTCGCGCAGTTCAAGTCTTTCGTGCATCCTATCACCGTTCTGATGAGTATCCCCTTGAGTCTAATTGGAGTCGGTATAGCTCTTTGGCTAGGTGACAAATCTATTTCGATGCCAGTGCTGTTAGGATTTATTTTGCTGATAGGTATTCTAGTAAATAATTCAATTATACTCATTGATGTGATCAATCAACAGCGTGCTGAAGGAAAAGCAAAGCGAGAAGCAATTGTTGAATCTGTCAATATGAGGTTTAGACCAATCATGATGACCTCCCTATCTACAATTGTCGGAATGATTCCACTGGCGCTGGAGTGGGCTCTGGGAGCTGAGAGGTTTTCACCATTAGCTATTGCGGTTATCGGCGGTATGACAGCTTCTACATTACTAACAATGATAGTAATACCCGTACTCTATGACAGCTTTGATGATGTGATCATAAAGCTATCTAAACTTCGTACACAACGCTTAGGACAGGTGGGACAATAATGAATGAAAATACCGGGGGATCAACTATTACGGTGGCAAGCGACGATAATGTAATGGGTTTCAACGCCAACATGAGTAGGCATAGTGATACGAGCGGTCAGGTAAGCCGGAGCATGATAATCAGAGCGTTTGGGTTACTCCTGGGCATACTGTTACTGTTTTCCACGGTTAACGCCAGCGAAACAAAACCTGATGACATAGTTGGTATATGGCTTATTGAAGAAGGCGGAGAGACGGTCGAAAAGATCGAAATATACAAGTGTGGCGAAATGTACTGTGGAACAATAGTCTGGATAGAGCCATCGGAAGGCAGGGGCAAAACAGAAGAGATCCGCAGAGATGAGAAAAACAAGAAAAAGGAACTGAGAAGCCGACCACTACTGGGGCTTGAAGCACTGAAAGATTACAAGTTTGATGGGAAGGATAGTTGGCGCGATGGGGAGTTTTACGCACACCGAAAAGGGAAAACGGTCTCTCCGACATTGACTCTCATCGATGACGACCGTCTGAGAATTCAAATAAAGTTTCTTTTTGTGAAGAAGAGTTTCATTTGGAAGCGCGATGTAAGCTCAGAGCAAGACAATGAATAATACCTGTTTCGATACCTCACGCGTAACCTACTCTCTGCAGTAAACATATAGAAAGTAAAGCTCGCGCACATGAGGAAATCCGAGTTGACCCAAACTCTATATTGGATTGTAAGTCAAGGAATCGAGGCCAGCGGACTGTAAATGTCCGCGAGCCGAATCCCGTGGCGGCCGCAGGCAGTTAAATCGTTGTGAAATAGTAAATTAATGGCGGGGTTGGGTATACGAATTTCGCAACTTTTTGGATGCCGGAGGTTTTAGAGATTCTCTGAATCTCGAATTGGCAGGTGGGCAAGGAAGGAGATTCTAGTGGCGGAGAGACAGAGATTCGACCCTCACAGTTTGCGTATCTCGTTGAACAGTAACCAAGTGCATCTTATCGATTGTAATAACTAGTGTTAGAAGGTTGAAGTAACTTGCAGTTGGTAGGAGTTTCATTGAGTTGAGCGAAGTTCGCGGTTAGAAGGAGATTAGAAAAGACTTGAATATCCCTGCATGTTGGTTTGATACTCGCTACAAATACATCATGGTACCGGGCGCCGTGGTGGTAAATCACTACGGTTGAGAGTTCGGTTTCAGCTTCTTGAATAGTGCAGCCGAACTGGTTTTCATCATAGATGAAAGATCTATGTAACTCACCGTAGGGCAAATACTGATACTTGTTCCTCAAGTCACCAGTGTTCATCGCCTGAGTAACGACAGTTTCAAGATGATCCGTCAGATTGTAGCGAAACATCGGTGGACTGCGGCGAGAGATTCGTCACGCGGTCTCCCACGTCCATTATCGTGCTTCTGACAGGATGCTCATTACACTCCCATCGATACGTCCTGATGGAGACCTTCACATTTCGCTAAGCTGTATTTTTTAACCAGTAATTCACAACAAATGGGCCATATTCATTGTACTGTGTATCCTGGCAGCGTCTATGGAACTAGAGCTTCATTCGATCTCAGTCACACCTAGTGACTCTAACTCTCGAAACAACTTGGCGGACGTTTGCATTGTGATTTTGACTTGCTGTATATAGTCTGAGCATTCAAACTCGGGGGGAACAGAGGACAGAATAGGAGTATAGATTACAAGTAGAGTGTCACCTTCGATTCGGTAGTAAAAAGGCATATCTTCTCTGAATGAATAGTTCGATGTAGTGTCAGGATGAATCGAGGGAGAACTGCCGGAATGAGAAATTGTAATACGCTGATTAGTCGTGGTTATTCCCCAGACCATTTTGTTCAAATAGATAGGCTCCGAACATGTGGACAGCTCGATTCTCTTCGACCATGAATTACCGTCCAAGACGTCGTTACATTTCTTGGCAACAAAGAGAACACTGACCAAGAGTATTGCAAAAAAGACTTTCCCGGCTGGCTTGAGATTGCTCACTGTCGTAATCCTCGAGGTTATAAATTCTAGACGAAACCGCGCAAAGTGCACTATAAAGAACGCATTCGATGTACAAGTTTGATCCTACCTGTCTGCGTAGGAGATATACTGCCCCCCAATTTCTGATCCAGTTCAAGAGTTAGTATCTTGGCTGGTTGAATGAGGAAGAAAGCTGTTTTTCAGAGAGTGAATTCCAATCTGATTCGTCAGAAATGCGAAAAAATGGCTCGTGCCAAAGAACCGTTGCAATTCAGAAACATGTAACTTAACTTCCGACAACAAGATGCCCTAGTTAGCCTTGGACATGCAAACAGAATTTGTCGCGCTGCAATGCGGCCTAACCAAGCAAAATGAAATTGAGCTTGAGATTACAAAACTGAAGAAGCGCTTTGAAAAGGCCATGCTTAGGGTCATAATAGCCATTACATTCGTACTTGCTGGTGTCTGTCAACTGAGGGCTGAAGACTATCTGTCTGGGTCCGAGGTCGCCGCAGTCGGGGCTGGGACTGCTGGCATTAGTCTGATAGGGTCAAGAATCAAGAGGATTCCCACAGACAAAGCGCCGGTCATCAGAGGCCACCTCCCTTTTGAGCAGAGTTTTCAACGCTGGCTGGGCGGCGATTATGAGCTGCACAAGAAAAGTAATTTTATTGATACGGAATTCGGCGCATTTGTCACACCACTATTCAGCGGGGTAGCTCTTTCAGCTATCAATCTTGGCTACCCTAGAGACAGTCGTGGCAAGGACTTTTCAGAAGACATTTTTCTTTTTGTATCAGGAGCAATGGCCACCAAAGGCATAACTGACATAACCAAGGGGATCTTTGCGCGTGACCGCCCCTTGCGGCATGTGCTTGACGATGACGTTAACGCCGAAGCAGTGTTCACACGTTCGTACCTCCAGCAATCTTTCTTCTCGGGACATACATCGGGCGCATTCTTTTCCGCGGGTTTTTTGAATTTGCGAGTTAGAGAAACTATGCGCAGACGAATGACGAATTCGGAGTATCGAAGTTGGAGATGGGTTTCATCTGGAACGCTTTATGGCTGGGCAGCATTTGTCGGGCTGAGCCGTGTTCATGCCTATAAGCATCACCCGAGTGATGTTTTGGTTGGGGCGCTTGCTGGAATTTTAGTTTCTGAATTGTTTTTTAATTTCAGTAAGAAATCAAATTCGTCGCAAAACGGTAATCAGAACTTAAGTCCACCGATTTTGTTTCGAATCAGTTTGCCGATATAGATTTCAAGTGGCCACGCACTAATCTTCAACTTGGGCGCCTGATACTCACAATGCGAGTTTTCGAACTGGAGTCTTCTAGCAGAAGTTCGAATTCGGTGGGCATTTTCCAGTAGCGACTGTCGCGTGTTGAATAGACTGATATTTCGAAGAGACGACAGCTCTCTTTGGCTCCGCAATTACTTATCACCTGGCGCATCACCTGTAAATCACTCTTATCGAAAGAAATTGCATCACCACTTGTCGCTCTAAGTTCGATGATTTTGTCGCCGTTGAAACTCACGGAAAACTCATGTGTTGCTTTGACACCAAGCCCTGAGCTTATCCAGAGGTCATCGAAATTGATGAGGACATTAGTATCGGTTGCTACAATGCGTGGGTAGTCAATTGGATTGACTTTTGAAAACCAATGTCTGCCGATTTTGACTTGACGCTCCTTTAGGGTCTTTAGCAAGTACGCGGCAGCCTTGGGATTTGAAAACTTGCCAGCATCAACTAAAGCCCGAAGATCCTCGTCTTTGAATGCCATGACTGTTTTAGCGCCCCAATAAGCATCCTGACTAGTCATTTGTTCAAAAGCAGGGTTGGGAATTATGGGATCAAACTTGTGTGGTTCGAAGATTTCAGATTCAAAGTAACCAATAGAGGGATAGGAGTAATTCCGCGCGTTTTCCCAGGCCCAGGCTTTCAGACCAAGTGTTGCGATATTCACCAAAACATCTCGCAAGTCAAACATATTGGCATAACCCTTGTTCGGAGGTTTGGCTGCGCGTCCATCAGCGCCAAATGTCGATCCAAAATCCATCAGGTAGTGTTTCAAATAACCTTGCCCTGACTCGCCAAGATAGACGTTCATGGTGTTGTTATCTTTCAAGTCGTAGTGATTAACCAGTGATCCAATAACTCGCAAGGCACGCAGTTCACGGCGATGTTGATGCGGACACCAGTCGTTGACGTCGTTTTTGTCGACACCATCATAGAGAAATGGGCCTTTGACATTGCCTATGTTCAATGACGCTAATGAGCGGATGGTTCCATCGGGTTCGTGATGCACAAGCGCTAGCATTGAATCAATGTCATGCATAGTTAGAATCCGTTTTGTTCCATCAGGCAGTTTGACTGTGGCCCCTTCCTTGATTCGTAGAATCTCTGGCTTCCAATAAACGATTGACTCTTGTGGAACGTTATATCCACTTGCGTAAAAATATCTGGAGCCCATTGCAGCAGCAGCGGTGGCCATCTCCGGATGTCCAGCAGGATCGAATTTTATCAAGTATTGATCACCGCGAGCATCTTCTATCCAAAAACCTGGTGTGGCTCCTCCGAGTTTCGGTCTAAAGACTTTCCATTGTTTCGTAGCGTCAGGTCCCGGAGTTATTGTCCTACCTGTTTTGATTTCTTCTGGAGTCAGGCGTGTGGCTAAATATCCATGCCGGTTCGTGAACCAACTGGAGTTGGGGACCTCGTCGTAGCTATTTGTATTTTTTGCTTGGGTCGGGTGACCAGTTAGCTTACGAAAATTTCTATCCAAATCGAGCAGTTCCTTAACTTGATCTGGTCCAGTGCGTTTGAATGCCAGCCAGATTAACGAGGGCTCACTAAATTCTGGTTCTGCGATGGGCTGATTGTCGTTGTCACGCCACACGGGTTGCTCTTTGCCTAAGTTTGGAGGGGCTGAGCAGGAGACCACTAGCCATGTTGCTAGCAATAGGACATGGACGAACTCCTTCCTCTTTGGTTTTGGAAATGTGAGCTCTACCATGTCGCCCCAATATCAAAATAGATTCGGGTTGATTCGTCACTGCGCGCAATTTGAACCACCGCCAGCGCCTTTTGGCTATTGAAAATGCGAAGTCCAAACCCAATTGAATTGCGCCAGTTATCAAAAACGGGCTCTCGTGTAACAGCCCGATAGACTCGCCCTTCATCTAAGGAAACAAATGCCGCAACGTTGGTATAGATTGGATAGCGGTACTCTACTGAAACATGCACTGCGTCATTATCGACAAATCGACCTGAAGTGTAGCCACGAAGGGCTTCTAATCCACCGAGACGATTCAGCAAGTAATAGGGTGTCGCCTGAGGGTTTTCACTGGTAGCGCCTGTGGCGTCGATGCGTTTGTAATTGGCGCGAATTGCCAGAGTTCGTTTCCGCCAAAGATGTATATAGTGACTTAAGTCGATATTGAAAGCGTCAAAATCTCTACCCTCGGATCTTCCGACACCCGAGAGATGTTCGAAGTTTCCAAGCAAATGACTACCACTGGTCGGCCTACCCTCGTGGTCACGGCTGTCAAACTCAAGCTCCAATCCAAAGTCAATGTGACGTAAGGCATCCAATTGCCCTGGCATTAGGTTTAACCTAGTGTCATCGGCAATAACTACTAAGCTCCCCTCGATATCTGGGTCTGTACCATCGAATACATTCGTTGTTTGGCCTCTAGAATAGAGACTAAACCGTAGAGACTTCGTTACCTCTACAGGCAGACGAGCTTCAAGGACAATGTCCTCGCGAGTCAGATTGACTTCGGAGCTTCTGGCGCTGGTCATGCCTATACCATATAAGCTCTGACGTGTTTCTTTTTTGTACTGGGCGCTGATGTTCAAACCGATATTGGTTGAAAAGAATTGTGGAAGCCCGAATCTCAGGCGATAGAGTTGATACTCATTGGTTGAGTAGTATGATTTGAATCTGAGACGAACTCCTGTGGACCTGCTGTTGAGAATATTGATTGCAAAGCCAAGTTTCAAGCCAGCGCGTGTGCTATATCCAATCATTGGAACTGCAACTGTCCGCTCGCCTCGTTTTTGGAATAGTGGCAGAACACTTGTCAACGGCGGGTTCATCACAACTTGTTTGGTGACGAATTCGAATGTGTAAATCGGAAGTTTAAGTAATTCGCCTGGGATATCCGCCAGAGTTTCACTGACGCTCTTCTTGACTGGCTTAACATCGCGGACGCGAGTCGTATCAAAGTCTGCTGTCACCACTCTTGTCGTGTCATTGGAGAGTGACGAGCCCGTCATCAACACCAAAATCAGAAGCGTAAGGAATGTGCCTAAGAGGATTTTCATTTTTGAGTGAGGAGCTATGTGAGCTCTGGTTGTTTGGATGTCTCGATAGGCGCTGAGCTGACTAGCTTTTGATTCTCCTTGCCAATTAGGAACGCCAGTAAGAGCCAGAACAAGACTAGCGCGATTGATACCATAGCAAATTGACTAACTGAAAACGCAAGAAGTTCGGCGCCAACGAAGACTAAGCCCGCTGACAACAAGTCTCCAGCGCGCACGAAGAGCGTGTCGATGGCTACTTTGGCTTTGTATTTTTCTTCACGCGTTGTCGGTAAGAATAATATCTGTCTAACAGTGCTATTGAGCGAATAGTCGGTTGAGTTTTCAGCGGTCTTTGCCCAGCGTATGAATCCTAGAGCAGGGATAAGAGCCATGGTGGCATAGCCACCCAGAGCAATGATGGGCAATACCATCAGCGCAACGCGAATACCCAAGTATTTTACTATACGAGAGACAAGGAGTAATTGTATTGCTAGACCCAAAAATCCAACAATACTATAGAAGTCCGCATAGAACCCTCCGATATAATCATGCTTAAGTTCGGTCGCATTTTCTAAACCTGCAAACATCTGTGTGGCAGTTTCTCCCACAGTTCTGCCTAGGATGTATTCTCCTGTGGAGTTGACCCAATTAGAAACTAACGCCAAAAGCGCTATCAGGAGCAAATAGCGACTTTGCATAACTATCGTTAGTGGACCCTTATGGCTAATAACTTTTTGTCCTTTTTCCTCACCAG
This sequence comes from Candidatus Zixiibacteriota bacterium, assembly GCA_024280775.1. Taxonomy (GTDB): domain Bacteria; phylum Zixibacteria; class MSB-5A5; order GN15; family JACZUZ01; genus JAJRPJ01. The sequence continues at coordinate 56,195 of JAJRPM010000003.1, read as the reverse complement.
CAGTTGATTGGCAATGACTCTCATCTAGGTAGATGCGCGATTCTATGTAATTCATCAAAGCCAAGCTTATTAGTAACATACTAGCGGAAACCAGCAAGAGGTTGTACAGCCCAACGAGTTCCAAAATTTGGCCGACTAACATGGGACCAAAAACACCACCAGCTGAAGCTCCAAAAGCCAAAAAGACGAATATTCTCTTGCCCTGTTCAGGATTGTAGACATCATTAGCAAATGACCAGAATTGCGCAATAATCACTAAGCTGAAAATTCCAGTCCAGAGGTAATAAATAATTCCGTTCATCGGACCGAGAAAAGTCAGGATTCCCCAAAAAACAACCAAGCAAGCCGCAAAAAACAGCGTCACTGAGTTGATCAGTTTACGGCGATTGAATGTACAAACACATTTTGTATAAAGATGTACTATTATAAGTAGCAAGCCAACCTGAAATGCAGAAGCATAGCTCTTGAGCTCAGCTCCACCACTGGCCAGAATAAGTGGTTCGCGGACAACCTTGGCTGTCAAATAGGACGCGAGGATGAGAAAGATAGTCAAAGTCATAAGCGCAGCCATTTTCATCTCGCCTGGCTGCACATCTGCGACTAAGGACATGCCCTTATTGATAATTCCGTGTTTCTTAGACTTCTTCATGAAATTTTCTTCATATGTTTGCCTCTACATAAATCTCTCTAAGTAAATTCGGATCGACATTCAACTCGCCAATGATATGCTGTTCCTTCCATATAAACTACAGTTTTTTGTATGTCCATGTTCCTTTGATATTTTGTCGACACACAGACTATTCTGGCGCGCAGCCGTTACAAATATCGAGATCTTCAATCTCAGTTTTGGTATACCTTGGTGTAATATGTTGCGGGCAATTCACATCCCAAACTGCCACATCGATAACAAAGACACATTCGGGCTTGCCCTTGTAGCCGGTACTGGTCACTTTTTCCAACAGTTCTGCATCGTCTTCAATGACTCTTGCTGTACCCCAAATTTTGACTCTTTTGCGATTTATATAATCCATTAAGAACAAACAGACTTTGTTGTTTTCTGTGAGGTTCCCGACTGAGATATATTGTCGATTACCTTTGAAATCACCAAAGGCCAAGGTGTGTACATCAAGTACAGTTAGAAAGCCCTTCGGGCCGCCGCGATGTTGAATATAGGGTTGTCCATCGGCGCTGGCTGTTGAAAGATAGAACGAGTCGCGTTCACTTATGAAGGCCTTTAGGTCTTCTGTGATTTCAACAGTGAATCCGCCTTTTGCTTCCATGCGCGCATATGATGCGCGCGAACCAAAGCGTTCCTGAACTGCTTCTACAGCGGGACTGAAAGCAACATCACTTGATGGTTTCTTGTCTGTCATTGTTCTCCTCCGGTTTTCCTAATGTATATGCCTGATGCCGCGACCGACCAAAACATAATTGACGGGAAAAGCTGCTATGAAGCCAACTATTAGCGCCAGCGTCATTCCACCCCAAAACAACCAACTCGTAAGTCCAGCCCCCATCACGCTAGGAGTATAAATCTCGATTAAGACTTCAAATGTCTCCATCACAAGTATGCTCAACCCTTCGGTAATCATAACCTGACGAAACGCTTCCTTAACATTGTAATTGCCCTTGAGTAAAGGAATCAAACCAAGTCCAAGCCCAAAGACAAAACCAAGTGACACCGCCAAGACGATTGTCTGTACATTGGACAAAGCCAAAGCGGTCCCGATAATGACTCCCACTACCTCACCGATACCACAGCCAAGTAAACAGTGCACTGTAGCGCTAGCGGCTAGTGTAAATTGTTCACGCTTTGAGATTTTCTACTCCGCGTTATGATCATGCGTCTGCATTGTCATGACTTCCTCTTTCGAGCGCTCTGTCACGCCATCGTATTAGTACTTGTTATCTATTACAATTTCTCCAAGAGCCAATTGGCCTGGTCTTGACCAAGCGTCCTTCGTGCCTTTGCCAACCACGACAAACATGGCAATGACATGATCGTCTGGTAGACTTATCATCTTACCGACCGCGTCATAATCAAAACCATCCATCGGGCAAGAATCATAGCCCATCGCCTTTGCCGCTAACATTAACGTCTGCGCGGCGATTCCGCAAGAGCGCATGGCTTCATCACGTTGGACTTGCTCTCTTCCGGAGTAGTATTGGTTTATCGCTAGTAGCATGAAGTCATTGACTTCTTGGGGAGCATTTTGCCAATAGCGGCTTGGCTCTTTCTCCCAGGCCTTCAAATCGGCGCAGAGAATTAGCAGTAGCGACGCATCAGTTACTTGAGATTGGTCCCACGCAGCGGCTCTGATCTGTTTTCTTAGCTCTGGATCGGTTACGTTGACTACTCTCCAGTTTTGGATATTGAATGCTGTCGGAGATTGGATGGCTAGGCCGAGTAACTGTTCTGTTTCCTGCTGCGTAAAGTTATGTGTCGAATCAAAGTGTTTGACTGCCCGGCGAGATGTGATGGCTGTTAGTGTGTCCATGTTTGAGTTTCTTTCTGTCGTTAGTTCTGCTGTTAGTATCTGCGTTCGTTTTCATTGATTGTAATGTCGTTGGCGCTCATGTCACGGCGTTGCATCAGTCCGTTTTTATTGAACTCCCAATGCTCGTTGCCGTGTGTACGGTACCATTGTCCAGTGTCTGCCTGGCGCCACTCATATTCAAAGCGCACTGAAATCCTATAATCGGTAAATGCCCAAAGCTCTTTCATTAGTTTGTAGTCAAGTTCTTTGGCCCATTTCCTTTTGAGAAACTCAATTATTGCTGCTCGTCCCACAAAAAACTTTTCTCTGTTGCGCCATTGAGAGTTCTCACAGTAGCCAGTAGCGACAAGTTCTGGGTTGCAACTGTTCCAAGCGTCCTGTGCATATTGTACTTTTGCTGTCGCGGTTTCAAGAGTAAAGGGCGGAACTATTTTGTTTTTGGTTATTTTGCTATTCATCTTCTGTTCTCCTTTCATTGTTAAGACAGTCGCGCCAAACGAGCTGCCCAATGTGCCGTGTTGCGACAGTATTGGGCAGCCCGTATTCTTCCAGCTCTACTTGAGTGAATAATTCGTTTTTGCGCTAACGGCTTTTACTTTGCGATCCAAGAAGGAAAGCATGAGTTCGGCTATGACATCGCCATCTTCTTCGAGCGCGAAGTGTCCTGTGTTGAGGATATGGAATTCCAAGTCCTTGACGTCCTTCTTGTAGGGATAGGCGCCTTCGGCTGGGAAGATTGGATCGCCTTTGCCCCAAACAATTAGCATCGCTGGATTGTGCTTACGGAAGTATTTTTGCCATTTCTTATAGAGCGGCGGGTTGCTGCCGTAGTCGTAGAACAACGCCAGCTGGATTTCATTATTTCCATCTCGGTCAAGACGCGGTTGGACATGCTCCCATGTCTCTGGGCTGATGCTCTCTGGATTGCGGACACCAGTTAGATACTGCCATTTGGTGGCATCCAGAGTAAAGAGTCCACGAAGTGGCTCTGCATTCTTGGCGCTTCTCTCGTCCCAGTACTTTTTGATTGGATCCCAAAACTCAAGCAAACCCTCATCATAGGCATTGCCGTTTTGGACTATTATTGATTGAATCTTCTCAGGATATTTGACAGCTAGTCTAAATCCCACTGGAGCGCCGTAGTCCATCACATAGAGACTGTAAGTGTTAATATCTAGTTTCTGTGTGAACTCATCAACTATATCAGCTAGCTTGTCGAAGGTGTAATCGAATTTACCAACCAGAGGCATTGAACTGTTGCCGAATCCTGGATAGTCAGGAGCGACTACATGATAACTCTTTGCCAACTGGGGAATCAGGTTGCGGAACATGTGTGACGATGTCGGGAAACCGTGCAAGAGAAGGATTGTTGGATTCTGACGTGATCCCGCTTCGCGATAGAAAATGTTTAGTCCATCGATCTCAATTGTACGGTGACGCACCTGACTTAGCTCTGGTGAGGTTTCAATCTTTTCAACTGCTTCAGTCGTTGTCCAAACTGTGTTGGCAATAAAGCGAAAGTTTGTCAATGCAGCGGCGTAACCGTCACCATCGGGAATCACCGCTGCGGCTGTGGCATTGCTAACCACTGCAACTTCGAATCCCTGCTCCAGTAATTCGCGCATATGTGACTCTGTGCATAGGTTGGCGGACATTCCTGCAAGAATGATTTTGTCGATGCCACGCTTGCGAAGCTGTAAGACCAAGTCATTAGACTCTGGGCCATAGACTTTGTGCGGACTGACAATGATTGTTTCGCCATCTTCAATGTACTTTTTGTAACTCGCCAGCCAATCGGCTCCTGAGCCGTTAAAGGATTTGACATCAAGAGCGCCTGTCCGGTCGAACATGCCGATTTTGTGCATCAAAGCTTCAAGAGCGCCTTCGAACTTCCAGCCATGATCGGTTGGATAGTAGTAATGCGGTGAAACAAAAACCGGCATCCCCTGACTCTTGGCAGCTTTGAAGAGCCGTTCGATGTTCTCAACTGTATTGTTGGCCTCGACATTCTTGCCAACAACACCCCAGGCCACACCATCAGGGCTGAGGAAATCATTCTGCGGGTCGGTAATGACCAAGGCAGTGCGGGCTGGGTCAATTGTCATACCTGGGTTCGGCAATTGTGCTTGTGTGGTATTCACCGCTATGACGGCAAACATCAATATCGCCAATGCTGCGCTTAGCTTCTTGAACGTACTTGTGTGCTTTTTCATGATTATCTCTTATTCCAATTATTGTTTAGTATTATGAATCTGTCTTGTCTTTCGTGGAAGCTAGGCAACTGCCTTTTCTTCCAGTGGACGCGTCTCTGGGAAATCGACTGGGGTGTCGGCGATATGATTCAGATAGTTTCTGAAAATGTTTGCCGCCACAAAGCCAATAAGCTCGACGAGAGCGGCTTTGTTATAGCCAGCGGTGAAGAATTGTTCCACCAATTCTTTGTTCGGCCAACCATCGCTGACAACAACTTCTTTCGCTAGAGCAACCAAAGCGTTCAACTTCGTATCTGAACTCTTTCCAGATCTTATGGCAAGAGTTTCATCTTCGCTAAGGCCAGCCATTTTGCCGACTGTTGTGTGAGCCGCCAAACAGTAATTGCAACCATTCTCTTCGGCGACAACAAGAGCTATCGCTTCAATCTCACTAGCGGAAAACTCTCCCGAGCTTAGTGTGTCAGCAAAATCCAAAAGCGCCTTAAGGGCAATCGGTGAATTGCCAGCCACTGCATAGATATTTGGTAGGGAGCCAAACTTATTCTTTAGGGCCTCAAAAATTTCTACTGATTCTGATGAGGCGTTTTCTGTTGTTAAGACATTCAGGCTGTTCATTGTATCTAACTCTTTTCTAGTTTTTTTGCTTGATTAACTGTTAACTCTCTAAAGTGATGCCACTTGATTCTTCCATTTGGCTCTCTCCTTGTAGTTTTTGATTTGTTCTTTTCATTCTATGTTTATGTCTTTCTTTTTTTCTACTCGCCTTCTGAGTTCAAGTATGTCAAATAGCATGCCAACGCAGATTTGAGCATATAAGATGTTTTACCGCATTGGATTAGCTGGTCAGCAATGCCGACCCGCAACTTGCGATATTTCGCTAATACGTTAATATTCGTTGACAATTCGCGATATTTCGAGTATTATTTCGTGTATGGATGCCAGAGAATTACAGCGACTATCAGGCGCAATAGCCAACGAGCGCTCTCTTGAAAAGGCGCTTGGACAAATTGTCGAGGGATTGGCCGAGCAGGCGGGTATTGTCTTGGCGCGAATCTGGCTCATTCACCCTGGAGACATCTGCCAGAATTGCAAAATGAAATCGGAGTGTCCTGACCAGACATCTTGTTTGCATTTGGCGGCCAGCGATGGTTTTTCTTTGAAAGACAAAGAACTGAGATGGAACACTCTGGAAGGTAGCCACAGACGCTTTCCATTGGGGGCACGGAAGGTGGGACGAATTGGTAAGACAGGAGAGCCAGCGCTTCTTCAGATAGTTGGACATTCGGCCGACTGGGCGCGTGACACTCGATGGGTCAGAGACGAAAAGATTTCCAGCTTCGCTGGTCAACCGTTGATGTTCCGTGGACAAATCTTTGGCGTCATCGCAATCTTTAGCCGGACAAAATTAGATGGCACAGACCTCTCTCTCTTGCGCACCTTCGCCGATAATTCAGCCGCTGCAATCGCTAATGCTAGAGCATTTGAAGAAATTGAGAGCTTGCGTCTACAACTCGAATTAGAAAACGAATACTTGCGAGAGGAAATTAATTCAGCAACTGTGCCGGGAGATTTTGTAGGCGCCAGCCATGCGCTGCAAAAGACATTGCGACAAGTCGAACTTGTGGCGCCTACTGACACTACAGTCTTGATACAAGGTGAATCAGGCACTGGTAAGGAATTGGTAGCCAGACGAATTCACGACCAAAGCTCGCGCAGCGACAGGCCCCTTATCAAGGTCAACTGTGCCTCTGTACCTAGAGAACTATTCGAAAGTGAATTCTTTGGTCATGTCAAAGGCGCATTTTCTGGCGCTGTAAGAGATCGGCGTGGCAGATTCGAGCTGGCCGATGGCGGAACTTTGTTTCTGGACGAGATTGGCGAGATACCGATGGAACTACAGAGTAAGCTTTTGCGCGCGCTACAAGAGGGAGTCTTTGAGCGAATCGGTGAAGAGCGTTCCAGAGAAGTAGACATCCGAATCATAGCAGCGACAAATCGTGACCTCAAGAGAGAAGTTGCTGAAGGACGGTTTCGTGAGGACTTGTACTATCGCCTGAGTGTATTTCCGATAGAAACAATTCCACTTCGTCTCAGGACAGCTGACATTCCACCTCTAGCGCAGCATTTTCTAAACCTTGCCTGTCAGAAAATAGGAGTCGAGCCAACACAACTCAGGAAGAAACATATCCAAGGGCTAAAAGAGTATGTGTGGCCAGGAAATGTTCGCGAGTTACAAAATATTATTGAGCGGGCTGTCATTGTCTCACAGGGTCAAAGATTTCAACTGGACATACCAGGCATTGTGAGCGCTGTGCAAGATGACAGTTTTCAGACAGATTCCGAGACAAACATTTCTGAGCTTACTATCGAAACATATTCTGAGCTCACAAAGTTTGAGCGCAAAATGATAGTGGATGTATTGCGCGAGGCGGGGGGTAAGATTTCTGGAATAGATGGAGCTGCAAGTCGTCTTGGCATTCCCCCGTCGACGCTCACTTCAAGAATGGCCAAACTGAAAATCAAGCGTAAGAGTGAAATTGAGTTTTGTGACTAACCCCCATTAGTTGTGCCATTTGCTAAGTTAGTCTCGCCATTTCTGAGGCGCTCCCCATCTTTGGACAGGTTTGAATGAGAGTTTTGCGTTGGTTTTGTTTCAAGTGACTATTTCCGTCCGGGCTTTAGAGCTTGCAACGAACTCCGCCGGAGTTTGATATCCCAGTAAACTGTGTGGGCACTTGGTGTTGAAGAGAACCCTCCAGCGTTAAATCAGTGTTTGCGCTTCTTTGAGTGTGTAGAGGATTTCTCCGTTGAGTAGCTCATCTCTAAGTTTACCATTGAACGATTCGATATAGCCGTTCTCCCAAGGACAACCCGGCTCAATAAAGAGCGTCTGCACACAGACTTTCTCAAGCCACGTCCCGAACTGATAGTTAACCTATCTCCTCGATGTGTCCACTAAAGCGGGGGAGGTTCAATCTAAATTATTTTGAAGATGGCTGCAAAATCCTCGAACTCTCTAATCGAATGTTCTCCATATACTTACGTTCAAATGCCACAGATAAGGCTCGTATCCTTAGATACCATAGCTTCGAACTATGTTCTAGAAGGGCAAACCATAAGCGCCACATACGTTAAACCGTTTAGCTTTATGGCAAATTTGGAGGGGTGTATCATTAAGCGGACCGCTACTGACAGCCTTGGAATCTTTTTGGGCTCCGATTTTCGACAGAAAACTCGGGAATTGGTTGAATTTATAGGATTTGGTTCAGTTCCCAGATAGGCAGATTTCTGTCCTGAACGCTTTCTGCGCGTTGTCTACTACACGTACCCTACTCAGCGAGCAGGGTACGCCCTCCAAAAGTCCCACCCCACTAGCTTGACAGCCTCTTGCTATTGTTGCTTATTGAGTCAGCTATTCGACTGCTATGGCAGCCAGAAACCGTAACATTTAGGTTAGGGATATTTTTTTCGGTTTTTCTTGAGAAATCGGAATAGTGGCATGGAGGGAGTTGCCTTGACCCATAAATAGGGACATGGTGCCTGTGTCTGTGCTTTATAGTACCATAACTTTTTCTACAATTCAGCGGAATTGACGCTATTCCTCTTTGGAGATTTAGTTCACCACTTGAGAATGATCATGAAAGCCACTCCAAAGTTTATACCAGAGCACAATGATTTCGTCTTTCGGGCTTTAAGGTTTGTTTCCGGAGACAATCCGTTTGTCGCCATAATTGAATATGTGGCATTGACTTGCGGAGTAACCGTCACGTTGGCGTATATGAGCCATTCAGTAATACCGTTACAGAATGAATACGTTGAACTATCGGAAGATTGGGTCGCGATACTAGACTTCGGTATTATCGTGCCAATCGCAGTCTATCTCATTTTCAACTTCTATAATACAGTCAAGATGGGATTCACATGGCTTGTCGAATCGGGCTCGGTTGCGTTTGAAGAGCCGGAGACCGCAAATGAATTCATAAGCGCTTTCAACAGGAAAATTAATCAACCATGGCATGTAATTGTGGCACTGATACTCGCTGTTGGTCTAAATACAGTGTTCTTCATTTCCAAACATGATGCCTGGAACGAGTTAAGCGCAGGTTTTCCAGCGTGGTGGTTTCGATTATTTGCGACCGTGAATTACTTTGTCCTGTTTGTAATCGTATTCAAATCAGCGGTTGTGGTTCAAGGAATAAAGTCCATTCTCTCTCATTCGTTACGGATTCAACCACTGCATCCTGATGGATGTGGTGGGATTGCGCATCTCGGCAAAATCTCGTTGAGTATCAATTACTTTGTTAGCTTGATTGGGCTACATGTCCTGATTATCGGGGTAATGGGAACTCAACCGTTTGAGAATCCAGTCTTCCTCGGGTCAATTCTTGGATACACGATATTTTCTACGTATGTCTTTTTCGTTCCACTTTCCTACGCGCATGACGCGATGAAAAAAGAGAAACTCAATGTATTGGGTGTCCTGAATGATGAATTCCAGACGACGTACTTGCGCGTAGCCGAAGGCTTGCCAACACTCGGAATTCAATTGGAAGACGCGCAGAAAATAGAAAGTCTTGAACGGCTACACCGGATTGCCTCAAGTATGCCGGTTTGGCCCTTGAATACAAGAGTTCTTGGTAACTTCACCATCTCAGTATTCATGCCCGTCGCTGGAGCGCTGGCTGTTGAGTTGCTAAAAACTACAATTGATTTTGGGAAGTGATGAAACTAGCAGGAATCAAAGAAACAATAAATGCAAAAGTAGTTTGAAGTGTTTAGGGAGGTTATGGGATGAAAAATCGTTCATGTATTTTTAGGCAAGTGCTTATGAGAATTGTGATCGTTACTACTTTTCTTGGCGTGTTTTGCGCTCCAGTTGCGAAGGCAGCGGGAGTAACGATTATTACACATGGGTTTATACTTAACTTTTCAGGAGATACTCAATCCGTAGTATGGATAGACTCCACGCAAGGAGCCATCAACTCGCAGTGGTGGAATAGTCAGAATGCACATTCCGAGGTCTATTATGGCCAGCTAAATATAATCCGCAATAATGATGTATTAGAGGTTCAGAAGATATCATGGCCTGACTCAATAGCATTCTCACCAAGCTCCGATGTCGTCATTCTAGTCAATTGGTCGGCCGTTTCTGCTGTGGAGAGTGATTTCCCCCAACGTCACTATACAACTACTGATAGAGTCGCGAAAATGATAGTGGGATACTTGACCGGTCCTCAATCGGGATTGTCAACGCCTCTCGCGGAGCTACCGATTCACTTGGTCGGTCATAGTAGAGGTGCGTCAGTCATGCTCGAGCTTGCAAAACTGCTCGGCGAAAGAGGTGTGTTCGTCGATCAACTCACAACTCTTGATCCGCATCCAGTGACTACGAATGCAATCTTTAATGACCCAGACATTTCACTCACTGAAAATGTTCTTTTCGCTGACAACTATTTCCAGAATGACATCCTGTATAGAGTAAACGATCAGCAGTTCATAATTAACGGAGAGAGCATTGATGGTGCGTACAATAGAGAATTAAACTCTGGACTATTTCAGCTAGCGAACGGCGGTTACCTGCTTGCACATTCGGATGTACACCTTTGGTATTTTGGTACAATCGACACTCGCCCGGGTGGGTTAGCATACAATGGTGAGAAATACTTTACGGATAAGATGCGAGAAAAGTGGTTCGAATCGGCGGAAAACTCAGGAACATCAACTGGATTTCGTTTCAGTCGCATCGCCGAACGAAAATATGGCGAAATAAGAACCAGCAACGCAGTATTGAACGATGGTGGGGCGGCAATTTCCACTGGGCTTCGGTCTGAGGTGGGTGGCACAGGTTCAACTCATCGTGACCTCATAATCGACAAGTCCAACGCCACGTGGCCAAACCTTGTTACAATGGACATTTCTCAAAACGGAACTATCTGGTCGGCAGGACCACATCCAATAAATAGAGAGGACCCGTTGGACATCGCTTTTGGATATGCAAGTTACAAGAGCAACTGGGATGCCGAGTTCTTCTTGGATGACGACCGCAATCCCTACAATGGTCACATAGGCTCCCTAGCTAGTTATTCAGGTGGAACGAGCGATTTTGTTTCCAAACATACCGTGCCACTCAGGTTGAAGGACAAGGTTGAGGACAGTGTTCCGTACTATGTGTATGGCAAGATTACTGGTGGAGGTCATACACGATATTTATACGCCCTCCCAAGCATTATTTTCCAACCAGATAACACTAGCCCAACTGTGCTGAGTCATCGAAATGACTCTGACCCTGCTACAAATATCACAATTGTTTTCAGCGAAGCGATGAATCAAAGCACATTCACGAATAGTACTATAAGCATTACTGGCACATCCTCCGGAAGTCACACTTTTATGACTTCCTATGCCCCGAACACTTTCACATTGACAATCAATCCTGACGTTGATTTCAAATCGGGTGAAGATGTCAATGTTTTTCTATTCTTCCAGATACAGGATTTAGCGGGGAATCCACTTACAGGCGGTAATGGGTCTTTCACATTTACAGTAGCCAAGACATGTTTCTTTGTAACCGGAAATGCTGGGCCTAACGGGTCAATTTCTCCTGAAGGAATTCAGAAGGTGTGCCAAGGGGAGAATACCACATTCACGGCAACCCCGGACGACGGATACGAAATCGACCAATGGTTTCTTAATGGCGTTGCGACGGGGAACAGTTCTACTACCTTCACTGTGTCAGATGTCCAATCTTCGCAAAGTGTGTATGTAAGCTTCAAAAAATCTCCGGTAGTTATTCCGCCGGGCCTGACAGTTGACGCGCCAAACGGCGGCGAAACACTATTTGTCAATCGTAATACTTATATTACTTGGACACCAACAGGAGATGTCACGAACGTCAAGATTGATTTGCTGAAGAATGGGCAAGTGTTCAAACCCATAGTGGCAAGTACTCCCGCATCTCCTGGCAACTATCAATGGAGAACCGAAGATACTGGTAGCGCTTTTCGTATTAGGATATGTTCTACAACCGGATCTACTTGTGATATAAGCGACAGTGACTTTTCCGTTATAGCCGGTTCACGCCCTGATACAGTATATATTTCCAGTGTCGGCCAACTCCGACAGGTCTCGACCGGTGGGAGTTATCCTCGCCAGAATGTCACTTACATTCTCACTCAGGACTTAGACGTTTCAGGGATAAGCAACTGGCAACCAATAGGTATTGACTATCAACATTATTTTAGAGGAGTATTCGATGGTCAGGGGCACTGGATTCGCGGCCTAAGAATGATATATCCTACTGGCGAAAGTATTGGGCTTTTCTCAGTTCTTATGGATGTAGGAACTATAAAGAATCTGAATATTGAAATGGATGGCGTCGATGGCTATAGAAATGTTGGTGTATTAGTCGGAAGTAGCGGTGGTAAGATCATCAACTGCCATGTGCTTTTTGCTAACAACTTTATCTGCGAAGACAACGGCTTTTTTGGTGGATTGGTTGGTGACAATGGTGGTGAAATCGTCCAATGTAGCGTTGATATGTCAACAGAAACAATGCGTGCGGCTGATAATACCAGTCCGAGTCACGTCGGTGGTATCGCTGGCAATAACTCAGGTACCATTAAGTGGTCATGGGCCAAGGTCGACATAAGCGTTCATAGTTTCAGCCGTAACACGTCAGGAAAAGAGGTAGGCGGCATAGCGGGGACTAGTAACGGAGTGATTACTGAATGCTATTCATCAAGTCAAAGAGGTCTTGATGGTAAATACTACTCCGGAGGTATCGTTGGAAGGCTAAGTTCTGGGGTTGTTTCGGATTGTTTCGTAAATTCTGCGAATGTGCACGGAAACGGGGAGAGTGGTGGCATTGTTGGCCAAGCTGATGGAGGTACGATTGAGCGTTGCTACTCCATTGGTACTGTGAACGCGAGCTCTTGCAGAGGAGGTTTAGTCGGTAGGAACTATAGCGTTACCCTCAGGAACTCTTTTTCGTGCACGAACGCTAACAAGGTAGTTGGCTGCGTAGGTGGTTCGATTTTGAATTCAAGAAGAGTCTGTGATTCTCTCGTCAATGAGGGACTGTTCCTCGCAGTTGGTTGGGATTTTGATGACGTTTGGAGTATCAATGAGGGAGTGTCAAAACCGATACTGCGAGGAATTGGTTCATCTGTGCCAACCCCCACCGGCCTGGCCGCAACGACTGACCAATCTGACGGTGTGCACTTGAATTGGAGCGCTCAAACATATCCTACGTCCGACGGTATGGCATACAATGCATTCTACTCTGTATTCCGGGCGATAGATGCTGACCTGAAACAGGCAACATTGTTGGATACGCTTTGGTCGTTGGGGAATACGTTTGTCGATACAAACACAATTCCGAATGTGGCCTATTACTACTGGGTGTCTGCTGCAGCAACACCCGCCGGGGCAAGGCAAAGCGCTCTCAGTGTGATGGTTGCCGGTTCAAGTGTAGAACCACCGTTGGATGCTCCAACTGGAGTAGTGGCCAGTTCTGGCAAACCAAGCTCTGTCTTGGTGTCATGGGATGCGGTAGACGGGGCAGGCGCCTATCATCTTTACCGCTCAAATAGTTCAGTGGAAGCCAAGACTCCAATTGGCGCCTGGCAGAGTGATCTTTCTGAAAGTGATATTCCGCCTCAAGCTGATTCGGTTTATTATTACTGGGTGAAGGCGGCAAGAGATAATACTGGAGACGGTGAAAGCCAATTCAGCGCTTTTGCAACCGGATACTATATTCTTATCGATACGGTGGCGCCGACGTTAATTGTCACTCATGCTGTTGAATCTCCCATCGAAACACAGTCAGATACAATTGTTATTGTCGCTAATGACAACGAAGGTTTGGACAGTCTGGTTCTCTATTGGAAGAATAGCGCTGACCATCAGCAAAGCTGGTCGTTCAGCAACTCTGGGCCAGATACCGTATCGTATATCCTTGGCCCACTCATCGCAGTCTCCACAATCACATTTTGGGCATCCGCCTGGGATTCAACTGGAAACTCTACGACAAGCGGGCAGAAAGCATATGTTGTGCAAAAGGAGAAAGTGACCGTTCCGATACAACCGATTGGGAGAGATAGTATTAATGCTGGCGACACAGTTCAGTACTATGTGCATCCTTCATCTACAACCCTTAGAGATTCTGTCGAATACAAGTTCATCTTTGGAGAATCGACGCTTTGGCACTCCAATGGAACAGACTCCTCCGTGTGGAGTGCAGATACGCTGCTAACAGTTGCTCGTTGGTCAATAGTGGTGGACAGTGCTTTGCTCAAAGTCCTTGCTAGGTCAGTAAGGGATACATCCCGAGTATCGGACACTTCCATAGGGAGGATGATTATTGTAACAGATATCCAAACTGGGGTGGGTGATGATGAGCATGTATCGCTTCCAAAGGAATTCACTTTGAGTCAGAATTATCCTAACCCATTCAATCCAACGACCAATATCTCTTACAGCTTGCCAGTACGTTCAAATGTTGTGATTACCATTTACAACATTCTGGGGCAACGTGTCAGAGAATTCGACATCGGCGCTCGTTCGGCAGGGACGTACGAAGTCACCTGGAAAAGTGACAATCAATCTGGCAAGTCAGTTGCCAGCGGAATGTATTTCTATCGCATAACGGCGGGGGACTTTATTCAGACACGGAAGATGGTGTTGTTGAAGTAGACTCACTACAATGAGGCACGATTATTGGTAGGTATAGAATAAGAATCTACCAATTAGTATTCACCGCGTCTACGTCACTATTTCGAATCTGAGAATCTTACTCATTCGAGGTCATATACCCAATCCCCGAGAGGAAATACCTCTCGGGGATTTGCATATCAGTGCATTTCCGACCCTCAAATAAGCGCCTCTAGACTATTGTTAAAACCCTTGGCTATCGCATAATTGTTGATATGAGTGGTCAATCTTCCAGGGAGCTAGAGTCTCGTGTATTCGTTCTGTACATGAAGCTTATTGATTGGCTATTTAGTGATGAAATTCGAGACCGCTTTCGGTTTTCGGACAAGGGAATTAAGCTGTACGAATCCAGCGGCGAAAGAGATATTGTCTCACTGTATGACAGTTCGCTTGAAGTACTCGCCTCAGAGACCAAGAATGATGGCTATAAACTTCTAAAGATTGATCCTGCCTCCGGCGACTCTTCGCTTGAAGCATTGGCAAACACTCTAGAAGCTATTCTTGAATACACTGACCCTGACAATTTCCCGGATGACAAAGAAACCAGAGAAGCAATACTTCTGGAGTGGGCTAGATGGACTCTGCAAATCCGCTCAATGAGGATAGGACTCTGGTGTCAAATCAAGTTCGATTGTTCAATTCAAGAGTTGATCGAGAAAGCAAAGAACTCTGACACCAATGCTTTTCGCAATCTGATCAGATTAGACTCAGTTTTTCTTACGGCACCATGGGCTAAAGCTCTAATTACCAAATCAGAACTTCAAGACGATTCCACCTTCAGGAAGAACATCAGTCAAGCGCTGAAAAGGCCGGAAGGCTTTTGGTCAATGCATGCGGGTAAGAAAAACTACCGTGATGCACTGGCTCTGCACGCAATGTCTCAGATAGGATTTGAAGACAGACCATTCTCGATCTGGGCTGATTTCCTTGATGAGCATGGCTACACCAATCTCGACAATGAGCAAAGTGTAGCAAAATCTGTAAAACGTTACAAAATCCCCAAAAAATATCCCAAACGTGACATGAAGTGAGACAACAACTTGGACAGCTAGAAATTTCTAGCTGTCCAGAGTGACACTTCTAACCCCTTCGATAGACAGCTAGAGAACTGCGCGTTGCGTGGTTTGAATACTTGTTTTACTGCTCCATGTATGCGTGAAGAATGCCCGCGAACATACTGGCTCGATCTATGTCGCATCAGATCTTGATTCAGAATCACTGGATAGACTGTGCGCACTAATCGAGCTACTAGATGAATGGGATAGAACAGAATCAACGGAAGTGATTGCCATTTCCAAAACTACAACTTTCAAGAGCAGGAGCGCTGAAAATGACTGAAATACTCGTTGAACTTAGGATGACAGAGAGCGAAGCGGCCCATAAGGCCAACGCGAATGTCACACTACAAACCGATTTTGGAGAATTGACCATTATCAGGGTCAAGGTGATTCACCAAGACGGCAAGAAACCATGGGTAGCGTTGCCAAACATCCGTTATCGCGACAAGTCAACAGACGAATACAAGAACCTGAATATCCTTTTGCCTGGCGCCAGACTGAAGAAAGCAATTTCGGATGCAGTTCTAACAAAGTACGCGGAAGCTGGAGATGGATCACTCTAGACAGTCCGCTCAAAGTCCCACTGCCAGGTTGACCACTCCTGACGTGGGGGACAGACGGTCACAACTGGGGGAAGGCCGCAGAGCCGACCCCCGACCGGAGTCCGAACCGCAGGGGACCCAGCGGGGCGTAGCCCCGTTGGGCTGCGGTTCCCAAAGTGGTTTGGCCGAAGGCCCACATTCTTTTTCTTTTCTTGACTTTAATAAGCACAATTGCAACAACTTTTGCAGAAGGTGGAGTATTGTCGGTGAAGTGCGAGAAAACGGCAATCGGTATGATCACTATGCCGCCCTAGGTTGCAAAGGTTGGGACTGTCCAGTCTGTGGACCAAAGAAAGCCAGGCGATTGCGACAAGCTATCATTGAGGCCGCCACACGCAATGATCTTCGAAGGTTCCTGACACTGACACTCGATCCTCGTTACACAAGCTCTGAAGAGTCAATCAAGTACATCCGGGAGTGTTGGAGAAAGTTCAGAGTCTATTTGAAGCGCAGGACCGGGAAGTCGATTGACTTCATTGCAGTTGTTGAGCTTCACAAGTCAGGATACGCTCACTTGCACATTCTGATCGATAGATACATCCCCCAGCAATGGATACAATCATCCTGGCAAGCCGTAGGAGGCGGGAGGTTCGTGAACATCAAACACGTGGATGTACATCGCATAGCCGCTTATCTCTCCAAGTATCTGACCAAAGAAGTGATCTTAGGACCATTCCGACCTGGCACACGACGGTACAGTACATCCCGTGGTGTCAAACTATTCAAGAAGCCACCAAAGGGCCTATGGAAAGTCCTGAAGCTTCCGATTGAGTTCATCAATTCACAAGTCCAAGGCATCATTTCTCAAGAGAGTGTCGATGGCCTGGGATTATTGCAGTGGTTTCGAATCGAATTAGCAACCCAAAACTAGAACCTCAAAACGCTCTAACGTTACGTAACGTTATGTTGAAAGCAAATTATGACAACACTACCCAAGAATGCGCGTATTCCCTGCTTCCTCTGCGGAGAATGGTCTGCCGTGAAACTCTCCAAGAAGGAGAAGCCATACTTTGTGTGCCAGGGATGTGGCATACAAATTTTTGTTAGATGCGAAGCTGGAATATCAAATCTTCGGAAACTGATTAGAAACCTGGCTGAAGAGAATACGGAATTTCTAAGAATCGATAAAAGTAGTTTAGAAGTTTTGAGTTTAACTTCAAAACTTTTGAAACTGCAAAATAATTTAGAAGAGGTTTTGAATCGTAAGTCGTTGGTAGATGAAGTGTTCGGAAATGCAAAAACTGACGCCGCAGAAATAGCAATAAATTCGGAAATAAAATCAATTCTCGAAGCGCTAAAAAAGCATAAGAAACAACTGGGTAGGAATTGACCTGATTCTAGGTAACAATTAGGTTCTTGAGTAAAGCCAGCATGGCAGGTCCCAGACCGAGAAACTTCAAAGAGAGTCACAACAGATGAAATCTTCCAATGCAGTGATTTACGCCAGAGTCTCTTCGAAAGAACAAGAGCGTGAGAGATATTCAATTGATGCGCAGATGAAGTATCTCCGTCAATACGCCACAGATAATTCTCTGAATGTTGTTCGGGAATTCCAAGAAGCTGAATCGGCGAAAATCGCCGGACGCGCCAAATTCAACAAGATGCTTGAATTCATTCAGGCGAATCCTGATGTGAAATATCTGCTCTGTGAAAAAACAGATCGACTTTCACGGAATTTCAAAGACATAGCGACAATAGATTCACTGGTTCAAAATCAGGGCCTTACGATTCTACTGGTCAAAGAGAATAGCGAGATCAGCAAGGATTCAAAGTCTCACGAGAATTTTATGTTTGGCATCAAAGCCCTGATGGCCAAGAATTACTCTGACAATCTCTCCGAAGAAGTTATCAAGGGAATGCGAGAGAAGGCATCCCAAGGCCGTTATCCTGGTGGAAGTATTCCCTACGGTTATCTGATAGACAAGAATGTTGGCGAAATACTCCCGGACCCGGAGCGAGCGCATCTTGTGGTTGAATTGTTTGAGTTGTATGCGGCAAACAAGATGTCACTTCGCGCTCTTGCAGGCTGGGCGAGAACCAAGTCGATGACTACTCCGCGGAGCGGCAAGCCAATCACGATCAGTCAAATAGACCGAATGCTCAAGAATCCATTCTATTACGGGGACTTCCGTTGGGCTGGAGAGCTATTCCGTGGTATTCATAAGCCAATTGTTACACGCAAACTCTTTGATGCGGTTCAACAAGCTTTCAGAGTGCATCACAAACCTCAATTCAATCGGAGGTCGTTTGCCTTCGGCAATCTGCTAGTTTGCGCTAAGTGTGGCTGCAAGATCACAGCTGAAATCAAGAAGGGCAAATATGTCTACTACCATTGCACAGGTATGCGAGGCGGGTGTGACTTGGTGTATGTGCGAGAAGCTGACCTGATAGATCAGTATAGCGAGTTGCTCGGACCACTTGTACTGACCGAAGATAAAGCTAGGATGATAATGTCACAAATCTCGAAACGACGCTCAGGTGACGTTAAGAAAATTGCATCAGAGCGATTGCGATTGAATACTCGAATCGGACTGTTGAGCAAGTGGACAGAGCAAGCTTACATTGACAAGCTTGAAGGAACAATTGGCAAAGAGCAGTGGCAATCATTGACAAGTTTGTGGGAAACCGAACGTAGTCAATTATCAGAACAACTTCGCATACTCAATCAAGAGAATCAGAACATTGTCCCCGCAGCACAGAGAATATTAGAACTCTCGCAAAAGCTTCCAGCGCTTTGGGATAGCAAGAATAGCTTCGAAAAGAGGAGATTAGTCGATTTGCTATATTCGAACTCCACTCTTGACGGCGCAAACCTATATGCCACATACAATAAACCCTTCAGCTTTATCGCTGAAGGGACTCAAACTCAAAAATGGCGGGGTTGACGAGACTCGAACTCGCGACCTCCTGCGTGACAGGCAGGCATTCTAACCAACTGAACTACAACCCCGTTGGATGCGGTTTGCGCAGGAACTTCAAAAACAATTCTACTGCGGAAACGCGATATGGTGTGAAAACTGACGTTAAACTATGGGCGATAATGGAGTCGAACCATTGACCTCCTGCGTGTAAAGCAGGCGCTCTAACCAGCTGAGCTAATCGCCCCTATTCGCCTCAATAATCGTCCAAGTCGGAGAAACCAAATTTCCCCAAGCGGTAGCTAAGCTCAAAAAAACTAAACTACTCGTCTTGATCGGTTGCGTTATCCTGCTTGCCCCCGACTATAATCGCAATCGGAATCAATACACAATAACCGAGAATCAAAAGCGCCGGAGATAAAGTAAGAAAAACTTGTCCCCAACTGTCATCTGATGGATCCGGACCCACAGCAGTATTGGCTAACGTAATGTAACCCAAAATTATCGACAGTAATCCTAACCCGAAAATGAGGTAATTCTTTCTGCCAAAGGGCCAATTGAAGGCCCGCTGTTTGTCCACTAGATTTGCCATAGACTGTGTTCTCAAACCATGCTTCACCGTAACGGTCTGAACGTTAATCCATTACGGCGCGCTTATTATACACGCCGCAGTCAGAATGTCAAGGAAATTTCAGCGCATTCCTGATTCCTTTGCCGCCGCGTCCTCGGGGGAAATCGGACTAAGTTGATAGAGGGGGCACAATGACGTCACAATGAGGTAAGCAAAGGGCAATCCTAACTGGAATTGCATAGCGGGTATGGACTTACAATTCAGGCAGAATGAAGATTCGGACTGCCGGGTTTTGAAGCCGAGACGGGAACCGAAACAGTAAGGTCACTTTCAATCCGCTCAATTCCCCACAACCCAATCCCCCAAAAAACCATTAGAATTGAGCGGACAACTTCTTTGGTAATAGCGACCTCAGTTTGCGATACCGTCAGGAATGTAGCGCAAGCAACAAGAGTCGCGGCGATAGCAAGTTGCTCGGGGGAGTCAAAACTCTTAAGCCTGCGACGGAGTATCAGATTCCGAAGTAGATATATCCAAATCAGAGCATAGGCTATCAATGCAGGAATACCCGAACAAGCGGCGATATTCAAAATGTCATTGTGAGCATGAGAGAAAAACAGCTCAACCTTCGGGTCCGCCAGGCGCTCATACTCTCGCTCAAAATTCCCCATGCCGACTCCCAATACCGGGTTCGCTTTAATCACACGTAGCGTTGTACCCCAGATTGTTGTTCTGCGTAAAGAAATGTCACGATTAGTCGCGCTCTCGTTGACAACTTCTGTACTAAATGTATTGGTCAGGCGCTGAACCAACCTTGGAGCCAGCAATGCTCCCGAAGTTGCGATAAACAAAACCAACACCACTAATAGTATCTTGTTCTTGCGTAGCAGAGCCTCACCCAAAGTGAGCCAGCCGGCAAACAAACCCAGCGTTGAACCGCGCTCATAACTAAAAAACACTACCACCGCGCCAGCAACTCCCGCCAGAGTTATGGCGATCGAGCGAATGCTAACTTTGGCAAGGGTTCCCCAAGCTAGTAAGAACACGCTCGCCACAGCCAGGTAATTACCAAAGGTCAAAGAGTTATGAAAATTACCAACGACAAGATATAAACCGTCATTGGCCTGATATAGTGACTGTCCCGGTCGAAGAAACGTAGTTCCGGTATAGTGTTGCAATGTTCCATAGAGGCTGACAGCCAGCACAGAGACAGTGACAGTAATAATAAAAGGTTTATGGAAAGAACTATCACGAAAAGCTCGCAATGAAATCGGAATCAAAATGAACAACCATTCCTCGCGTAGAGCCCATAAAGACTCCAAAGGTGTTGCATTACTTATAGCCGAAACCACTTCAAGCGCCAAGAACAGCGCTATCAATTGATACATTCTTTTTTCGTAGCGACTGAGATTGAATCGATGATATATGAAATTGTCCAACGCAAAAAACGGAAGGGCGACACCCAACGCGATTTGTGAATATGTTTGGGAGAATGAAAGAAACGCCACTGAGGCGGCGAAGAATGCCAGCCAAATACGACGGACATTTTTTTGAGAGGTGGTTTGCGTGTTCGTATTCATAGTAGGGGAGAACACACCTGTTTTTATCATCCGAACAAATCAGATTCAATCAACTCAACGAGCAAATGAATAATAAACTTATGCTCTTCCTGAATACGTTGCGTGGACTCAGAGGGTATTATCACTGCGTTATCAATCTTGCCCTTCAACGCTCCGCCGACTCCACCTAGCAAGGCGCCGGTTATCAGTGACTGCTTCGTTGCACATTCAACAGCCTTTACCACATTCTCAGAATTGCCGGATGTCGATAACACCAACAGCATATCGCCCTTAACACCCAGCGCCTCAACCTGACGCGCAAAAATCCTGTCGTAACCGTAGTCATTGCCGACTGCAGTCAGCACCGACGAATCAGCGCTAAGTGACAAAGCCGGAAGAGCCGTGCGGTTTCTTTCAGCTGAAAGACGGACTACTAATTCAGTAACTAAGTGCGAACTATCGGCGGCGCTGCCACCATTACCGCACACAAGGATCTTCTTTCCAGCTCCGATGACCGCGGCCATGCGCGCGGCCAGTTCACTGATAGCTCTTGATTGATCTTCGATTACGTGACGACGCAACTCAAGCGCCTCGTCAGATTTCTTGCGTAGCAAGCTGATTCGTTCTGTATTTGTTAAACTCATTGATTACTGTTCGTAGCTTAGAGAGGTTTACACTGAGGTGGATGATTCAACTACTAACTTAGGGTGGCAAGCATCGGCGTATTCCTTTAGTTTCTCAAAAGAACCCGGAGACTCGAAACGTGTGCCTACCACAACAAATGAAGCGCCAGCTGAAATCTTCTGCGCAGCTTCATCCGGTGCGACAATACCTCCGCCAACAATCAGCGGAATCTCAATAGCCGAACTAACCTGCTGAATCATGTCATCCGGCACAGAATGATTAGCTCCCGAGCCAGCTTCAAGGTACACCATCTTCATTCCCAAATACTGCGCGGCAAGCGCATGCGCGCAGGCCAAGTCTGATTTATTACGAGGTATAGGGCGACTTCCTGAAACAAACTCGACTGAAGTATATGATCCGGACTCAATCAACATATAACCAGTAGGAATAGCCTCAAGATCATACGCTTTTACAAACGGAGCGCCCTTAACCTGTTCTTCTATTAAATAGTTCGGGTTGCGACCAGAGATTAGTGACATAAACAATATAGCATCAGCCTCAGGTGAGACTTGCGATGCTCCACCCGGGAAAAGCACAACGGGTAATGAAGTGAGCGCTTTAAGCTCTTTCATAGTGTCATGAAAATCCGGACGCATCAAAAACGATGTGCCAACCAAAATCGCATCAACCCCGGCAGACTCAGCCTGCTCAGTAAGCGCCAGAATCTCCGCTAGCTCACCTCTGTCAGGGTCGACCAACAGCAGAAATCCGCCGCCACGTTGTGTGACACTTTCGCACAGGCGATTGTAAATAGCGTCTTTCACTAGGCCAATGATTCCTCAATTATCTTCTTATATGTGGCAATCACTTCACTGAATGCAATATCTGCAGGCGCTGACCCTTGAGCAAAGTTTTCTTTCCCGCCGCCGCGCGCTCCAAATGTCTCAAACAATTTACGCGCAGTCTTACCGATATGCAACCCAAGTTTTACCGCCGGCCGGCTGGCCGAAAACATCAGCGTAACCTTACCGTTCATTTCTCCGCGACCAACTGCAACCATCGCCTCTGGCTTATCTTTGAAACTATCCGCCCATCCCGTAATCTCGTCACGGTCAACTTCTCCAAAATCATGACTCCATATGGTAACCGCGCCGATTTGTACGGACTCTCCAATTGAGCTACCACTGGCAAAGCGCTCAGCCTTCAGCGATTTGATTTCCTTCTGCAACTGAGAATTATCGGCCAGAAGTTTCTCAATATGACCTTGCAAGTTTTCGACTGGTGTCTTGAGCATACGTCCAGTCCTATTCAAAAGCGCCTTGTCATGCATCATCTTCTCAAGAGCCACCTCGCCGGTAATCGCCTCAACACGACGCACTCCTGATGCAATCCCGCCTTCCATCGTAATCATAAAAGGCCCGATTTCAGCAGTGTTAGCAACATGCGTTCCACCGCACAGTTCTTTAGAAAAATCACCAACCGTCACCACTCGAACAACATCACCATACTTCTCACCAAAGAGCTGCATCGCTCCTGTCTTCTTGGCTTCCTCAAGTGACATCTCGGAAGTAACCACAGGAGTTGCTTTCAGTATCTCACTATTGACAATTCGTTCCACCTCCATGATTTGCTCATCTGTCACCGGTTCAAAGTGACTAAAATCAAAACGTAGTTTTTCTTCATTGACTAATGAGCCCGCTTGTTTGACATGCTCACCAAGAACCTGCCGCAGCGCCGCCTGGAACAAATGCGTGGCAGTGTGATTGCGCATGATGTTCTTGCGGCGCTTGGCATCAATTCTAGCTGTTATATGAGTTCCAGGGGTGCAATCGGCAAGAGAGCCACTGATTATCTCACATTCGTGTATTACATATCCCCTGTGGGAGTGTATGTTGGTAACTCGTAAATCCAGAGCAGAATTCTTGATGGTTCCTAGGTCGCTGACTTGCCCACCTGCCTCAACGTAGAACGGGGTTTTTTTCAAGATCAGGGCTAAAGTATTTGGTTGATCCTTGTTACATTGTACTATTGAGGTCTCAACCACTCCGAATTCATTGGTGTCAAAATCGCGGACAAATAATGTCTGAGGAAGGTCTGAGTTGAGCTTGTCAATTATTGAGTCGAGAAATCCCGCAGCGCCTGAAGCAGTGAAGGAAGCGGCGTTTCTACCGCGCTCACGCTGACCCGCCATCTCCTTCTCAAATCCCGCCTGATCAATCGTCATTCCCTGTTCAACAGCCATCACCTCAGTAAGATCAACCGGGAACCCGTGAGTGTCATACAATTTGAACACCGCGCTACCGGGAATAACACTAGCGCCTTTTTTCTTGAGCGACTGCACTTCCTTCTCAAAAAGTGAAAGGCCAGCATCAAGTGTTCTGCCAAATGATTCTTCTTCAGCGCGAATTACTTTGGTGATGTGTTCCTGCTTCTCCTGTAGCTCAGGATAGGCGGCGCCCATTTGTGTCACTAAGGCTGGAACTAACTTGTACAGGAACGGATCTGATGAGCCAAGCTCTCTACCATGACGCGCCGCACGACGCAAAATTCTTCGCAGAACATAACCCTGCTTTTCATTGGAGATTCCGCCACCATCAGCAATACAAAAACACAAAGCCCGCAAATGATCCGCCACCACACGATGTGACGCTCCGGTTTCGCTGGTGTTGTATTTCGCGCCAGTAACTTTCTCGATTGACTTGGTTATCTCCGCAAATATGTCGGTGTCATAATTGGAATCCACATCCTGCAACACACAAGCGAGCCTTTCAAGTCCTGCGCCAGTGTCAATCGAACCTTTCGGCAGAGTCGTGAGTTTACCTGCGCTATCACGATTGTATTGCATGAACACTAAATTCCAAATCTCAACAAAGCGCTCACCCGAACCATTGACCGCGTTCTCTTTGCTGACTGGCCCAAATCGCTCGCCGCGATCATAATGAATCTCACTACACGGCCCGCAGGGACCAGTGTCACCCATCGACCAGAAATTATCCTTATCACCAAAGCGCATAATGCGCCCATCCTTCAGCTCCGGCGCCAACTTCTCCCAAAGAGCAAACGCCTCGTCGTCGTCTTTGTATACCGTTGCATACAAGCGCGAAGAATCCAAACACAAAACCTTGGTCAAGAATTCCCAAGCCGACCGAATCGCTTCCTCTTTGAAATAATCACCAAAGGAAAAATTACCGAGCATCTCAAAGAATGTATGATGTCGCGAAGTAAAACCGACATTTTCGAGATCATTATGTTTACCGCCAGCGCGCAAACATTTTTGCACAGTAGTAGCGCGCGGATATGGAGCGCGTTCTTCACCAGTAAAAACTTTCTTGAACTGATTCATACCGGCATTGATGAACAACAGTGTCGGATCATCAAATGGAATCACCGGCGATGAGGGCATCACCTTATGATCCAGCGCTTTGTAATAATCAAGAAACGCCTGCCGAATATCAGCAGTCAGTCTCGGCTGAGTTGTTGGTTTTCTTTGTTCTGTAGAACTCATGTGGTGGTTTTTTCTGTGGAGCTAACTCTCTAATACTGCCATAGCTCGCCTGTCATTTTCGGCGAACAATTCTGACTCATCGGCGGCTAGTTTATCAAATGCCCTCCTGCAAGAGTCATAGCCGATTGACTTGCGAGCCAGTTGAGTATAGGCCTTCTGACGAGCGGTTTCAAGAGGCAATTCACGGAGCCGCCACCAACTTTTGCGTAGAAGCTTCTCAGCCAAATCCGACTCATCAACATCCGCAAAGCATTCGCCAACAATTTCCTCCGCTAAATCAGAGCTGACCAGCTTCTTGACCAAGACTGAGCGCATAAAAGCGCTTCCGGCTGGATTGCTTTCGAGTAAATACTTAACTGTCTGACTCGCAAAAAGCCGGTCATCAAGAAACCCGGCGCGAATAAAACGCTCAATAATCTCATCAATGATTTCCGCGCTGAATCCCTTTTGCTTGAGAGCCCGTCGAGCCAATCCGACAGACTTGGGGCCGCGCGCTAATGAGTCAGAGAGCTTACGTTCAGCCGCTAGAATCTCAAGGTCATGTTTAAGCGCTTCGATCGCCGCTTTAGAATACTCAGCGCCGGATTGATAGTCATAACAGCGCGGATCGCTTTTCGCCAGCGTGATTGTAAGCTGACCGGAAAACTCAAAAGTGATTTTCCCGCGACTTTGTTTTTTTGCTATTAAGGTAACCATCGGTCTTGCAGGTAGATTCCTTATGGAGCTACAAAATAATTCTCAAACATCACTGTCATCAATCTCTTTCAAAGACTGACGCCTATCCGAATCCAAGGTCCAGTCTTTGAAATAGTATCCATGCTTTACAAACTCACGGAATGAGCTGTGCTCATATTCCCAGGGACTGGAAGCTAAGCCATGCTTAACCGGGTTGTAATGCACAAAGTCAATGTGCCGCTCAAGATCATCTTGGTTCTTTATCTTTTGGTCCCAGCCGCTTGACTCCCAAAGTGTCTTGCGCTTGGCAACCCGGATACTATGGAACAACTTAGCCGAAGCCAGTTTGAACCCATGCGTAAGTTTACTGATGGTGTTGAAATTAGTGTCGATTACTACATGAAAATGATCCGGAAGAATAGCCCAGCAAATCAACTCCATCCCTGTCTCATTGGCCACTTGCTTCCAGGCGTCCAACACGGCGTCCTTATTATCCAGCAAGATTGGCGTGCGCTTGGAGGTCGCCAGTGTAAAAAAGTGCAATCGCCCACCATGCCGGAATTCAATGTTCTTTGCCATATTACTCGCAAGTTACAATCACAGCGCAAAGCTGGCAACTACAACACGCATATCTCCCCAAAAACAAGAAAGGCGGTCCGGCGACAAGGGCTCGCACAATACGCCCCCTTAATCGCCGAACCGCCTTCTATCGGAAGGGTGTTTCCGAGAAAATCTAGTTCATATTACCAACAACACCCTGCTGGCTAAAATTTCAATTGGAAAATCAAACCTCAGCAAGTTTCTCTTCGATTTCCTCTACCGCGGCCTCCGCCGTAGTCGGCTCAATCAGCCCCAGCTTTTCCTTAACCTCACGGTCAATGCTGGCATAAATATCCGGATTCTCATCCAGGAAGCGTTTGGCGTTTTCTCTGCCCTGACCGAGACGGTCAGCGCCATAGCTGAACCAGGCTCCGGATTTATCGATAATATCATGATCCACAGCGATATCAACCAATTCACCAGTGCGTGAGATACCCTGTCCGTAGATAATATCAAATTCCGCCTCACGGAACGGCGCGGCGACTTTGTTTTTTACAATCCGAACTCTGGTGCGCGCTCCAATCGGCTCGCCATTGTCCTTGATTGTGGCGATGCGACGAATATCCAAACGACATGAAGTGTAGAACTTCAAAGCATTACCACCGGTAGTGGTTTCAGGGTTGCCGAACATCACACCGATTTTCATACGAATCTGATTGATAAATATCACCGAACACTTTGAGCGAGAGATGATTCCCGTGAGTTTACGCAAAGCCTGACTCATCAGACGCGCCTGCAAACCCATATGCGAATCTCCCATCTCGCCCTCAATTTCCGCGCGAGGTGTCAAAGCCGCCACCGAATCGATTACTACTATATCCACACCACCAGAGCGCACCAATGTCTCGGTAATCTCCAGCGCCTGCTCACCATTATCCGGCTGTGAAATCAGCAAAGAATCAGTGTCAACCCCCAAAGCCTTGGCATAAGTCGGGTCAAATGCATGTTCGGCGTCAATAAAGGCCGCAACTCCGCCAAGCTTCTGAGTCTCAGCTATAACATGCAGAGTCATAGTGGTCTTACCCGAACTCTCAGGCCCGTAGATTTCTACCACCCGGCCACGCGGAATCCCGCCAACCCCCAAAGCAAGATCAACTCCCAATGAGCCAGTAGGAATCACCTCAACCTTAACCGATTCCTTATCACCAAGACGCATAACCGCGCCTTTACCGTAATTCCGCTCGATTTGTGAAAGCGCATTCTGTAGCGCCCGCTTTCTATCCGAGTCAATCGGCATTGAGCTTTTCGGTGTGCCTTTTCCTTTTGCGGCCATCATGTCCTCCGTTATGCTATATTATGTTGTTAAAGTCTTGTATCTCAAGTGATTAACCTGACTAGCGCCTAATTGTCCGTCCTATATGGCGCTAAACCCGGCGGGATGGTTTGACTATGATACCACACCGCTGTCCCATTGAGTATTACTTTCTCCAATTTTTCTATCACATATTTGAAAGCGCCCAAAACGCCACCCAAATCCAAGCGCCATCGTTAATCATCCGCCACTGCAATAACGCCTGAACCAGTATAGTCACCCCGGCTGACATAGTGCGTCAGTGAAAAATGAGTTGTTCCTTGAAATTGTGAATAATTCCAATAAGTGTGAGGCAGGTAGTTACTCGGAAGATGAAACTTTTTTCTTGACGAGTTCAACCAATTGGGCCCCTAAATAAAATGGTCCAAAGATTATTACTGTTGGCGCCACGCCCGCCCAGGAAAGAATCTTGTGTGGCAACGGACGCGGGTTGTGCTTCCTCAGGAGGTTTCGATTTGCTTCCATAGGGAGCATCGCTCCTTCTATATGCAATCCAAGTCGGAACATCCAAAGACGCTCAGAGCGCTGAACCACAAAACGTGTTCCGAATCTACTGCGACGAGTGGCTCCGCTCATCAGAAAAAGCTCAACAGTATGATACCTTTCGGGAGTGAGAGAATAGCTATAGTTAAGCCGCTCAAACGGCCCTTCAATTCCAAAACCGTAATCAGCGCCCCAACCCTTTCTATAATACTCTCTGTCTCCTGACTTGAGCTTAACTTTAC
Organism: Candidatus Zixiibacteriota bacterium; assembly: GCA_024280775.1. GTDB lineage: Bacteria > Zixibacteria > MSB-5A5 > GN15 > JACZUZ01 > JAJRPJ01. The sequence continues at coordinate 27,684 of JAJRPM010000003.1, read as the reverse complement.
CCACCTTGACTCCCCCGGTCAGTTGCAACTTTGCTCCACCAATCGAAGGAAGATTGTAGCTAACGCCAACTCGGAACGGCTCCGAGAAAGTGAAATTCTTACCGATTCCACTCCATGAAGTTGAAAGAGCCAGACGAAAATCATCAGTTGAGTAACCCGCGGACATTCCCCACCCAATCAAAAGTCCTTCTTTGGAAATTGGGCTGTCATCCAAAGATTGATACACACCCCCGCTCGGGATAAAAATCTCCATTCCCATTTCGTATTGGTCAGATGACAACGATATAAAGCGGCTAAAATACTGCGCCTGGCCGCTGGTATCTGTGTAATAAGCTATTATGTGGCAATTCCAAAACGTCCGCCTGTGGCCTCCATGCAAGAACGAAATCGAACCGGTGACACCGTTTTCGTCTACGGTGATAGAGTCGCCTGTGTAGCAACCGAAGATACATGCATTGTTCGCGCGATCCTTGGCATTCTCGCCCAAAAAGAAAATATCGGGACTAACCTCAATAACCATCGAGTCCGGCACAAATCCAAGAGCCTTGACGCTATAGTCAATTGTGAGCGTATCACCACTAATGTGGTAATCCATCGTCCCCTCAAGGTCATACTTGGATTGTTGGGATTGTCCGAATACTGAGGCGCATTGCATCAAGCCAACAACAAGGGTTAATGCCCCTGTTAGTCGCCAATTAGTAGTACGATTGCTGTTTGTTCGGTACATTTGTCTTAATCCAATGGGTATGTTGTGTTATTGAAGATACAGTATTAGGCTGTAAATTCCCAACTATGCAACCTCGTATGAATCGGCCCCTCAGGAGTCAATTCAGAGGCAAAAAGCGTAAGAGTCTCGAAAGCGACTTCTATTGTCTCAAAGTTGATTGCCTTAACCACAGCCTGCAATGACTTAGGGGCGGTGTCCCGCCTAATACGACCGAGAGTCAGATGAGGTTTGAATGGTTTGATATCAGAGAAGCATCTAATCTTGATCAAACCATCGGTGACAGCCCCGGCGATGCGTTTCATATCCAGCAAATCATCACCAGTTAGGTTAGCCCAAATCACTCGCGGCCGATTCAGATTAGGGAAGGCTCCAATTAGTTTTGAATCAAGTACAAGAGCGCGCTTCTCGAATTGGTCGTGTATGTCACTAACCGCCTTTTCGATGTCGCCGACTCGTTGACGTTCCATATCACCCAAAAACTGTGTAGTGAGATGAATACTCTCCGGCTCAACCCATTTGATGGCGCGTGGAGAAATATCATCTCCGGCACATTCAGACTTGAGCTGTTCAATAACATCCGCTAAGCGCTTCTTAGCGCTAGCCGGCAATTCAAATGCGATAAACAAGCGGAGTGTGTTTTGTTGCGAGATGCTCATGCTCCTTTGTCACTAGCGCTCATGTTCCCTGTCACTCTGAGCGAAGCGAAGAGTCTTCTATAGATTCATGAAACTATCATGCACCTGGGGGGCTACATCTCCCCATTTCGAATCCTATCAAACAAACCCGCGATATTCTCACGCAAAGTTTCACGGACCTTCGCAAAACTGGCGAATTTCTCTTCTTCGGTGTAGAAATTACCATAAGGGTCGGGGATTGACCAATGAACTTTTGGCTTGGCAGTTGGAATTGTAAGGCATTGCTCTTTGGCGCTATCACACACAGTCACAATGTAATCAGCCCATTCGAAATGTGTCTGTGTAACTCTGTCAGAGGTCTGCCCGGAAATATCGATGCCCACTTCCTTCATCGATGCAATAGCGTCGGCGTTAACCCCGCCGGCATTGATTCCCGCCGAACGAATCTCAAAATCATCACCTGCCATACCTCTGGCAAGCCCCTCAGCCATTTGCGAACGACAGGAATTCCAAGAGCAGATAAAAAGGATATTCTTCTTTTCTATCATTACTTCTAAATAATTTCTAATTGTTACGAAACCGTAGGTCGGGTTCCGTAGTCCCATTCATGGGGCGTAGAAACCCGACATGAAGCGCTACACTATTGCGCTATTGCATGGCGCTATTGCGAAAAGGCCGGATTCCAAATCAACTCACGAATTGTCGCAAGATGGTGATCGTCATGCTCGGCAATCAATTCAACATAATCCAGCAAACGAATACTTTCACCGGTTCTCGGATGAACAGAGCGCTTATCGAATGCCGCCTCCGGCAACCCGAATAGCACATTAGTCATAGTAGAGCGCCCCACCCGAAAGCGCTGCAAAATCGGATCTACCGCCTGACGATTGTAATGCTCATCCTCGGTCTTGCTATTGCCCGGATCAGCGGCGGTCAATGATTCACAATCATTAAGAAACTCTTTGATTCGCTGGCTGTGTAACTCATCAACATCCAACAAATGCCCGGCATGATCCAACGGACTCCAACGCAACGGCGGCCGCAAATTATCAGCAGTCGCGCGTGAAGGAGTGCGCGACTTAACCACTCGTTCCTCAATACCGCGAATCGAATCCTCCAGCCGCGCCGAAGTTCCATTAACTCGCGCAATAAGAACCGTCACATCAGCTAATGTACGTGAGTGAACAAATTTTCTTTGTGACCAGGGTAGAATCGGCATATGAATTCTTCTTGTATGAGTCATTGCGAGCGAAGCGCGGCAATCTCAAATGAATCGAACAGGATTTCCGCGCTACACTCGCAATAACAGTATGAAAAAACTAGCCCAGCGAACCATCAAGCGCCGTGGCACTTCTTATACTTCTTACCTGAGCCGCAAGGACAAGGATCATTGCGACCAACCTTAGGTAGATCACGCACCAAAGTCTTGGCTTTTCCCGTATCAGGATCAATACGAGCGATTTGTCCCTTAACCTTCGGTCCCGCAACAGCCGTAGCGGCGCCGCTACCGTCACCACTGGCGCCGGCATACGACATATTAGTAGCATCCTCATGACGTGTAGTAATAGCCGGTGCGCTGGCGCGCTCCTGTTCGGCCTGACGAACCTGCAACTTATATATCATGCCCACAGCTTCACGATCAACAGTACGGATGAGCTTCTGGAACATACTGAAGCCCTCTTTCTTGTAAATATCGATAGGCTTACCGAGTCCCTGATGATAACCGCGCAAACCAATACCAGTGCGCAGTTCATCCATTTCCGCGAGATGGTCACGCCAGTGATTATCAATAGTGGAGAGAACCGCATACTTCTCAAGCTGACGCATAACTTCTTCGCCAAGCGCCTGCTCTTTCATATTGTAGATATTCAACGCCGCTTTCTGCAAGCGCTCAAAGAGCTCTTCCTGACCCAATTCGGCGATATCATCATCTGAGAAATCCAAACCAACCAGGAATGTATTGCGCATATCAGCGCGCAATCCCTCAAAGTCCCACTGATACCGCTCAACTTTTTCAGGACAATGTGCATCGACGATCTCGCGCAACACGTCATCAATCAGCTCCAGCGCTTCATCCTTAATCGAAGCGCGGGTAAGGGCCGAGGCGCGACGTTGATAAATCCAACGACGCTGCACATTCATCACATCATCATATTCAAGTGTATTCTTACGAATTGAGAAGTTTTGAGCCTCAACTTTTTTCTGCGCGCGCTCAATAGCCTTGGTGACCATCTTGGCCTGAATAACTTCACCCTCTTGCAGGCCAAGCTTATCCATAATAGTGCCTAGACGATCTCCACCGAACAGACGCATCAAATCATCTTCCAAAGAAAGGAAAAACTTTGAGGAACCAGGATCACCCTGACGTCCCGAACGTCCGCGTAACTGACGATCAATACGCCTTGACTCATGACGCTCAGTTCCAATTATATGCAAACCACCAGCTTCTATTACACCCTCACCGAGCTTAATGTCTGTACCACGACCAGCCATATTGGTGGCGATAGTAACAGCCCCGGCCTGACCGGCGCTGGCGACTACTTCTGATTCTCGCTGATGGAATTTTGCGTTGAGCACATTATGCTCTATGCCCTTACGTTTGAGCATGCGAGAGAGTGTTTCAGAGACTTCAACCGAAACCGTTCCAACCAAAGTCGGACGGCCCTCCTCATGCACTAATTTTATTTCCTCAATAATAGCATTGTACTTCTCGCGACGAGTCCGATAAATCTCATCTTCCATATCGTCACGAACAATTTCTCTATTGGGAGGAATACACAACACATCCAATCCGTAAATGTTCGCAAACTCCTCAGACTCGGTCTCTGCGGTGCCAGTCATTCCAGCGAGCTTGGAATACATACGGAAATAATTCTGCAAAGTAATTGAAGCCAAAGTCTGTGACTCGCCTTCAATACGAACATTCTCTTTAGCCTCAATCGCCTGATGCAACCCGTCAGAATAACGACGACCCGGCATTAAACGACCGGTAAACTCATCTACGATGTTGATCTTGCCGTCTTGTACAACATACTCAACATCTTTTTCAAAGAGCATATAAGCCTTCAGCAATTGCTGAATAGAATGCACCTTCTCTGAACGCTCGGCGTGCAAAGCATACATCTTCTCAGTGCGCTTATGCTTCTCTTCGGAACTCAGAGAATCATCACCCTCAATTTCCGAAAGCGCCACTGAAAGATCAGGAATAATAAACAGCTCCTGAATCTCCTTAGGGAATTGCTCTTCGCCATTATCAGTCAGACTAGTCGTGTTGTCACGTTCGATGATCACATAGTACAACATCTCGTCCAGCTCATGTAGCTTCTTATCGCGAATGTAATTGCCCTCGGTGTCAACAATCAGCTTCGCAACACCGGTTTCCTTCTTGAGCTTGAGAAAACGCTTGTTCTTAGGAGCGCCACGTGACGCCGCAAGTAAACGCCAGCCAGCCTCAAACTGGTTGTCGTTTTTCTTGTCCCCTGAGTCAGCCTTGAGAAGTTCCTCGGCTTCGCTGATATACTGATTCACCAAACGCAATTGCTTACGCACCAAATCATCAACGGTAGGTTTCATCTCCTTGTAACGCTGATGAATATTAGACTGAACCGGACCTGAAATAATCAAAGGTGTACGCGCCTCATCAATCAACACCGAATCAACCTCATCAACTATAGCATAGTGATGACCGCGCTGGACCATGTCCTCGGCGCGCGTAGCCATATTGTCACGTAAATAATCGAAACCGAATTCATTATTGGTGCCATAAGTGACATCCTTAGCATACTCAATCCGGCGCTCATCAGGTGACATACCGTTCTGAATACACCCAACGGTCAATCCCAGGAACTCCAGCAGATGTCCCATCCACTCCGAGTCACGACGAGCCAAAAAGTCATTGACCGTCACTACATGCAACCCGCGACCGGCAAGAGCATTCAAATAAATCGGTAAGGTCGCAACCAGAGTCTTTCCTTCACCGGTAGCCATCTCGGCAATTCTGCCCTGATGAAGAACCACTCCGCCAATCAATTGCACATCAAATGGAATCATCTCCCATTTGATTTCTTGCTCAGCGGCCTGCCAGGACGTCCCAAACAACCTGCGACAGCCGTCTTTGACCACCGCGAAAGCCTCAGGCAGAATCTCATCAAGAGTTTCCTGTAACAGCTCACGCTCAGTCTTTAACCGACGGTCACGTTCGTCACTCGTTTCTCCTGCTTCCGGGTTTTCCGGACCAAATGTATCAGTGAGAGTCTTGACCTTCTCACGAAATCCGGCGGTTTTGCCGCGCAATTCATCATCGCTCAAAGACTCTAAAGTGGGGTAGATATCATTGATTTGCTCAACAAGAGGATTAATCTTCTTGATATTACGGGAGTGATAATCTCCGAATGTTTTCTTAAAAAACGCTTTCATTGTTCTTCTAATATTACCGTTCTTCTAATATCGCCGTTCTTTTGCTATCGCTGTTATGTATTCTGCCACTCTGCTTTCAGCGTCGCTTTTCTTCCGGAGCTACTTCTCTACCAGTGTTCCTGTTCTCTCAGTATCGGCCGGTTAAAGAGTCCGCTTAGTTTTGGTCAAGATTCCCCGAAATCAGCCTCACGCTCCATTCAATGTCGACTGAGAGCCGCAAAACCCTTATACTAGGGTACGAATGTTTCGGCTCAACAGCGAAGCTTTCCGAAGAAGCTCTCCGGCGCGGAAAATACCCAATAATGGACCGCAGAGCAACTAGAGCGCAAATAACCTAAGCAGAAACATATATAGAACATATTGCCGTTTGGAAGGTTACCACTTAGCCGCAATAATTCCGGTTACCACCTCAACCATCGCCCTGAAAGACACACAATAGAGCCTACCATGCAAGAAGCGCCCCATATCAAACCTACCCCGAAGGACCATTAGCTAGTGAGTTCCGGGAAAGCAACTGACTCCGACGCAGACTCAGCGGCAAAAGTCGATCTAGACGGAGTAATAACCCGCGCCTTCGGCAACCGCTTTGTGGTGCGCACCGAAAAAGGAGATCTGAGCTGTGTAGTGCGAGAGAATGTCAAACGCGCCGCTCAAGCCGATACCCCTGTCGTAGTCGGAGATGACGCCACAGTCACTCTTCTTTCAGACAATGAGGGGGTCATTGAAAACATAAGCCCTCGCAAAACCGCCTTCTTCCGTCAGGACAAAGGCCGAGCCGATAGAAAGCAAACTATCGCGGCAAATATCGATCAATTGATAATTATCTCCGCTTGCTCCGAGCCGCCCCTAAAACCCCGCCTAATCGACAGATTCACCGTTGCGGCAGATATCGGGGGTCTCAAATCCGTAGTACTGCTCAATAAATCCGACTTGGGAGTCCCGGACCTGGCCCGAGAACTACGCGCCGGCTATGAACAAATAGGTATATCCGCAGTCATAACCTCAGCGGTTAGCGGAGAGGGACTCGAGCGTCTCAAGTCGATACTAACCGGCAAAAAGTCTCTCTTTGTCGGTCACTCAGGAGTAGGGAAATCAACCCTGCTAAATGCCCTCCTACCGGGTCTAAACCTCAAAACCGCCGAACTATCCGAATACAGCAACCGCGGACGTCACACCACAACCTGGGTGGAACTCCATGAATTCCCGTCCGGAGGCTATGTCCTTGATTCCCCCGGCCTAAAAGTGCTCTCACTCTGGGAAGTGGACCGCCGATCCCTGCCCGAGCATTTCGAAGAATTCGCCCAATACAGCCCCGATTGTCGTTTCAATGACTGCGCCCACATAGCCGAGCCGGATTGCGCCGTCCTTGATGCAGTCGAAAAAGGGGAAATTCCGCTTTTCAGGCACCAAAGCTATCAGCACATTCGCGAATCTCTCTCTTCCTAACCTTAAACTTTTCTGCCTCAATCAGTGTACTATGTATATAGAGGTGAGACTTTCCATCAGGTTCTTCTGGTTCTCTGCAAAAAGTCAGGTGGAACTGTCATAAGAAATACTATATCATAGCCCTGTAATACAGCGAGGATACCCGCGAAGATTACCCAGGTTCAATTGATGACAATAGAAACACAACAGCCAAAACCAAAAGCCGGATCGCGAATACTAATAGCAATACTGGTATCTCTGGGGCTGACTTTCTCTCTCAGCGGTTGCGTATATTTCAATACCTTCTACAATGCCCGCAAGAATTTCAACGAAGCCGAAGGTGAGCGCAGAGACTCAGAATCTCGAACCGGAAAACCACGAGTTAATCGCAGTAAATATCAGCTAGCAATCGAAAAATCTTCAATTGTCCTAGAAAAACACCCCGACTCGAAATACTACGATGATGCGCTGTACATTATTGGTGTCTCATACTATTGGACTCAGGACTATCTAAAGAGCCAACGAAAATTCCGCGAATTGCTGGCTAACTTCGAAGAGTCCGATTTCGTAATTCGCTCAAGACTATATCTCGCTAAATGCAAACTGGCCCTCGATGAGCGTCCCGAAGCCATAACAATCTTCCAAAATCTTCTCAAAACAGTAAAAGACGACAAAATTCGCGCCGAAGCGGCCTTTGCCATCGGTGATTTCTACTATGACACCAAAGAGTATGAAGAAGCCAATGTCTACTACGAAGCCCTCATCGATTCTCTAGCGGCAACCGATTCAGAGCGCCGCCGCGCAAGGCTCAACATCGCCGGAGGATACTTTGCGCGTTTTGATATTCCCGCCGCCAAAAGCAACTACCTGGCAGTCCTGAAAATGAACCCTACTCTGGAAGAAGAGTACGAAGCGGTTTTTAGGGCGGGTGAATGTAGCTACCTGCTTCAGGATATCTCCGGTGGATTGGATAGGTTTGAAGAACTCGCCGATGACGCCCGTTTCTATGATTCAATCGGGAGTATACGTTTGCAAATCGCTCGCGGCTATGAACTCGATGACGATATGGATCTTGCTTTGGAGGAATATGAGGATGTAACCGTGGAGTCCGCTTCGCCTACGGCCGCGGGAATCGCCCTCTATAACCTCGGACTTATCTATCAATTTGACCTCGAAGACTTCGACAAGTCACTCGATTACTACGAGCAAGCCAAAAAAAAAGGCCGTACTAGAAACCCGTTCTATGACGAATCAGTGCGCCGGGCGGCCGACATCTCCAAACTCGCCACTTTCAAAAGTGGCAAAGAACTAGACACAGCCGCCACCAAGGAGCAAAGAGACCAAGCGTCACTAGCCCAACTACGCCTAGGAGAGCTATTCCTCTTTGACCTAAACCAACCAGACTCCGCCATAGCCGCCTATAAATATGCAGTTGATAGCCTGCCGGATGCCTACTACACTCCTCGCGCCCTACTGTCAATGGCGCTTGCCAAGAGAAATTATCTCGAAGACACCACGGCATTTGACGCAGACATGCAGGCTTTCCTGGAATCATACTCACGCACAGACTTCTATCCCGAAGCCCTCGATATTCTCGGTCTCAAGGGAACAGAAATCGACACTGGCTATGCCGAAAGCTATTTCGACAAGGCCGAAACTTGGTTAGTCGAAGAGGGCAACCTGGATTCCGCTCTGAAATACTACGAGTTCGTGGCAGACTCTTTTCCCGATTCCAAACTCTCAACCAAAGCGCGCTTCACACTAATTTGGCTGGATGACAAATACAAAAATCACGTAGGCGATTCAACAACCTTCTTCGCCTATGCCGAGCTAGCCGACTTATATCCGCCAGACGAATATGGTAAACTAGCCGGTCAAATGTCGAGCTTCGCACCCAGAGCCAAACAAACAAACCTCGGAGCCAATGACTCACTACAATCCGGCCAGATGGATATGGACTCTCTCCAGCGAAGCCGGGATGAAGCCTTCAATCAAGAGAGCTTTGTCTCAGTGGATACTTCACTCTCGCAGGAGTTACGTTTCTATGTTCGCGAAGGAAGACAGCTTCGTGACGCACCCTCAAACCCCACCAAGAACAATCCATTGGATTTCATTTACCCGGTCTCTGCCGCAAGTCAGCCAGACTTCTTTGACTTGTATTTTCAAGTCAAAATCGACTTCGATGGACTGACAATGGAATCAAAGCTAATGAACCCGACTTCATTTCCCGAACTGAACAATCTGATAAAGCGCAGGTTGATAACTTCGTTTTCAATTCTGGAAACTGGGGTGATCGTGGACGCGGTGATGGTTGGTTCGTTTACAAATTCCGTGTAACAAAACCGGAGTACCTAAGATGAAACCCATAATTTCCGCCGATGTCGATTTGCTCAAACGGCGCGACCTAAAAAACGGATATTTCTCCCTCACCTTCGGACCGTTTGCTCGCGCAAAGCAATGCAGGCCAGGACAATTTGTTCACATCGGTTTCAAACAATCAAGCGTCTTCTACCGTCGGGCATTCTCTATTGCCAATACCAATGCCGATGACAAATCGCTGGAAATAATCCTCAAAGTTGTCGGTAGAGGCAGCAAGCAAATGGCCGACCTCCGCATAGGTGATTCAGTCAATTTCCTGGGCCCGCTAGGAAAACCGTTTACTCTACCAAACAAAAAACAAACTCCCATACTAGTCGCCGGCGGCGTGGGATACCCTCCATTGTTCTATTGGGCAAATCACCTGATTGCGCGGGGCTGGGACCCCAAACGTATCGTCTTTCTCTATGGCGGGCAAAGCTCACCGGATATAGTAGATAGAGCGCGCATCAAACGCATGGGCGTAAAATTCATCCCTGTCACTGACGACGGCTCCTTCGGCGAACGCGGACGTGTCACATCACCGCTGGTAAGAGCCCTAGCTGAGAACACCTACGAGTCTCCCATGATATATTCCTGCGGTCCCGAAGCGATGCTAAAAGCCGTAGACCAAATTGGAACTGAATTCGAAACACCCGGCGAACTAGCGATGGAGGCGCCAATGCCCTGCGGTTTTGGAATATGCCTCGGTTGTATAGTACCCCTGCGCGCCGGAGGAACAGCGCGTGTATGTCAGGAAGGCCCAACCTTCTCAATCGGAACAGTAAAACTGTAACAGCAAGAACATAAAAGCTCCAAACATACAAGTAGGTCGGGTTCCGCCGTGAGCAAAGCGAACAATAAACCCGACATGCTCGCCCAAAAGCATATGATAACCAAATCCAAAAAACCAAAAAGCAAAACACCAAAAACCAAACCGGACCTCTCAGTAGAAATCGCCGGCTACCGTTTCAAAAACCCAATCTGGACCGCCTCTGGCACCTGCGGCTACGGCGAAGAGCTTGACACCATCTTCGATTTGAATCGTCTCGGTGGAATCGTCACCAAGTCAATCACTCGTCAACCCCGCCCGGGCCACCCCACACCGCGTTGCGCCGAGGAATCCAGCGGCATGCTCAACGCCATCGGCCTGGCCAATGTCGGAGTAGAAAAATACGTCGCAGAAAAACTCCGCTTCCTCGACGAATATGACATAGGTGTCGTTGTAAATGTCGCCGGTTTCGGTTTCGATGAGTACGTGGAAGTATGCGCAATGCTCGCTGACTGTCCGCGCGCAGATATGATAGAGCTAAATATATCTTGCCCCAATGTCTCCACTGGAGGAATAGAATTCGGCGCGAGCGCATCTGATGTAGAGCGAATAGTCAAAGCCGTAAAAAAAGTTTTCCCTCGCCCGATAATCCCAAAGCTGTCCCCCAATGTCACAAACATAGCCGGAATCGCCAAAGGCGCCGAAGCCGGCGGAGCTGACGCTATCTCACTGATAAACACCTTAATAGGCATGTCGGTGGACATCTACACCCGCCGCCCCGGCCTGACAAATAATCGCGGCGGCCTCTCCGGCCCCGCCATCAAACCGATTGCCCTCTCGATGGTCAACCGCGTCTATGATGTAGTGGATGTGCCTGTCATAGGAATCGGCGGAGCCTCCAGCGCCGAGGACGTAATCCAATTCATGCTCTGCGGAGCCAGCGCCGTCCAACTAGGCACCGCCCTCTTCATCCAACCCGACCTGCCAATAACAGTAGAGCGCGACCTAAAAAAATACCTAACCTCCCAGGGCCTAACCTCAATCACCGAAATAATAGGCAAAATAGAAAAGTACTGATAATCGTCACCCAATGGACAAGAACCGTAGGTCGGGTTCCGTAGCGTCACAGACGCGAAGAAACCCGACATCACCGCCGAATATCAAAACCAACAAAACATCGAGTTCGTGCGTCAAATGAATGCGATTCCAAAACCCGACGTACGAAACTTCAGCGTGGCATCGACATTTGTCCATGCTTCAAATCCCCAACCGTCTCGCCCGCGAAGGCGGGCGCCCAGGCAAGCAACGATGTTGCAACCCGCTAACACAACCACCCGCAACAGGGTCGCCCACAGCTTGCTGTTGGTTCGCCCGCCTTGTATAATTCTCTATGCCTATGTTGCAACATTTTGATGATGAGGCAGTTGAAATGTAACCCATGTCCCCGGTCCAAAATGGGTACTATGTGCGAGGCTATACATGCCGACCCAAAGGCTCATCAACCCATCAATGTTCCGAAGAAGTAAAATGCTAAATGAATCTTTAAGCACATTGATAAATGCCAAACTTACCTGCATAGAATTCGTAATGGACTATGTTACACTTGTATGCGGGGATTGTCGCCTCTTCGTGTATTCTAGCTGGAGTGTTCAATCTGGACCACGGCGATTGGAGGCGTTTTCACCAGATTCGATCGACGTATTGCTGGAACAAATCGGCGAACCTATTATTGACATTTCTCACGTTGAGGACGAAATTATCTCAATTACTTTCGACAATGGAGTTAGATTTGATATTCCACTAAACGACCCAGAGATTACTTATGAATCTGCCTTTATTACAAATGATGTGGATGATTTTATGGAAGAGTGGTAGTCCTGTGTGGGATGTTATATGATGTAAATGTCGTGGAGTGTTTGTCGGAGGAATTTTGTAATATGATTGCGGTGAAAGAAGTCTTGCTTGGGCAAGAGATCAGTCAAATATCTTTTTTCGAATCGCGACTGGAGTTGCGATCTTGTGACTATCATGTTTTGAGGATCTACACGAACCCAGTGATTTCCATTGGGAATGTGGAATATACTTTCCCACAGCCATCAAGTGGATGGGCGTTGCAATCATTGATAATGCAAGTGATACAGTCAATCGAAATATCAACATCCTCGATGGAAGTTATGACAGATAAGAGAGCAAGGCTTGTCATACCTATCCAGACACTTGATTGGCCCAATACGAAATCTATTGAATTCATAGCTCATGAGGGGACAGAACCTGTATCACCATCCGTTTGGTGAGCGAGTTGCTTTGATGGAGTCGGCGGGGTGGCCCACCTTCCACGCGGGCTTCCTTCCAACACTGCTACACAATTTCACCACCACTTCACACCAAAACCCACCTACCTCCATAAGTAATGACACCACTCCCAAAACACAGCCGCCCAAAACCAACAGAATCACTACAACATTAATGGTTGTGTCAGGTCCTCAGACCTGACACCCGTTCTCGCAAATCAAACAAACTCCAAAACCCGTCGACGGCTCTTCGGGAGCATGTTCTGTACAACACCATTCTTAAGGAATCCACATAGAAACGACTGACCGTCACAACTAAGCGCTACATACCCATCTGTGACATTCTCCAGCGCTGACGTCGCCGGGAACTCGTTTAGTCCTGCAATCAATTCGCGCGCTTCGGTACTTGTCACTGGGATTACATTTCTACAAAAATGTCTGCCGAATATCTGAACGAAATTTGTGGAGGGTTTCACTGCCCCGGCGACAGTTGCAATGTGCAACCCAATCACCGCGGCATTACGAGCTTCCGAGTCATGCGTGTTACGCATATACACTTTACCCTTCGAGCCCATATACAAGGAGTAGTTTTCGAAAAGAGCGCCTGATACACCAAACCGCTCACATAGCGCCTCAACAATCGGCCCGGCCTCAGCTTGTGGAATCAATTCACTCATGCCCTATTCACTCTTACGAATCTTGGCAAAAAAGAAACCATTAGTGTCATTATGATGTGGCCAAATACGCGCCGCGCGTTTAATCTCAGGACGAAAAGTATGCTCCTCCCACTCGGATAGCCCTGGTGTCAGATGAAAATACGGTAATGGTGTCCATTCCACTGTAGCAGGAAAATTACGCAGAAGGAAATCAACCACCACCTCATTCTCCATAGGAGAAAGCGAACAAGTGGAATACACCAGCGCCCCTCCCGGGCGAAGCAACTCAAACCCCTTACGGATTAGTTGCTTTTGCAAATTCATATATTTCAAAGAGCGCTCCGGTCGCCAGTTGCGCAAAGCGCTGGGACTTTTGCGCACTGTGCCATCAGCCGAACAAGGCGCATCAACAAACACAACATCGAACTGGAGCCCGGCAGGAAACTGCAACAAATCATAGTTAGTGATAGTAGCATTGAAAATCCCACAGCGCGCCAGATTCCCCTTAAGCGAGCGAGTGCGCCCAAAATTCGGCTCATTAGCAAACAGCGCTCCCTCATCACGCATCAACGCCGCTATTTGCGTAGTTTTGGACCCGGGCGCAGCGCACGCATCCAAAACTAAATCCGCGCTTGTCAATTCATCCCGCGCAATCAAAGGCGGCAACATCGAGGTCAACTCCTGCACATAAATATGCCCCAAAAAACTCTGCATAGTAGCATTAGGATCAATCCCTTCACAAACAAATGCATCGGAATACCACTGACACTGAGTCAGCTCTGCGCCATATCGCGCCATTCTATCCTGAACATCAGCAACCTCAGCGCGCAGAGGATTCACCCGAAACGCCTTAGCCAGTGGAGTGCGCATCGAAGCCACAAACTTATCTACGTCATCAACCAAAGGGGCATAGCGCTCCAGATACAACTCCGGAATTTCCAAAGTCTTGGCCTTAGCTATTTCTGTTTGCTCAGGTGTCATTGTGTGTTCTTCTATCAATTACGGATTCAGATTTTCCTCAAAGAGCTCAAAAATGCGCTTGTACTCATCAGTCCAACTGCTGGACTCTTTGAAACTATGTCGCTCAAGCGGGAATACCGCAAGCTCCCAATCATTTTTTCCCAATTCAATCAGACGCTGCGACAGGCGCACTACATCCTGAAAATGCACATTGTCATCAATCATCCCGTGACACATCAGCAATGCCCCCTCCAACCCCTCAGCAAAGTAGATGGGCGAACTACGCAAATAAGCCAGGCTGTCCGACTGCGGAGTATTGAGAATTGCCTGGGTGTAACCATGATTGTAATGCGCCCAATCAGTAACCGAGCGAAGTCCTGCGCCTGCGGCAAATATCCCCGGAGTCTTGAACATAGCCATCAAAGTAATAAACCCGCCATAGGAACCACCATAGATACCTATACGCACAGAATCAACATCGTAATTTTCGACTAGAAACTTTGCGCCGTCAACTTGGTCGCTGAGATCCTTGCCGCCCATGTTGCGATATATCGCAGTGCGCCAATCGCGTCCATAACCCCGACTCGCGCGAAAATCAATATCGATAACCGTATAACCATTATCAGTGAGGAAATTGTGAAACATAAACTCGCGATAATAATGGCTCCACCACTTATGCGCATTTTGCAAATAGCCCGCGCCATGCACAAACACAACCGCAGGGCCTCCCAAGACAGGTTTCTCAGGTCGATACAAACGCGCATAAACAGTAGCGCCGTCACGCGCCTCGAATGTCACTATCTCAGGATCACGCCACTGGTAAGCGGCAAACTCGTCAGTTGTGGAGTGAGTCAGCTGAATCATCTCCGCGCCGGGTTTGTTGTTCATCACAAACAACTCCCACGGTTTGGTGGCGTAGGAATACCGAAGCAGAATTTTCTTTTCGTTCGGCGAAAGAGCAAATTGATAGCGCCCCGGTTTTGAAGTAAGCGCCACCGGCGCTCCGCCTTTGGCGCTGAGGCGATACACACGCCAATCACCGGGATGTTCTATGTTGGCTATGAAATAGAAAAACTTACCGTCATGAGAGCGCTCTACTCTATCTACTTCAAACATACCTGAAGTTAACGCCACCTTCGCGCCAGTTGTCACATCCAAACTATAGAGATGCGAATAACCGGTTACCTCAGACTGGAACCAGAAGCGCCGACTATCAGGATACCATCCCACATTGCCAGCCCAGAATATTCCCCAACCGACTCCGGGACCGCCTATCCAGGCATCATCATGCTGTCTGTCTAGCATTGTGAGCTCGCCCGATTCAACATCAAGTGACACTATCCAGCGATCTTTCCTATCCAAAGCGAGGATAATCATCACAGCCTGTTTTCCATCAGGAGACCAGTATGGCCCGTGATATGCAACTTCTCTTATCTCCGGTGCATCCTCTGAGGAGGTAGTGTCATTATCAGAAACATACTCGGCCAGGTACTCGGGGATGTCAAAAGATCCGGGCAAGCTATCAATTGAGACATAGTAAACCGAGTCACGCTTGCGATCATAGATTCCAAATTCCTGGGTGGCTTGAGGAGAGCCGACATTGGCTCGTGAATTCAAATCCTGGGTGTAGCCGCTTTCTGTGACATACATTGGGACAATTGTGCGTGTGACTCCCTTGGGTTCTTGGGTTAGTCGAAAAGTTACATATCTTTCATCAGGTGAGAGAATCTGATTTGATGCACGTTTGCTTCCAATGAATATCTCCAATGGGCGTGATGGCTCAAGCTCTTTCTCGTTTTGCTCCGCTCGTTCAGATTTTGAAAGCCTCTCCGCAAGAACTGAGCTTAAGCGCCGTTCCTGCTTTTTTAGCCAACGGTCGTTTTCATTCGTAGGCTCTGTGTCGTCATCTTCTCTTTTTTGTCCTGAGAGAAAATCTGTTAGTTGAGTAAGTTGACCAGATTCAATCGACATGGTGAATAGATTACCGTCACGTTTGAAAACAACTTGCTTTTCATCACCCGAAAAAACAGGCGAACTCTCCCACTCGTTGGTATTAGTCAGTTGCGAAACCGTCCCGCTACGAATGTTCAACAAGAACAAATCACCATTCTTGCCATATACTTTTCGAGTGCGCTTCCGGTTGTAGTCACCGCTTTGAGCAGGTAGCGTAAGCTGTGTCTGTAGAGACAGTTTCTCCGGTACACTGCCATTATCAGAGATTGCATACAGCGAATCAGAATCATTGAATTCCGGATTCCAGTCGAAATAGATGCGCTTCCCGTCCTCAGACCAATGTTGTCCCGAGGGTAGGCTACCGACAAATTTCTCTCCTTGCATGATTTGCGGAATGGTCAATTTGGATTGGTTTTTAGCCAGACTTGGAGTGGGAAACCCCAATGCGATAAAAACTAGTAAGACAAGCGATTTTACGTTCATGAAATTGTCCTTCGCAGTCAAGTTCTTGGGCCAACAGAAAAGAAATTCTGACTTAGAGTCCCTGCGATAGTAACATACTATTATTGTCCACCCAATGGCAATCACCAGCGCTGATTGTATTTGTCAGCCGCTCACAGAAAAGAGATACGAATTTGACGGCCGGTTTAGGCAACAAATTCTTTGCAGAAGTAGTATGCTAGAGATACGATGGCAGGAATAACTACAAATATGGAGACGGGGTCAGGTCTGACGCCGGATGATTCATGGCTTCAAGCCGTTGGATTGAGTCGCTACTACATTCGCGGGCCCCAGGAGGTGCGGGCGCTGGATGGAGTTGATTTGGATGTCTCCCGAGGTGAATTTCTCGCTTTGGTCGGGTCCTCCGGTTCAGGGAAGTCCACTCTCCTGAATTTATTAGCGGGGCTGGATACACCCACTGCAGGAAAAATTCTAGTTGACGGTGAACAACTCGACACCTTTTCGCGCAAACGACTATCTCGCTATCGAGCCCGGCAAATCGGCATGGTGTTTCAGTCATTCAATTTGATTTCACACAAGACCGCTCTAGAAAATGTCGAAACCGCTTTGTATTTCAATGATACACCAAAACCTGAACGGCGAAAACTTGCGACTGATATGCTAACACATCTCGGATTAGCCGAGCGACTGGACCATCGGCCAGCTGACCTATCAGGCGGCGAGCAACAGCGGGTGGCCCTCGCGCGGGCCCTGGTGAAGCGCCCGCAAATTCTGTTTGCCGATGAACCAACAGGTAATCTCGATAGAGAGAACACCATCCAAATAGCAGAAACTCTCAAGAGCTTCAACCGTGACGGCATAACCATAGTGATGGTGACCCACGACGGCGATCTGGCGGAGTCTTGCGCCACTCGAATTGTGCGAATGGATTATGGGAAAATAGTCTCTGATACTCCTGCAGGGGCCGGTAAATGACAGTAGCCGATCTACTACAAAACGCCGCCGGGAACCTGTGGCGAATGAAACTGCGAGCGCTTCTGACAGTCTCCGGTGTAGTGATTGCCATCGCCGCTTTTGTCTCGATGCTCTCATTCGGCGCTGGAATGCAGGAGACGATTTCCGAGAGGTTTGAAAGTTTGGGGCTGTTTACCACTATGTATGTCTATCCCGCTGGTAAAGGTGAGGAGAAATTCAGAGGCCACGGACGACGTAGTGAGGGTGACACTACATCAGAAGATTCAACACGAATAGATTCAACGAAAATAGATTCACTGCAAGCATATTCCTCTAATGCCGATTCATCAGTCACAGACCCAGCAAAGGCGGATACTATACAGCGGCCTGTCATCCCTTTGGATTCAGTAGCGATAGAATTGTTGGCAAAAATTCCGGGAGTAAATCTTGCCTATCCGCATGAGAATTTGTCCGTCAAAGTAACACTAGCTGATACGACGTTTGAATCTACAGCCAGAGCTGTTCCTGTTTCGGCTTTCAAGACTAAGATGTTTTCTCTGATTAAGGCCGGAGCGACTTTTGATTCTGACACAGCAAGAAGCGCCCTAGTAACGGAGGGATTCGCACTTGAGGCAGGTGTGAAACTGGATTCGGTGAAAACTTTGATTGGTAAATCTATCATTGTGTCGGTGGAAGTAATCTCGCTCGATAGCGCCATCACAAGAGCCCTGTTTAACAGGAATCTCGATTCATTGAAGTCCCATTTCAAAGGCCTGCGATTCGATTCTCTATTAGATAGCGAATACCGAAGTCAGCTTCTTAGTCGTGAACTTGGCGGAGCTTTGCAACGTTTTCTCGACGGTTACCTCAATTCTCGCGAGCAATTCGCAGAGACTTTGAGCATTGCCGGAGTTATCGACGGAGGTCGTAGCGGCAATCTGATTCGTCCTGTGATTCTGTCGGTAGCCTCCGGGCGCCGCCTTTCCGATGCGGGTTTCTCCGGCTCACGGCAGGATATGTTTACGTCACTGGCATCCGGGCGAATACCCGGGATGAATACTGCAAGCAGTTCATCGGAGGAATATAGTCGTGTAACTTTGGATTTAGACCAAGGGACTCCCTATGAATCAATTAGGGACTCAGTCGAAGCATTAGGATTCGAAACTTTCTCCTTCGCCGAAGAATTCACCGAGATTCAGAAGGTATTCCTGTTTTTCAATCTAGCTCTGGGGATGATAGGACTAATAGCGCTGGTCACCGCCGGGTTGGGGATAGTCAACACAATGGTAATGTCGATTCTCGAACGTCGCAGAGAAATTGGCGTTCTCAAATCCCTCGGCGCCGATGACTCAGATATTAAGCTAATGTATCTTTTTGAATCCGGTATGATAGGCTCAGTAGGGGCGATAGGCGGCATATTCGTAGGCTGGCTAATCACTCGGGGAGCCTCGCTGGTGGCTGATTGGTATATGAGTTCAAAAGATATTCCCTCAATGGAGTTCTTTGCCCTGCCGATCTGGTTGATTTTGATTGCTTTTGGCATTGGATTATTCATTAGTGTCATAGCTGGATTGTATCCGGCATCCCGGGCGGCGCAGGTCGATCCGGTTCAAGCCCTGCGTAACGATTGAGCAGATAGAAAGTCATAATTTATGAATATCAAAGAGAAGAAGGACAGACCGGGGGTGATAGCCCCGCCGCCGTTGATTTATGTCGCGGTGTTTGCTGTGGGATACTTCATTCAAGGGAGATTTCCTCTCGCATTTCCTGAGCATATGCTACGCGGCATCTGTGGCTGGCTACTGGTTGGTTCGGCCTTAGCGCTGGCATTTGGTGGTATGATTTCTATGAAACGCGCCAAGACGCATATTGACGTATACAAACCCTCCACCGCTATCGTATCGGGAGGTCCATTCCGCTTTACCCGCAATCCACTATATTTGTCGCTAACGTTGATGTATATCGGAGTAGCTATCTTGAAAGCCATGCTCTGGCCGCTAATTGTATTGCCAGTTGCCTTATTGATAATGCAGTTCGGGGTAATCATGCGTGAAGAACGCTATCTGGCCTCCAAGTTTGGCGATGAGTATTTGAACTACAAAGACCGGGTCCGACGTTGGCTGTAACAAGACTTCTTCGAGAAGATTTCGCTCCGAATCAAGCGCCAAAAAATCCTTTACATCTGCCCAAATAGCGTTAGTTTCTCCTAGTCGGTAATCAGAATTCGGTATACTCGACTATCATTGAACACGACACAATGCGACCGGGTTTTAGAATCTACAGCAAGCAAGAAACCAACAGTCAAGAACAAGTTAAAGAACACAGTTAAGATCACAATGAGCTCTCAGCTCCACCTTTGAAAGAATCAGAATAACGATGGCCAAAACCAAATCCCAAGACAGCTCCAACAACTCTGGGAACCTCCCATTTGAAGTCCGCAATTCCAAAATCCAGGGCAGAGGAGTCTTTGCCACCAAACGCATCCGTCCCGGTCAGCGACTAATTGAATATACCGGTGAGCGAATCACACAAGACGAGGCTGACAGACGTTACGACGATGACAGCATGGATCGCCATCATACTTTTCTATTCGAAGTAGATGAGGAGAATGTCATTGACGCAGGCAAAATCGGAAGTGATGCGCGATACATAAATCACTCCTGCGATCCGAATTGCGAAGCAGTAAATGATGGCGGACGGATTTTCATAGAGTCTATTAAGAACATCCAACCTGAATCTGAACTGACTTACGACTATTCCTATGAACACATCGGCGAGCTACCCGATGAATTACGTCAGCAGTACATTTGCCTTTGTGGAAAAGCAAAATGTCGTGGCACTATCTTGAAAGTTAAGAAGCCCAGAAAACGTTCCAAGTCTCGCAAGACATCCACTCGCAAGAAATCTGCCGCTTAAGAACTCAGTGCTGGAGGCTGTCTCCACTCATCGCATCCCATGAACTTAATCATTCTCACAGAAGCGGATGCTCTCGCCGATGGTCACTATGAACTCTCAGACAAGCGGGCCGAGCATATCATCTCTGTGCTAAAGTGTACGCCTGGTTCGACTGTGGAAATCGGCCTGTTGAACGGTCCTGTTGGTGTAGCGGAGATTGAATCTATTGACGAATCAACGGTTAAGCTTCATGTTAAGCAGACACAACCGGCTCCGGTAATATCACCGACAATTGATATTATCTGTGCTGTACCGCGCCCGCAAACTCTCAAGAAGATTCTTCTGACTTCCGCCATGATGGGAGTGAGTCAACTGCATTTGGTTCGCGCCAATCGCACCGAAAAAAGCTATTTGCAATCCCCAATGATGGAGCCGGAGAATCAATTGCCTTACTTGCTGGAAGGCCTGTCACAAGGGAAACTCACAAGCCTTCCGCAGATAACTTTGCACCAGTTGTTTCGTCCCTTTGTCGAGGATACCTGGCCGGATCTTGAGCTGGCTTCCAGCGATGACAATGTATTGTTGCTAGCGGATATGGACACTTCTGCCACTGTTCTGGAGCTACCGCAACTCAAAACGGCTAAGCATGTAACTATCTCTATCGGCCCGGAGGGAGGCTGGATAGACTACGAGGTTGAACACTGGCGCCGGCTGGGGTTCACACCTTTCTGTCTGGGGCCCTGGGTTTTGCGGGTTGAGCATGCTTTGACCGCCTCGCTGGCGCAAGTTACCTTGGCCAACACTATTGTTTGACCCGTGACACCGATGCGTGTACTTTCCCTTGATGAGCGCATCTCAGAAAAAAATATTGCAGAGATTCATAATTCTTTTCGCTGCTGTTTCGGTGGCCCTCTTTGTTTATCAATCCATGCGGAATTTCAATCGACCCACTGGCAACGACCTTACCATATACTTGAATGCCTCTGATGAACTTTTCCACGGAGTGAATCCGTATCATCAGGAGCGAGCGGGATATATATATCCTCTGTTCCTGGCAGTAACGCTGTATCCATTAGCGCTCATTGGCAAGAGTGTCATTGCAAAATATGTGATTGCCAGTGTTTGGGCGCTGTTGTCATTTGCCGCGTTCTTTTGGGGGCTCACAGCTACAACCAGTCGTTTAAGAAAGCCATGGTATGTGTTACGATGTCCACTAGACAAGCAGAGAGATTGGACTCTCATCGCTCTGATGATTGTAGCCCTGCATCCGTTTCTTCAGGATGAATTCTTAAACAGTCAGATAAATCTCTTAGTTATTGGCTTAATAGCGGCATATTTTGTTCTGCTTGAAACAGGGAAGTCGACACTCGCGGGTGTGATCCTGGCAGTCGCGGCGTCAGTCAAGCTGGCTCCGGCGATATTGATACTATATGCGCTGGCGCAGAGACGTTATCGCACTGTTCTTGTGTTCTCTCTCACTGTGCCATTGCTGATAATCGGGATTCCGCTGTTGGTAGCGCCTGATGCGCTCCTCTACTACAAAAGCTATTTCAGCGAAGTCACCACAGCCCTAACCCGCAAAGAGGCAGGCCTTGGCTATCGCTCATTTTCACTACTGTCAACTGTGACACATGCCTTTGCATTGCAATTGCCGGCAGTACTACGAGTAGCTCTTACAGGAGCGCTGACTTTGTTATTGTCGATTCCTGTGTTCCTGTTTTTTCAAAGACAGAGCAGAAACATATCTGCAGAGCAGAAACTTATAGTCTTTGCGTTGTTTACAAGTATTGTTCCGCTAGTCTTTCCCATGTCGGAGTCGCATCATTTGTTGATACTAATGTTTCCCTTGATAGTTGCATTGGCGCACTGCCGTGAACTTTTGGAGCAGGGCAAATCACTGTGGCAGGAAAACACTTCACGGATTTTGATTTCAGCCTTTGCCGTATTACACTTAGGTCAGTTGTTCAAAGCCACACCCTTGAGGTTTTTGGGGATACTTGGAATCTACTATGGTGTTTTACATCTGTTGAACGAGAGCGCTGAAACCAATCTCGCAGGTGACAACGAGGCGATCGGGTAAGAAATCAATGAGCTATATCAGGCACAAAGTCAAATCATGGCGCCTGCCTCGAGCGATGTTGTTTTCATTTGCCGGGGTATTTGTCTTTCTTTCCCTGTTCACTCTCAATGAAGCGCTACATCCTGAGCTGATAGAGCCTAGTGACGCAGTAGTTCTCCATGGGAACATAAGCGCGATGCATCGTTCATTTTTCAAATCTTCGCTGTTGCTGACTTTTGAAATCGACGGCTATTGTTCAGAGTTCACTTCTCCGGGATTCAGACCGTTTCACTATCAGCAATTCAAGGATGAGTTCACTTCCGGTATGGAAGTTGATTTCACTATACGAAAAACAGATTTGGGGAAAATTGAAACCTGTCAGCCTTGTGAGCTGGTGGCGCTAAAGTCTAAGAACGCCAGTTTCTTGACTCTAGCAGAGCGTAACGAAAGCTCATATACCGCCAAGCGAATTGTCGCCGGAGGAATCACCGGGGCCCTGTTCACCGCCGGTTTGACTTGTCTGTTGCTGGGAGCTCTTTCGACAAAAGAGGATGAGCCAGGCGAAGAAATGTGGGAAAGACAGACAGTGTTCCGGCGCAGGCCTTTTTGAATAGCGCCTCTAACACTCGTTAGTTACGTGGGTTCTGTATCGCGCCCTCAACAATTTTCAGATTCTCTTTAGCTGGCGCAAAATCTGGATTAAGTTTGAGAGTTTGAATATAGCTGGCGCGCGCTTCTTGGTAGCGTTCCTGCAGATGATATACCAAACCCAGCCGATACTGGATATTGTAGTCGAGCGCATCGATTCTGCTGGCGCGCTCCAGCAGGCGCTGTGATTCGGCAAGCTTATCGCGCTGCATCAGTGACATAGCAAGATTTATCAGCGCCAGTGAGTTGTTTGGGTCAGTTTTGAGCGCCGCGCCAAAGTGACGCTCAGCGCTGAGAGCATCCTGACGAGAAATCGCCAGCAATCCCAAATTGATATGCGCATCGACAAATTCCGGTACATCTACCAATGCTGATTCATACTCTGTCTCGGCTTTGATGATCTCATTTTGATCCTGATAGGCTTTACCCAGAAGAAAGTGATCATTTGCGTTTTGCAAATGAATATCCAATCCAACAAAGTCGTAATTGGAAAACACAAACAGCGCGGCAAGTCCCGCTAAATAGGGAGCGATGGTCTTCCATTTCTTACGCTTAAATAAACTCAGCATTTCAAAAAAGCCAAAGGCTGCAAGTAGAATTGCAAATGGAATCAGCGGCTGACGATATCGCGCGCAAACAAAGAACAAAATAATGCTGGCTGAATAACTCACGACAAACAGTATCAGTGGCATATATTCTCTGGCGCGACGAAGTGTAAACAAAAACCCGATAATGGCGAAGGGCGCTATTATTCCAAAGGGGACAAACAAAGGCGTGCGCGCAAAGAGCGCCTGCGCCAACGGGCTAAAACGCTCAACTATGTACAAGTTTTGGTTATTGGGTATCTCGAAGCCATTAAATAGAAAGGCAACTTTTTTAGCCATTAGTGACAGTGTCGCTCCAGGATTAGTCCGGACTTCATCAAATCCCCGGCTCCACCAATAGTTATCTATTTCTTTCTCACTTAGTTTACGTCCAACCTCGTCTTGAGCGATATTGATAGCGTCAAGATACCCGCCCTGCCAACTAGCCTTTATCCCCGGAGCTGTCGCTGACCAGCCAGTTGCCTGATGATTGTTGCCTAAGTAAAAGTTATAGCCACCCTGCCAGCTGATTGGAATTAAGTCACCTGTGATAACCCAATTGTGAATCGTAACCGGAGCGATAACAATCAAAGCGCTGATAACAACCAGCGCATAAGACAGCAAAGCATTGCTGGTTTTGTTATGGAATCGCCCCCTAACATAAACCCAAAACCAAATCGCCAGCGCCGGCAGAAAGAACAGAATATTCGGCCGCGCCAGCGCCGCCAATCCAATTAGCCCCCCTAGAATCACTAGGCGCCAAAGTGTCAATTTCCTCTCTGCGCGAAATGTTTGCCACACCACCAATATCGACAATAGTGTCATAGTAGAGGTGATTAGCAAGCTGGCGTCGTAATAAATAAATGTCGGATATAGGACAGCTATTACTCCGGCGGTGAGGGCCACTTTTCGCTGGAACAAACGAAGCCCCAGTAAGAAAATCATAACCGGCAACAACGACCCCAGCGATGACTGAATCACACGCACAGCGAACAGATTATCACTAGTGACAAGACGCAAAAGAGCTAAACTATACGGATACAGCGGCGCGCGATAAAAAGGCGCATCCGGTATCAACTTGCCCGAGAGAATCTCATCAGTTAGCTCTATATGATAACCCTCATCCATCACCGGGTGATCGAATGTCGGCATCTGGGAAATCTGCGCAACAAAAAGCAAACGCAGAGCAAAGGCGGCAACGAACAACCACAACGCTATACCACGATTACTAGTAAGAAAACCCGGCTTCTTAAATGAGCTGTGAGAAGATGTGTCTTTGGGTTTATTCATGCTTCGCTAATAGTATTGACTGGGGCGCCACTCGGCAAGAGAAATGATTATATACGCAAATTGACTAATTCACGGCGTCTTTAAGAGCTAAACATCTGAAAGAGGATCCCTGCGCCAACAGCAAAGACAATCCAAAACAGCAAATAGACCAGCATTGGACGTTTGCCAATTATCTTTTGGGCCATGATAAAGGTCGGGATGCAAGTTCCGACAGAGCCTAACAGGAATGCGAAAGTTGGACCCGGACCAAGCCCGAGTTTCAGTAGCGACACCGCTATTGGAATCTCCTCGCCTTCGCAAACATAAAGAGGAATCCCAATCGCAACCGCTGAGGCATAGGCCCAAACACCGGATGAACCGATGTATTCCGCTATTGCATTCTCATGAATCAACGCCGAGAGAATGCTGGCAATCAACAGACCCAGCACAAAGTACTTTCCTAACTCGAGCGTGATACTCTTAACGCTGAACCAAAATCTCGCCATACCGCTAACCTTGTCATTGGTTTCGCAGGCACAATCATCCTCACAATCAGAAGCGCGTGCGTTTGATTTCTCAGGGGTCGCTTCGTCAACGAATCCGGCAAATCGTTTCTTTTCAAAGTAATTGAACATCAATCCAAGGATTATAGCCGCGAAAAGTGAAAACACAATCCGGGCGACAGTAAAGCGCAATCCCAGCAAGCCATAGTTCAAAAACAAAGTATGCGGACTAAGCAATGGCGAAACCATAATGAAGGCTGATACCACACCCAACTTCGCTCCGGTGGCTTTCAACCCGCGAGCCATCGGAATTGTCGCACAAGCGCACCCCGGCAAAAAAGCTCCCAGGAAAGTCGCTTTGATTACCCCTGAGAAACCAGCTCCGATTCGCCTAGCGGCAAAATCTTTACTGGTGAAAGTCTCAAGCAATGCGCCCACCAATATCCCGATTACAAAATACGGCAAGACGGTGAGAGTCAAGGAGATAAACTCCGATGCGATTGCTGTCAATAGGTTAGTCGAATTCATGGCGCCTTGTCACTCTGAGCGTAGCGAAGAGTCTTCCATCGCTTCATCCCATTAATATACAACAAGATACTTCGCTTCGCTGGGCATGAAATGTTATTCACTCTCGAAAAGGCTTGACAAGCATCCAGGCGACACTTAACTTAACGGTTAAGTATGGATACGCAACGATTAGACAATACATTTGCCGCTCTGGCCGACCCTACCCGCCGGGCAATAGTTGATAGACTTTCTGGAGGGCCGATCTCTGTTACAGAACTGGCCAAGCCGTTTTCTATGTCTCTTCCGGCGATTCATAAACATATCGGTGTGCTGGAAGACGCCGGATTGATAGCCAGTGAAAAAGTCGGCCGGGTGCGGACTTGCCGAATCAAAGCCGACTCAATGCAAGCCGCCGCCAAATGGCTTGAACATTACAGTCGTTTCTGGGACAGCAAACTTGACGATTTCGAGAAATTCCTAAGCCAGCAAAAGAAAGAAAAGAACAAATCAAAAACAAAAGTCAATAAACCTAAAAGGGGCGCGACATAATGACTAATGCAACCAACGAATCAACTAACAAAGTGGAGATGACCAAGACAAGTCTGACCTTGCGGCGAATCATCAATGCCACACCAGAGGAAGCCTATGACGCCTGGGCTGATTCGTCAAAATTCCAAAGCTGGTTCATGGGCCGTATTCGTGACTGGAGTTACCAGCAGGATGTACAGGTTGGTGGCAAATTCGAAATTGTAATGAAACACGAAGGCGAAGACCTGCCGCACACTGGCGAATATCGAATTCTCGATAGACCCAATACAATTCAATTCACCTGGAGTTCAAAGAACACCAATGAAAAAGAAACGCTAGTGACAATCAACTTCCACAAGCACGGCAACGGAACCGAGTTGATATTAACGCATGAGCAACTCCCCGAAGAGTGGGTCGAACCGCACACGCAGGGTTGGACAATGTTCGTCGGCAAAATGGAGGCTTGGTTGGAGGCGTAGTCTTTCTAGTTTCGTCTAGGCCTTGGACCCTGCGGCTAAGCTGGTCGAGCTTCAGGCCTGAGGACATGACACTACAAAAACTTACAGGTGAAGCACATGTTGACGGATCTGAAACCCGGACAAATGTCCGGGCCACGCCAGCCGGATTACTGATGACAGGAGCCTCGGCGGCGATTGTCGTGACGGTGATTGATGTTGTCTCACCGTTGTTGTTCTTGTATCCGGTGTGGAAGAGAACGGGATGGGCGGCGAACTTTGGAATGTTCTACAATGGAGTTTTCATTTTGAATAGCATTGTAGCTCTATTTGTGTTTCGAGAAGTTTTCGGCAACGCCATTTATTTCCCTATGATTGCAAGCTTGGTATTTTTCGGTACTATTCTTAGAGAGAGAAAGTATTTCTTGTAGACAAAACGTCGGGAGCACAGGGCTCCTAACCTACTCAGCCAAGCTACTTGACTGGATACCCGCCTTCGGGCCTGTTGATAAAGTATTGGTATTTTGGATATTGAATCAATAGATTCTTTTATGCAAACGAAACGAAATTATTCCGAGAATTCGATGATGCTTTTGCCTTCATTGGATTCATTCATCCCCGAAGATCACT
>JAJRPM010000002.1 GCA_024280775.1 Candidatus Zixiibacteriota bacterium | reverse complement strand
TATCGTATCTATCCTACTAAGTGACAGAGTTCAGATGTCTACTGAGTTGCAAAAGGTCATAGAATGTGTCAATAAGGCAACTGTCGGTGGAACTGTTAGTGTCATTTTCTTGAGTATGCTCTGGTACAGAGCCAAAGCCCGTCCTGGGCGTTGGTCGTTAAGAGACCCTATGATCGAAGTCGAGAGGAATCTCTCAAAACGGTACAACTTGCGGGACTGGTCAGAGGATAGAGAGTACGAATTACGCTTGCAGTGATATGACATCGTTTATATACTGTCAATAGTCACACCGTTGCTATTGCAATGAATATGACTCGTCTGTGATCAATTGGAACCAATGTTTTCGGTTAGGATGCGAGTCAAAACAATGAACCCAGATGCTAAACGCCACGAGCGCGTGACAACATTAGATCATTATGGACGGGAAACACAAAGGATACTCCTATCAAGACTTGATTACTGCCGTATTGATCGCCGAACATCTCCATTCGTCGGACTTTCGGATAGCTTCAGAGCTGCAGGAAAGTAGTACCGATAAGTTTGATGATGTCGTCTATGTTGCCAATAATCGAAAGACGAAAATCCAAGTTAAGCATTCCAACGTAAATAAGAACATAACGCGCAGTACCTTTCTGAACGATTCGGATAAATTGAAATTGACAGCACTCTGCTCGAGCGTTCAGAAGCTGAGTAACAACACTAGATTTGCGATTGTCACAAATAGAGCCACGAATGGCATGGACGAATGCACTTCAGATGCATCTCAAGATGTTTTCTCGTTCACATGCAATTCGAATACGCTCAAAGAGCTTCAACCCAAACAACTTTCAGTTGCGCAAAAAAGAGTTGTGAAGCGGATTTTACTGATCACCTCGACACCGGGTGCGTCATTAGATTTGAGACGCCCAGGTAATCTAGAAATAGAGTTGATGAGATTAGTGCGAGTGAATCTCGGTATAGGTTACTATCCAAACAATCAGGTATCTGAAAGGGATGTAGCTGGCCGATTGATATTACTTGCAAATTTTCTTCGCTCAGAGCAACCAGGCGTTTTTCAGAAACGTGGCGAAATCCATCGATTGCTAAGAAAGCCAGTAATAGAAGAGCTTGTCGCTCTGACCGAGAAAAATAGGCGCACGGTCCTAGTCGGTCAGCCGGGCAGTGGAAAGTCTCACATATGTGATGACTTGGCAAAAGAGAAACTTAACAGGAATAGCAAGATGGTGGTTAAGCACTTCTGCTATTTAGAACCGACAGATCGCTACGCACAGGAGCGAATAGTTACGCAAGCTATGTATGGGAATTTCCTACACCAATTTGAAAGTATTGCGCCGGAGATTGTTAACGAGGTGAAGCCACGTTTTGCAGCGACGAAAGATACACTTGAGGCTGTGCTTAAGGCGCTTTCTAAGGAGCAGAAGAAAGTATTGCTTGTAGTTGACGGGATCGATCACATAAATCGAGTAGCGGCTCCAAACCGGCTAGCGGAGAATACAGTCGATAACTTTGTGAAGGAACTTAGCGAATTACGATTGCCCAATGGGTGTTCAATGCTAATAGTATCTCAACCCACAAGTGAACTCAGAGAACTCACCAAGAACGACGCTACTCAAGTGTATCAATTACCAGCGTGGGATGACGAGTTAGTAGGTTCATTTGTGCGGAAACACAACCGTCAACTGCCAAAGGGACGTCAGCTCAGTCTGAACAGTGGGATCATTCCGGCGTTACTTGAAAAGACGGAAGGGAATCCGCTATACCTAACAATTATACTACGAGATTTATTATCTGTCGACAGAAATTTTGATCCTATTTCATATGTAGAACATCTTCCTAAAGATCTGAATAGCTA
The DNA here is from genome assembly GCA_024280775.1 of Candidatus Zixiibacteriota bacterium. Taxonomy (GTDB): domain Bacteria; phylum Zixibacteria; class MSB-5A5; order GN15; family JACZUZ01; genus JAJRPJ01. The sequence continues at coordinate 303,951 of JAJRPM010000002.1, read as the reverse complement.
CTATGATCATTTGTTAAAAAGTTTTCGAGAACACGATTTACCCATTATACACACTCTAGCGCTAATAGACTTTGGTATTACGTCAGATGAGCTGTGTGAAATGTTTCCTGGGATTCAAAGGGATGCAGTTAGAAACACTCTCAAGAAAATGCAACCTATTCTAAAGCCTGGCGAGACACCCACGGGAATACGGATTTACCACGAAAGTTTTCGCCGATTCATTATCGCGAGAGGTAACAGGCCTGGTTCGAAAGGAAGTAATCTTTATGAACACATAATTTCATGGCTTACTAGCAAGGAATTCTACAAATCTCAACGAGCGTACCGATATCTAGTTCCGTATCTCATAAGATCAGGACAGGCGGATAGAGTGTATTCGCTATTAGATGTGGGCTTTGTATCCGGTAGTCTATACTATTTCCACTCCACTGAAAGCATCTCGATGAATCTGAAGAAAATTTCTGATTTTGCAGTGCGGAGGTATCGTTGGGATGTTTATTGCAGAGCGGTGGAATTGAGCAGAGCGTTATATACGTACATTGAAGAACGGTCTGATATTGCAATGAAAGAATATCATCTAGCCGTGATCAGTGTTCACGGTGTGGATCTGTTTTGTGAGAGGTTACTTTTTGATGGACATCCAGTTTTCGAACCTGAACAAGGTATTCTGCTCTGTCAAATTGCAGAACATGCTGGCGGATTTCCTCCATGGTCACTCTATGATGTAACTGGCAGGTCGATGAAGCTGGATGGAGATGAGAAAGTAGGACGATATCGGGAAATTGAATCTGCGCATTTCTTGAGATGCATCCGTCAAATGTCTTGTAATGTCGCTATTTTGTTATTGGAAAGGATGATCCGATCCGCCAGACCAGACGAGAGTGTGCAACTACAAGTTGAGCTTCTGTTGAAGCAATTTGATCTTGTGTTTGGCGTGTCACAACATCACACTGAGCTTGTAAAGTTGAGAATCGCTCGAAAAAAGAAACACGGATTGTTTCTAGAAATTGCAAGTTATCTCATTCGTGGTGGTATGAACAAGGAAGCGGCAAGGCTTTCTTCAAAAGTATTGCGAGATACGGACGATCAAGAGTTGATTATGAGGAGCATTAGATCCGGAGGTAACGCTAAGACATTACCTAAGAACTTGGACATTTTGAAACTGACTGAACATGTGATGAATCTTGAAAGCATTTATGATGACCAGTTGCCAATGTTCGGTGAATGGTATCATGCAGTGCAAATCTCATGTTGGCAGAAAGCTGCGACACTGAAAAAAATTGCGCTCTTGCTTAATGGAAGTGTACACGGGTGGTATCGTGCATGGGTACGGTATCTATTTGAACTTTCAAGAATAGAGGCATCCAAGATTAGAAATGCCAGGAGAGAAGAAAGACTAATAACTGAATTGGAAACTTTGCTTCGAATTGCTGATCCGTTCAAAGGAAGCCCACGGGCAGTCGATTTATATGCGGTTCGTGAATTCAGCAGAGATTCATTTCGACGAACTCTTACGGTTGCAAAGGAGTTCCCAAGATTTTCGAAAGTATTGATTCTATTGATGGAAATCAGCAACCAAACAAGCGCTCATCTCCAAGGCACGTATATAGGTCCGCTAACTGGAGATGTTTTGAACGATTTATTGGAAGAGACATACCCGAAAGCATCTGATCGAAATAGGAAGGCCATAAAAGCGCAACTTGTGAGCAATACTGAGAAAAGAATTGGAGCATCGAAGTTCTATGAATCTTCAGCGATCGAGTGTTTGAGACTTTCTCGCATTTCCTCTCTTGAGCGAGACTCTAACGAGTCTGCGGAAGCCCTACGAATGGGATGTATTTATCTCGCTGCTTACGGATTCAGGAAAGACATAACGGTTTACGAGATAGTTGATCCAATTCCACAACTTGGTCGCAGCGACTCTACATTCGCGGTCAGAGCCTTGAGAAATTCGTTTCCTCTTATTGAAACTGTGCCTCATGTAACGGATGGGAAGGAAACAAACCGGAGTTTGGTGTACTGGTTGCATAGCATTGTTGATACTGACCTCAAGATTGCATTGCAAGCAATCGTTGAAATTATCAGTAATGATCCTAGGATTGATTGGCGAATTGATGAAGGATTAGAGTACTTGTGTGAACAATTGCTAGATTCTAGGATAGAAGTCGAGATTATCGCTGATCTCTACGAAACGATTTCACATTTGAAGAGCTCGAATGTCAATGTGCCTCTTGGAATGAGTATAGTCTTTTCGTTGTTGCAGAGCGATCGCAGATTGCCGGCGCAATCACTTTATGATCACATATGCAAAATCCTTTACATGAAATCGAAGTTTGATTTCGTGTCAGATAGAGAGATATATGCAACTGTACTATCTTTTTCTAAGAGGAACGGATTACGAATCCACAAGCAATACAAAGAGCACTTTAGAGCTGAGGCTGCATCGAATGAGACTCCAAAGCACCGTGCTTTGAGCGAGAAGAAACCTGTCCCTAGTATTGCGTTCTCTCAATATCCAATACAAGAGATTGCCACACTCTTAGATAAAACAGATTCGAATCACTTGCTTCATCCTAGGAACGCACGAAATCTTGGTGTTGCATTAGCAAAGAGTACACACGCTTCCATGGAAGCAATCAGTGAAGGAGTGTTGCGTATGATGAGGCGTACACATTTCAACGATACTTCTATTCTTGGAATGAAAACATTAAGGGATACTCTCGTTATGAAGCAACAAGTTGATCTTGCAGCGTTCGTATCTATGCTCGGATTTGTGTACATTCTAGGAGGAGGTGGATGGTTTGCGCTAGCCGACAGCAATCATAACGAATTTGGGAAGGATGCGTTTAGATTGTCCCGTCGAGTGGCACAGGATACGCTTGCTAAGGAACTATCACACCTGTTCTCAAGCGAAGGATATTTTATCGGGCCGGTCAGGCACTTGATTGGGTTGTTTATTTCATGTTCAAGCCCAAGAATCGCTAAAGCAATTTGGGAAGAAGCATCAAACATAATCCATCATCGACTTCCGATTAGCGATGAGCTGGCTAATCGACTTCAATCGAGAACTCCAACTCTAGATTATGACCGCAGAAAGTCGCTTGAGACTCTGGTCAACGAGCTGATCGTTGCCCGAAGACTTGTGAGATAGGTATTTGTCAATACTACAAACCGAAAATACTATTGTGGTTGGCGCTCATTAGCTCTAACACTCTCCAGATAGTGTGTCGGTTTAGCGCAACACAGAAATGAAATTTCTTGAGTCAAGTAGCGGACTTCGGATCATAGTTGCCTAGTCGGAGTATTTGCTTGAGTCCCGTAGCTTGTGAAGCTAAATTGATGCGCAATGAACGAGTTCTCAAAGGGTGGTGATTCCAATGAACGATAAGTGGTCACTCAGGGCAGACTATCCGAAAACGACTCCATTAGGACTAACCCAGCTGATTCTCACATTAGTTGGTTGGGGAGTTGGTCTTGTAATCCTTTTGTTTACGAGTTGGGCAACTATTCCCGTATGGACTCAATATCTGATAATTGGTTTCATATGCCTCTCTTTTGGTGTCACGCTTGTATTGGGGATTATTCCTGCTACAAGATTATTCACAGGCTGGATACACTCATTGAAGCGGACAAGACAACAACAGCGAAGTTTTAGGAAACTAACGGACATTGTTCAAGACGCTCAGTTCCTTTTTGCCCCGCACTCGACATATTCCCTTGGACACTATGTGGATTCACTGTGCAACGCATTAGTTCAGAGTAAAACCTTACATCCCGAGGTCAAAAGATTATCTGAGCGGTTGCATATCTTATCCGACTGGCACGAGTCATTGCTGACACTAACGAGTATTGGTTTCAAGCGAAAAGAACTCGTCACTAGGATAGTCGGAGACATGACTTTGTTCTATCGTGACGTAGCTGAAGTGGTTCGTGAATTAGCAGCCACGAAGTTACCTGATGATGGCTCCTTGGTAGCTCATAATGATCAGCGTCGAATGACCGAGGAAAAGTACAACCAACATATTGAGCGATTAGAACAGGCTTTGGAGGAATTGCGTAAGAGTATTCCTGAAGTCAATAGCGGTATTTTTTATCGCTTTTGACCTAACTCTGGGTCGATAGAACTCTATCCAACTCAAGCGCATAACCAACCGAGCAGACCGTAGAATCTTTTTGGGGGGAACCCGCTCAGGGCATGATTCCATTCAGTTATCGTCGACAATTCTATTAGTTTCATTGAGGAGCTTGCTTCTTAAGCATGAAGAATATGAATCTACATCCACCTATAGATGCAATATTGAAGTCGCGATACCACGGTGCCGCCAACATTCGTGGAATTCGATTCCAAGTATTGTATTCAGTTCTTCGTGCATTCGATCTCTATGAAGAAGCCGATCCAGATAGCTCAGTCATGCCTGAGGGTCTTGAGGACTTCGACATTAGCAGCATTGAAACTGAAACTGTCTATGTTCAAGTAAAGACCTCGACGAAATCTTGGAATTGGGCAAAGTTGAAGGACGTACTCAAAAGTTTTATAGAAATACATCGAGCAAATCCCAAAAGTCAGTATAACTTGGTCGTCGATTTTGAGTTAAAAACTGACCTAGCACGACTCGCCAGCCGAGTCAGACTTTCATCGGCAGACAGAGACAGGATCGACAAGAAATTTCTGAAGCTATGCAAGAGCTCCGGAGCCTCAGATGCAGAGGCTCTAGAGATTCTAAACCGTTTGACATTAGTGTCAATTCCCGAACAGGAACTCCAGATCAGACTTCAAGAACAAGTTATCACTAGATTCGAACTCAGCAGTGAGGCATACGTTACTTACCTTGACGTACTAGTTGCAAGGTTTCTTGAATGGTCAAAAGAGCGGCGAAAAGTGAGTCGCGCGGATTTGGAGACTGTGCGCGTGAGAGTAGGCGAAGCTCTAGCAAGCGAGGGCACATTCCAAGCCTACGGAAGTGGGCTCATTCAACAGATTAGTTGGTCTCCCGATAACAGCACAAATGACTTCCTCGATGGCAAGAATACACGCCCTGGACATATTGCCAATGACCTTGACGTTCATAGATCCAAATGGATTGATAAAATCGATGAAGCAGTTAATATTTCAAAAATATGCATTCTGAGAGCTTCAAGCGGACAAGGTAAGTCGACTCTACTCTTTCGATACGCTTGTGATTTCTGGCCCGCGGATCACACCTACATCATTCGTGCAGTCGGTAAACCTGAGGAGCTAGAGGCTCTCAGAGCTTTCATCCAGTTTCGCTCTGAAACCGGACTACCCATGTATTTGCTTATTGATAATGTTGATATGCGGACTCAATTGTGGCCTTTGATCGCACAGCAAGCCAAGGCATTTGGCATACCGATCCTTGTTTCTTGTAGACATGAAGACTGGTTTAGATTCGCAATTGATTCATTGACTGGGTATGAGATTGTTGAACCAGTTCTAACACCCATAGAAGCAGGAGAAATATTCGAAAGACTCGCATCCGGTGATAGAATTCATGAGAGTGTCGTATCGGCAGGGTGGGCGTTTGAAAAACTAGGAGAGCCCCAACTACTAATGGAATTTGTGTATTTAGTTACACATGGTCAACTCCTAGAAGATAGACTTCGTGATCAGCTCAATGTGATAAACCGCAGTGGCGAAGATGCCGCCAAGATTGAAATACTACGAAGAGTATCTCTAGCACACACACTGGGTTCTAGGATGGAAACTTCTGCGTTACTTTCTGAAATTGAATTTCGCGATGATCCTCAATTCACACTGAAATCTCTCATTGACGAATACATCTCAGAGGATGGTAACTGGGTTTCTGGTTTGCATTGGGTGCGCTCACGCCATCTAACAGATATTCTCCACGAGTCCTATCCTAATCCTGTTACGACTATCATGAGCATTATTGGCTCTGTGCCAAGTGAATCACTTTCACAGTTTGTCACAAATGCGCTTAATTGGCAGAAAGTCAACAGCGATGAATTATTGGAGCAGTTAGTAAACTTCAGTATTGAAAGTAATACGGAGATTGTGGCTCTGGTTGTGGAAGGAGTCTTCAGAGCGGGCGAGCATAATTTCTTTCAGGCTAACAAAGAATTATTCGATCAAGCATTTGAACTTGTCGGCCCGACTGGGGTGAGCTTGCTGGCTTCAACTCATATGCCGGTTGTCAAGACAGATGCATTGTCTAGTTTGGCAAAAATCGAAGGCTTCCAGTTCGACAATTTCCGAAAGCTAAGAGATATTTCGCTAGAGTTTACTAATGCGCCCAGAGGCTTAGATGTTTGTAAGCGTTTTCTTGAAGAAGTAATCAGCAAGGTGGGAATAGAATTCTTGATGACACCAACATCGTCCACATGTGATATCATTGACTGGATTTCTTTGTGTAACATTGATGTTCCTGATTGGAAGAAACTCCGAGATAATAGTTTGGAATGTGCCATCTCTGATGAACTAGAGCTAAGCAGCTTTAAGCTATTGTGTCAGGCAGTACATAGACTAGATCCTGAATATTTTCAAAAATGGTTCTCCTCTCACCAATATGACATCTTGGGATACTTGATGCTTAAGACAAGATCAACTGAAATTGAAATATCAGGTGATGTGCTCAAGGTAGAATTCATAGTAGATGACAGCACAACCGATACACACAATGAGCAAGCCGTATCACGGCTCAAGTCTTTGCGAATGACGATACCATTTTTGCAACGCTACGAATCGCAAGGCATATGGCTGCTACCTTCTATCCTTGCTCCTACTGATGATGAAACAACCAAATCTATCCCAATCGAACATCTACCCTCGGAATCTGACGTTAACAAAAACGTAAGCATGTTAAGACAGATTGAAACTTCCTTTGGATTGAACAGTTCATACGAATTTCAATCACACTGGATGGAACTACGCCAAGCTAGCCTAACCTTTGTTCAACAGTGTCGACAAAATCTTGGACGGATTATTGAAGGGAGAAATCTGAAGTCTTCTGAAGATTGGGTAGAGTCTATGAATCTGGTTACTCGTCTAATACAGACAGTTCCCGATTTACTACCTCAAACTGGGGTTGATCTCAAGAGTTCATTCGATGCAAAAGTAAAAGACTGGAGGGCTGGTATTCAGAATTTCGCTTCACAGATTCTACAATGGCTATTGAACCAAGAGAGTGAAAGTGCGGGAGGGCTTGCAGTCTTCAACATACGATCAACAAACAAAGCTCTTTCTGGCTTGCATGAAGCTTGGGACGAACTTCTTCAAGTGGCGCCAGACCATTTCCAGATTACAGGTCTGAATGAACGGGAGTCAAGATCATACAAAGACTTGGCGGACATGGTAGAGGCATGTATTAAATACCCGCCGCAAGTTAAGCAGCGAAGAGCTGGTCGCTACGTAAAGCAACTACATGATAAAAAAACGCGTGAAGATGTATTACGGTTAAACCGACTCAAAGTGACTCTGACTGAGAAAGGCATTGATACCGAAATGTCCGCCGAGACGCATGACGACTATCCGCTAAAGTACTTGGCCATTGCGTTTTCTGTTAGTAATCCACTGAGCCTCGAGGATGAACTTAGTTCGGTACTCACTGTACTATCGGAAGCGGATGAGGTGGCGGATATATTTTGGCTAATCCCGCTTCATGAGGGCAACCGTTTTGTTGAAGGTGGATTCCAAATAAGCGCTTCGCAAGCCTCTGCAGTTACATCTGGCACAAGCGAAGTATGGGAGTGTCTCATTCCACAAGAGCTACCAGATGCAGCATACGTTTCTCTCCCACACTTTACATATCTGGAGATACCAGAATTGAGATTCCGGTCGAGTGCGTTAATTCTATTCGAATTTGTATCTGTGCACGATGAATTGCAAACTATCGTTAATGAGTTGAAGAAATCTGGTAACGGTTTCAAAGTACGATTGGGTGAGATTGAATACGATCAGCTCCATCAAATGAGAATCAGTCTACACGACATGGCCGTTAGGTCTAAGAAAGAGCTCGAAACACATTATAATTCTCATGCCAACAACTCAAGCTACGATTTGTTACTACAATTCTTTGATCAAGTCTCATATGCGCTTTCTGAAGACAGCAGAGACGAATTGGTTGAGATTAACCGTCCAGACAGCGATGAATTGGATAGTGCAATTCAGGATCTATTAGAGCTGAATTCATGAAGAATCGCACACTTAGAGATTTCTGAATATGCTAGGGCTCCGATCTCTGACAATGTCGAAGAGTTCCTAGATTACTGCATTGAGCTCTATGTGTTTCGGTCACTCACCGAGTTAGTGGGAGGCTGGCTACATATACCTCTAGTATGGGTTAATGCTGGTTACAAGGAATACTGTCTCTAGACTAGACATATGACATGTGTGTTAAAATGAGGCAATAAGGGCTCAGGAGGTCGTCAGTTCTCAAACATAGTCGTTTCGAAAAGAAATATGCATGTGTAGACAGCAAAGAATTATCGTCAGTAGATTCGGAGATTTCCAAGACTACAGAAAACCATTGCACTCGGTCGGAGCACTCGTTCAAGAGCTCTTTTTTGAATTCATTTTCTTCAAGACAATATCGAATTTCTCATCTAACGCTCCAAAATGTGCTGAGGAATGGCCTCTCTCTTTGGCGATGCTGTTCTGCAACATTCTCAAAATCCCGCCGCCGGACGTTAGTTCTTGAAGCTTACTTTTCACTTCAGATAACTCAGTATTCTGAGCATCAAACCGCTTCAGATTAATTCTCTCACGTTGTTTCATTTCTTCGACTTGCTCAACAAGTCTCGATATTTTCCCCGCGCTTACTTTTTTCTTTGGCCTGTGTCTATCGATTGCGAAGTAGCTAACGTACTTGTCCAACGCTCTTGAACTCGGTGAATGTCCGAGTCGTGCTTTGATCTCATCGGTTGTCCAACCAGTGTTGAGGAGGTGGCACGCCATTGAGCTACGGAAATCTTTCCATGTTGGTCTATCTCCAGTGGATATGCATTTGGCTTTACATTTCTTTGTAGCCTTGTTCAGAAACTTCAATGCTTGCCTGTGCCCGAAGTTGAACAGGTAGTCATTGTCTCCTAGAGAAGATAAAACAATTTCAAGTAACTCAACCGTTTCCTTGAAGTTAGTAATTTCACTTCTTTCCTTTCTACTCCGCTTCAATTTGCTTTTGTTGAAAATGACCCTGAACTCAGTCTCCCCAGTATCTGGATCGATTTGCTGAACAAAGTCTCGCTTCTGAAATCTGAGCGCAGTGAATATATTTTCACCAAAATCCCATTGTAGCCAGCACAGCAGTCGTTGCTTTATTGTATCTGTTGCTTGAGCAATTGACTGGAATGTTTCCTCGTCAAAGAAACGAACTGACGTACTCTTAGAGCTATAATGGTATTTCATTACGCGCTTGGCAGTCTCCGATTTTCCGGCCAATTCAAACGGGAGACTCTTGAATACTTTGTTATAGTAATCAGTCTTGCTTACGATAACATTGCCTTTTGAGCCCGTCAGCTTGCCATCTTCAAGATCATCATAAACTGATTTGATTTTACTTTCGGACAAGGTATTCCAGGGCTTATTGGCGAACCATCGGTTGACATTTCGCAATCGCGGGATATACGTACACAATGTTTTGTAGCAGCTTTCGTCGAGGGAGCGAAGTCCGTTTTTCCGCTTCAGTTTGTATTCTTCCTCGTCGAAGAACTTCTTGAACAACTCTCGATTCGCTTTACAAATCGAAACGTCATTTAGCAGTTTGGGTTTATTGCGGGTATACTGATCCTCATTCGACATGCTAAGTTCAGTACTTCTGAGTTTATATATTTATAGGCATTGGAACTCTCAGTTCTACGCCTCGGACAGACGCGGAACTTTTAGTTCATCTTTTGGGGGAGTAGGAATTCACCTTGAACAAATGGGTCAGAAGATTCAAGGACCTGCACTGTGAGATTGCACAAATCTTATGAGATTATTTCTACGCCCCATTGTTGTGACAAAAGTGTAATGCTCTCACGCCGGGGGGAGAATGAATGTGTCACATCAGTCGGGCGAATAACGTGAAAACGCACCATTTACAGAGACTACGATGGCAAAGTATATAAATGTTTCGGTCTTGACGCAACGGAAGTTTACGTAACGATTAACAAAGTGCTCGGCTTTTTCGGTAAACTCTGTAATCCCACCACATAGATGGCGAGTTTGCTGTGATAGTCAGAATTGTTAACCTGAATACAGGCATGAGTTGGGTCGTAATGGTGATACACCAAAGAAGCGGACTGCATAAATCGTGTGATCGTGTGACGGAACGAATTCTTGTTCTTCTAAACATATCCAGATCCTGCAAGGTGGGGAAGTAAACACAATATTACTGTCTGGAAAGCCAGGGCAACCTGAGAGTTTGCGAATATCTCAAGTTGAGGTGCCCTCTTGTGCTCAGGGGCAGACTACTACTACAATGCACCTACAAAAATATAGAGTTTCATTTCTTCCAAGTAATCTGGTTTTGTAGTTGCAATTATGTCGAACACATAATCAGCAATTCTTCATGTATAGGTAAAAGAATATGGTAAGTGACCATAGAGGTCGGTGCCATCAACTCTTGAATCACGCATCTTCGTCAACAAACGCCCCTGTCTTGTGATCTTGTCGTCGTCGACGAGCTACTAACGGTATCCAGTCACCTTGGCTACACTCTCCCTTTATCCAAAGAGGAGCAATGGTCATAGTTGGCACGTTGTAAGGAAACACTACCATCGCCTCAGTTCCGCTGACTCCTAGCGCCCGCCTAGTGGCAATCTCTTCAGATTTGCCTTCTGAAATGAAAAGTTCAGTACCTATTTTCAAAAGAAAATCTCGGAGCTTCGTCTTATCTCTATGTTGAAATGGAGAATCTGGACCACTGAAAATCTTGTTTCGCTCCAAGAGTGTCATTGACTGAATGCAATTGCACTTTGATTCTTTGAATCCTAACTCATCATGTAACACGTTGCTAATATTTACAAGAGCATATTCTGTTGCAACGCTAAATACAATAATCACATTCTTCGTTTTGAATTCATCAATCAAATCATCACGAAGTTTTTGGACATGCTCCTCATCAAGTTTCACACCTTGAGGGAGGGGCATTCCAGTCCATTCGGAGAAGATGCTGAGAGCTTGTCGACCAGTATTTGAGTTGTCGTCGTATAATACATATGCATCGAGTTTCATGCCTAGTGCCTGCGGCAATATCACTTGAGACAGTCGAATGTCATCCGAGATATCATCCTGAATGTTTCGGAGGTCGTATGAGATACGAGACGCGCTATCAGTAGATGCACCTAATGGAGAAAATCCAATGCTCTTGCAGTCTGGTGGAAGCATATTTGTAAATACCGAAGGTAAGAGTCTCTTGAATTCAGTATCTGGTCTGACTATTTGAAGATGTTGAAGCCATTCCAGCGCAACTTCCTGAAGCTCTGCCGGAAACTGTGAAACATAAGATACCACACTCGCAGGACTTACCCTAGTCTTCGAATGTGATTCGAATGGTGCAAGTGATTCGGCAATTTTTATAATTGCTGACTGTGCATCCACAGTATTGAGAAATTCTGATAGCGGCTTTAGCATTCGGAATTCGTCATAGAAACCTCTGTCATCTAGTTGCATTTTGATGGCTTGGGCCTCTGTAATCGTAAAATCACTAATCAGGTCTTCCTGAACACAAATAACTTTTTGCAACTGCCATGCTGTTAGTTCAGCCGATAAGAGTACGTATGGAAGATGCTCTTTCTTAGAAAAGATATAACAAACGGATCGATTTGTTTGATAATTGTCTTCTAGCTTATCAACGGGCATCGTCCAGCAAATCTGTTGTTTTGATGAGTGTTCGATATACACTGTGTCATGACCTTGTTGTATAGTCGACAAACGAGGGGCATCGACTATAATGTCAACATCACTTGTTTTGAATTGGGTAATGTTGAGAGTTGCAAGGATTTCGGATAGGCATCGCCTAATTGTGGTTACTATAATTTCGGGAGTGTTTCTGGACATACGGAGTAGTCGGTACACTCCTCTGTCGCTATCATGCCTGTCAATTGGATCGCTAATAGAATTGTATGCTCCAAACGCATAGGCCCGAGAGAGTAAGTCACGGCGCAGTAAGCTCTTGTAGCCTAGGGTTCGTGGAGTTCTGGGTTTGTATTGATTAAAGAGGTCTGGGCCTTCGATCAAAGGGAATTCCTGCTCTGGGTATTCAAGCATGGACTCTTTCAAATACAGCCATCTGTGGACTTCGTGATATCCTGATACTTTTAGCGACAACTCCCTCAGGAAGGAGATAAATTGAGCTTCTGCGGCGCGTACTTTTCTGTGCAGATATATTTTCTCGTGCAGGGTAAGTCTGGCTACACAGAATTCCTCGAACGCGAATTGCCCCCCCCCTTTCCAGAGCAAGTACCGCAAAGTGTTCATCCTGCTGAAATCCACGAATTCGCGAACGCAATCCATGTGGAAGCTGATTGGCCGGAAGCGACAAAACAACGAGTTTCTTAAGAAGCCATTCAAGGGATATGCCCAAACTGATCCCAGAAAGTAACGACTCTCGAAGCATATAATCCAATTTGTCTACGTCCAGCCCACTATTCAAGAGTTGTGCAAGAAATAGCGAATGAGGATCGTTGGGTATCGGTAGTCCTAAGATTAGATGCGCTACATCATGTGTCATTTGTCTCGTAGATGCTTCTGTAGTTGCGCCGGGGATACCAATTGAGCGAATGAAAGTTACAAATGGTTCACTGGTCAGAATTGCGACAGACAGAATTTCGGATATTGGGATATGTCTCCCTGCAAAATCTGCAAACTTTTCTTGGATTGTTCTTGCAGATGGGTATGTGTCATCCCCACCAAGGGACGTTATTATAGATTCTGAAACGTGACTGAAACAGCAGTGTCCAATATCGTGACAAAGGGATGCGAGCCTAATTCGCACGACTTGCCCATCTGTGGGTAGTAGGTTTGGTCTATCCTGTCGCATGGTCATGTTATCTCGAAGTGTTCCAAGAACCTTTTCAAGGCCTGCTCGAACACCTATGGTATGCTCGAATCGACTATACCCCAATGTAGGATATATGAGATATGACAATCCGAGCTGACGGATATATCTTAGTCTCTGCAAAAGTGGCGTATCAATTATAGAGGCCTCCCAGCTTTCGAGCGAAACGAACCCATTTCAACAGGCCCTCACGCTACCAACTCGCTCTCATTTTCTCAAAGAAACCACTGGCTTCCGTCAACGCCTGGAGTTACATTGCAAAAACGCCACCAAACATACCGGGCGTAACCAAAAGCTTACAACCAGCATCTCCTTTACACTAACAATCGGCTCGCATATTCTGGCGCCGTGACTAGGAATATCTATGAAACGTATACTTGTAGTAGTAGCCGTAATGCTAACGTGGTCAATGGCTTCCCAAGCTATCGATGCTCAAACCGTGGCTTTGCAGACCTTTGCCTCAGGCCTTTCAGACCCAATATTCGTAACCGCCCCGCAAGGCGATTCTTCGCGTGTCTACATTGTCGAACAGTCAGGAGCCATCAAGCTCTACAAAGATGGAGTGTTCTTTGCCGTATTCATGAACCTCTCCAACAGGATTGCCTTCGGCGGAGAACAAGGCCTGCTCGGCATGGCCTTCCATCCGAACTTCCCCGCAACGCCTTTCTTCTATGTCTACTACACCGCCGCTCTTAGTGGCGCAACTGTTGTAGCGCGCTATGGAATCGACAGCAGTCCGGACTTTGCTGACGGCGCCAATGAAACCACTATCCTTGTCCTCCCACAGCCCGAAGCCAATCACAATGGCGGAATGATAGCCTTCGGGCCCAATGACGGCTACCTTTACATTGGTCTTGGCGACGGTGGCGGCTTCAATGACTTGCATGGCACAATAGGTAATGGACAAGACCCCACTACCTGGCTGGGAAAGATATTACGCATCGACGTCGACGGAGCGCTTCCCTACACAATACCAAATGACAATCCATTCGTCGGAGCCGTGGATACTCTACCGGAAATCTGGGCAATGGGCGTACGCAACCCGTGGCGTTTCAGCTTTGATCCGGCAACAGGTGATATGTACATAGGCGATGTTGGACAGGGACTATGGGAGGAAATAGACTTCGAACCAGCCGCTTCCACTGGTGGAATAAACTGGGGCTGGCGACTAACTGAAGGCGACCATTGCTTCAACCCTACCGTCAACTGTGACCCTTTGGGTATCACGACGCCGCCGATTCAAGAGTACACTCACAGCGCAGGACGTTGTTCTGTCACTGGCGGCTATGTATACCGCGGCTGCGCAATCCCGGCGCTCGACGGTGTGTACTTCTATGCGGATTTCTGCACCGGCGAAGTGTGGTCATTCGACTACACAACCGGCTCTGTCCTGGATTTTCAGCTACGTTTCAACAGCGCTCTGGTTTCATCATTTGGAACAGACGGACTCGGAGAACTGTATGTCGTACAACTCGGCGGTCAGGTCATGAAAATTGTGCCAGTTGGAGCGCCCGCAATATGTGGCGCCGGTTGTTGTGTAGTAGCTGGTGACGCAACCCATGACGGGTCATTCAATATCTCTGACGTAACATTCGCAATTGCCAGAATTTTCTCCGGTGGTCCGGCGGCGGCATGTCAGGATGCAATCGACGCAAATGGTGACAATACATTCAATATATCTGATGTGACTTTCATGATAGCTAGAATCTTCTCAGGCGGGCCCGCCCCAGTTTGCGGAACAACCGGCGCCTAGGTTTTACCTGAATTATCGCTCCTAACCAGTGCATCTGTATTCTGATTTGAAACACAGAACATTACCTGTTTCAATATGGAGCGGCTACTTCCATACTAACTTCCAATTGTTAAGACTTACCTCTATTTGTTCGATAAAACAGAAAGGAGTACAACAAGTTACTATTAGTAATACAGCGCTAATCCTCTCTGGTATATAACAACGCCACCGAGAGACAATGGGAGTCGTTCATGCAATCATTCAACAACTATCAATTCGTGAAACGAGCAATTCTTATCTTCGCGCTGGCGCTATGCGCAACGTCAACTGAGGCCGCACAAAAACAGAATGCGACAATAAGGCGAATCACTAATCCGTCAGTTACTAGCATCAACATAGCCCCTGACGGCTCCCAAACTATCGGCGCGCCCTCAGACCTGGCTACCGCCATTCAATGTGTTTCTCGCCACGACTCAGGCGCGGTCTGGGCCATCGACAATTGGATACTCGGCAATGAACTCTATAAATCCTATCAAGATCCGGTCGCTCTTTGCGGTGGCGCTTACCCTTATACTGTTGAGGCCGTACATTTCGTTCTTCAAATTGCCGCCCCCGCAACTCTGACAATAGCTATTGATATAGAGGAAGTTGATCTCAACTTCCTACCGGGTTGCCCGGTGCCAGGGAATATGCTTTACCTGGGCGCGCTCACCGATATCGTCTTCCCCACTGGTGGGCTCTATGATGTAACCATCTCTTTGGATACTCCACAGGTCGTCGATGCGCCGTTTTTCATAGGTTTCTTCTTTGCCACAATATCTGACCCGGCGTGGGGGCTTTCACTGGTAACCGACAGTTTCCAGGTTCCTTGTGTTTCCTATAATATTTGGGACACAACTTTAGGATATGTCGATATTGGTGATAATCTGTCAGTACATCAATCGATATACCCAACCACAGATCCATGCTATAATTCCACCACTAATAGCGCGACATGCTTCGGTTTTGACGGACGAATACTGCTATTTACATCGGGTACAGTTAGTGAACTTGTTGGTTGTTGTCAGGTTGCCGGTGATGCGAACCATGATGGTAGCCAGAATATAGCTGACATCACTTTTATGATAGAGCGGCTATTTTCCGGTGGGCCTGCTCCTGCTTGCCTTGACGAATCCGACGTAAACGCTGACGGCGCTACCAACATTACTGACCTGACACTCATGATAGCCCACATCTTCCAGGGACAGACTGGTCCAATTTGCGGCACAACCGGCAATTAACGTTCGACCGAACAAAAAATAATGGGTCAACGTCTTGAACACCAGCTCCTCACATACATCAGGGAACTCTGCTCGATTGTCGCACACCCAAAGTGTAGCTGAATCAAGTGTCGCAGGCTACAGTGACGCCCTGGTTTTGATATATCCCATAACCACTCTCGCCACTGAGATTGCCAATCAAGTCAATAAAGTAAGTGAAATCACCGGACTCGACAACTACACCATTCGTCAAAAGCTCACCGGCTCCGTGATGGACATTCTCTGCTCCGGCAGTGATATTCAGCATCTCCAAGAAATAACTACTAGACTAACTGACGCAGGCTATCAGGCCGCGCTTGTCCGGAAGAACGAGCTAACTGACACCAACAACTACAAGCGCGCTGTAACAGTCCGAAAAGATAGCGGCGCCAATGGTTCTATCACGTTTCTCGATATAAATGGAGCAGAACTTCTACAGTGGAATAGCGCCTCTCAATTCCTGATAGTCACAGGGTCATTGGATCCCGAACAATACGGGACAAGCAGAAACCTGATGGCGTCTCTCTACGGCGAGACTTCAGGTCTTAACACCTCGTCACTAGAGCGAGTCAATGACCTCAGTAAGCAAAAGCCAGGACTAATGTTAATCGATGAATCGACTTCCGCAACAGTTTTCATTGACGCAACAATGTTCAACTACGAATTTCTAGGTGAGAAACTCACTTTGTCTCTGGCGCAAAACTACATTTCCCTTGTTGGATATTTAGGGGGTCTTGATGAAAGTAGCAAAACGTTCATAAACACAGACTTTGGACAAAAAACACTACCTTTGGGCCCGCTAGCTTCAAAACCAAAAACCAAACCGGATACCCAAAAGCTCTTTACCCTCTACGCAAAGCTCGTCACCTTAGCTCACAAGCAAGGATTCTTCACACCCAAAAGACCAAGTTCAATTGCTACAACTCTGCAATCACCATCCAATCCAGTGTTTCAAATCGCAGAAACTTTGACCCAAACCGGAATCCTAGGTAGTGGCGGAGTCATGCAAACGGAACCCATTGGTAAGACCCGGGAACCCCAAGCCGCAAAAAACCACAACCAAGCTCACAAGTCTCCTCAAGTCTCACAATCTTCACCGCTTCCCGCTCCACCCAAACAAAGCGATTCCGACTACCTAAAAAATGGACTCCAGAATATGTCCATGGACATCCAGCGCTTCGGCCCACCACCCTTTGTTATCACATGCGTTGTATTGTCGATATTCTTGGCGTCAGTTTCTATGTCCTCAAACACTACCTTTAGTATGTACTGGAGCTTTCTACCAATTGGACTGGCTATGTTCAATGCCAGCATTGTCTTTGCGCGTCGCAAGGGGGAAATATCACGTATCCCGACCTCGAAGATTCGTTCTATGCCCATGGGAATAGTCGAAGTTAAAGGAATGGCCAAGCGCAAGTATGCGCTCAAAGCTCCACACAGCTTGGTGGATTGTATTTACTACAACTATCGAGTTCTCGAACGCACCACCCAAACCCTTGCCTCGGGAGCCCAGACAGAAAACTGGCGTGTCATAAATCGCGGCGACTCCGGCCGAATCCCCTTCTATATTGAGGACACAACAGGAAAAGCCTTGGTGGACCCCACAGGCGCCATAATATCTGGCGCTCAAACCAACGAATACAGCTCCAGCTTCTCAGAGATGATCTCCGGCGCCGCCTCACAGCCGAATCGCAGAATTATCGAAACCGTCATTCCCGAAGGCGCAGAGCTATACATCCTGGGATTCGCTCGCCCTACCGCAAAAGCGCCGCAAGCTCAGAGAGAGGAATATCGCCAGCGATTAAAAGCGCTGAAAGCCGACTCTGGGTTGCTGAAACAATATGACGCAGATGGAGATGGGAATATCTCCTTTGAAGAATGGGCGGTGGCTAAAGTAGACTTAGATAATCAGATACTGAAAGAGCGCATTGAATCCGACCCTCTCCATGAAAGTATTGTAATCGGAAGACATTCAGGGAGCGGTCTCTTCTACATATCTGACAAAGAGGAATCTGATATACTCAGTTCATATAGTTGGAAAATACCGACACTGGGGTTAATAGGTTTCGCGATGTTAGTCAAAGGGCTGTGGGAAATTTTGGCGCAATAAATAGCAAATAACAACAGGCCAATTCTAAGGGCTGTAAATCGTATCTTAGGGAGAATGAACATGACAATGCTAATCGCAATAGGTCTCGCAGTTGTAGCCCTCATCTTTTTCTTGATGGTCTACAATGGCTTAGTGACGCTCAAAAACAATGTCGCTCGCGCCTGGAGCAATATCGACGTTCTACTAAAACAGCGCTTCGATGAGCTACCGAAGTTGGTCGCGCTCTGTGAACGCTACATGAAACACGAACGTGAGACTCTTGAAGCGGTAATCAATGCCCGCTCACGCATTTCCCAAATCGGCGGAGGCGAGGAAACCGGCGAGGCGGAAAACATGCTCAGCGGAGCGCTTAAGACACTGTTCTCTGTTTCTGAAAATTACCCTGAGTTGAAAGCCGACGCGAACTTCATGCAATTACAATCTCGAATCTCGACTCTAGAAAACGAAATCGCTGATCGACGTGAGTTCTACAATGATAGTGTGAATCTCTACAACATCGGTATCGAAAAAATGCCGGACGCCTTCATCGCCAAATTCTTGAATTACGCGCCGAAACGCATGTGGAAGATCAACCCGGCTCATCGCGAGGATGTCAAAATCAAGTTCTCTTCATAAGTGACCATTCGTCGCGAGTAGCGCCCGAATCTATGTAGATTCCAAGAGCGGCAAGGAACAATTCCTTCCTTGTCGCTCTTTTGGTTTGTTGACTGGATTCTCTCCGAACCTACCGCCCTATTTTACCCTAAGTCATTGTGCGCCAGTATGAGTTAATAATTGCGAATTTCTATGAAATACGTATATTTATGAGCGTCTACAGCATTGCCACCTCACCGGCGATGCATTAAACCATAAACATCTCGGATTGAGGTTATAGAGGACGTCGCTTCGCGGCGAGTCGTAACGTCCTGACAACGCGTATGTTCAAGTTTATTCTCTCGAAGCAATTGCATAAGCTAGTCTTAGTCACTTTGCTTACATGCATACTGTTTCTGCCAATCTCCACCCCGGCTGAAGAACTCCCGCCGGAATTACTGGAGATGATTCAAAATAGACGCGATGAGTTTCCCCGCAAGTTGTATGACCCGACTTCCACACCCTCGACTGTCATCAGCCCTCTATACCGGGTAGCGATACCGTCACCACGCACAAACAGCAAGACCCATACTATCGGGAATCTGCGGATGACCCACACGAATTTCGGCCAATTCCAACGCGGATTTTTTCCGGGAATAACTGGTGAAACTTATCTTACGGTTGGAGGCTTGTGGGTTGGAGCAGTAGTTGGGCGTGATACTCTCGTATCAACCGCCACAGACGACCTGGGAATTCAGGAATTCTGGCCCGACGACCGAGACACTGTCTACCAGCGCTCGATAAATTTCAATGATAAGTTCTTCTCTCCTGATGCTATCTCCGAGCAGGACTTTGTCGCAACTTATTACGATACCCTCACCCATCAGTTCTTCGTACGACAAGACCCAATCGACAATCGCCCACACAAACCACTGAATCTCAAAGTCCAGGAACGGACATTGCAGTGGAGCTACGACTACGCCGCTGACTTCATTATTTTCGACTACAGCATAACCAATATCGGATTGAAAACTCTTACTGAAACTTATGTCGGAATTTACGTTGACGGCGCCGCATACTTCACTTCCAATTCCTTAGATCCTGCATTTATTTCACAAGGAGGAATTTCCAGCGGTACAGACCGTGATGATGTCGCAGGCATGATGCACACCTTTCCAGCAGAGTGTGGCTTCCTGGATACTCTCAATACTGCGTACGTAATGGATAATGACGGTGATCCCAATGACCCTGTAAACTGGAACGCCACCTTTTCTTTGAGAAATATCTCCGGTATGCGCATCCTCCGTAAACCGACACCAAATACCAGTGTCTCTTTCAACTGGTGGATAAGCGAAGTCCCGCGTTTCGACTTTGGCCCCAGGAAAAAGGGCACCGAAGAGAATCCTCTGCGAGATATGAACGGATTTCTTGGCACTCCTTATGGTGACAAGAACAAGTACTCGGTGATGAGCAATAGAGAACATGACTACAATCAACGTCGCATGGCTCTTGACCATCAAGGACAAGGATGGCTCCCGCCACCGCCGCTAGCTTCTCCGCAAAGCATGGGTGGTCCTGTGCGCTATTTGCTGTCTGTCGGACCATTTGATTTGAGCGCAGGACAGACCACGACCTTCACCTTTGCCTATATCGCGGGCCGTAAAGTCCATATTGACCCGAATGACTTTGACCATCTATTCGACCCTTTTGAACCTGACAGATACATAGATAAGCTGGATTTCTCAGATTTCGCACTCAATGCGCGGTGGGCCGGATGGGTGTATGACAATCCCGGTGTAGACACTGACAGAAACGGATATCGTGGCAAATCCAGAGATTGTGTATTCACCTACAAGTTTTCCTTTGACACCACTCTGGTAATCGATTCGTTTGTGACACCACCTGACACACAAATATTTGTCGATACTACAGTTATTCCAGACGTTACTAACAAAACTTTCTATGAAGGTGACGGAGTCCCGGATTTCCGTGGGGCGTCTCCCCCGCCGGCGCCGGTGGTTCGTGTGATTCCTGAACATGGGCAACTGACTGTGCGTTGGAATGGTTACAATTCTGAGACAACTCCTGATCCTTTCACGGGTGTAATAGATTTTGAAGGTTATCGAGTTTACACCTCCCTGACGAACACTCCGAATGGCTATTCTATGCAAACCTCATTTGACGCTGAAAACTACAATCGCTATGTGCTCGATAGAATCAGAGGTGAGTATTTCCTACCTGACCCCCCTTTCACCCTTGACGAGCTAAAAGCCATATACGGCCCCAGATTCAACCCGCTGAACTATGACATCGACAACCCATTGGTCGCCAAAGACCCCGAGACCGGTGTTGATGAGACCTATTATTTCGCCACGATGGATTGGAATCAATCCTCACTTGTGGCTCGCGATGGAATTCGCAAGCGGTTTCCCAATGCGCCAAAGCCTCCCTTTGAAGAAGCGCTATGGTCAGCGAATGACTTGACCGAGGACGGGTTCTTGAAATTTTATGAATATGAGTTTATCTTGGAGAACTTGCTCCCGTCAGTGCCGCTTTTTGTTTCGGTAACCGCCTTTGACTACGGATCTCCATCGGTCAAACTCCCCAGTTTAGAAACCAACCCTACGCTGAATTCAATCAGAGAATATCCCCTGATAGCCGCGCAGGAGGCCCAAAAACAAGGCCTGCCGGTAATTGTCTATCCAAACCCGTATCGCGTCGACGGAAACTATCGAGAGACAGGTTTTGAGGGACGCGGGCTGGAAGATTTCCCGCTGGAGAGAACCAGAAGAGTCAATTTTATCAACTTGCCGTTGGTTTGCACCATTTCTATTTACTCACTCGACGGTGACCTGGTGCGTCAGGTATCTCATGACCGCGCCGATGGTGGCGCTGAGGCTACGCATGATTCATGGGACGTAATCTCGCGCAATTTGTTACCTGTGGTTTCGGGTATATATTATTGGGTAGTTGAAACTCCCGCTGGAGAAACGCAAATGGGTAAGATTGTGTTGATTATGTAGCGGGGTTGCTTTGAGAGTAGCGATAGTTAGTAGAAACTTGTGGATACATAAAACTAGCATTGACATAAGGGAAGCAAACATGCTAACGGCCCAAACGAATAGCGCCTTCACTTCATCGATACACAGCGAAGCGCGAACTTCATGCATTTTACACAAGAATCTATCAAGACGCTTATTGGCGACTGTTTTCTGCCTATTAACTCTTGCACCTGTCAGCGTGTTTTCACAACAAACGACTCTGAAGATTATCGTTGATGCCACAGAATTACCCCGAAAGCTTCTGCGCGCCTCTATTGACTTCTCGACTCCGAAACCTGTTCCTGCCGCTACTGACTCGCGCCCGGCGATGCTCTACCCCAAATGGATTCCCGGCATTCATGGCCCCAAAAATCCAATTAGTAATTTGGCGGG
Source organism: Candidatus Zixiibacteriota bacterium (assembly GCA_024280775.1). Taxonomy (GTDB): domain Bacteria; phylum Zixibacteria; class MSB-5A5; order GN15; family JACZUZ01; genus JAJRPJ01. The sequence continues at coordinate 281,788 of JAJRPM010000002.1, read as the reverse complement.
TATCAAGGTGGAAAACCCAAAGGGCGAGGTTATCACTTGGGAGAGAGATTGGCGTGATGTATATCGCATCTTTATTGACACCCCAAGCAAACGCGATGTAACTTTGCAAACAACTTATATTTGTAGTCAGCCCACGGTTAATTCCAAGGGAGTGGATTCATACGGTTTCGCCAATTTGGGTGTTGTAAACTGGAATACTATTCTGTTCTACCCTGAGGGCATTCCTATCTCAGATATAGAGGTGCAAGCCGGAATCGTTCTCCCTTCAGGATGGGACTTTGGTACTGCACTGAGGGAGCAATCCCGGGCGGGTGACACTGTGTTTTTCAAGGCCGAAACTCTGGAGGACTTTGTTGACAAACCTCTAATCTGCGGCGAGAATTTCCGCACGGTTAAATTGGCTACTCTCGATAACGCTGAATACTTCCTACACATGGTATCAGACGACCCCGGTGACTTGCCACGTGAGGATTCACTTCTCAATCCCCTACGAAACGTTGTCAAAGAAGCCGAAGCTCTTTTTGGGGGAACTCACTTCTCCGAATACCATTACTTACTTGTGCTAAGCGGAAAAGTAGGACGAACCGGCCTGGAACATCGTAATTCCTCTTTTAATTCGGTCAAGGCTAATGAATTTCGCGATGGTGACTGGGAAGACAAGCAGATTCCTTACTTGCTAACCCATGAGTTCGTACATGCCTGGTGCGGCAAATATCGCCGCCCGGTTGGCATGTATACCAAAGACTATATGGAACCCAAAGACACTGACTTGCTTTGGGTCTACGAGGGTATGACGCAGTACTTGGGGAACCTGCTGGCGGTGAGAAGTGGTTTTGTCACTGCGGAGCGTTATAAAGAGAACCTGGCGTCGAATATGGGTGGGCTAATCAATCAACGCGGCAGACAATGGCGTCCCTTGCGTGACACCGAGGTAGCGGGTTACACCCTACGAGGTGGCTCACGGAACTGGAGCAATCTTCGCCGCGGCCAGGACTACTATCGAGAGGGCGCCGCTTTGGCCTTAGAGTTTGACGCGCGTATTCGCAGTCTCTCTGACGGGAAACGCTCGCTTGATGATTTCTGCCGCGAGTTCTTCACCAAAGGCAAAGGCAAGAAACACGCCGAAGGATTTGATCTGGCGGAGGTAGAGCAAACTCTGCTCCGGCAAGCGGAATTCAATTGGGATTCGCTAATACAAATCCGAGTTTATCAAACCCAGGAGCGTTTCGACCCTGAAGTAATACGTCAATGCGGATATCGACTAACATATACACCAGAAATCCCCAAGCGAGTCAAACGCTACAAACGACTATACAAATTCGAATCCTTCTTGCCGTCACTAGGTTTCACTATCGGCTCTACAGGCAAAATAGGACAAGTCACCCCGGACTCACCAGCAGATGACGTCGGTCTGTATACCGGAGTTGAAGTAATCGGTGTAGAGGGGAAGAAATTCTCTCTCAGTCGGCTTGAGGACGCAGTGCGAAGCTCAGTGATGTCCGGCAAGGTTAATCTCCTGACTCTAACCGGTGACACATTCAAGCCCGTTACCATCGACTACGACGCCGGACTACGCTATTACACTTTGACAGCTGATTCGAATCGACCGGATCTACTAGAGAAAATTGTAGCGCCATTGGCAAAGTAGGATGAGAAAGTAACTTGCTTGAGGCTTAAAGAAAACATCTACATTCCCCTTTAAGTAATTCACGGACTAGCGTGTCCATTATCGTTGCCGCCAAAGAAAAGACCGCCTAAATGTAAGAGGTACTCGTAGGTTTACATAGAAGATATGGTTCACATTCATTGGGTAACGTCATAGAAGCTGACAAGACAGGCGGTCGATTTCCAATGAGCGAACCGGCGTGTAGGCGCAGTATAGTCACTATTTAATAATTGTAAAGACTTTTTTTGTCGCATAATCTGCGCCTCGTAACACACTGCGTACTAACATATTAGTTCTGCGCCACACCTTCCGCTCAAATCCGGCCATACGACTTTTTGCCATACCCCGCTAATTTGTATATGCTCTATGGCCATTCGTAGGCGCTTGGCTTCCCCGGCAATGGGTTGTCTCAAGAATGGCTTAAGCTCATTGGGCTCAAGGGTGAATACCCTGCTACATATCAATATCCTGTTTACCGACAAAATGATAACGAATCCCACCAAATACCGCTGGATCCCCCGCCGGGAGTTAGCACAGGTTTTAGCTACAACCGCTACAATGCTCTTGTTTTATACTGTAGCTAGAATTCTGTTCTATATAATCAACTCTGAGGCGTTCACTACGTCCATGCCTGAACTTCTTTCTGCATTTACCTCAGGACTCAGATTCGATTTAGCCACATTCACTTATGCCTCAGCTATTGGTATACCAGCGCTGGCGCTCGGGTTCGGCATACACCACAGACCCATAGTGAGAAAACTGACTCTATTGGCGCTCTACCTGCCCTATGCGCTGACATTATTTTTGAACATGGCGGACATCGCCTACTTCAACCACAGCTACAGACGTCAGACCAATGAGCTATTCACCATGTTCTCAGAGACAATCAATGCCGCAAGCTCCGAGGCCCTATATTTCTGGTGGCTGACACTTTTAACTCTAGCGCTACTTACAGGACTGTACTATTCACTCAAACTCGTTCTAAGACATAAGACCGAGCCGTCATTGAGCCACACTGGCGCTTCATCCGCGCCAATTTGGCTCGGCAGAGTTGTTCTGCTCTTAGCGCTTTGTGCAACTGGCGCGCTAATGGCTCGCGGAGGAATGCAAGATAGGCCTCTTCGAACCGGAATGGCATTTGTCACAGACAACCCGGCTCTGGGCCAACTCGGGTTGAACAGTGGCTTCTCAATACTCTGGTCCCGGCTACATCAGGAAGGCCAAATCCTGAATCTAATGCCCGATGAAACTGCGCTAGCGATAACGCGTCAGCTAACTTCAACTCACAACGATAAGTTTCTTGATAAGCGGTATCCTTTCTTAAAAGTATCTGAGTCTCAAACCTTAGCAAGCAAAGCGCCTTGGAACGTTGTCATTTTCATAATGGAGAGCTGGAATGCCAGTCAGACTGGGGCAATAAATAGTAATGGCCCTTACCCTGATGTTACACCTGTTTTCGATTCGTTGGCGCGTGAGGGTCTCCTCTTTACCAGATTCTACTCCAGTGGTGATCGCTCAATTCATGCCTTCCCGGCGATTGTCGCTTCACTTCCGAACCTTACCGGCAATGGTATCATAAACACAGCGCTGGAAACTTGTCGCGCACGAGGATTGGGTACTATTTTGAAAGAGCGCGGATACAAAACTATTTTCGCCATGGGCGCCGAACCGTCCTCAATGGGTTTCGATTCCTACGCAAAGGCCAGTGGTTTTGATGAGCATTTCAGCCGTGACACATATCGCGATGAGTTCGGATTCAATGATGAAAACCAATGGGGTACCTTTGACGAAAACTTCCTGGAATTCATTGACGGCCGACTCGCCGTTACCCCTGAACCATTTGCTTTAACATTTTTCTCATTGACTGCGCATTCTCCCTATGAAGTCCCCACTTCGTTTTCTGAGCGTTTTCCAATAGATGATGACACGAACATTGACGGCGCTGAATCATCGTCGGTGAGAGTATTGCGCCAAAGACGCGCCCTTCAATTCGCAGACTATTCGCTAGGCGAGTTTTTCAAAGCGGCTCGCAAACGGACATACTTCGACCGCACTATATTTGTAATCACAGGAGATCACACTGGCTGGGAAGGGCGAACCTCAGAATATCCCCCCCTGCAACGGCAACAGGTTCCCCTGCTGATATACGCCCCCGCCTTGGTAGAGGCAGGTGTAGACTCACTACCGGCCAATCAAGTTGATATTCTACCAACAATCCTGTCGTTACTTGGCGCTCCTGCGTTAAACTCTTCTATGGGGCAATCACTGGTCGACTCCAACTTCCACCGAATCTCATTCACCGCAAAAGCGGAGCTAAAGACTTTTCTTTATGATTCGATGGCTGTACGAGCAACATCAACTCGAATCAACGGTGTATTCGGCTTTCGCAGTGACTCTCTCTTCAAAACAAATCTTCTTCTAGATTCCAGCATGGCGGATATAACGAAAGAGTCCATTAAGGCCTATAAGGCATACTTGCAAACAGGAATGAACGCATTGGTCAATGACAAGATATTCCCACCGCCGCCTGAGCTTCGTGATATCCTTAAGCAAAGCAACCACTCGCAATAGCTCAAAGTCGTTGTTCCCGGTAATTATTCGTTGTTGACAACCATTCAATAAGCGCTATACTTTCGTAACAGACGTAGTGGCTGGGGGTTAGACACTACTGCAATAGTGACGCAATATTGATGCAGTATTGATGCATTATCGCTGTAATAGTGACACTAACTCCGAATCCTCTGTTGATCGCCCACGAGAAAGGAAAAGGAATTTTATGGCAGGTAAACTGCGTGTTTTAAGTGAATTGTTTTCCTTTCTCAAGTACAACAAGAAATGGTGGCTAACTCCCATCATTGGTTTCTTGCTTCTACTATCGGGGCTGATACTTTTGACAGAGTCATCAGCTGTTGCGCCTTTTATTTATTCGCTTTTCTAGCTCTCGCGACCTCTTAATAATCATAGCGAGTTGCTAGAATTGACAAATGACTAACCGTCCGGCCCGATTCAAAGGAGACGTCATTGTCTACCTCACTCAAGCTATTCTACAGCGGGATAGTCGCTGTTGTATTCTTGGCTATTGTAGAGCTAACTCTGCGAGCGCTTCCTCTTAGTTTTTATCAAGAAAACCCTTTCTTTCCACTCAATAGAGACATCAACTTCACCGACGTCTACAGTAAAGATCACGACCTATTTTGGACTCTGAAGAAATCAATTACGACAAATTCCGAACTTTTTAGCGACATTCAATATCGCACCAATTCGCAAGGATTTCGCGGGGCGGAGTTTCCTGAGAAGAATGCAAAAACTCGCATCTTAGCACTGGGCAATTCCTGCACTTTCGGTTGGGGAGTAGTCGAGGATAGCATTTACACTGTGGACCTGCAACGTATGCTACCGGAAACTGAGATACTCGGCTGTGGAACTCCAGGCTACTCCAGCTATCAGGGCAAATTGATGTTGACGAAAATAGCTCCTGAGCTAAAACCTGATATTCTGCTGATTATGTTCGGCTGGAATGACCACTGGCCCGCCGGACAGGGTATCGCCGATAAAGAACAGAAATTCCCGCCTCAAGCGGCGCTGGACATCCAAAACGCCCTTTCTTCTTTGGCAATTTACAAAGCCCTGCGCCAATTCTCATTGCAACTTGCCAGCAGTAAGAATTCGACTGCGCCGTTAGAGCAGTTAAGCGGAAAGCGGCGTGTATCTACGGTCGATTTCAAAGACAATTTGCGTGAGATGATCAGCTATGCGCGTGACAACGGAATCCTGCCTGTTCTACTCTCCCCGCCTATCGCTTCGATGAAAAACTACTTCTCCGGCAAATCTGTTTCAGCATTTCATGATTTACATCACGCCTATCAAAAAGCCATCTTCGAAGTGGCGAATCAAGAATCTGTTGTCGCGATTGACTTGCAGGGCCCTTTTGACGAGCGCTCTGATCTCTTCAGCGACGCCGCAAATGATCTAGCCCATTTCAACGCCGCCGGTCATTTGGTGGTAGCCAAGACACTCGCGCCGGTACTTGACTCCCTGCTAACCGCAAAATTCCCCGAGCCTTTCACTAATGTGAAATAATCGAAACAATCACAGGGCGCCTTCTTCTCTCAGGTGTTTGTTGAAATAGCGTTCTCTATGGACTAACTTACTCTCTGGAGGTTAAGCGCTGCGTTTCGCAGTAATCAACGCCATACATAGGGGTTAAAGTTCAATGGCAAACCACAAAACATACAGCTCCCAACTAGTCGGAGCTCCGAAATCGAATACTGTTATTGAAGTCGCCTCGCCTTTTTCAGGAGAGATCGTCGGAGCCGTCGAGGAGGCAAACTCCGCTATACTGGAACATGCCTTCGAGGTGGCTGAAAAGGCTCATCGAAACACCGCCGAAGCGCTACCGGCCTACAAGCGAGCCGACATCCTTGAAAAGACCGCCGCTTTGGTTGAAGAGAATCTCGATGACTACGCCATGACTATTACTCTGGAGGGCGGCAAACCTCTTAACGATGCAGTGATAGAAACCAAGCGAGCGGTGAACACTCTGCGGTTATCCGCAGAGGCGGCGCTGTCGCTTGATGGCGAGCAACCTTCAATGGGGCGAACCGCCGCGGGTGAAAACAAGACCTCATTCATTGTCCGTGAGCCAATAGGGCTGGTTTCCTCTATATCGGCCTTCAACCATCCGCTGAATCTTTCAGCGCATCTAATCGGCCCCTCCCTGGCTCCCGGTAATAGTGTAGTTCTCAAACCTGCCGCCGATACACCTTTGTGTTCGATGAAACTTGGCCTGCATTTTCTTGAGGCGGGTTTGCCGCCGGAGTTCCTTAGTATTGTAAACTGCAACCCGCCTCTTGCCGAACAATGCGCCACTGATCCGCGAATCAATTTTCTGAATTTCATTGGCTCGGACCGAGTTGGATGGTCCTTGCGAAGCAAGCTACCGACTGGAGCGCGCATAATGCTGGAGCATGGCGGACTCTCGCCTGCAATAGTCGAACCGGACGCCAACATAGAGAAAACAGCCGCTAGCTGTGTTAAGGGGGGTTACTATCACGCCGGACAAGTGTGTGTATCACTACAGCGCTTGTTTGTGCACGAAACTATATACGAGGATTTCCTGACTATTTTCGTAGATAAAGTCAAAGCTCTTAAGGTCGGAGACCCCTCTCTGGCGGAAACTGAAGTTGGACCGCTGATACGGGAGTCATCTGTCACCAAGATGATTGAATTTGTCGATGACGCGCTCAAGCTAGGCGCCAATGCGCGTTGCGGGGCGGAGCGGATGGATAGTAACTGCTATGCGCCTACTGTTCTCACTGAGGTGAAGCCCGGTATGAAGGCGCATGAACAGGAGATATTCGGGCCTATAGTGAACATCTACAAATACAGTGACTTGGATTCGGCGCTTGCTGAAGCCAATGACTCCCCTTATGCCTTTCAGTCTTCCATTTTCACACAGGACATCGACCGCGCGTTACATGCCGCACGTACACTTGACGCCACTGCGGTGATGATAAACGATCATCCCGCTTTCCGGGTTGACTGGATGCCGTTCGGCGGTCGCAAAGCATCCGGAGTAGGCATGGGTGGCGTTCGCTATGCCGCAGAAGAAATGTCACACTTGAAAATCATCAACATTCAAAAGCCGTGAGCAAATTGAAAACACAAGAACACACACCTGTCACTCTAAGTGAATCATTAATTGGGTCTCTCAAGGAGATTACCGGAGCCGACAATGTCTTCTATGACACTGAGTCTCTGGAGGCCTACTCGCATGATGAAACCGAAGATCTTTCATTTCCCCCGCAGGTTGTAGTCAAACCTGATTCAACTGAGCAGGTTTCGGCAATTCTGAAACTGGCGTCAGCAGAAAACATCCCGGTGACCCCGCGTGGAGCAGGCACGGGTCTCTCAGGTGGCTGTCTACCTTTGCATGGTGGAATTGCTCTTTCTTTGGAGCGCATGAATCGTATACTGGAAATCGACACCACAAACTTCATTTGCGTTACCGAACCGGGTGTCATCGTTCAAACCTTGCAAGAGGCTATCGAGGAAAAGAACCTCTTCTACCCCGTTGACCCCGCCAGCCGCGGCAGTTGTTTCATTGGCGGCAATGTCGCCGAAAACTCAGGTGGACCTCGCGCTGTCAAGTATGGCGTCACTAAGGATTTTGTTTTGGGCCTGACTGCGGTTTTGCCCAATGGTGATATCATCAAGACCGGCGGCAAACTCTACAAAGATGTAACCGGCTACAATTTGACCCAGACACTTGTCGGCTCTGAGGGGACATTGGCGGTCATAACCGAGATTCTGCTTAAGCTAATTCCACTGCCTTCTCTGCATCTGATGCTGATGATTCCTTTCCCTTCATTGGAGCAGGCGGCCAAAACGGTATCAGCAATTATGAGCGCCGGCATTGATCCCTCAGCGTTGGAATTCATGGAACGTGACGCGATCATCGCCTCGCGCGAGCAGTTGGGAACTCATATCGACTATGATGACGCCGCCGCGCATCTGCTGATAGAACTAGACGGCAACAATCAAGACCTAATCGATGAACGCGCCGAAAAGATAGGTGAGATCGCTATGGCCCACGAGGCTCTCGATGTTCTATTGGCTGAGTCAAAGCAAAAGCAGGAGGAGCTTTGGAATATTCGCCGCTCTTTAAGTGAGGCAGTCAAGAGCCGGTCGGTGTATAAAGAAGAAGACACCGTTGTACCGCGCGATAAGATTCCCGAATTGCTTTCTCGTATCAAAGAGCTTTGCGCGCGCTGGAAAATCGCATCGGTGTGTTATGGACATGCAGGAGATGGCAATATCCATGTTAATCTCCTCAAGGATGATTTACCTGATGATGTGTGGAACAATGGACTTGACACAATGATTCGTGAATTATTCGCCATAGTCGTAGACCTCGGTGGTTCTCTGACAGGTGAACATGGGGTCGGCTATTCACAGCGCGAATATATCTCCATAATGAAAACTCCGGCGGAATTGGCTATCATGAAGCGCGTCAAAGACGCATTTGACCCGCAGGGTATTTTGAATCCCGGGAAGATATTCCCAACCGAGTAAGTATGCTCTCCATGGGTATGCTCGCTTTTGCTAAAAAAAGAGCCCGCCAAACGGCGGGCTCTCAAGGCAAACAAATCACAAAAAAAGAAACTACTATTTAGCTGGAGCTACTTGCGAAGCGCTCTTTCACTCGGCGCCATCTGAATACCGCCATAATTCGGCGGGGCGCTTGCGGGTACTCGCTCAAGACCCGGACTTGCGCTCTCACCCTCTTCGATGCCTAACGCTTTTCTCACTAGCTCGGGATTATTCGATTTGGACACCGCAACATCCGGTGTTATCACACCCTTCTTAGCTAAACGCGCAAGAGAATCCTCCAGGGAAATCATGCCGAATTTACTACCGGTAGTTACAATGTTTTGTAGCTGGGGAGTTTTTCCCTCGCGAATCAAAGCCCGCACCGCGCCGGTTGCTATCATTATCTCATGCGCCGCAACACGACCTCCGCCGATTTTCGGCAAGAGAGCCTGAGATATTACACCCTGCAAAGTGATAGACAATTGCATTCTAATCTGTTCTTGCTGATCAGGAGGGAATACATCAATCAACCTATCAACAGTTTGGATAGCGCTGGTGGTATGCAAAGTTCCAAACACCAAGTGACCTGTTTCGGCGGCGCTAACTGCCAATGCGATAGTTTCCAAATCGCGCAACTCGCCTATAAGGATCACATCGGGATCCTGACGCAGAGCTCTTTTGAGGGCCGCTTGAAAATTTACTGCATCTGAGCCTATCTCACGTTGGTTGACGTAGCACTTTTTGTCATTGTGCATGAACTCAATGGGGTCTTCCATCGTCAGGATATGACCCTCTTCGGTTTCGTTGATATGGTTTATCAACGCCGCCAAAGTTGTTGATTTACCTGATCCTGTCGGGCCGGTTACCAGCACCAAGCCACGAGGCTTTTCAGCTAGCTCCTGACAAATATCCGGCAACTTAAGCTCTCTGAGCGTGGGAATCTCAACCGGAATTTTTCGAATCACCATGCCGCAAGTGCCTCTTTGGCGCATAACGTTAACGCGGAAACGCGCTACTCCTGGGACGCCGTGCCCGAGATCCAAATCACCGGTAGCGGAAAATTCTTGCCATTGGTCTTCACTTACTATTTCTCGCGCCAGCGTTTCGGTCATTTGCCCATCCAACGTTTCATACTGTGTCTGGGCAACCATTTTTCCGTCAATACGAAATCCTGGAGGTGAGCCGACTTTTATGTGTAAATCCGATGCGCCCTTATCCGACATCTCGCGCAAAAGCTGATCCAAATTCATGTTATCGTTCTCCAAAACCTGTGTTTGTCTGAATACTACAATTGGGGATTTTCAAGTGTTTTTTCCAAATCAGCGATACAAGTTGCGGACAATTGCATCTTACAGCGCCAATTTTCGTCCACTCTATGTATCGGCAACAGGCTCTGTCAGGATTAACCTATTCTCAAAGAACACCTTGCAAGCGCCCTAGAACACGCGCTCCGAAAGCCTGTTTGACCTTGTTTAGATTAGTCTGATGTGGTAGATTTGCCGCTCTATGGTGGTAATCTGCTTCTGCTGTTGCGGATTGTTTGCCATGTGACTATGTGTTTCATCTTGGTACAACGACACTATGAGGCGCTTGTGAAATGGCAATTTCTATTGGCGCCTCAGTAAAAGACAATATAACCGCCTCAAAAGGATCTTCGACAATGCGACAAACAAAACAGTATATTCTGGCAATGGTAGCCTTTCCCCTGTTGTCCTTGCTTTTCCTTTCCTCATGCGCTAAACGAGAGCAAGTAGACCAGTCAGAAAAATTACATACTCTCTTCGATGAATATTGGGAATTCCAGCTAGAATCATCACCAACCCTCGCCACTTCGATCGGCGACAAACGTTTCGACTCGCTCCTAAGCGATATCTCCCCTGAGGGTCGTGAGAAGCGCCGCCTGGCAACTCGCAACTTCCTCAACCGTCTCAAAGCCATTGACCGTAATTCACTAAACGACACTGATAAAGCTAGTTCCGATATTCTTGATATCGAATTAACACGATCCATCGAGGGTAACAAGTTCAAGAATTACACCATGCCCATCAGCCAACAGAATGGCCCCCAGCTCTCGCTAGCAAATCTCACTCGCACCATCACCTGGCAAACCGAACAGGACTACGAAAACTTCCTGCTTCGCATGCGCGCATTCCCCAAACTTGTAAACCAAACCATGGAGAATATGCGTGAGGGCATGGAGTTGGGCTTGGTATCAGCGAAAATCAATATTGAACCGGTGATACCGCAAATTGAGTCATTCGCAGTTAAGAATGTCACAAAGTCTCCTCTGTATCAACCCATCAAAGACAACAAAGCAAATCTCTCCGATGACGCTATCAAACGTCTTGCCAGTGAATACAAAGTAGCAATTCAAGAAAAGGTCATCCCCGCTTTAATCAAGCTGAAATTGTTCTTGCGTGATGAATATTTACCTGTCTGTCGCGATGATTTCGGAGTATGGGCTCTTCCTGATGGCAAAGAGCGTTACGCCTATCTGATAAAGTTTCATACAACACTCCCTCTCACGCCCGAAGAAATCACGGCAATGGGAATGAAAGACCTGGAGCGAATCGGCGTTGAAATGGATGCAATCATGAAGAAAGTCAACTGGGATAAATCTCTCGCTGAGTTTTTTGAGTTCCTTCATACAGACAAGCAATTCTACTACACCGACAAAGACTCGCTACTAGAGGGCTATCGTACAATCCTGGATTCAGTGAAGCTAAGAGTCCCGCAGATATTCGGCATCCTCCCGCAAGCGGACTGCGAGGTCGACGAGATGCCCGCTTATCAAGCCAAGAATGCCCCCACTGCGTATTACAATTCGCCGGCAGAGGACGGTTCGCGCCCCGGCAGGTTTACCGCTAACACTTACAACCTGAAAGCCCGACCCAAATATGAAATGGAAGCGCTTACATATCATGAAGCAATCCCCGGGCACCATCTACAAATAGCCATACAGCAAGAACTAAAAGGCCTGCCGACATTCCGCAATCATAGCTGGTTCACTGCATATGGTGAGGGATGGGCGCTTTATAGCGAGCGCCTGCCGAAAGAAATTGGATTCTATCAGGACCCTTATTCTGATTTTGGACGTTTGATTTATGACGCATGGCGCGCCTGCCGCCTGGTGGTCGACTGTGGTCTGCACTACTACCAGTGGGATAGACAGAAAGCGATTGATTTCATGAAGGCGCGCTTCGGTGGCACAGATTTGAATATCGAATCTGAAGTAGACCGCTACATAGCCTGGCCGGGACAAGCCCTCGGTTACAAAATCGGACAACTAAAGATTCTCGAATTACGTCAAAGAGCAAAAGACGCTTTAGGCGACAAATTCAAACTAAGTGACTTCCATGATCAGATTCTCAATCAGGGCTCATTGCCGCTGCCTGCGCTGGAGAAGAAGATTGATGAATGGATAGCGGCCAATTGACTTCGGAAGGACACGCATGAAACGACTACTATTGGCGCTTTCTTTATTACTGTTGAGCGCTAATTCTATTGACGCAAAAGACAATAAAGGAACGAGAGAACTTGGTTTGGATATTGGATTGGAAAAAGGGTTCCATTCCGGAGATGTCTCTCAAAATAGAGTAGAATATAGCTATCCTGTCAAAATACGAATCGGTTTCTTCTTCTCAGAGCGACTTGAACTTGAAACACGTTTCGCCTACGATTATTTTTCTGACGACATTAAGATATCAGGAACTCTGGGGCTCACACATAATTTTGAAAAGCCGGATCGTAACACAGTTCCGTTTGTAGGTCTTTTCACCATGCTGAGCCGCCGAGACGCTGGCCCTAACGACCTCGAACAATTCGGAGTGGGTGTCACTCTCGGTGTCAAGAGCATTGAGAAGTCTCCGGCAAGAAGACTAGAAGTATTTCTGCTACGACGATTTGACAATCAATCATTTGCGTCCGAATACATGCTAGGAGCAAACATCGGCTTGTCTTACTTCTTCAAAAGTACCAGCCTCTGGGACAAGTAATCAAGGCCGCTTCGCTCAAGAGCCGGTAGTCCCACAAACTGGCGCCGGGCCGCCTCCGAATATTCGGCTAATCATATAAGTCACATCGGCGATATTGACCGAGTTGTCGCCGTTGGCATCCGCTTGGTCGGCGCAAATCGGCGCAGGGCCGGAATTGAAAATCCTGGCAATCAGAAATGTCACATCGGCGATATTCGCTTGAAAATCAAAGTTCGCGTCTCCTGGGATAAAGCAACAACTACTCGGGACTTCCAACGATCCGCCCACTAAATACGGCGCATAGGTCAAATCGTCCGCTAAGAATGACACTACTCCGATTGATAGATTATCAAAAGTGATGGAATTCAATCCGCTGGCGCCGGGTGGCACATCGAAAAACAGTGACATTACTGGACCATTGCCGGGTTGAAGATAGGTTGTGCTGTCACCACCTGAAGTCATCGAATATAATGCTTCCTTACTAAACGGATTTTGCGAATCTTCAGAAAAACTTGGCATTATCGCCGAACGCAGGCCGGTGTTTGTCGCATGACTGAAGGACAGATTCATGGAGCCGGCCCATGAGAACGGAATAACAAGCCGTCGCAATGGTTGCGTGTTATCCACATATACATCGAATTGAACTTGTGTCCCGGGATCAACCGTCAAAACCGACCCCGCTACAGTATCAGCAAGCACACGAATGAACTTGCCTTTGATAGCCATGTAACTCTCACCGGGAGCGCTGACAAGGAGCGTGACATCACGGAATCCCGGCGTAGTATATTGATGACTAGTGTTTTGACCGCTATTCACCGCCCCATCACCATAGGTCCAGTCCCAACTTGTCACCACCAAGTCAGAAGAGCCAGAGAATTGCACATCCAACGGAGCCTGCCCAATTGTGGTGTCCACGCCAATTTCCGCATGCGGACATACATCCCCGATTAGATCTCCGTTAATATCACGTTGGAATGGATTGGCTATCGCATCGCAATTGTCACAACCATTCCCTACCCCATCACCATCGTCGTCAACATAGGGATACGAACAAGGCTCAACCTGCGGGTCCGGGTCAGAGAAACAGTCAACTGCGGCGCGTTTGAGTGAGACGCTTTCGGCCTCTTCCAATGTTATGCAACCTACAGCTTCGCGGTTAGACAGAGCCAATCTATTTGCCGAAAATGTTACGTCGGTGATATTTGACCAGTCGTCATAGTCCCGAATAACTTCTTTAGACCCGGGACTACTGCAGGGGAATCCGAATAGATCACTAGCGACCGGAAGTGTGTCAATGACTCCATTGCAATTCCAATCAGTAGGCCCAAAACCCACCCCGATGCGCTCATCAAGAGAGTTCTCGTCAAGGTTTGGCATCAGGCCATGCGAATAATCGAGATTTCTGTGCGGAATACATGAGTCCGCAGTGTTCTCACATATCAATTCATGGCGCACACCGGAAAGTTGATAACGGTAGGCCATAAGGCTGGGGTAATTCGGCTTGTATTGCGTCACTACACCTTCGTTTTGATCGCCAGCATGTGTCAGGCCCAAATTATGGCCCAGTTCGTGGACGAATGTCCCTGCTCTATCAAATGGTGTGCCGGTGTTTCCTGAGAATGCTCCCAGGGTTACGATAAAGTCATCACCGAAGATTTCGGCAAGGCCTGACGAAGTTGTAATGCCGCCGCCGGGGTCATATTGATGTCCCATAATACAATAATGCCAACCGGGCTGACCTGCATGGTCAAAGTTTTCATTCTTGAGTTTCAAGAAACCTGTGGGTCCGGCATTATTGAAAACTCCAACGCCGCTGGATGTCAGAGGTGTGATTTCGGTAATTGCATTTGATTGATCAATTGTCATGGTGATACCCTGACAGGCAAACATGCTAACAATCGCGTCGATCTCCGCCTGTTGCAGGGCGTGGGAATGCCCGCCGGTTACCATGTAGTCTACCTCTACATTTATGGCAGTTACAGCGGCTCCCGACGGGGCCGACTGTAGAGCTATGGCTAGCTCTTTGTCGATATTTAGATGACTGAATCTCTCGCTCGGCGTATCTTTGATAACCGCAGATATATTCACGTATGACAAAGCCACCAATGCGGTAACTCCTAATGAGGCAAGTTGTAGTTTACGATTATCCAAGAATGATCTGACACTCATTAGTTTGTACCCTTATTGGTTGATTGCTTTCAATGAATCTAAGAACCAGTCGTGCCACATATCGGCGCCGGTCCACCAGAGAATATTCTTGCTATGCCATAGGTGACATCGGCGATATTGAAACTATTGTCACCATTAGCGTCTGCCTGGTCCTGACATGACGGAGGCGGACCACCGGAGAAAATTCTCGCGATACCTGCTGTGACATCGGCGATGTTAAATGAACCATCATTGCTGAAATCGCCAGCGACTACACAACAACTAGTGGGGCAAGGATTCGGAATCAGAGGACACTCGTCTACTCCATCTAGTTCGCCGTCACTATCGGTATCCGGGTCAAGCGGGTCTGTGCCGTGAATATTGATTTCGTCGAAATCAGTAAGCCCATCGGCGTCTGTGTCAGCTAGTAAAGGATTTGTCCCCAAAATCGCCTCTTGCGCGTCACTCAGACCATCGCCATCAGTGTCAGCGGCCGAAAGTGGAGTCGAAGAGCTGGTTGTATAAATAAAATCACCGGAATTGACTCCATTGTTGTTTGCGGCATTGCCCGCCGCAAAGAATGTAACATCACCGACAGTATCAAGCGGCGCAACCCAGCGCACTGTCCACCCCGGGGCCGTGTTAGCCACGAATGCGTCAGTTCCTGTTGAGCGATGTTTGAGATACTCACGGCCGGTGCTTAAGACTACGGTTTTCTGAACCCGAACCGGATCTACAACCAGCAGTTCACCGACTGGTAGACGATTGGAGTCCAAAGCTGTCATCTCGAACCCCCAGCGCATCTGTCCGGGGTCGGCCAAGGCGATGTTGATTGTCAGGGTATCGCCCGGGAGATAAATAGACGGGGCGTTTATCGCAAAAGAACCGTCACCGGAGTTTGTCGCAAATGTGCTGTGACAACCGATGGAGTTGCAGGTTGCTTCAAATGTACCCGCCGCGGCGAATGGCGCGCCGGTTCTTGCATCAGGCGGCCCGCCGGAGAAATTTAGCGGTTGATATACACAACAATCCCCCGGACCAAACCCGTTCGCTTCATCATTATCTGGTGTTTCTGAAAAGGTTCTGACTCCCGCATTCGAAATCAAGAAAACCACACCAAGCGCAATAACGATATTTGATATCGTTCTTTGTCTCTTAGCCATTGCCTGTCCCTCTCTGTTAATGATTGCTGGCAAAACTCTCGGCATTATCCACGAGATATACCAAATGGCGCACGCCATAAAGTACAATTAAGCGAGGAGAACACTCCCTCGGAGATTTTGCTTTCGAAATTATTATGTAGGTAATTCGTTCCTGCCCCTAGTGGACAATATAGTCCTTCGTAATATGAGGTCAAGGGAAATGTTCCTCCTGTACCGCACCCACATATTGCGCATTACAGGTGGATCTCAGAGTTGCGTATATTCGTATAATCGGGTATATCACGGTCGATGTCTCGCACTAGCATCAACCATTGAGAATTGGAATAGTCCTGATTATTATGACTGAGCAAGAGAAACCAAAAGATAGAAAAAACCGCTCCTCAGCAAACGAAGGCCCCTCATCTCGTCCAAACCGCCGTAGAAAGAGAAGCTCATCGGGCGCAGGCGGCAAATCTAACCGCCCCGGATCTCAGGGAAACCGTCGTCGTTCTGGAGCTAAGAATGAGGGCGGTCGCTCAGATAGCCCTAGAGCCGACGTCAATCGCCGGAATCGCTCGCGCAGAAATCAACCCAGAAAAAGACAACGCCCCGCTTCGGCAAATGGCAAACTTCAAGTCTTGGTCTTAGGTTCTGGCGGACGTGAGCACACTTTGGTATGGAAACTGGCCCAAAGCCCCAAAGTTGGAAAAATCTACGCCTATCCCGGAAGTTCCGCTATTGCGGAATTAGCGCAATGTATCACTATCAAACCGGATAATTTCAAACAAAACGTCAAACAAATAGCCCAGTACGCATCACGCAATCACATTGACCTAACGGTTGTCGGTCCCGAAGCTCCTCTTGCGGCGGGTATTGTTGACGAATTCAAACGCCGAAATCTGCGAATTTTCGGGCCTTCAAAAGCGGCCGCGGAATTAGAGTGGTCGAAAGTTTTCTCCAAGCAATTTATGCGACGGCACAACATCCCGACCGCTAGTTTCAAAGCCTTCGCTTCGCCAAATGATGCGATTACGTTTTGCCGCACAGCACAATTTCCGCTAGTGGTCAAAGCCGATGGTCTGGCCGCCGGTAAAGGGGTTTTGATTGTTGATGACTTTAACGAGGCTGTTACTGCTATAGATGATATGATGACCCGCAATCGTTTTGGCGCCGCTGGCAAGAGAATTCTTATTGAAGAGTTTATCACAGGTCCAGAGGTTTCAATAATGGCCTTTTCCGATGGCGAAAACTGCTGGGCGATGATTCCTTCGCAGGACCACAAGCGCATTGGTGAGGGTGACACCGGTCCGAACACTGGCGGGATGGGAGCCTATGCACCGGCGACCTTTGTTACTCCTGAGCTGATGGAGACAATCAAGGAGTATGTCCTGGAGCCGTGTATCAAGGGTATGGCCGCCGAAGGACGACCATACAAAGGAGTTTTGTACGCAGGAATAATGATTACCGAGTCAGGCCCGAAGGCGCTGGAGTTCAACTGTCGATTTGGCGACCCTGAGACACAGGTTGTTTTGCCTCTGCTTGACAGCGACTTGGCGGAAATCATGGTTCGAATCGCCGACCACAAACTTCCATCGGACAAGAGCGGATCCTCAAAGAAATCCTCCAAACGCAATTCTGGATCTTCGAAAAAAGATTCGAAGAAAAAGGATGCTAAACCAGCAGAAGAGACTCCTGTTGAATCCGGCCCTATCTACTTACGTGATCTGCTTGCTGAATTTGATCCGGTGGATGAAGAAAACGAACCCGAAGAGCAATCAACAGTTACCACAATTGCCTGGAAAGAAGGCGCGGCCGCTAGCATTACTTTGGCGGCGCGAAACTATCCGGACAAGCCCGAAACCGGTAAGCCCATTCACGGACTGGAGAAGAGCCAGCCTGACAGTCAGGCAACATCGTTGATATTCCATGCCGGCACGAAAAAGCGTAATAATAGCTGGGTAACTTCTGGCGGACGGGTGCTCAATATAACCGGGCTTGGTAGTGATGTACCAGCGGCCTTGAAAAAGGCGTATAGCGCTGTTGAAAAAATACGATTCGATGGTATGCAATTACGTCGCGATATTGGACATCAGGCTCTTGAACCAGAGCGTCATGATTCTAAGCCTCCGGTAAACGCTGAGTAGCTTGCCTGAAATCCCCAATGACCATTTCGCTCAAAATACTATCTGTACTGACACTGCTATTTGTATTCCTCCTGCTAGCTGGTGAAGTTCATCGACCAGCGCTCGCCCAAGACTCTACCAATACAAAGGCTACAACATCTAAAAGGGATACATCGTCTTCCACGGATACTGTCATTGCCGATGACTCTTCCAAGGTCACACCCACTCCTAAAGATACGGTCACTGACACTCTGTTGGCTGACAGTCTGTTGGCTGATACTGCATCAAGTGACACAGCGACAATTGACACTGTGAAAGTTGATACTGTGACAATCGACACTATGAAAGTCGATACTACGAAGATCGACACCGTGATAGCAGATACATCAGCAACGGATACAACATCAGCCGCCGGCGCTGACTCCACTACCGATACCACAATTGGAGTCTCCCCGGATTCATCTAGCGACACTGCGCAATCAGCTGTGGTCGACAGCGCTAAAAGTGACACTGGCGCCACGAAAAATACTCCGCGAGGTTCGATCAACCCCAACATAGGAAAACCTCTCACAAAAGATACCACGCTGCCCGCAGACTCAGCGGCGCCAGCCGACAGCGTCACCAGGATTGTTCCTGTGCAGAAATCACCACGCGAGCAAGCTGAGGAACATTACCGGCTGGCTCTCACCTTTATTTCTGATCCTACCAAGAGTATTGAACTGATTGGAGAGTTGACACTGGCCATAAATGCCGATCCTAAGTTTGCTCCGCCCTATGTGGAATTGGGAGTTTATCATTATCGAAGTAGAAATTACAAAGAAGCCGAATCAAATCTTAAGAAAGCCTATGATCTTGAACCAACTGACACAGTTGTGCTCAGTAACCTGGGGAAACTTTACATAGCCTTGAGAAAACGAGATGAAGCCGAAAAAACGTTCCTGGAGGCCATTGAAGTCAACAAAGATTTCCTCGGTGGATATCGCGAACTCGGCGACCTGTATTACCGTCAAAAGCGCTACGATGAGGCCATTTCAATTCTTGAGAAATACAACAAGAAAGTCACCGATGATCCAATAGCGCACTTTCGAATTGGAAAGTCATATCGTAAGCTAAAGAAGACTGAAAAGGCAATTGAAGAGTACAAGAAGGCCCTGGCTATCAAAGAGGATTTTGCTCAGGCTTACAGCGCATTGGGACAGATTTACCTGGCGAATGAACAATTCGAGGAGGCTATCGACGCCTATTCGTTGAGTGTTCAGTACAACCCCAAAGGATACCGCTCATATTTCAACCTCGCAGTGGCAACGCAGTCCGCGTTTCCTGATAGTCTCAGCAAGAGCCTCGCTGTGTGGCGTCAGGCGCTACGCATGGCAAAAAACAATCCTCGCGTTACCGATATTGTTCCGATTGCCGAAATTCAAATCAGCGAGTTGGAAAAACAGTTGGAGCTACAATCTGAAGACGAAAACTAATACAGCTAGTTTTGTTTGAAGTACTTCGAAATAGATTACGACGAGGCGGTATCTACAAGAGTTAGTCGTCGCTGAACTCTATCCTAGCAAAGTCTTCCCAACTGATTTCTTCACGGTCTCCATCGCCGAGATCCACAAAAATCCCCTTATTCCCTCTGTCAATATCATTCGAATTTCTTAGTCGAAATTCACGACCATCTCTGAGAGATACAGTTGCGCCCCTGCGCACTTTTTCAATCGACGCTATGTTGTCAAAGACGATTGACAGACTCACATCACGATAGTCACCGTCAAGAAGCTCCCAGGTGAATGATTCATCTGCATCCCAAATGATGTCACCCGCAAGGGTCTCCCCGTCCTCGGTTGTTACCACACCATGAAGAGGTTTTACTTTTCGGTAAGATGTGTAAGAGCGTCCGGCTGGCGGAGCGCTGAATTCGATTCGGTCGAATTCGTCCCACTCGACAACGATCCTCCCCAGGGATGCGTCAGTGATGACAATGCCGCGGTTTCCACTATCGACATCATTTGAATCCTCCATCCTTAGTTTTTTTCCATCCTTAGTGATGACAATTGAGCCATCAGTACCGCGTCGCTCAATCGACGCAATCTTGCCAAACTTCAGTTTCCGCTTACGACCGGCAACCGAGCCATTCAATATGTCAGTGGTCATAGCCTCATCGTAATCCCAACCGATGAACCCTGTGAAAGTGTCTCCCCGGCGCGTCAGAACGCTTCCATAGAGTCGATGAATTCCCGGAAACCTTGATTCTCTTGACCTGTTGGTCAACGCACGCTCATCTGGAGTAGAAAACGAAATCCAGTCAATGTCCTCCCAACCCAACTCAATTTCACCTTGAGTCAAATCATCAATCAGAATCTCACGGATGTCATCTCCAATGTCAGTTGAGCCATTTCGCAGCTCAACCTCCACCCCTCCTTTGAGAGTGACAATCACTTCATTATCACCGTCTGACTCAAGACGCTCAAGAAACCCGAACTGAACACCAGACTGAGAAGATCTGCTCGAAAATGAACCAGAACCGAAAATTGATTCTACCCAACTCTTTTTGCGCTTTCGTCTTTCGCGGCGATTTCGCATTCGCGGGCGGTTTTTGGTCCCATCAAGGATGTTATCCCAACCCACTTCATTCTTGTCCCATCTAATAAAGCCTTCGAAGTCCTCACCACCGGTTGTATGGATAACACCATAGATTCTCGATTCAGCTTGCGCCGAAACCCTCTCAAGAGGAATCGAGACAAGCAAAACTGCGCCAATTGTAAGTGTCGTAATTAACCTGGATAGCTTTTGTTTGGAATTACTATACATCAATGCAACTTCCAATTCATGATTTGAGGGAGGGTAAGCCTTGAACTGTGAATGTAGATTCGACTGTAATGTGCCCATTGTCATATCATCCTCTACCTAAGGAACAGCATTAACTTGGCATAATCAATGCCCCAACTTTGACGGAGACACCATACCTACACCCTATTACAATTCGTCTAGTTGACGAAAAAGTTGCATTTTGAGAGGAGTTAATGAAATGTAAATGGTGGAGGCGGCCAGGCCATTTACTTGAGTAGCAGGGCCTTACGCACGATACGGGAATAGCTGGTTTTCACTTCATAGAAATAAATACCACTTGGGGCTTCAAGCCCCTCGCTTATTCGGCCATCCCAGCGGAATTCAAGCTCGCCAGGACTGGCATAAGCTGAGTAAAGAGTTTTGACCGTTTGACCAAGGACATTGTAAATCCTGACGCGTAAATCGCTGGCCTTCGGCAAAACGACATCGAATCTTGTCTCCGCATTAAACGGGTTCGGGTAGTTCTGAGAAACGCTCATCAAATGCGGAAGTAACGCATGGCCGTCGTCCGCTACATCAGTAATGATTCCAACTGTTAGTTGACCGTGTTCAATTTGCGGCTGAAAAGTGCGTCCGCCCTGATATAGGAAAACCAGAGTATCATCGTCGCGAAGAACATCTGACGTAGGGATGCTGAATTCGTAATTGGCTGGCGTCAAAACAACACGAAGTAGACTGACACTCCCCTGCGGGAACATCTCAACTGAATCAGCAGTAGCCGCAAAATCAATATCCAGATTTCCGCTCAATGAATCGTATGTCCAATTCAACGAGTGACCAGCAGAATAGTCCTCGGCTAAAGAGTACACTGTATCAAATGAGAACAACGAAGTGTCAAGAACCAAAGGTATATGAATACCGCTAAGCATATCATGCAAACCAATAGTGATGTCTAACTCCACTTGTTCACCAAGCGCGGCAGTGTAATCAGAGAAATACAGAGTATCAGCTGAGGCGATATTCAAGATCACCGGCAAGGCCAGCGGACTATTCAGCGCCGCTGAGTCGGTCACAGTTATTGAAGCCGAATAGCTACCGGGAAGTAGATTCTCTATATTTAAGTCGAAAAGGAGTGAGTCCCCTCCGTTCCCTGCGTCGGACTGAAGAGTTACCCAACTCAATGAGGTCGCTGCTGTCCATTGTAATGTGTTACCCCCAGCATTGAGAACTCTTACTCCGGTCATTGACGAGCCATTTGTAAGAGCCTCAACTTCAACTGTGTCCGGCGAGAATACTATATAGGGGACGTCACTTGCGTATCTTAACGTAATATCCAACGTATCCGGTGAATTGGAAGCCGCGGGATCAGTGAAAACTATTTGACCGTCATAAAACCCAAAAGCCAACCCATTTGGATCTGCGGTAATTGTGATTGTGTCATCATCGGAGCCACTAGCTGCGCTAATACTCAACCAAGGGGACAATTGCGGATCTAACACTGAAGCGCTCCAATTCAATGTACCAGTACCTGAATTATTTACTATGAGTTGAGAAATAGCCGGCGTTCCTAGTTGCGCCAATGCAACCAATGTGTCACTCTCCAGCGCAAACTCAAACTGCGAGGTCGTCACTACAAGAGTAACATTGATTGCATTTGAGCTGTCATTATTAGTCCAATCGATTATCGGCAGACTGGCAAAATACGAACCCGGGGCCAATTGAGCCGACCCTGCGGTGGCAGTTACCGAGAGCTCAACTGAACCCGGGGCGACCCCGGAAGTTGCCGAAACAGCCAGCCAGGAAACCGTGTCAACTATCTCAAATCCTAGATTACCAATTCCAGCATTGAGCAAAGAAACTTTCACAGGCGCTGGAGCGGGACCGGTAATATGCATTTTCAACTCGATAGAGCTTGGCGAAACAATTAACGCTGGCTGATTGTAGTTCATTATCCGTCCATAAATGTCGAAATCCCCATTGCGGAAATCAGTCCAGGCAACTCGTATATCAAAGCCATCCATCGCAACCACCGGTTGCGCCTGACGACCGCTGGTGGTGTCGGTGTTAATCTGTATTGCCGTATCCACAAACTGACCCTGCTGGTCGATTACCTGCCCTCGGATATTCCAATCGTTGGCGCTGGAATCCGCCCAGACAATAATCACATTGCCAAGTCTGTCGGTGGCAATTGAAGGATCACGTTGTGGACGAGCGCTCAAGTCTTGGTAGGCAGGACGAGACTTATCAATGGCAATTGCATCAGAGCCAAACCGTCGAGTAAAAATATCCGGGTTTTGCGGATACACTCCATTGCGCCAGTCCACCCAGCATAGCGTAAATTTGCCAGAGCCGTCACAGGCTACATCCGGAAAAGCTTGCCTGGAATCCAGCTTGGCATGCGCCCGTACATTGCCACCCACTGGCGCGCCACTTGCGTTGTAAACTTGAAAATACACATCATCATTGCCAGCTCGATTGTCATACCAACAAATCACAAACCAGCCCAAAGTCGAAATGCTTACTGCCGGAGAGTGTTGCTGACCAGCCACGCCATCATCATTAACAATGAATTGTGTTCCTATCGAAGCGCCATTGGGGTCAAAACGCTGTGCTACAATATCCCAGTTTCCATTTCGATGTTCAGCCCATACAACCACACCCGAGCCATCGCTCCCTAGAGCAACATCGGGACTTTCAAATATCGAGTCAGGAGAGAGCGAAGTGCGATTGAATTCAATTCCTGACGGCTGTCCGCTGGAATCGAAGAATGTATGGTAGATATCTGGATTGAACGGAAATGAGCCGTTGCGAAAGTCTTTCCACACAGCGGTATAGGCGCCCGAAATACTCGCGGCTATTGAGACTTGAAAACGCTCGGAGCCGGTGGAATCGTTAGAGGTAAGGACTGAATTGCTCTCCAGCGCATTGCCGAAAGCGTTAAAACGTTGAAAGTACAGATCATTAAGTCCGGTGCGTCTGTCGGCCCAGACCACAAAGAACTCCCCATTGGCCTGCACCGCAATCTGCGGAGAGGTTTGAGGAGCAGGGCCGATATCGTCATTTATTCGAAAATCAGCCCTGTCTATTGCCAGAGATGTGTTAGCCAACAGTAACAACAATAGCAATAGCCCCAAAGCAAATCTGGATAAGCCCCCAGCTACGCTGGAAACTTCATAAGGGCTACCGTTACTGTAGCGAGAGAGGGCTTTCTTTGAAGTATATAGTTCCACATCCCGGAGATATGCAAATCTCCAGCCAGGGAGGCACAAATCTCCGAGAAATATGCCCCTCGTAATGCCCTGCGTCACATAGCATTAGAAGCGCCGTAAACACTGCTGTTTTTGAGACAACCTCAGCATGGCGTCAAACCAGCTTAACTTTCCGAGTTCACGGAAAAAAATGCCGCCCGAAAAACATCCGGGCGGCATTCTTATGACTTTGAATCAGTCAATAATCAGAAGAAATACTACTTATTCTTCTTCTTATGACGATCGCGTCTTCTACGTTTTTTTCGCTTGTGCGTCTTTATCTTCTGGCGCTTGCGTTTTTTTCCGCTCGGCATTAACCCTCCAACAAACCTATATAAATTACTTCAGTAGGATCACATCAACCAGCGTTCGCGAGGCCAGCAGGAACCACTTATTCCGGCGCCTGGACATCATCAATTGGCAGTTTGGTGATCATGTTTTTGAATTCGTTTGACGGTTTGAAGACAGGAACCTTCCTATCTGGAACTGGAACAACCTCACCTGTGCGCGGGTTACGCGCTTTGCGCGACTTGCGGAGCTTAATCTTGAACGTTCCGAAGCCACGAATCTCGATGTTGTTGCCGCCCTCAAGCGTCTTTTTCACAGTATCCAGGAAAGAGTCAACTACCACAGACACGTCTGTGCGTGTTAGTCCAGTTCTCTCTGCGACCTTTTCTACTAGATCAGCCTTAGTCATATGTCCTCCCTGAAGGGGTTCTCCTCTACTGTGAAACTAGTCGCAGACGAACACTGTAATCTAATACACAACTCCCCGACTGCGAATCAGTTACGTGAAGATAGGCGATTTCAATTAGAAATCAATCATAATACTAGCATTTAGTTGAAGTTTTTTCGAGATAGGGAAGATTTCTTCTAACACAAACGCCCATAACAATATCCCCGATATTGGACGCCAAGCAAGGAACGATGGCCTAGAATAGGCAAATTACAGCAGAAACACCCTCAAAAGGACTATTGCAGGCTTTGAAAAGGCAGGAACTAACGCGACACCAAGATTACCGTCTTGCCTGCGAAGAGGCCTGTTGATAAACCCCGGTCGAGTTGCGTCTGGTCCTTCGACGCCGTTTTCTGCCGTCGTAATACCTGACGCTTTCTCTCGAGAGAAGTGTCGGGTCTCAATTTTCGCAAAGCGAAAATCAGGACCCGACACAACAAACAGGACTTTATCAACAAGCCCGAAGGCGGGCATCCAGGCAAATAGCGTGAAATCTACCCATTAGCTTGAAAGAGACTCTAGTGGTAAAGATACAACAGTTGAGGCCCAACTGCTTCCGGCGAAAACACCGTCTTCACATTCCAAGCCGTCTCGCTCACCAAATCAAGGAATCGAGGCTTGCGCTTTACTTCTTTAACTGTCTCTGGATTCGGTTCCAATCCGACCATGTCCGCCGCCAAATTTATCGCATCATGAAAAGTGCCCAGAGTATCTACCAGCCCTAGATTGTATGCCTGCAATCCGGTGTAAATCCTTCCATCGGCAAGCGGCTTAACCGCCTCGGTTTCCATGCCCCTACCTCGCGCAACCACTTCCACAAACTGCTGATAGGAATCCATGATCACCGAACGAAGCATTTGCTCCTCAGATTGAGTCATTGAGCGCGAGTAATTACCGACATCCTTCAACTCGCCGGACTTGATCGTCTCAAGCTCAATACCAATTTTTTTCATCAACTCGCTATAGGTCTGATATTGCATAATCACACCAATAGAGCCAGTCAAAGTCCCTGGATTGGCGATTATGCGATCGGCGCCGCACGCGACATAATATCCACCGGAGGCGGCCACAGAACTCATAGCGGCGATTACCACTTTGTCATATTCGGTGCGGGCGCGATTGATAGCCTCATATATCTCCTGCGAAGCGGCAACTCCACCACCGGGTGAATTGATATGTATCACAATTGCCTCAATATCACTCCGCTTGGCCCATTTATCGATTTGCTTGACTGTTGGCGCGGCGTCATAGATTCCACCAAAAACTTCAACTACCGCAATTTGGCCGCTTCCCTTGACTACAAAGTCATCACTGTCACCGTCGAAGGCCACAAAGGCCAACACAGCAAACATGGCAAGTCCAGCCAGGAATACTCCGCCAATTACCAAACCAATAATAACATCCTTTTTGCTCGCCATACCTCTATCTCGCTTCCCTGCGCCTCATATATGTTTCAACAACTATTACCATATTCACATTTGCCTAACTAATCCTGAGCTTCAAACCCGGTTTGATCTTCGCTGGATTAGATATCTTGTTATCGCGAACAATCTTGTTAACACTAGTGCGATACAACTTCGCGATAAATCCAAGATTCTCACCACGTCGCACAGTATGCCACACCGAACCTGACTTTGATTTCTTACCTGAAGCGCTCAAGTTAAGAGTCTGCCCGGGATAAAGACGTGACCGGGAGGAAAGATTGTTCCAGGAGCGAAGCTTCCTAACTGACAAACCAAACCGTTTGGCAATTTTCCAAAGCGAATCTCCCGAACGCACCGTGTATGAACCGCTGGAGCTGTTTTTATGTGAAGTCTTGTTATTCCCACGACTCACTACCGAACCCTTTTCAATAGTAAGCTTCTGTTTGGGGAAGAGCATTGCTGAGGCTCCGAGACCATTCCAGCGCCGCAACTGTGACACTGACACACCATATTTACGAGCTATAACCGTCAGGTTCTCGCCTCTGCGAACACGGTGTGTAAATGAACCCTTCAACTCTTTTTGGGACTTTTTCGAGCTTGAGGTCTTTGACCTGCTGGAATTTGAAGCCAAAGTTCGGGAGCTGTTTGATAGTCCGGGTATTCTCAAACGTTGATTGACATAAATCCTACCACGACGACCAATGTTGTTGAGATTCTTCAACGAGCTCATAGAGATATTGAATGCCCGCGCAATGTCATAAACCGAATCCCCGCCACGAACAATGTAAACGCCGTTCTCAGCTTTGCGCTTACCGCGATAGCGCTTTGACTTGCCTGGAGCGCCATCGAGCGGCACTGGAACAATTAATGTCTTGCCAGCATAAATACGGCTCTGTCGACCATTCATATTGTTGGCCTCACGAACCGCATATTGTGAGACACCATACTTTGCGGCAATTGTTGATATCGTCTCACCGCCACGAATACGATGTTTAACCCAGCTCATTTCATCCGGCGACTCTAAACCGTCATAAGCCGCCGCAAAAATCACCTTCGTGCCTTTAGGGATTTTCAGATTATAGCGCTTGGCTTTGGGAGGTGTATGCTTACGCAACAATTCAGAGTTAAGCTCAAGCAACTCTTTTTCAGATGCGCCGACAGCCTTGGCCACGTCCTTTAAAGCCAAAGTCTTATCAATAACCACCACATCATGCTCAAGCGGATCTTGAAACTCGATTTCATCAGGATTGAATCCGTACTTACGCGGGTTCTTGCAAATGATAGTGGCGGCCATATACAGTGGGATGTAATTCTTGGTCTCGCGACGCAAGTGACGTAACTTCCAATAGTCACTAGTCTTGTCACGTTTCATAGTGCGGCTAACTTTGCCCGGGCCGGCATTGTATGCGGCCATTGCCAATTCCCAGTCGCCATAGCGCTTGTAAAGCCACTTCAAATACTTGGCTGCCGCATGAGTAGATTTTACCGCGTCACGGCGCTCGTCATACCACCACGACCTCTTGAGACCATACAACTTGCCGGTGGAGGAAATAAACTGCCATAGCCCCGCCGCTTTGGCCCAGGAATAGGCCTTGGTGTTATAGCCTGATTCGACCAAAGCCAAATAGGCCAGGTCTTCGGGTAATCCATAAGAGCGGAAAATCTCATGAATCATCGGGAGAAATTTTGTCGAACGACTGTAGTATCGTTTGAACGCTTCACGCGCATCGGTTTGGAAATATTTTATTGAAGCCCGAACCCGATCATTGAGAATAATCGGCATATCGTATGTGACAACCGCTGACTCATTATTGTTCGGGGTTGTTATCTCACTTGAGTCAATTGTGATTTGGCCAAAATCTCGCAGACGCTCTCTAAGAGCCGAAGGAGATATATCCGCCGGGAGCTTTCCCAATGAAAGCAACGTCACATTGTAAGAAGAAACTACATTCTCCAGGAGACCGTTATAGCGCTTTATCTCAACTGAAACAGTCGAGTCCGGTTCGCCTTCGGCGTCAATATCCAAATCACCAAGAATCTTGAGCGAGCGCTCGAAATAATACTGGGCCTCATCCCAGCTTCCCTCCTGATTGGCAACCACGCCCATGGTAAAATACTCACCTGCCATATCCAGTTGACGCCAAATCTCGTCATCAACAGCGACAGAGTAGTCCATATCCACCGAGCTATTGTCAAAAACCTCAACCGGCCGAACATCAGCTTCATCAAGATCAACAACCACCCAATTGGTGTCATCACTGACTCCTGAGCCTTTGGTCTGAGTCGATTCATCGGCGGGATATTCGGTGTATACTAACGCAGTGTCGCGTCCTTCAATCTCACCACTCTTGCGCCTGTCCTCAGCGGCCCTCTTGCCCTCGGGGTCAATCCCAGCGCCGCTCGGTTGACAGGCTGACAAAGTCAGAAGCGCCAAAAATCCCAGCGAAACGATAGTTAAACTAGCGCTTCTGAGCGCTGTGAAACCTCTTTTCCCGGGTAGGCGAAATTCTCTTGAATTCGGTTTTGGGGAAGTCATAGTCTTTATCATAGTCATTATACGCATAATCGGCTATTTGTTACCACTTCTTAAACCTTTAAGCAGTAACAGTATATATAACCACGCTTAGGCGATGATGTTCCTTATCTCGTTGTCCATTAACATCTTAATTGTGCGCATTAAGCGCTCACTATCGTCACTTTTGGAGCGATAAGGGGGAGCGCATAGATAGAACAGCCTCAATTAGATGCCCAACCCCTTACCAGCATTTAGGTTAGTCAATGATGCCCCCATAAAGCAACAAACAACTTCATGTAGATATTGATTTCGATTACCAGCGGATACTAGAGAAAACGCCAGTGGGAGGCGCAAAAACCGGGAAACTTCAGGGCCTAACGCTCAAGGATGGACAACGCTCGATTCTTCAGCGCGGCTGAACCAGCGAAAAACTCCACCGAATCAGCTCCCCGGAGCCAGGTCATTTGACGTTTGGCGAATCTGCGCGTGTTTTGTTTGATAAGCTCAACTGCCGCTGTCAAACTCAACTCTCCTTCGATATGCCTGGTAATTTCGGTATAGCCAATTGCCCGGGCGGCGATGATTTTCTCGATACCCCATCTCTCTACCAAAGCCTCAACCTCAGCAAGCCATCCCTGCTCAAACATCAAATCCACCCGGCTTTCGATTTTCGCATACACATCAGCAATCGGGGGAGTCAGCGCCAGTTGAGTAAACTCATAGGGCCGCGCTGTCAGCCGTTGGCTCTCGGCAAGCTCTGACTTCGTCTTTCCTGTCAGGTAATAAATCTCCAAGGCGCGCTGAACTCTAACTGTGTTATTGGCGTGAATAATCTCCGCCTCAAGTGGGTCGATTGCCCGAAGTTTGTCATGCAGTCCCTGCGCTCCGAGTTTCTCGGCGTCGTTGGCCATTCTCTGCCGTAACTCTGCGTCTGGAGTCGGAATCTCGAATATCCCCTCAACCGCCGCTCGGATATATAGACCTGTCCCGCCGCAAATAATTGGAATCCGTCCGGCCCTAAGCGCTCTCTTGATTTCTCGCTCGACATCCTCCTTGAAACGAAACGCCGAATATGTCTCACCAGGTTGAATGATATCCAACAGGCGGTAGTCATAGCGCTCTCTATCATTCTGTGAGGGTTTAGCCGAACCAATATCGAAACCGGTGATTATCTGTCGTGAATCGGCGCTGATAATCGTAAGCGGAAACTCGTCAGCTAATTGATGCGCTATACCGCTTTTGCCTGAACCGGTCGGACCCGTAATAATCAGGATAGGCGATTGGGTTTCTGCTGAAGGTGGCATGGGAATTGTTTAAGGGATATTGCTCTACAGGAAAGAACTAGGTGCGTCCGAAACGATGATCAAGTTCGGCCCGGGATATTTTGACAAATGTCGGACGTCCATGCGGACAGGAATAACCGGTGTCACATTTGAATAAACGGTCGATGATGACTTTCCCCTCTTCGGGATCCAGTCTGTCGCCTGACATGACCGCCGAACGACAAGCAATTGACTGCGCTACTGCTTTGATTGGCGAGTAACCGCTTTTCTGTAATCGTTGGATATCATCAAGCGCCGCGCCAAAAGTTTTCTCCGGGGAGCGATGAGCCAATATCGCCGGGATAGCGTTTATCATCACCGTCTGTCCGCCAAAATGACTGGCATCAAAGCCAATAGTCGCAAGGTCGTCCTTGCGCTCCTCCCACACTTGAAACCTGTCAGTGGCAAGCTCGACATTCACCGGTAACAATAAGCGCTGTGACAACGCCGCATTGCGCTCCATTTGCTCCATAGTCTCTTCATAAAGAATACGTTCATGCGCGGCGTGTTGGTCAACCAAATATAAGTCCGTCCCCCTTTGCGCTAGCAAATACAAATCCGCAAACTGCCCCAAATATATCACACCACCTGCGAATAGTTCAGCCGGAGTCCCTTCTGCAACTGCATCCTTGGCGTCAAAAGTTGCGACATTGCCTGAAACCGGCGATGCAACGTGCGACTGGTTACTAGCAATCGAAGGACTCACAGCGCCAAAAATCGCATCTGTAGCGGATGGAGATAAACCAGCGTTACCGGATACTACTCCAACCCCCGGAACGGCCGCTGAAGGCTTGTCGTATTGGGGAGCAAAAACATTACGTTCACGCAAACCGAACTCAGGAATTATCCCGCTCTGGCGCAGGGTGTCACGAACTGAATGACGAATGAAAGTGTGCGCCTCACGGTCTTGTGAAAGTCGAACTTCGTTTTTTGCCGGATGAACATTTACATCAACCAGCGAGCCGTCAACATCCAGATGGACCGCGCCGATTGGAAACACTCCCTTCGGAAGTAATTCTCCATAACCCAGATAGAAAGCGCTAAGCAGAGGACTTGAGCGCAAGGCCCTCTTGTTTACATACAAAGTAAGCCCGCCACGAACTGCGCGAGCTACATCCGGTTTACCTAAGACTCCCCACAGGCGAAAACCAGGTTCGGAGACATCAATCTCAAGTAAGGCATTCTCTGCAACTCCCAATGACCTGGTAGCGCGTTGTCGCAGTGTATCGTCTTTCGAAAATGAAAACACTTTCCGTCCATTGAGCCGCAAGGAGAAACCCACACCCAAAGCGCCGAGCGCCTGCGAGATTGCCGCTCGTGAAAGCTGACGGGCCTCGGTGGTTTCTGCTTTGAGAAATTTCTTACGCGCGGGAGTGTTGAAGAACAAGTCCTCTACCACAACTGAGGTCCCATCGGCGCGATGTGATGGCCGAACCTCACGCACTACTCCGCCTTCGATAATAATTTCACTGGCGTGCTCGTCCTCAGCGCTCTTGGTCACCATTCGCAAACGTGACACTGAGGCAATTGAAGGCAGCGCCTCGCCGCGGAATCCGTAGCTGGAGATACTTTCCAAGTCAGAAAAATCGCTAATCTTACTGGTGGCGTGACGAGAAAACGCTATCTCCAACTGCGAAGCGCGAATTCCTGAACCGTTGTCATGCACTTCAATTTTGCCCACACCTGATTTCTCGACAATCACATCTACTTGAGTGGCGCCGGCGTCACAGGCGTTTTCAACTAACTCTTTGAGAACTGAAGCCGGACGTTCAATCACCTCACCTGCGGCAATCTTGTTTACCAGACGCTCCGGCAATGGACGAATCCAGTTGGTTGCTTTTTCTGTAGTTAGCCTACTCATCTGGTAATGATTCCTTCAATTCAGACAATAGCAATAGCGCCTGCAATGGAGTAAGCGAATCAATATCTGTTTTGGCCAAACGTCGCTCAACCTCCGAAGGCGCTGCAACATCAAATAGCGAAGTTTGCGCCGGACGTTCAGCCTCCTGAACAATACTCACAGAGCTAGAACTCTTCCCGGCTTCTAAGCCACGCAGGATTTCTGCGGCGCGGGCCAACACCTGTTTCGGCATACCCGCTAGTCTCGCAACTTCTATCCCATAGGAATCATCACAACCGCCTGGAATAATCTTATGCAGGAATATCACTTCACCCTGCCAGCGCTTAACCGCAACCTGATAGTTCTTAACCGCCTCAAGCCTCTGCGCAAGTGATGTTAGCTCATGATAATGAGTTGCAAAAACCGTTCTGGCCTTGATGCGATTATGCAAATCCTCCGCCAGCGCCCAGGCGATTGAAAGGCCATCAAATGTAGAAGTGCCGCGCCCGACTTCATCAAGTAACACTAGCGAGCGTTCGGTGGCGTTGTTGAGGATATTGGCAGTTTCAAGCATCTCGACCATGAATGTTGACTGCCCGCGAGTAAGATTATCCACTGCGCCAACGCGCGTGAATATCCTGTCACATACGCCAATGGTAGCGGCTTTCGCCGGGACATAAGAACCGATTTGAGCCAAAACCACAATGTGACCAATCTGACGCAAGTAAGTGGACTTACCCGCCATGTTCGGCCCGGTCAGTATCATCACTGCGGTATCATCGGGCGCAAGCGCTACGTCATTCGGCACAAAAGCGCCTTTGGGCAGGATATGCTCTATCACCGGATGGCGTCCATCAGTGACTAGTATTTCCTGCTCCTCGGTAATCGTCGGGCAAATGTAATCCCTCTCCACCGCCAGTTCAGCTAATGAAGAAACCACATCTATTTCAGCAAGAATCTCACCGGCGAGTTGCATGTCGGCTATATGAACCGTCAACTCCTCAAGCAATTTCTCGAATAACTCACGTTCAAGTTTGAATATCTTCTCTTCAGCGGCGAGTATGATACTCTCATGGCGCTTCATCTCTTCGGTGATATAGCGCTCGGCGCTTACCAACGTTTGTTTGCGTATATAGCGCTCTGGAATCTTCTCGCGATGCAAATGTGTCACTTCAAGGTAGTAACCAAAGACTTTATTGAAGCCCAGTTTCAATGAAGGTATGCCAGTAAGCTCACGCTCCTTGGTTTGCAAACCCGACATATACGACTTTGCATCTGCGATAGAGGCCTTTAGCCCATCCAGCTCTGACGATGCGCCCGCACGGAAAATCCCGCCGCCGCTACTAAGCAGGGGCGGTGATTCAACTAAACGCGTGGTGACACTCTCAGAAACCGCCGATAACTTTTGCGGGTACGTTTTGCCAGCGCTCTTAAGCAATTCGGATTTGACATTACCCAATTGACGAACAATTTCACAACCAACTGTCAGGCCTTCAGCTAAGGCTAATGTCTGCCTCGGAGAAATCCTCTTGACTCCCAGTCGTCCGGCCAAACGAGGTAAGTCAGGTAGCTTGCGCAAGCTCTCACGTAATTCACCACGAAGAGAGCTATTGCTGAGACACTCTGTCACCGCCTCTTGTCTTTTGCTAATTTCTTTGACTTGCGAGAATGGCGCCAGAAGGTTACGGCGCAAACGGCGTTCACCCGCGGAAGTACGAGTAAGATTCACCGCGCCTAACAAAGTTGCGCTATGGTCGTCTCCGGTAAGCGCGGCGACCAATTCAAGATTACGCGCAGAGGAATAATCAAGGCGCATGAATGACTCTGCGCTGACTTGTGAGATTCGGGTGATGTGATTGAGCGTAGTGCGATGATTATCTGCCAAATAGCGCAGAATAGCTCCGGCGGCGCCGGTCGAGGCTGAGTCTTCCTCCAGCCCGAATCCGCTTAGTGAGTTAACTTTGAAGAAACGTCTCAATTCTTCAGCGGCTACAGAAATATCGAATTGATAGTCATCAGTAACACTTTGCCCTTTGGAAGTTGCGGTTGCCTCGAGAATCAGTTCCAGAGCCTCGCGTTTCGATTCAGGAATCAAAGTCTCACGAGGAGCAAGCGCCGCATAGCGCTCAGCGATCTGATGAACATCGGCGTCAATAACACAAAACTCCGCAGTCGACAAATCCAGATAGGCCAAGCCGATAGCGCCATTGGCGCCAGGACACAAGGCGCTCAGATAGGTAGGCGCATTGGCGCTGATTTCATTCTCGAAGGTTGCAGTCGCCGGTGTGAGAATCTCAACTACATCACGTTTGACAATCCCCTTGGCTTCCTTGGGGTCCTCCACCTGCTCAACAATCACAACCTTTTCTCCAGCGAGCACCAACTTGCTGAGATACTTTTCTGCGGCATGATACGGAACTCCCGCTAGAGCTATTGCATCAGCCCCGGCGCCGCCACGAGTGGTCAGCGCAATCCCCAAAATCGGCGCCGCTTTAACTGCGTCATCTCCGAACATCTCATAGAAATCTCCCATGCGGAAGAAAACTATCTTATCGGGATAACGCTCTTTGAAAGCGTTGTATTGACGCATCAAAGGAGTGATTTTCCCCGATGGCTTAACTGGCTTGACCGTCTTGGCGGGCTTAGCTAATCGAGAGGATTCTATATTCTCAGTTGCGGTATTATGCATATTTTCCAGCTGGACTTAACCAGAGTAGATATTCGAAACCATTTACAGCTAATCTATTACATTCGTAAGCCAAGCGAGGCTCTCATTCCGAGAATCTCGTTTGGCTGAAGCTAGGTGGAATCTATTGCGAGATTACTTCTGACGCAAGGCGATGTTGAAGAGCTCTTTTTCTGAGCGTTCGAGAGTTCTTTTGAATGACGCGGCCGCATCAGCGGATGCAAAACGCCCTACATATACCGCATAATAGCGTTTCCCCGAGATAGTCTTTCGAGCAATCTCCACCGGCTCGCCATAGTTTTTGAACTGTTTCTTCTGACGATTGGCATTGTCTTTGGCGGTAAAGACTCCAACTTGAATGCTATAGTAAGAGCCAATCAGCTTCTCGGCCTCACCCTTGTCGCCCAGCGAGTTAATGCCCGAAATAATCTCAATCAAATCGAATGAGCCAATCGCATGCGGATATGCCTCGCGCAGGATATTGAAGTCCAACGCCGCCTGATCATAACTATTGCCGCTTCTACCTGAGCCACCGCGGGTGTCATCCTCGGCCAGCAAATATAGAGCCACTGGAGCCATAGAGCTTTTCTGCGAAGTAGAAACATTGAAAGCCTTCTTCCGGCCTTTCTTGTGGGTAGACTTATCGCGCATTTCAAACCGCGCCAACGCCAAACGCGCCCAGTCACGCATATCCGAACTCGAAGAACCGCGCATAGCCTCACGACAAATCGACCTAGCGCGCTTGAAATTCCCCTCACGTTCAGCTAAGAATACATCCAGCTTCGTGAAATCATCACGAAACTCACTGCGAGCAAATTCTCGCTTGTGAGCGCTAAGTGTCGCCCTTAGCTCTCTCAGATTCCCCAGGGCCTGAGAATAACGAGCGAGGCTCAGGTATATCTTCTCTCGCTGACGAGGATACTCTACACCGGCAAGCGCCGCTTTGAGGAACCCGACTCCGATACTACCATTAGGCTCCAAACGCGCCAGCGCTATTAGTTCCTGGGGAGAACGAGAGCTAGCCGAGGCTAATTCTGAAAGCCTCTTCGCGGCTTCGGAGGCCTCTCCTCTGTCAATCAAAGCTTCGATATCACGAATCTTCTCAGCGCGGGTCGCCGCCGATGAAACACCAACACATACCGTAAGAGAAAATAGTATCGCAAATAGGGCGACCATGCTAATTGTCGAAAAAGTATGCGAATACAAAAAAGTCCTCTCACGGTATCGTGAAGGACATGAAGGACATGAAGGACACAGCAATCCCTCGCGCGTTGTACATACAGCGCTCGGCAATTGATTGTTATTATCAAATGTCATGTCATCTATCAGCGAGAGGTAACTACCTCTTCCCGCTCTTGTCTTTCCTTGCGCTCAATCATGCCAATAAGATTATGAATCTTGTCTTCCTTTTTGCTCTTCAAATACAAGCGCGCTAACTCCAAAGCAGGCAAATAGGAATCGCGGTTATTCTCCAGCGCCTGAATAAGCTGTTCTTCGGCGGATTCAAAGTCGGATTTTTTGGTAAAGTACGCTGCGAGTTTCAAGCGCGCTTCCAATGCTCCCGGGTCCAATCGAATCACCATACGGCAAATATCTTCGATTTCGCCAAATTTGCCCACCTCAAAGAGCGCCTTCTCCAGCCGGTCTAAAGTAGGACCAGATTTTTCCGGCACATTGGAAACCATTCTCTTCCAAATGCCAATTGCATCCTCAACCCGGCCTTCGGTCATATATGTATCACCGATCTTGATATATGCATCCGCGCAAGTATCGTCCAGAGCCAAAGCCTCTTTGAAAACCAGCCGCGCCTGATGGTATTGCTCTTCATCAGCTAGCGACTGACCTATCATAACCTTGTAGTGGGCCAAAGGCTTGCGCGACATATCCCCCCGAACCTTTAATAACTTCTCGGCAGTCGCCAGCGCATTGTCCCACTGGGCTGTCTTCTCCTGAATTGCCAGCAAAGTCTCAAGCCCCCAGGCGCTATTATCATTGCCTTCATTGAACTGCTGTAATGAACGCGCCGCGGCTGAGTGGTCGCCGGTTTCGAGATAATCTGAGGTAATAGCCCGATATACATCAGCCCTCTGCTGAGGATTCAGGTCGTGACGAACGCTCAAATCCTGATGAATCTGCAAAGCGCGCTCCGGCTTGCCGTTTCTTCTAAATATGTTTCCTATAAGAAGATAGGCGTCGACATTTGAAGTATCAACTGAAACCACCTGCCGTAATTTCGCGAAAGCAGTGCGGTCATCGTCGTTCAACAAAGCGCGCAAAGCCTCAACATAGGTCTTTTGATCAACAGCATTAGCCCCGCCGCGAATTCGCTCATAAACGAAATACACAATCAGCGAAGCTGGAATCAGTGCGAATAGGAATAGAATGATGTTATCCATAGCTACTGCGCTTCCACCTTTGGAGATTCTTGCGTCTGGCCTTCACCGAATAAATCGTGCGGCTCCTCAATCGGACGATTACGTAGAGCCGCAACTTCTTCTCTTAGGCCCTTGATTGTCTTCTTCGCTGAACTAAGCTGTGAAAGCTGCTTGATGTAGGCTCCCATTAGCAAGAACATTGATGTGGCCATCCCTGCTACAAACCCCCAAAACAGGACAATTATGAGGCGAACATCTTCATAGCGCTTCCAGTACAAATCTATAGTCACTCGTTGATCGAGTGGTCCATTGTATACCAAAAAACCGCCGATAATGATTATCGCCGCTAATGTCAGAATCGCTCTAATTACCCACATATTCGTATTACCTACACGCTTTCGTCACTCACTAACCCAGCAGTTTGTTGAGCCTATCGGATTTCCAATCAACCACAGGCAATATCCCTGTATTTGCTCTGTGCAACAATAAGGTAAACCTGTTGAATGCCCTAGTCAATTCATCTCTATATCGAAACTACCCGCCTATTTGGCTTCTTCAATGAATTTGAAGGAGTCGAATATCTCCTGAAAAAACGGCTCGTTGACATTGCGATAAAAACGTGACTCACAAATCCCGCTGAGAATCACTATATGCTTATTATCGGGAGTTTTGAAGAATGCCAAATCCCCCTGCACATTATCAGTTACCACATCAGAAAGCTGTCCAACTCCTCTAGGGACATCCAATCTGTAGCGACGCAGAATCTTGACCCGCAGGCCCTTGATACCGCTTTTCAGCTTAAGGCGAGAAACTAGCGGACGTTTTGTCTTGCTCTCAAAGATTTTCAAGGATCTAAAAATCGCTTTTTTCTGGTCCGATGAGAATGACCTGGATTTCAGCGAATCCACGAACTCCCGGACAGACATCTTTGAAGTATCCACATATATTTTCACCATCGGTGAAGTGGTAAGGTATTCGTTTTCAATGAAAGCCGGAGGGATGGAATATTCTTTCTTTTCGGCGATAAAGCGAACCGGCTTTCCCTTCGCCATCATCTTCATATTCCACTCGTCAGAAATCTCAACCTGGAAACCGTATTTCTTGTCAGTGAAAATGTGATTCTCATAGGTCCCGGTATAAACCTTCCGCTTTTTCTTGCGCTTGGCTTCCACATTGGCGTCCTGCCCAAGAGGAGTAATCGCCAACGCCAAACCCAACAAAACTCCTACAGAAACTACTCGTCTGATAACGCTCTTTTTCATCTCTATTCCCTCAAGACATTTCTTTAAGACACTTCTTTAAGACTTTGTTGACCAGTGATTTTTTGTCAGTTGTGATATTGCTCATCTCGCTCGCCGCCTGGCAAAAGGCGAAAAACACAGATGCGACACCTATCAATATGGCGCAAACAGGCTTAGGTCAAGCATAATCTGAAATCAATGACTACTGAGCCATTAGGTTATTTATTCGGTTATTTCAGATAAATCATCTTGATTGCTCGACGTCTTCCCGAGTCCGGGGTTACTAGCCGTGCGAAGTACATTCCCGAGGCCACACCCTTCCCGTATTCGTCGCGTCCGTCCCATCGAACTACATCACCGGATGCAGAAACCAGCGGCAACTCACGTACTTTACGACCTAGAACATTATACACCACAATACGAGCCTCAGAGCTTTTAATCGGAGCGCCGCTGAATCGTATCAGAGTTTCGCCATTGAATGGATTCGGGTAATTATCAAGCAATCGAAAATCGGTAGGTCTGATTTCAATTTCGCCATCTTTTACATCAGTTTGAAAAAATTCGTAGAGCTTAATAGAAGAGCCGTCAGAAGTAGCGAAAACCCCGCTGCCTGCCGTTACAAGTTTTGCGCCTGTGAATTCATGGTATAGTTCCGTTATGGTGTTGTTTGCCAAAGATAGTATACCAGTGGAATTCGGGCCAACAGCAAAAATCAATCCGTCCTTCTCAACCGCAGAAGTGTAATTTCCCACAATCGGAAAATCACCACTGATCTTAAGTGTGTCGTTTGGACGCTCGAAAAGATTCTTAATCACCAACAGGCGAGCGCGATTAGCGGAAAAAAGAACCAGTGATGAACCACTATTGACGGTCAGCATCTCGTTAATCGGTCCGGACATAGTCTTAGAAAATATCTCCTCCAAACCTAGGAATCTATCAAGTCTACTGAGGGTTAGCTTTTTGCTTTTCGATGAATAATGGTAGACTCGACTGCGCTCCACAGTTGCTGCCGTTACCCCCACACCGAGATTCATCAAAGTGGTTCCGATGCCAAACAGCTCTCCTGCCGCAGCGCGGTTTACATAGTATTTATTACCCGAGCGCATCAAAATCAACGCTCCGGCGTTCAAATCCTGATGAATCGAAATCCCATCGATACCGGCTGGAACACCATAAACGTCATTAGGAAAAGGCAAGGCGTCACGGAATATCGTGGCCACCCAGACTTGCGGAACGGCAGATACATTATCCACCAAATACATTTTGTTCCCAATAGAAGTTGCCGCGCTGGTCCCAGCGGGAAAACCGCGTGCGCCAATAAGAGTTGGGCCATCAACGCTGTTTATGTCGTATTTTTCAAATTGATTGCCATCACCTGCTGTGTAGAGAAAACCATCAACCAGATTCAAGGCCCGAATTGGCCCGGGATGATCGAAACTTGCGAACTCCTTTGGATAGTCAGTTACATTCATCCACAGACCCAATAGGCCGTATGTGCTCGACGGACTCACGAATACTTGCCTGCCGGCGAAATTCGCCAATGTAGAGCCATAAGTGTTGCCACGCAGAGGAACCAAGCTCAAAGCCCCGGGGTCTTGTTTGTCCTGAATCTCAATTACATTTGGAGTAGAGATAACCACATAATTCGAATCGGTCTCAAACACCCTCGCTGCGTAATTCACGGTGCTACGCTCGAAGAGAGAATCAAACATTCCTAAAGAATCAAATGTAGCGGACTTAATACCCTGAACTCCTACCGCCATATTGATATGACTATCCTGCTGTGAAAATGACTGTATTTGGAATGGCAGGCGCAAGTACCCGGCGTTAGTCTGTAGGCCCGACTCAGGGTTCGGATAACGCAAAATTCCGTTGTAGTCATCAAGCGCATAAAGCGTGTCGCGCTCCATTTCCAATTGAATCACTCGCACTCCAACCATAGACGAGTCCACAAAACTCAGCGAAGAGAAATTGTTTACGTGATACATAGTGACACCCAGGAACTCCTCGGCGAAATACAGATTACCTGACTGATAGAGATAGTCTTGAATCTCATTCGGGTATTCTATCCGACCCAATTCGCGTAGCTTCAATGATGACTCAAGCGTAAAGAAACGAAACGAAAAGTCCGCCATCCGAACCACTAAAGTGAAATTGTCATAGCGCAATGAAAGAGGTTTCACATTCAGCGGGAAAAAATGACGAATCTTAAAATGCGCAGACTCTGTTTCAGCCAGAAGTGACGTATCGAGTGTCAATACTCCCAAGCCACTCTCCATAGCGCAAACCATAGTCGAGTCGATTTGAATGGCCGCCCAAAAACCGTTCTGCAAAAACTCAGAGACCAACCGAGGTTGAATCTCATCAGGAGCGCCTGCGACGGCAACGCGACATAGAGAGATAACTCCAAAGAGCATAGCGCAAACAACAGTGAGAGCGCCTCGCCTGAAATCTTTCAGAATCATCTCAGCCCTCCCCCGCTGGTGTTATGCAGTCCGCCAATACCATGATTTGAAATGTCATGTAAAAACCTGCGCCACTCCCAGCGGCCCTGCGTTGCGGCGCCTTTAGTATTCCAAACACTCACTAATCTGTCAGAACCCGCCAAAACGATTTCTAACAATCCGTCATTGTCTATATCATCGAGCAAGGGCACAAAGCCGGTAGAAGTAACCGAAAACGGCCGGGCGGGTGTCACTAGAGGATAGCCATCTAAGAGCCGACCCTCCGGTGTGAAAGCGTATATTCTCTCAAATCCGGTGCCTGGAAAAAGAAACCCGCTACGAGCGATTATATCTACGATACCATCACCATCAATATCAGCTACCGACAAACTCGAAAGCGAAACATCAGCGGCAAATATCTCACCGGGCAAGCCGACTCCACTATCAATGAATGGTGTCCCATCCAATGAAAACGCGAACACCTTTGAGATATCGAATTCGGTAAATACCGCCAGCGCTTCAGGAATATCGTCACCATCCAAATCCGCGAACACAGGGTATGCCCCAATCCAATCATTGACAGCCGGAATATTTATCGGCCAGCCCGACGCATTCTCAACTCCATCACTCAAAAGCCAAAGCGACATATCGCCACCATCCTCTTGCCCACTAAGCAAAACATCGAGAATTCCGTTGTCATCAATATCACCCAAAGCCATTCCATGACTCTGCCCAATGCTCAACAACCGCGCGCTAATCCGCCCATTGGCCGGCTGTCCATCGCGAGCATTGAATGCAAAGGCGCCTGATGTCGCCCCCGGAGAGGAATAGGCCGCGAGCAACTCGATTCGACCATCGGCAGTCAAATCCACCGGCGCCACCTGTGGAATCGAAAGTCCTTTGAAAACAAAGTTGTTAGTGATATTCGGATCGATACGAGTAAATAATCCGGAGAGTGAATAGAAATATGACACTCCAGAGAATGTGTAAGCCCGCAATTGCCCAATTGAATTGACATACATGATTGCCGGCTCGGTGTCGGCAGTCATATCTGTCACTATTGCTGTTGGAAATCCCAAAAACACCTGACCAGTTACATCTGTGATAGGAAAACCGGGGACATCTTGCCCGTTTCTGTCTACCACGTGCAGTCCTGAATCACTGGTGAATATGATATCCGGGAAACCGTCACCGCTTATGTCATGTATCGTCGGCACCGAGCGGCAATCCCGATTAGTAGCCGCTGGAAATCCTTCAAGAAGATTGCCTTGATAATCATAGGCAAACATGCCGGCGCGCGAGCCAATTAGAATCTCCTTAAATCCGTCCTTGTTCAGATCTGCGGCAACTGGCGAGACCG
The DNA here is from genome assembly GCA_024280775.1 of Candidatus Zixiibacteriota bacterium. GTDB lineage: Bacteria > Zixibacteria > MSB-5A5 > GN15 > JACZUZ01 > JAJRPJ01. The sequence continues at coordinate 239,671 of JAJRPM010000002.1, read as the reverse complement.
CAATAAAGTCCGGTAGCTGAACCGGCCACCCCGGACTCAGAGCTGAAAGTACTTCAACTTCGATGGCGTCCTCTGTCAAACCTGATGCGCTGTACACTCGCATTTGCAAGTTATACGAACCTGGTTCAAGAGGATTCAAATTCCAAATAAACATCGAAGAATTGTAATACTCGGCTGTGCTGGAGAATACTTTGGTCTCCCTCGGATTACTAGCGGAGATATAACTAACTACCACCGAATCATAACCGGCGCTTGATGCGCTACCGACGATTTCTACAATAGATTGCAAAGTATCATTAACCGATGGAGAGATTATTTTCGCGATTGCATCGCGAGCCACTACTACATTCAGGAATGTTTCATGCCCTCGTTCGTCAGTTATTCGAAAAAGAATTCGACCACCCGGCAATGAGTCATCGTAGAGCCCCAATACGGAATCTGTGGGGAATGACGCTCCGTTACTTAACGGTGTGAAGGCAACCGAGCCGACTGTGTCACTTGCGGAAGTCAGTGCAAAATCCAAACTCCAGGAGCCTGAGTAATTTTCAACAGGAATACCAACAATCGGAAACGCCACTGATTCTCGCGAAAAAGACACAGGATGTCCAAATGCTATTCCAACACCACTTACCAAGGAGAGCGAGCGCCCGATATCCAAAGCTCCAGCGCCAGTCAACGAATCCGGTCCCGGAAATTGCGCTCCGGTATCAAATGGCTGAACAATATCACGCGCTCCGTTGCGAAGCGCTGTCTCTAGTTCCAAGACCGATAATTCCGGATGCGCAGAGAGCAATCGCGCCGCGGCGCCTGCCACTATCGGAGTGGACATCGATGTTCCATCGGAGAGATAATACAACGAATCAACAATCCTAACGCCCGGCTCCCCGCCCTCGGCAAACATATCAGTCCCGGCGCCGCGAATCGAAAGAATATCTCGTCCGGGGGCCACAATATCCACATGCGCTCCATAGGTTGAAAAGAATGTCACTTTGCCTGCGCTATTAGTCGCCCCGACAGTAAAGACTGTCGGTAAGTCTGCCGGCTGGAAACGTGAATTGTCACCGCTATTGCCTGAAGCCACAGCCACAAAAACTTCTTGAGCTCGCGCATAGGCAAATGCCTCGACCAACAATCTCGATGGAAATCTTGTGCCCCAACTTATATTCAGAATGTCAGCGCCACTATTTACTGCGTATATGACAGCCTCGGCGCCGACTGAACTAAACGCGTTAGGAAATATCTTTACTGGCAATATCTCCGCTTCAGGAGCTACTCCAACAACACCGACTCCATCACTCGCCGCGGCAATAATTCCCGCTACATGCGAGCCATGACCAACGCTATCTGACGGATCATTGTCTGTAATCTGATTGCTAAACAGCGCGCTATCACCAGAAAAATCATAACCGCTTACATCGTCAACTAATCCGTTGTGATCATCATCAATGTTGTTATCTGGAATCTCGTCAGGGTTGCGCCATATCTTACCGGCTAGTTCTGGATGCTTGCCATCAACACCGGTATCAATAACGCCCACCAATGGCCGCTTGCGAACCGGCTCAGGATTGTCATATTGGCCGCGCAAGCCAATATCCTCTCCCGCAGAACCGGATACTCGCTTCAATGTATCATTCTCCGGGCCCTCTATCCGTTCAATCGCCAAATATGCTTGCCCGTCATTCAGCAAATGCCATTGGTCAGGAAAATGTTCATCAGTAGGAACAGCAAATAATTCCAACATTGGATCGATTTCGACATACTCGACATTGGACGCCCCCAACAGAGCCGTGATTTGGGATTCGGTAATAGAAGTGTCACTAGCATAGACAATCAGTATCCTCGCGAGAGGATTGGTGGCGCTGACGACGTTTGTGGCTTTTGCGCTGCCTCTATTTAATCGAGTGTTCGCACGAGAAGTTGGTTGTTGTAATGCGCTTGCCGGACGCATGAATCTCACACCTTCTATCTGAGCGCTTTGACCTGGCTCAGGTAAGGCAGCGGTTGTCCCTAAAGTTGAGCGAAGATCTGCGCCGGAGGCAAGCTTGACAATGAATCTGCCTGTTTTGGGACTCACGCCGGAGAAAACGCTATTACTGGTGAGGATTGAAATCAACGCGACAAGAGACAACAGTAGCAGACGCCTCCTCGCGGGAGATTCAGGCGGTGTGTTATGCGCTTTCGTTATCATCGAGAATTCTGCCATGCCAAATCGCCACGTATCCACCGCTAATAAACTAGCGGCGCCTGGCGCTACAACAGAGCCAGGTCATCAAACCAACTTGAGGGAGAAAGAATACTGTAACAAAAAACGCGGCATGTTGCCGCCGGGGCGGTTAAAGAGAGCCAATGCTCCATAGGATAAATGACAATCAGTCAACATATCCATCGGGACATACAGCCGCATAACAAGATACGCGACAAAGAGTTATTGTCAAGGGTTAATACTTGCCTGTGAAACGTCAGGCAAGTACCGATTCGAGCTAGATATCGTGGGGTTGATAAGCCAAACGCATCCCGAAGCGAGCCTTGATATCGTCAGTTATCGCATACAGGGCCGGAATTACAAATAAGGTAAGAATCGTAGCAATCGAAAGGCCCCAGACAATTGTGGTAGCCAGCGGGCCCCAGACAATAGACCGGCCTCCCAAGCCTATCGCCATCGGCATAAGACCGAATATTGTCGTAATCGAGGTAGAGAGAATCGGCCGGAGGCGTCTTTTGCCAGCGCGTATCAATGACAAATAACGGCTACTTCCCTTGGTTCGCCCTCGATTTACAAAATCCACCAGCACCAAAGCATCATTAACCACAACTCCGCTCAAAGCCACAATTCCATACAATGTCGCAATCGAAAACGGATCACCCAAATATAGTAAACCGGTCATTGCGCCGATTATGGCGAAGGGAATCGTGAAGAGTATAATAAACGGCTGTAGGAAGGATTTGAATTGGGCTCCCAGAATCATGTATATCAATAACAGTCCCACCACAAATAGTCTGCTCAATGAGCCAAATGCGTTCTTGAATTCATTCCATTCACCGCCAAAGTCCAGCCTGTAACCCGGGTGACGTTTGCTTATGTCCTTGTATAGCTCAGCAACTCTGGTGGCAACTTTATCGATTTGAATTACTTCCTTGTTAATTTCTCCGGAGATAGTAATTGCTCGCTCCTGATTGAAACGACGGATTTCGTCCACTCCCCTGGCCTCGACTTTTGTGGTCAAATCCGAGAGCGCAACTGTCTGGCCCATCGCGCCAGTCAAGCGCATAGTTTCAAGAGCGGAAACATCAGAGCGCATCTCCTCAGGAAATTTGACAACCACCCTGATTTCTTCATCACCGTCACGGTAGCTGGTCGCCTCCAATCCCTCAAAAGCAATCAACATTTCGCGAGCAATCTGTTCGACAGTAAAACCTAAACGCGCGGCGACTTCAACATCCACCTTGTAACGTATCTCACGTTTCCCCGGTTCAAAATTATCTCGAACGTCATACATGCCATCAATGTTCTTAACTTTGGCCATAAGCTCATTAGAGGCTTCCTCAAGCTCTCCTAAATACCGTCCCTTGACTTTCACCTCCAGCGGCGCGCCAACCGGTGGGCCGGATTCAATTTTCATATACTCAATTGAGACAGGACCTATGACATCCGCAAAAGCCAAGCGCATCTCCGCTATCAATGAATCATTGGAAATAGTCCGGCTGTCCATGTCAGTCAAGTCAAGTTGAATCTGCGCCACCGAAGACTTGAAGAACCAATCTTGTTGGGTCATCAGAAATCCGGCAGTGGCGCTATAGCCTAGAATATCCTCCTGAGGAACCTCTGCGAGTTTCTCTTCCATCTCCAGCAGGACTCGCTCAGTCTCATCGATATTCGAAGCCGCCGGCATCCATACTTGCACAACAATTGACGGAAACTCCTCATCACGAAACATCTCAACACCCAAATGATTAACCAGCACAGGAGCGGTACCCAACAACATCACCACGAAGCCAACCACCCAATAACGATGTCTAATAGACTTGCTCACCAAGGGTACATAAATATGGTTCAACCGCGCAAAGACTTTCTCCCTGCGTGTAACCCGATGCTTCTTTCCGGCCTTCCTACTGCTCCATTCAGCGATATGTGACGGCAACACCAAGAACGCTTCCAGCAATGAAGCTATCAAGGCCAAACTCACTACTATGGGCACTATTTTCAAAAACTGGCCAATGATTCCGGGCATTAACATCAACGGCAAGAATCCAGCGATAGTAGTGCCGGTTGCCGCCAATACCGGCGTGGCAACCTCACGAGCGCCCTCAAGCGCGGCGTTCACCGGCGAGTAGCCTCTTTGGATATACCGATAGCAGTTTTCAATCACAATGATAGCGTCATCAACAACCACCCCCAACACCAAAACCAATCCAAATAGAGAATTGCTGTTGAAAGACCCACCACTGGCATAGAGGAAAATAAATGTTACCATAAAGGTGATAGGAATTCCAAACGCCGCAAATAGCGCATTACGGAAACCCAGAAAGAAATACAGCGTCACTATCACCAATAGCAATCCGACAACAGCATTCTTCTGCAAGATATCCAAGATACCTTCGATTTGTCGTGATGTGTCACCTACATAGTGAAACGTAACCGCATCGCCCTCAGGAAGCGACTCGCCAAAACTCCTGGTCAATTCCTTAACGTCCTCAATAACATCCAGCGAACTCGACCCGGGAGTTTTCGTTATCAGCATCGCCAATGCAGGTTCGCCATTGAAGCGCATAGAAGTTTCCCGGCGGCGTAAATGAGATTTCACCGTCGCAACATCGCTTACTCGTAAGAAACCCGAACTCCTGTTACCACTGACAATAGTTTCTCCCACATCCTCAGGACTCGTAAATTGATCCACCAATCGCAGGGTATATTCTTGCGCGCCTGTTTTAACCGCTCCAACTGGAAAACCTACATTCTGGGACTTAAGGGCCGCTGAAATCTGACCAAGTGACAGTCCGGCGCTACGTAGTTTGGACGGATCAACCTCCACCCATACTTCAGGTTCTCGTCTGCCGGAGATTTGCGCGCCCTTAACACCTTGAACTCGCTTGATTTGCAAACGTAATTCTCGAGCGATATTCTGCAAGCGCGATTCAGGAATATCAGCGCCTGAAATCACAACCTGAATCGCCGGCATGAAATCTTCGGTGGTAAAGTTAATTATGGTAGGGTCATCTGCGCCATCTGGCAGGTCATTGACTTGATCTACATTGCTAGTGAGATCCTGGAGTAGCGCGCGAAATTCATCGGTCGGGACAGCCTCGAACTTAACCGAAACTACCGAACGTCCTTCATAGGAAGTAGAAGTGATAGTGCCAATCCTATCGACGCTGGCGATTTCTTCTTCGAGTGGAATTGTAATCAGCCGTTCTACTTCTTCAGGGCTGGCTCCGGGCCATTGGGTCACTACATACACCCAATTGAGTTTCACTTCGGGAAATACTTCACGAGGAAGTTGCGCCAACGAAAAGGCGCCGACAATCAACACCGACGCCGCAAGTAAGTTGACTACTACGGGATTTCTAATTGAGAAGCGAATCAAGGGAAACCTCTTTGAGCATACGAACTGGCTGATTATCGCTCAACGACTGAGCGCCTTTGACCACAATGCGCTCACCGAAGTCCAAACCGGAAACTATGCTAACCCCAGAGCCGATTCGCTGACCGAGAGTGACACGACGCAGGCTGGCGCGAGAAACTTTGCTCTCTGATGTACCATCGTCTAAGTCTGCGACAACAACCACAAAAGAAGAACCAACTTCGCCTTCAACCTCGACAATAGCATCCAGGGGAACTATGGGAGATTCTGTCATCTCTGCCGCAAATCTTACTCGGCAGGTGACTCCAGCCCGCAAAAGTAAATCGCGATTCTCAATAACAACCTCGCCCTTGAACAGCTTTGTCACCTCATTGCCTTTGGGACTCAGGGCGCGCAGAACGCCGTCACGCCCCCTCTGTGCGTCACCAGCTATTGTAACACGCGCTTTCGATCCAACTGAAATCACCTGCGCCTCCTCTTCAGAAAGAAATATCTCGGCAACAAGCTCACTGCGATCTGTCACTTCCGCAACTATTCCACCGGGAAGCGGAGTTTCACCAAGTTCATAGGGAAGCCGCGCCACCTCTCCGGCAAAAGGCGCCACAATTCTTGTCTCGGCCAATTGTCTCTTTGATGCGCCAAGCTCTGCAACCGCGCCATCATAAGTAGCGTTCGCAACCTGAAAAGCCAGACGAACGCTTTCCAGTCGTGATTGGGAAATACCTGATTCTGCAAACAACTCCTCGGCGCGTTTCAAGTCACGTTCGGCTTTTGACCTTCCAGCTTCCGCCGACTCTTTGCCAGCCAGAGCCGCATCAACTGCCAGTCTGTCCAAAACAGAATCCAGTCGAATCAATGTCTGCCCGACCTCCACCGCCTCACCAAGGGACACATCAATTGCGACAATCCTGCCTGGTCGCTTGGCGTCTATGCTCGCATCACGAATCCCGTTTGCAACGGCAGTAAACTGCTTCGCCCCATAGCCCGGCTCGCCCGCTTGCTGTGTTACCCTGCTTATCACCACTGGCGCTGGCGGCTCTGATGAGACGTTTTTGTCTGAGGTGGTAGATTTATCCTTTGGATTTGAAACTGGCTCTTCCTTGCTACTTGAACAAGAAAGCGCTCCTACTACAAGCAGCAGTGCGAAGAAACTCTTCAGCAAAAGCATATCAGAAAAAGCGCGTCTCGTCTTAGGCGCGGTTTCGATTCGTGATTCAATCATTTCGTGAGAATTAGTTTCCGGTACGTTCACTATCGGTTTCATGCAAAACTATATCACTCTCTGCCGAATCCTATCGGTCGACGGCTGATATGGTCTATGTACGCGCCGATTGGAATAAAGTTAAACTCATCAATCAGTCGTTCTAACTTTCTTTGGAAACTCTTAATTGACGAATACTGTCGAAACCTGTCCCGCATTCCAATTCCATCGATTTCAGGATGCGACAAATCAAACTCCCAGGGATGCACATAAACCATCGCCGGCTGAGAATCACGATTGAGTCGTCTTATCATCATAGAACTATACCAATACGGAGAGTGTCTCAAATATCCTCCTCCGGCGACAGGCAAATTGCGCCCGAACAGACGCACTGTTGAGGCCGGAAACTCCAACAGACTCTTGCCTTCACTTAAGGCTAATCTCACCAACTGACGCGGCGCGTTTGTATCTCCATAGAAATCGTGTTTGACTGGAAAAATCGAAGAGTCATACTTGAACCCCAAATCAAATAGAGTCTCAAGAGCCCAGGTGTTCGAGGAGTTTATTGACCAACTGGGAGCGCGATAGCCCTCAGGCTGAACACCGCAAACATCACCAATTACATCCAGCGCCCTCTGAGTGTCCTCTCTGAATTCCTTCTGCGTAAGTTCATCAACCCGGCGGTGCCAATAGCTGTGGCAGCCGATTTCATGACCGGCGGCGACGATGTCTTTCATTAGTTGAGGATGACGCTCTGCAACCCACCCAAGTGAAAAGAATGTCGCGAAAACGCGCTTACGCTCAAATAACTCCAGTAGAAGATACGTATTGTCTTCGACTCTGGAGGGGAGTCCCTGCCAGGAGTCTCTATCAAACCTACCAGAAAGTATCTCGACTACAAACCATTCTTCCAGGTCCACAGTCAAAACATTCCTCATTGAACTATTAGACGATGAGGCGCCGCGCATGTACTATTCAATCCTGTCTAGTTCTTAGGAACAGTGTAAGTGAGGGTTTCAAATGTCAGTTTCATTCTGAAGGCAATCAGGCGTTCAGTTTTTGACATTCTCGTAACTGGAGTAACCGGGGCTAAAGTAATAGGGTAGCGCATTATTGAGATTATTAAGAACAACCCCCAACAATCTATCGCCTGAACCGGCGAGTAAGTCTCGCGCCCGTATGACAACATCACGGTGCGTCTCACCGGCCTTAACAACCAGCAACACACCGTCAACGACATTCGCCAATAGCATAGGATCAGAAACTGGCAACACCGGTGGAGAATCAACGACAATGAAATCATACATATCGGCAACCTCTTCGATGAGTTTGCCAATACGAGTTGCGTCGAAGACTTCCGTAGGATTGTCAATATGCTTTCCGGCGGTAATCATATCGAGTTTGTCTAACTCGGTCTTCTTTATCATTCTTGAACTAGGAAGTCCTTCGGTCAAATATTCCACCAAGCCTTGCTCGCGCTCCATTGAAAACAAACGATGTAAATTAGGACGCCGCATATCACAGTCTATTAGCAAAGTACGGCGTTCTTTCAGTTTCGCAGAGCAAATCCCAAGGAATGCAGTGGTGGTGGACTTGCCCTCAGACACCACTGCCGAAGTCACCAGTATTGTCTTCCTGTCGCCGGTAATATCCATTCCCCTCGAACCAGCGGCCTCACCGCCGGCGCGTTTGACCTTGGCGGCATAAGCTCCATTGAGATTATAAATCAACCGTCTGAACTCAGTGGCGGCGCTCGATTCCAAATCGAATCGATCAATTATTGATATAGCGTGATTCTCTCTTTTCATCTTCTATCCCAAAGAGCTTTTCCCTGTGGAATACTCCATGTTCTTCGTCGTATTTTCCATTTCAGCCAGCATTTCGAAGGCATAATCATGCGCACGAATCGCTTGGTAAAACTCCGGATTTAACTCAAGAACCGCTTTTAACTGCTCAATCCCGGTCTTCCATTCGCAAACACTTGCTTGAAACCGCGCCAAAGCCAATTGAAAAGAGACATCCACATAATGAGGATTCTCTTCTAGTTGGCGTTGTAGCAATTGAATTTGCGCTTCAATAGCCAGTTTACCGGAAGTTTGTAATGTCGCCAGGAATCGAGTTCGACGGTCCTCATAAGAGCTCTTTGCCCCGGCGGCTATGGTTTCGCGTACTCTGCGGAATTGACTGAAAGCCTCTCGCACTGCCCCTTTGTCCAAAGTATCCATCGCCAGCTGAAATTCCGCAGTTGCGTAACTAGAATCAATCACTGTTGCCTTAGTGAAGAGGCTCTTGGCTCGAGAGACAAAATCCTTTGCGTACTCCTTATCTATCCCTTTGACACCATTGAACAGACATATCAGAGCCGAAGAATAATAAGCGTCCACATAGTATGTGTTCAGCTCCAACGCATGTTCAAGCTGTTTTCTACTCTCTGAAATTTTGCCAAACCATGCCAGCGCCAAACCATAGGCGTTTCGATAATCCGCATACATCGGTTTTTGGCTAACCGCTTCAGATAACTTCTCGCAAGCACGGACATAGTCACCCATTTCCGTCAAACACAATCCATGAAAATACAGCCCTTCAGCGTCAGTAGGATTCAAATCCGAGGCAATACCATACAACTGCTCGGCTTCATCATAAATCCCCCGCGACTCGAAAACATCTGCCAAGTAACGAATAAGCTGTGAAGAACCCTCTTCTTCAACTTGCTTCAAATAAGAAAACATCTCCTCGATTTGAGCTTTCAAAGCCGTAACAGCATTGCTAACACAGGCGTTGACATCCCCTGATACAGCCTTATCTAAAGTTGGCTCCAGCGATGAGAATATCAGACGACCGTTTTCATAGAGTCCGGTTGTTACTGAGTTCTCCGTTTCCGAAAACATAGATTCAATAGCAAACTCGCGTCCTGATACTGTGAACCTTGCGGTTTCGGATATTGCTTCGGTTGCCGCTCTATCGCCGATAGATCTTTCGCCATGCATAGCCATCAAAGAGATCCTCCATTAGTATCGCGACGCAAATATTCGCACATCCTGTGCTCGCGGCGCTCAATAGTAATGTTCGATATATACTTCATAATATCCATATTCAAGAAATCAGCTGGGGCAGGTTTTGAGCTACCTATAGGGATTCAATATTAGGGATAGTAGCCAACACCGGCACTCCTAGCACATCCTCAACCTCAGTGGTCTTTCTAAATGAGCCATCCATTAACTCACGTAACAAAGCGGCCGCCCCGCCCAAAATCACTCCCAGGATACCTCCCATGATACTAATCTTAACTCGATTCGGCTTCGCCGGAGCTAGCGGCGCAACAGCGGGCTCAATAATCTGGTAGCGCGAATTAGCGCTGTGAATAATATCTTGCCTCAACTGATTACTGGTTTCCTGTTGCTTGAACAAAGCCAGATTCTGACGGGCATCCTTGACTTCTCTATCTATTTGATCCAGCAAAGCTTTGGCCACCGGTATTTCATTTGCCCGCTGTTGGACACTGCTGAATGACTGCTTCAATGACGCGCGATGATCATGCAAAAAACTCAAGCGCTCCATAAGCACAAAATACTTCCGCAGATCACTCCTGATAGCAGGCTCAACATTGGTGTATTTCTCATCAACCAACCGCTCAACTTCCTTTTCCATCGCAATCAGCTTACGGTTCAGATCAATAGTTCCATTGAGAACCACTCTCTCCGACCAAACGTATTTGCCCATCAGATTGACCAAAGAACGACTATCCTCGCCGAGTTGCTTCTTCAACGAACGTAGATTTGAACTCGACGGTGGAGTCAATTTCCCAACTGTGTTGAGCTTGCCTACTAGCGCCATCTCATCACGATTCAAATCGCTGATCTCACTTGTTATCTCATCTATTGCCGCGCCAATCTTTTTGCGATTCTCCTCGGAGATAATAGTTTCGTCAATCTGAAGCTGAAGGTAGTCTTTCTCGGCGGCGGCCTTCTTTTCGAGAGCCACCCGCAGTTGAGACTCATACTTGTTCAGTTGGTCGTCAGTCAATTCCTGAGCGCTTCGCACTGCGCCAAGGTCCTGTAATGTGCGCTCTTCGATGTATATGTCCGTTAAACGTGAGGCGGCCTTCTGAGCGACTAGCGGGTCTTTATCATAGACTCCCAGTCGCAATTGCCCCTGCCCGGCGAATTCCACTTCAATCGACTCACGCATCTTTTTTATCAGAAGCTCCATCTTAATCTTATCAAGCGGCATACGAGGATTTTGGGAGCGAATCCTCTGCGCCTCTTGCTCAACCTGCGGGTTTTGGTCAAACTTCATCTCTCGAATCAAACGCCCCAAAACCTTGGAGGAAAGTATCTCGTTTGTCATCGCCGCTAGTTGACGACGTCTGTCATCGGAAGTCATCCGACCACTTCCTCGTTGCGCCACCAAACCGCTAAGCGGCTTAATCAACGAGGGATTGTTATTGTAGCTCATGATTGTAGTTGAATAGTAGGCCGACTCCATCAAAAAGGAACCACCAATCGCAGACGCCAGAGTCAGCACGAACGGAATCACGATGTACCATTTGCGTCTACTCACCGCCGCGAATACATCGCGCAAATCAACCGTGGGATTATTCTTATTGTCGTTGCTAGTTGGCATTGCTGTATTCTGACCTTCTAATTTGCTGGAGACGCCTCTAAGTTTACTATACTATAACCATATACATAATTATCGACATTTAGCGCCTATCGATTCAATATCAGGAATAATGACGATAACCCGGTGGCCAACGCGACAAAGTCGCTGGCTCTACCCAAGCCTAGGAATCCGCCATTTCTGGTTGGCAAGACAATAGTGTCCTCAGGGCGAATAAGATAGCGCGCTGGCTGACCTGTCTTGGTATATCCCTCTATATCGATAGTAACCACTTGGGAATAGTCTCCGTCTTTGCTAACCACGCGAACCTTCTTCAGATTCGCCGCCCCGGTCGGACCACCGGCCAGCGCAATAGCATCCAGCAAATCAATATTCGGCTCCAGCGCATGGGTTCCAGGAGTATTGACCTCGCCAATAATATAATAGAGGTTCTTCAAGCCGATATTACCGCTAACTCTCGGCCTCACAACTCCGCCAAAGGTTCGCAAGAGCTCAATAGTATCGCCTGACTCAATTGATGGAAGCTTATTGGCCTCACCACGAGATATCATGCCCGATACGTCAACTATCTCTACTTGCCCCTGATTCGATCCACCTCTGATAATACGAACACGACTGAGGTCTCCCACATCGGTGGCCCCGCCGGCTTCGTTTATCAAAGCCCAAAGGTCAGGGATACTCTCGAAAGTGTATTTACCCGGATCCTGCACTTCACCGAAGACAAAGACTTTCCGGCTGTTATACTGCAATACCCGAAGAGTAGCCTGCGAAATCTGAGGATTGATTCGAGAAATCCGTCGCACGATTTCTTTCTCCAGCTCGGACTCCGAGAGACCAGAGGCTTGTAGTTCGCCGATTATGTCTATCGCAATCTTGCCATCATCACGAACTCGCACCTGAGCGTTCAATGTCGGATCTTGCCAAAAACGGATTTCCAACACATCCTCAGAGCCAATTTTGTATGTCGCGGCGGAAGCCTCAGCAAAGAGGCCCAAACCAAACATCATCCCGCAAACAGCAAAAAGGCCACACAATCGAGGCCACAATCTATTCTGTCTGGACTTCTTCAATTCTGTATTATTTTTTCTAGCAAACATGACCTGACCAATTCTCCCATTTGTCTTCCTACACCCCGGATGACCTGTCGGTTCAATCTCGAAGTTCATATCATTCTTGCCTGTATCCATAACGAGCAGTCTGCCCTGAATATACCTCTAGCAGTCCTGTGACAATACCAAAAGAAAGCTAATACCGTAACATTATCGCTGTAAAGGATTAAACCCGAAAGTAAGACCGATTTCGCAAGAGATTTGCCTATAGCGCTGATTCGTTACCTCCGCTACTCCTCATCACTGCCAATGACCTCAGCTCCTAGGGGAATTTTGAAAAAGCATTGATCCCGCCCCTGTCGCTTGGCTAGCAGCATTGCCCTATCGGCTTCCTCGAAAAGGGCCTCCGGCGCTAAATCTCCATAAATAGAAATAGAACCACCGATTGAAACCGTCAGGGCCACACCTGTCGCGGCAACTGAATCATTCCGAATCAACCCCTGCAAGCGGCTCATTGTCCCTCGAATAGTAGCTTCGTTGGCGTCAGGTAGAATAATGCATAATTCATCTCCACCATAGCGGCAAACAATATCAATCGACCTGACATTTTCAACCACCAAGGTCGCCAAAAATTTGAGCGCCTGATCTCCGGTTAGATGCCCTAGATTATCATTTATTTCCTTGAAATGGTCAACATCGAGAATAAAAACCCCCACCGAGCGACTGTATCGTTTGGAGCGCTCTACTTCCTCTTTAAGTCGATGCCGAAGGTAAGCGGCGTTGAATAATCCCGTGAGCGGATCACGATCCGCCAGTCTTTTGTAATGCTGGATACGTCTGATGTTAAGTACATAGGCGCGCGTCAAGCGCTCCACTGAATCCAATTGGCTACCATTGGACGAATCATCTCCGGCGCCGCGCCAGCGAAATCTGACAGACATATTCCCGTCTACTTGAATCAACCTACTGTAAGTTCCCTTATCCCCCGCCGAATTGTCGCTTTTACTCTCTCCTGAATCCAGCGAGAACTCGGTCCAGCTAAAGCCAAAGTCTGATTCAATCTTTTTTGCCAGATCATTTAGCAAAGGAGTGATTTCTTCGTGCTGGAGCAATTTGCTTACCGCTTCACTATCAACTTCGGCAATACCATTGCCAGAGCCCCCAACAGCCAGGTTGTCTGTTGGGTTGGGAGCATCGATAGCGCCTGACGAGGCGCTGCGACGTTCGGTGCGTATCTGATAGAGCCGTATTACAGACAGCAGTAGCAGGACAGCTAAAGCTACTGTAAGCGCGGTATGATAGTCAGAAAAAATCAAGTCCGGTAAGCTCCCAACAAATGAAATTGCTATTAGCTATTTACTCAGAGAATTCCGTCGCGCCAACTTGAAGCGCGATCGCTTAGAAAGCAGACCTTGCTTCCAAAGCGTCCTAAAGACCCAAAACCATCCTGTTTGAGCGCCTCCCGCTCCGAATTGACGCTGACTAAGAGAGTCGCTCAATTCTGAAATCGTGGCAAAAGGATCGCTAACTATAAGCTCCAGCAAAGCATCCTGAGGTGAGTTGGATTGAGAATTAGATTGAGACTGGGACTTACTCGGACCGGCAGTAGCCTGAGCCGGTTGACTTGGCGATTCAGAGGAAAAAGCCTCCGCTCCTAAGTCCGGTGGCGGTGTATCAACTCCGATTGCCGCTAATTCATCGAGACCACCATTGGAAGTCTGCGAAGGCGCTCGTGGACCACCCTCAAGGTCAGGCAACTCATTCTGAAAACTCTGCGCGGCCTGTGAGGCGCTTTGAAAATTGTTGAGTATCGTATCGAATTCCAGCAGTTCAAAAATCTCCTGAACATTTGGAATCATCCCCGCCAAACGCAAGTCTCCGGAGTTAGCCCGCGCCTCTTTCAAATGCGAAATAAAGACTCCCCAGCCAGCTGATGAAATGTAGTCGACTCCGGCCAGGTCCATTACAATCCGATGCTTGTCGCGGCTGATTAGGCCCTCGATTGCACGCTCGACTTCCTTGCAGGTAATTGTGTCAACCACTCCATCCACTCGAACAGTAGAGACTTCACTCTCAGGGTCAAGAATCGAAACGCGTATATTTTCAGACTGACTCATAATCCCTCATAACCCGATTCTGCGCCCCAATAATCTGGCGCCGCTTTCAGTGTAGGAATATCTAACAGAATCATCTCAAGTACAAGTGAAACTTGAAGGCAACCAGTTGCATACTAATTGAATAAGTAATTGGGATTTCAAATCAAAAGGACTAGGCAACACCAGGGCCGGCGGTCTTCCCTATCAGCACGGTAATATCATCGTCCTGTTTTTCAGTTCCGCGATAGGAATCGAGTTTCTCAACCAGCGTGTCAACAATCTCACTGGCGGCCTGAGTTTGAACATCTGTAGCGACAGATTCCAACATGCCCAGTAATCCCTCAGGACCCAAACGAGCGCCGGACTCATCGGCCAGGTCGCTAAGACCATCAGTGTAGACACAAAGGAAATCGCCATCAGCAAGTACAAATCGTTTTTCCTCATGCACAGCGGCGACGCCGTCTGTGGCGAATGAGCTCAAACCCAAAGGCGCTCCCTTGGGATTCACTAATTCAAATCTCGCTTCGGCGCTGCGATAATGAATAAGCGGGTTATGTCCGGCGCTGACAAAACGGAATTCGCGGGTGTGGCTGTCATAGACCGCAAGACCGGCAGTTACAAAAACTCCCTCTGGAATATCCAGCGTTATATGCTCCTCAACCTTGCGCAAAATCGCCGCCGGGGACTGCTCGCCGGGAGCTTTGAAACGCACAACTGTGCGCAAAACCGACATCACTAATGAAGCAGGCACACCCTTGCCTGAAACATCAGCGACAATCATACAATAACGTCCCTCGCCTATCTCGAAGACATCATACAAATCGCCGCCCAAATGCGAAGCCGGACGATAAAAGAAACCGAGGTCAAGTCCCGGAATTGCCGGAATGTTTCGCGGCATAAGTGTCTTTTGAATCTCACCGGCTATCTCAAACTCTTTGTCGAGTTTCTCACTTTCGGCCCGTTTGACACTATCGCGACGAATACTGGTCATCATTTCATTTAGCGCTTTCGAGATGACAAAGAATTCCTCTGCGGCCTCCACTGGCAATTCGCCAGCCTCGCCACCCTTGGCGAATCGTTCAACCTGTTCGGTTATCGCAATAATCGGACGCACAAAATAATTCGACAAAAAGTATATCCCGGCAATCCCCAGTAACAACTCAAGAAATATCAGCAGAAAAGTCTCGGTGCGGGCCTCAGCAATCTTCGCATCCACGCTCGATGAGCTAAACTCAATAATCACTTCGCCGAGCTTAAGCCCCTGATTCATAATCGGGGTGCGCAAATAACTCATTTTCAAATTATCCGCTTTGAACTCCTGCGTCTCGCCATCGGCTCCAATACCGGAATTCACACCCGCAGGAGGAGTGTACCTTTTGCGAAGCAATTTGATATCCCGCGAATCAGCCAGAATTGTTCCGGCGGTATCCACCAGCGTCACTCGCGCAAGATCAGTCATCTGCGAACTAAGGCTGAACGCCAACTCGTCAAATTCGACATAGGTTCGGCCATTGAGAATATATCTACCTGCTAGAGACGCCACCGACTCAGTGAGCGCCCGCATATTATCTTCCTGCTGGCCCTTGATTCCGGTTATCATTCTTGATTCAATAAAGTAATATGAGCTAGCGACAATTAGCAGAACTATCAAACCGGTAACCATCGAAAAACGCGCGCGCAAACTCATCGCGCGCCATTTCAAAGGATTCGCCGACGAAAACCTGCCAGGTGTCCGTTTGGTCAGGCGCAATTCGTTGTAGTCATCACCTACAATATATTGCACATCATCCATCAGCTTCTCAATCATCATCTGCCCCAAACCGCCCTTGCGGGAAGTCTCCACCAAACGCGACAAAGGAACATCGCGCTTACTCTCAGGAAAATAAGGACGCCCCTGATCGGTCAATGAAATAAGAACCCGACTGGGATAGGTGATGATTTTCAATTGAATCGAGCCGGAGGTAGTGACATAGGCGTGACGAATGATATTTGTCACCGCCTCTTCAAGAGCCAGGCAAACTTTCTCTACGTCACCTGAATCCAAGCGTGACTCCTCTAGCGCCTGACGAGTCACCGAGCGCATTGTCTCCAGCGAAGACAGCTCAGCCGGGAAATCTGATTTGGTTTCTTTTATGGCTTTGCTAAACATATTCTTTCTTATTGTTTTGATAAATCAACCCATAACATCGGGTCTCAATAAACAACTGTCAGCCCTCAAGAATTCAATAAAAACACGACAGAGTAAACTCAATCAGAAATCGAGCCTGACAGCCTCAGCTCAACCTGCTCTTTGTTACGCAATAGCTCCGAATTGTGTGGATATTTCTCAAGCAACAATTCAAAAATCTTCAACGCGCTCTTGAGTTTGCCGTCGCGCACCAATGTCAAGGCCTGCGACATTTGCGCCCAGTCTTCTGCGTTTTCCGAGATGGCTTTGATACTCTCATCAGGCGCTATTGATCTTAGAATTCTCTCCAGTAATCCATTGGCGGCCACGTTACTCGAATCAATAAGCAAAGCCCGCTCAACATATATGCGAGCATCGGTATACAATTCACTATCGAGCTTACGCCCCGCGCGACTCAACAAATCTGAAACTTCCAGCTTCGCGCCCATAGCCTTCATAGCAGAGCGGATTTTTGCATCCTGCGGAAACTCGCGCAGCAGGGCCGCATAAGTATCCAAGGCCGTCACATAGTCACCTCGAGCGCGAGCTTTTTCGGCTTTGGCCTGAGCTTCAACTTTCCATGAATCTCTATCTGCAGTAATGCGTGTCACAGCGCCCGCCAAATCCGGACTATCGGGGTCTTCGGAGCGCGCCTTGTCCAAAACTCTAAGCGCCGAGACAAATCTCTTTTCTGCGCGCAACTCCTCAGCCAAACCAACCGCCAACTGCGAGGCCAACTCCGCCAATGACAATGAATCGAGCCCGGCGGATTCTACAATCGCCAAAGAATCACGACGCGCCTGCTCTTGTAGCTTGTTAGTTATCGCCAAGATCTTTGGACTTGCATCCGGTAGGCTAGAATCAAGAGAATTGGCAAGTTGGAAATAAACCAGCGCCGAATCCAGTTCACCGAGTGTTTCAAATTCTTTTGCCTTCTCAACAGATTCCAGAGCTCTCTGATGTCTGTCACTAAGGGCATAACTTTCTCCGAGAGCCATTCTCGCTTCACTGCGACGCTCCGCGCGTTCTTCCGCCGAAGAACCAAACAACAGACTGAATCCGAATAGATGCGTATCACCAATATCACTCATCAGACGCAAACCATAGTCAATCCTAAATGACTCAAAGACAAAACCTGCTCCGAAAGTCGGGTCACCGTCATCGACTCCCCCGCGTAACGCCAAGCGATCATACAACAGCGCCTCAGCGCCAATATGCGCAATAGCGCTACGCCCCTCAATTAGTTCAACTTCACTTGCAACTGAAAAACTCAGCTGATTTACAATAGAAAGTGAATCAATCGCCAAACCGAATTGCGACGACATCGGCAAATTTTCTCCCCTTGAGCCTATACTGACCTCAGAGGATACAAAGTCACGGAGAATCAAACCGGCGCGATAGTGACTTTTGCGAAATGCAAAGCCCAGATCAAGTCCAAAGCTATAATCCTGAATTCCAAACAGTGATTCATACAGCGCTTTGCCGGTTAACCCCACGCTAAAGTTTGCGCCAAACCCTCTGGCATAGCTGAGTGTCGCAAGCGATGTGCTGTAACCGATATCCTGCGGCAGAACCACCCAATTGCTGACAGCCTTGATGTCATCAATTCCTAAGCGAGTAAATGACAAACCCACTGCTCCGAGATTATCATAATTGTGGCCCCAGCCTGCAGAGTTGATTTCTGTGTCTTGGAAGAACCGCGCATGTGTCGCGCTGAATGCCTGCCTGTGCAAACGCGCCAGCCAGGCCGGATTCCAGAATGTCGCATCGGCATCATTGGCCAGTGACACATAAGCCCCGCCTAATGAAAGCGCCCTTACTCCAAAGCCTTGTGAAAGCACACTACGTGTTCCAGATGCGCCCTCAGCGGCGTAACCTGAACTTCCACACAAAACAAGCGCCACAGTAAGTATCCCCACGAAGGTTGAACGCAACTTATTAGCTAACGACATGCTCATCGCAACACCGCCTGCTTCAGAAACGCCTTCTCGCCTGTACCCAGGTTCGTAAGAGCCACTACATACACACCGTCACGAACAATATCGCCATTGCCATTTCTGCCGTCCCACGAGGGAGTCTGAACGCCCGAAGACGCATACTGCGAACCGGAACTAAAGTTGAAACGACGAACCAGTTTTCCTGTGAGTGTGTAAACTGCCAATTCAATATCATTGTCAGAGCTTAGAGTATACGAAAACTGTGTGGCGCCATTGTCAGGATTGAAAGGATTATTCTGCGGCTGGAATGACTCAACGAACGCCGCTGAAGTCAATGTGTATTCCTTAGAGCCAAATGGCGGCGCTCCCGATGGAGCCTCAGCGACGAACCGCGCCCCCTCGCGCGGCCCGCTGATTGCCTTTAGGATGATTCCATCGGTTGGTACACTAAGCGAGAAAGTTCTTATCAGACTTTTGGCGCTAAACTGAGCCACAAACTTGTAATTCACTTTCTCACCCACACCCAGAGTGTTAGGTGTCATATCCATAAGCAATGTATCACCGGAGACCCGGAGTATCGCTATTGCCTTACCTTGTTCGTTGAATAGCGCCGAACGAGCCACATCAATAACCGCGGACGGGTTGATTAGCTTCGCCTTGGCGTCATGTAACAACACAGCCACTGTTAGAACCTCGATATCTGCATCCTCAAGCGGCGAGGCATTGCTTAACTCGACAGAGAACATCTCGCGAAGTTCACCGAAAGCAACCGCCGAAGTATCACCCGGGGTGATATTGGCGTTCACTACCAATTCACGATCTACCAACAAAACTTTCTCAGCAAATATAGCGCTACCCGCCGCAAATGACGCATCCTGCCCGCTGTTCAATTCCCGGGGTTTATCCAAAATCGAAGCTGTCACATTGACTATCCCCGCAAGTGACGCCACACCCAGACTCTTAGTAACCACTGGCGCAGAAAGCTCCACAATAGCGCTAAAATCCAAACCAGCTCCGGTAGCGGTAATCAGAGCGCTACCACCTGTCACATCAGCCTCACCGGCATTCTCCATCTGCAACTGCAGAGACAACGGAGAGCCAATCTCAGAAACCAACTGCCCTTCAGCGCCCTGTTGCAAGTTGAGATTCCCCTTCAGAGACAACAAAGCCGGACTTTGAACAGTGAATTGTATCTGAGCCGAAGACTCCTCCCGAGCGCCGTTTGCTGAAGTCACTCGAGCAATAACTGTTTGAAGCGAAGCAGGACTTCCTGCGGCAAAAGGTATCGTCACATCAATAGTATCACCTGCGCCGACATCACCAACAGTCACAACAGTAGTATCAACAACCATTGCATCCACAACCACCTGAACACCGCTCACAACAAATGGCGCATCATTAACAATCCTCGCTACTAAGCCCAAGTCCTGTCCAGCGCTCACAAATGGAAAGTTCGGAGCGCTAGGATTCAACCCAAGAACATTGATTTGCCTAACCGGTCCCACTTGGAATACATCTGGCCCCAGATCTAAAGTGTCATACCTGTCACTTCGACTTTCAAGTATTTGCATCACGAAACGAACTCCCCAACTCGTTTGTGCGAATTCCATAGGAAACTTGATGGGTTTCACATTTATAATCGAGTCCTTGTCCCGAGATACCGCCGCTATCTCGCTCATTACTGTATCCTCGGAATACAATTGGAGAGTCACTGCAAATATTGTCGAATCGTCAAAAACGCGCTCCACTGAAACAGGGAGAGCAAAGAGAACTGAATCACCTGGACTAGTGGACACAGGAGACAATTCGGAAGCATCTGCAACAAAATAGGCTGGCTCAACAAGATATAGCTGTGAGTCTGCGAAAGCTGTATCCTGATACTTGTATGGTCCGTCAATTAGAGTGACTATCGCGGTCACGCCGTGAATCCCTGGCCCGAATTCAGGAGGAACACCAAGGATATCCATTCGGGACCTAAGATCAACACCATTGGAATCCGAGCGATAGTTTCCGCCACCATACTGACCGAAGCGAAATAACCTACCCGAAGTATCTCTAACAAAAGCGCTACCATCCAAGAGTCTATCTGGAGACAGCGGACTGTGTAACTCGAAACCATCATAGGCAAAATACCGAGCCCCTGACAATAGTGTATCGGTCCCTGTCGAATGAGTTATATGCCTATCAACAATTCGCAAGGGCAATCGCACTGTGTTTACCGTATGAATTGTCTCATTGGTTAGCGAGTCTTTCAAAATTGATCCATACAGAACAATTAGAAGAGTGTCATCACCTCCATCTGTCGGTACACTCGTAGTAAGGAAATCTGGCAATCGGGCAGATACTCTTAAATGAGTAGGGTTCGTCAATGCAAAGCGACCTCCTCCTGGAAACTCACCAGTTACCGAATCCGGCGTAGGTAGCGGCGAACCGACTCTATTCAGCAGGATAGTTGTACTAATTCGTTTCCCGGCGGGTAGATCAGTTACCTGGCTATTGTCGTACGGGAATCGAATGATCATGCCGCCTAGTGAGACAGGCTCACTGGCGCTTGTAATTGAGCCAAGCCCCGCTACAATGTCAGTCTCACCGACAAACCCTTCAAACTGCACTCCAGCCTTAGCTAAATCGAGCACACCATTAGAATCAAAAGCGCTAATCGGCAAGGACTCAGGAACCATTGTGCCTTCAGAAACAATAAGCTCCAATAGCGTATCTGTCCCGCTGAAATTCCCTTTAGGATTACCGAATTGATCAAAAGCTCTTACAAAACCCTTGCCACAAATCCCGCCGCCTACATATTGCTGACGGTCTATATCAATTTCCAAACGAGCCAATGCGCCTGCTACAACTGTAATCACGCCACTAGTGTCTGCGGCAATCCCTGATGAAACAACAACCCTGCCGCTTCCGGTTTTTGTCGCCAGTAAAGTACCAGGTGTCACAACACCTAATGAATCACTATCGTCGGTCAATCTCCAATCCAAAGTAGAATCAGAAACCGCATTGCCATATTGGTCAACCGAATTGCCAACAAAGCTAAGCAACTCTCCGGCGGTCACAACAACATTTGCCACAGGAGACAATGCAACCGAGGAAGCCACATCCGGAACCAAAGTCACCTCTGAGGTAAAAGTCGGTCCGGCCAGAACTACAAAATCTATATCAGAGATGAACACAGTCGCCGCATAAGCGCCTGAGGCAGTCGGAAGCGTCACACCACTTATGTCAATGATTCCTACCTGTCCGGCCTTTGGAGCAAAAAACGTCCGCCGGAAAGTGAAGATTACTGTATGGTCGACTATCTCAATTAATTGTATCTCAGTGTCAGGCGCCGGAGAATCATCACTGAACACCGCGCTGACGGCGTTGTCAAACCCGAACGCAGTAGGAAAAGTGACCCCCACTCTATAATCAAAGGGGAACTCCAAATCCGGAGTGGTGAAGCGAACTTGTAATTGACTCGCAGAGCCAACAACAACCGCAGAAGATGACAGAATAACGTCATCAAGCGCCACGGGTGTGCTATCGCCACTAAACCGGAGGTTCTCCGAAATAGTATCGGCGCTGACACTTTGACCTAATCCGACCAAAGAATATATCAGACCGGCGCAAATCAGCCAAAATATATTTTTTCGTTTCCCTGCCAACAACGCTATACATCCCTCTACGTTGACAACTCTAACATTCAAACTTTAACACCTAGGCGGTTCAAAATCTTGGAAGAAATTCGGCCGGTAAGTACGTCGACCGAGATTGAAAATACGACAGAGTCGCCCCTCAGGCAAGAAATTCGGGCAAGTATATCAAGGATTTTCTAGTGAAAACTCTATTGAAAATAAAGCTGGACCCGCTGGGGCTACTTGGAAGCTCGATGTTCAGCGATGGTAACAGTATTCGACAGCAACATGGCAATTGTCATCGGCCCCACTCCACCTGGAACCGGAGAAATATATCCGGCAACTTTCTCGACCGCATCAAAATCAACATCACCAGTCAAGCGATATCCCGACTTCCGCGAGGAATCCTCGACACGGTTCACACCAACATCAATAACCGCGGCGCCGGGCTTCACAAATTCCGCAGTGATAAACTCCGGCCTACCAATCGCCGCGATAAGAATATCTGCGCGACGGCAAACCGATTCAATATTTTTTGTCCGTGAATGGCACAACGTCACTGTCGCATTCCCACGTGGTCCCTTAAGTGACAACAATCCCGCCACTGGACGACCTACAATATTTGACCGCCCAACAACCACCACTTCTTTGCCCTGAGTGTCAACCTTCGCAAAGATCAACATTTCAATTATCCCGGCGGGAGTGCAAGGAGCAAGGGCCGGAAGCCCTAATGATAGCGCGCCGATATTATAAGGATGAAACCCGTCAACATCTTTTCCCGGGTCAATTCGCAAAGTAACTTCAGTCTCATCTAGGCCCTCAGGAAGCGGCGACTGAACAAGTATTCCATCGATTTTCGGATTTGCATTTAAGTCATCAACTAGCTGTAGCAACTCACTCTGAGAAGTCCCTGCGTCCCGGCGAATCACCTCGGAGTAAATACCCACCTCTCCGCAGGCCTTCTCCTTAGAGCGGACATAGTACCGCGAAGCCGGATCATCACCGATTAACACAGCGGCCAATCCCGGTGTCACGCCCTTGGAACTCAGCGCCTCAACCCGACGCGCAACCTCAGCGCGAATCCCGGCGGCGCATTTTTTGCCATCAATAATTTCAGCCATCAGCTAGCCTCGCACAGCGCGTACTCTACACGGTAGAGTTTGAATTACTCGGATCAAAATCAACTCGAAAGCGCTCAATTGAGCGCGCTCTGCCATCATGACGATTAATTTTGAGAATCACACCACACGCCTTAATATCCTCACTAGCGCAAGTAAATTTCTTGGGCAAACCGGTCATGAACCTGCCAACCGCCGCCTCAAACCGCATTCCCAGCGCCGAATCATGCGGCCCGGTCATGCCCGCATCACCTATATAGGCAGTCCCGGCCTCGCTTACTTTCTCATCAGCGGTTTGAACATGTGTATGCGTCCCAAGAACAGCGGTAACCCGTCCATCGAGATAATGCGCAATCGCCTGTTTCTCCGAAGTGGCCTCAGCGTGAAAATCTACAATAATAATATCAGTTTCACTATTAAGCATACTCAGTTCGCCATCAGCAGTGCGAAAGGGACAATCCAATGCCATGTTCATAAAAGTCCGCCCCATCAGATTCAACACAGCAACTTTACAATCCGGCAACTGAAACACATAAGAGCCATTGCCCGGAGCGCTCGAAGGGTAATTTGCCGGCCTTAGCAAACGTCGTTCCTTGCGGATGTAATCTTGAATGTCCATCCGGTCCCAAATATGGTTCCCCGAAGTCTGCACATCGACACCATACTTGAAAATCTTGCGCGACATTTCCGGTGTGACACCAAAGCCGCCTGCGGCATTCTCCACATTGGCGATAACCATATCGGCGCGATGTTTCTCGCGCATCTCACGAACCAACTGCGAAAGCGCCTGACGTCCGGGTTGCCCCACACAGTCAGCGAAAAACAGTATCGTCAGCGTTGAATCATCGGTTGAATCAACAGTAGCATCAACGGAATCAGTCTCTTGAGCTTCTTGATTCTCCACTTAGCGCGCATACTCCGTAGTGCGTGATTCACGAATCACAGTCACCTTAATCTGCCCCGGGTACTCCAGTTGTGATTCAATCTTTGCGGCAATATCCGAGGCCAAAATACTCGCGGCCAAATCATCAGTCTGCGAGTTCTCCACAATCACTCGAATCTCTCTGCCAGCCTGAATTGCATAGGCTTTGGAAACACCCTTGAATGAATCCGCCAGCTCTTCAAGACGTTGCAAGCGCTTAATGTAATTCTCCAGCGGCTCACGACGCGCCCCCGGACGAGCTCCGGAAATCGCATCAGCGGCCTGAACCAAAACCGGATAGGCTGTTTCCTGCGGTACATCGTTGTGATGTGACGCGCAAGCGTTTACAACAATCGCCGGCTCATTGTAGCGCTCTACAAACTCAGCGCCTAGCTCGGTGTGTGTGCCTTCGGTTTCCCTATCAATGGCTTTCCCAATATCATGCATCAAACCGCAACGCTTACCAAGCACAGGATCCAAGCCCAGCAAATTAGCCATTAAACCACACATCATCGCCACTTCCTTGGAGTGCGCCAGAACATTCTGACCATAAGAAGTTCGATAGTGTAGTTTACCGAGCAACTTGATTACTTCAGGATGCACACCGTGAATGCCCAAATCAAAACAAGCCTGTTCTCCGGCCTCACGAACTATGGTCACCATCTCTTTGGCTGACTTCTCCACAACTTCTTCGATTCGTGTCGGATGAATTCGTCCGTCACTTATTAGTTTGTTCATAGCCATGCGGCCAATTTCTCGACGCACCGGATCGAATCCTGAAAGCAAAATAGCCTCAGGTGTGTCATCGACAATCACGTCCACACCAGTCAAAGTTTCAAAGGCGCGAATGTTACGCCCCTCGCGACCAATAATCCGGCCTTTCATTTCATCACTAGGCAAATTCACTACCGTAACAACCGCATCAACTGTCGTGTCAGCGGCGGAACGATAAATCGCGCCCAAAACAATCTCTCGAGCTTCCTTTTCAGCGTCACGCTCTGCCTGCTCGCGAATCTCTTTGGCGGCTCCAGCGGCCTCCATGCGCACCTGGTCAATCAGATTGGTATGAAGTTGCCTCTTTGCTTCCTCTTGTGTCAGACCCGCGATCTTTTCCAAACGCGTGTTCTGCTCTCGAAGAGACTCTTCAATCTCTCTCTCACGAATCTCAATTCCACGTTGACGAGTGGCGAAATCCGATTCTACCGTCTTGAGGTCCTGCTCTTTCTTGTTGAGCAGATCAACCTTGCGGCCAACTTCTACATCTTTGTCACGAGCGCTCTTTAGCAGATCGTCAGCTTTAGCGCGACGCTCCAAAACTTCCTTCTCAATTCTAGATTTTTCCTTATACCACTTTTCCTTAGCATTGAGAACCGCCTCTTTCTTGAGGATTTCAGCTTCTTTTTCAGCGTCTCTGACAATTCGCTTTGCGCTATCATTAGCATTAGTGATCTTATTGGCGCCAATACTGCGTGAAACCAGCCATCCAAGAAATGCGCCAATCAGCACAGCGGCTATCAAAGCAATAATCAGTATTGGAACAGACATTGATATCGAAGACATCAAACACTCCCGGGCAAACGCCCCTTATAGGTCAAGAACTATATCAAATATGGGAGTAAGTGAAGCGGCTAAGAAATGATTCTTACTTATGAAGCACAAACAGGAAGCCAAGAGTCGCGCGGATTACCCGGCGGACTCCAACTCTGGAAGTGATTCTTCCAGTCTTAAAAGGATAGATTGAGTCCGTTTTTCAAAATCGACAGTGGTGGCGCTCTCTTGGGATGATGCGCCCATGAACTCACTGGCAATATTAAGCGCGGCAAGCACTGCGAGGTCGCTGTGCGCTGTTATAGCAGAAGACTCCGCTACTCGACGCATTACTGCATCAACATATTCAGCAATTTTCAGTAATTCCTCATGATCACCGGTACATCTCAACGGATACTCTCGACCGAAGATTTTGACTACACGAGTCGAACCATCAGCCTCACATTTTAATCTGGCGTCGTTTTCCAACGTTCCTATTTCCAATTCATACTTCTCGAAAGCTATTTGTGTAAGTTATTCACAAATCTCATCGCCCCTGAACTGACATTTCTCACTTAAGAGAAGGTTCTGCCAAGCTCCAAGAACACGAGCGCCTGCGAGAATGCTTTAGTCGCCTGCTTACTACCTCAAGCTGTTATAGGGTATCAGATTTGGGGGGCTGCTGTCAAGACTAAAAGCCGCTACATTCGCGAATCACTGAAAGATTTTCGGCAAATTCTATCCGAAAAAAAGAACGCCCTGACATCAGAGGTTGGAATCAAGGTAAATTGTTAAGGGAGTCCACTTTGTGAAGAATTGAGCGAATCTTTTCTCGCACTTGAGAAGCGCGATTGCGTTCATCGAGGCGGCTTTGGTTTAGCTCACGACCGTACTCGCGGAGTTTTTCAGCTATATTCTGATTTTCAGTCTGCAAGCGCTCGTTTTCGAGCGTTAGGCGTTCGATATGATCAATCGCCTTGTTTACCTTATCTTCCAGTCGCTTAAGATAATCTGTCTGCGTCATTCACTTACATCCATCAGTGGCAAAATCGGTGGAAACTCGCGGGCTATGCCCAAAAATGAAAACTGACTATGATTTCAAACCATCAAAGATGACAGGAGCTTACTTCTCGCGTATCTCTGCCTTAAACTCTTGCTTAAGATACACAATAATTTTCTGTTGTAAACCATCCACTTCGGAAGATTCCAAACTTTTATTCGCCGAACGATAACGGACAGATATAGCCACCGATTTCTTCCCCTCCGGCACTTGTTTGCCGCGGAAAAGATCAAAAACCACAGCCTTCTCTACAAGCTCGCCGCCAACTCGTTCAACTCCTTTGAGCATCTCGCCAACTAGAACACTCTCATCCAACAATAAAGACAAATCACGATCTGAGGCCGGGAATTTTGAGAGGGCCTGATATCCTCTGCCAGGCTGAATCATCCGACTCAGCTCGGCAATATCCAATTCCATCAATGAAACTGACTGCTTGATATCAAAACGCTTAAGAAGCTTGGAGCTTACATTGCCGATTCTACCAACAACTTTGTCCTTCTTTACCCCGCCACGTAATTCAAATGACTGCCCGGACTGGAAAACCGGATATTTCGCAGGAACCAACTTCAGTTCAGCTAGCCTCGCTTCACCACGCAAAGAATCAATCACACCCTTAAGTGTATAAAAGTCCAAGTTATCTCGGCCGGTTTTCCAATGTGGCTGTAGCTGGCCGGTAACCAAAACTCCCAAACGCATACGCTCATGATCAGCATTGAGTACATTATCCTTCTTACCAATACCCGGCGCATAGATATTACCCAACTCGAACAATTGCAGGTCAACAGTTTGATGTGTGACATTGACTCTCGCGGCATTCAAAAGTGAATACGCCAGCGAATTCCGCATCGAGCCGAATTCATCAGAGATAGGGTTAGCCACCACAATTTGCGGCTCGCCCGGGTCAATCAACTCCAGCAATCGACCATCCGCCAAACCTGAACCGCAAATCTCATTGAAACCCACGCCCAGCAAAGTCTGCCACAGAGTGGATACCAGGTCATCCTGAATCTCAACCGCCTCAGTCTTGCGATTATCGGTGGCTGCCAAATAGCCTTTGGTGGTAGGGATATTATCGAACCCAAGTATCCGTGTCACCTCTTCTATCAAATCTATTTCGCGAGTAATATCCGGCCTGAATGTCGGGACTTTTACTGAAATCGCCTCGGTCTTTGCTCCCGGATTCGCTATCCCCAACTCCAAACCGGAGAGAATCTTCTCGATTTCGGGGCGCTTAACCTCGACTCCCAAAATCTGGTGACAACGCTCGGGTCTTAAATCCACCAAGAGCGGCTCAATCGGCTTGGGATAATTATCAACCACTCCGGCCAACGGCTCTCCACCAGCTACTTCGGCCAACAACTGCGCCGCCCGGTCTATTGCGATGATTGTGATGTTAGGATCAATCCCGCGCTCAAAACGAGCCGAGGAATCAGTAGATAGTCCCAATGTCCGCTTGGATTTGCGAATTGATGACGGATCAAAGTAGGCAGCTTCAAGCAGCACATCGGTGGTGTCATCTGTAATAGAGCTATTCAAGCCACCCATTACTCCACCGGCAGCTAGATAATCGCTACCGTTGGTAATCATCAGAACCGACTCGTCAACTTCACGCTCGATTTCATCAAGCGTAACAAATTTCTCTTTAGCCTTAGCTCGCTTAACCACTACCTTACCGGAATCAAAACGCGACAAATCAAAAGCATGCAAAGGCTGACCAAACTCCAGCATCACATAATTTGTAACATCCACCACATTATTGATAGACGATTGCCCCGAGGCCACCAGCCTGTCACGCAACCAAGCCGGAGATGGCCCAACTTTGACACCACGAATCACCCGCGCCGCATAACGAGGGCAAAACTCCGTATCTTCAATCTCGACCTGTATTATATCAGAGGACTTCTCAGAACTTTCAGTCAGTGAAATTTCCGGACGGTTCATAGTACAGCCAGATAGCGCCGCCACATCTCGGGCGATACCAATAGCGCACATAGAATCCGGTCGGTTAGGAGTTAGTTCAAACTCCAGTGTATAGTCATCGACACCAAATACCGTCGCCAAAGGAGCGCCGACTTCAAGATTCTCCGGCAATACGATTATGCCCTCATGTTCATCAGATAACTCAAGCTCGCGCTCGGAGAGTATCATCCCCTCCGATGCTATCCCAAACATCTTGCGACGTTCAATCTTCATCCCGTCGGGCATAACCGCCCCGACCTGGGCCACAGCCACAAGCTGACCTGCGGCCACATTGGGAGCCCCGCAAATAATGCTAAGGGTTTCTTTGCCTGCGCTTTCTTTATCAATAGAAACAGAAGCATGACGCAAATGATCGGACTTCTCAATAGCCACACAGGACTCAACCCGACCAACCACCATCTTGGCAAAACGAGCTGAAAGATCAATCACCGTCTCGCAAGCAGTCCCGGCCAATGTCAAACGATGCGCCATTTCCTCTGGCGACCAGTCAACCGGCGCGATATCGCGAACCCAATTATAGGATATTTTCATGCGCTACTTTACCTGTGCTACTATCTACAATATCTGTTATTACAAATTGCAAAATCTTATTGGACTATTAGAGGCTACTAAAACTGCCGCAAGAATCTCAAATCATTCTCGTAGAAAAGCCTTATGTCGGTAATGCGATGTTTGAGCATCGCAATCCGCTCGACACCCATACCAAAGGCATAACCCGATAGAACCTCAGGGTCATAGCCCACTGCCGACATCACATTGGGGTCAATCATCCCGCAACCAAGTATCTCCAACCAACCGTCATATTTGCAAATCGAACATCCCTTACCAGCGCAAAGCAGGCAAGACATATCAACCTCAGCCGACGGCTCAGTAAACGGGAAAAAACTCGGACGAAAACGTAGCTCAATATTCTCAGCGAAATACTCCTGACAAAAAGCCAGCAATACGCCTTTCAGATCACCGAGTGTAATATCAGTCCCGACCTGAAACCCTTCAACCTGATGAAAAACACAATAGGCCCGGCTGGAAACCGCCTCATGGCGAAACACTTTTCCCGGCGCAATAATCTTAACTGGTGGAGTTCGGCTTTCGAATTGCCGAACCTGCACATTTGAAGTATGCGTGCGCAACAGCAAACCCTCAGGAAGCCCATTGGCCTCGCGAAGATAAAACGTGTCCTGCATATCCCGAGCCGGATGATCCGGCGGGAAATTCAAGGCTCCGAAATTGTATCTATCAGATTCAATCTCCGGCCCATTGGCCACCAAGAATCCCTTGCGCGAAAAAATCTCCGCAATATCCGCCATAGTCCGAACCAGCAAATGTGGCCGACCAACTGTAAGCGGCGAACCAGGCAATGTATAATCGAAATCAGCGTCAGAACTTGAGTCAAATGATTCAAGCTTCGCTTTCACCTGTCCGTCAAGCATAACCCGCGCTTTGTTAGCGGCGGCGCCGACAGGCTTACGCTCCTCAACCGGCAAATCCTTTACACCTTTGAGAATCCCCGGCAACTCACCCTTGCGACCCAAATAGCGAACCTTGACCTGCTCAACTTCATCAGCAGAGGCAGCGCTTTGCAATTCGGCGCCGGCTTTTGCTAGCAATGACTCTATTTGAGATAATACCGACATACTCTAGGGTTTTCTTCTAATATGCTTCTCGACTATATACTGATTCTCACTCACCTACAAATAGCCCAAAGCGCCGGTGTAACTTTCAAAAGCCACAACCGACTGCAAGAGACTTATTGATGCGCTCTGCTACTTACTCGCCTTTGGACAGCGACGCCAACTTTTCAAAAGCCGGCATATCAGTCGCCGCAATATCAGCGAGCGCTTTACGATTCAGATCGATATTGTTCTTCTTGAGACCGTGGATGAATGTCGAATAATTCATGCCACATAACTTGGCCGCGGCGGAAATACGAACAATCCACAACGCTCTAAAAGTGCGCTTTTTGTTCTTTCTGTCGCGATAGGCATAAGTCAGGCCCTTGGCAACAGTTTCTACCGCTGTTCTATACAGCTTGGAACGACCGCCGTAATTTCCTTTGGCCTTTTTGAGGACTTTTTTGTGACGACGATGAGCCGCCACATTGTTCATAGCTCTTGGCATTCTGTCTCTCCGTACTTTCTTCGATTTGAATTAGAGCCGTCTCTGCGATGAAAAAAGCTAGTCTGGCTCGTGTTAATGGCCGAACACCGGGTACGGGGCTCCGATGATGTCGAACCTGTGAATATACTAATATTAAAAAACTACCGCTAAAAACTACTGTTAAATCTTTCCGCTAACAGCGACTACCTCAATAAGGAATCAGCCGTGAAATACGCGGCGCATCCACCTTGCAGACCAAAGTAGCCTGACGCAATTTGCGCTTGCGCTTCGAAGCCTTCTTGTTGAGGATGTGGCGCATGTGCGAACTGTGGCGCTTAATCTTGCCACTACCGGTTTTCTTAAACCGTTTGGCTGTAGCGCGGTTTGTTCTAATTTTTGGCATAATGCTGATACTTTCTATTCTAACTGCTTCTTACTATTTCTTACTCGAAAAAACCGCTATTCAATACAAACTAATACTTATCAGTCGTCAGATTCAACTACCGTTGATTCCGCCTTCGTCTCAAGCGGAACAGTATCGGACTCAGGCGTAGACGCAGACGCAGACGCAGACGCAGACTCAGCCGCAGACACTACTTCAGCGTCATTCGAATTCTTTGATTTCGCATCACCCTTAGAGGCGCCCGGACGCTTGGCCTTTTCTTTGGCAACTGCCTTAGCGGCGCGCTCATCGGCGGCTTTCTTAACCAAAGCCGGAAGTGGCGCCAACACCATATTCATCCTGCGCCCTTCTTGCTTAGCGCCGATTTCCACTGATGCAACCTCCTTCATGTCCTCACAGACACGAGCGAGTAATTCGCGGCCGAATTCTGTGTGAGCCATCTCACGACCACGGAACATAACAAAAACTTTTACTTTGTTTCCTTCCTCAAGGAACTCACGAATATGCTTTGTCTTGAACTCATAATCGTGTTTGTCAACTTTCGGGCGAAACCGCATTTCCTTCAACTCCATCGAATGCTGTTTCTTGCGAGCATTCTTCTGTTTCTTGGCGGTTTCATATTTATACCGACCATAATCCATGATACGACAGACCGGCGGCCTGCTGGTACTCGAAACTTCTACCAAATCAAGATTTGCGGTCCGGGCTCTCTCAAGAGCCTCGTTGATAGGAACGATTCCAATTTGCTCCGCATCTGCGCCTACTAATCGCACCGGACTGATGCGAATACGGTCATTGATGCGGGGTTCTCGTGGTCTGGCTATGCTAATTTCCTCCTAAGTACAATCTATGATTTCAAAACTCAAACATCAACAAATCCCGTCCAGCCTACAAACGGCCCGACGGAATCGGCTGTAACTTAATCATTTAGTCCCTTAGATTCAATCTCTAAGGCAAGTTTTTTAACAACATCCTCAACCGCCATTGCGCCCAAGTCTCCGTCACCTTCTCCGCGATGACGCACCGAAACCTGGTCGTTTTCGGCCTCACGACCGCCAACTATGAGCATATACGGTGTCTTAGCCAGTTCGGCCTCGCGAATCTTATGCCCAACCTTCTCGGAGCGATCATCCAAAGAACAACGAACCCCAGCGGCCTTAAGCCTCTTGACCACTGTCGCGGCATAATCGTTGACTTTATCGGTAATCGGCAAGATCCGCGCCTGTTCGGGAGCCAGCCAAAGCGGGAAATCACCGCTATAATGCTCCAACAATACGCCGAAAAAGCGCTCAATTGAGCCAAGTAAAGCCCGATGAATCATCATCGGACGCTTCTGCTCGCCACTCGAATCGATATAAGTCAGGTTAAACCGCTCCGGCAGGGAGAAATCAAACTGCACTGTCGAACACTGCCATTTGCGCCCAATAGCGTCTTTGATAATGAGATCTATTTTCGGGCCATAGAAAGCGCCGCCGCCTTCATCAACTGTAAATGGCAAATTCGAAAGCTCCAATGCCCTGCGAAGACCATTTTCCGCGGCCTCCCAATCAACATCCTCACCTATAGCCTTTTCGGGCTTGGTAGAAAGACAAACCTCAAAATCCACAAATCCGAAAGACTTGAGAATATGTAAACAGAATTTCAATATCCAAACCAGCTCTTGCTCCATACTCTCAGGAGTTACAAAATGATGGGCGTCGTCCTGAGTAAAACCCCGGACTCGCATCAATCCATGCAACACTCCCGGACGCTCATAACGATACACCGTCCCGAGCTCAGCCCAACGGAGCGGAAACTCACGATAGCTATGACGTTTGGCTTTATACATCGCAATATGGAACGGGCAATTCATTGGCTTAAGCTGGTAGGTATGGTTATCCAGCTCCATCGGAGGAAACATTCCGTCGCGATAGAAATCCGTGTGCCCAGATTTGTCCCACAATTCTATATGAGCCACATGCGGGGAAAATACTAATTCATAGTCATTAGCCAAATGCTCAGCGCGCCAGAAATTTTCTATTTCATTGCGCACCACCGCGCCTTTCGGAAGCCACAAAATCAGCCCCGGGCCAACATCTTCGCTGGTAGTGAACAATTCGAGCCGCTTACCCAAAACGCGATGGTCGCGTTTCTTGGCCTGTTCCATACGCTCAAGAAACTCATCCAGCATCGACTTCTTAGGAAATGAAACGCCATAAATCCTTTGCAACATCGCGTTCTTTTCATCACCGCGCCAATAAGCGCCGCTACTGGAAGTCAAATTGAAGGCCTTAATCATGCCCGTATTCGGAATATGCGGCCCGCGGCAAAGGTCTTTGAATCTGGATTGACTATACACCGACACAGTCTCATCGAGAATGGTGTTTTCCATCAAATCCAATTTGTAAGTCTCGCCGACCGATTCATACCATTTGATGACTTCCTCGCGGCTCATCTCCTCGCGAGTATATTGCGCTTTCTCAGCGACAATCTTGGCCATCGCCTTTTCTATCTTGAGCAAATCCTCCGGCGAAAACGGCTTCTCGGCCTCAAAATCATAATAGAAGCCTTCCTGAATCGGAGGCCCGATAGCCAGTTTCACATTCGGGAAAACCTCACGAACCGCCTGAGCCATCAAGTGCGAAGTAGAATGCCAAAAAACCTCTTTGCCGGCGTCATCCTTGAAAGTCAGAATCTCAATAGAAGCGTCAGCTGAAATCGGCGCAGAAAGATCACGCAGTTCACCATCGACACGAACCACCAGCGCCTCTTTCGCAAGCCGTGGCGAAATAGAAGCGGCTACATCATAGCCGGTTGAGCCATGCGCAACCTCACGGACACTACCGTCCGGTAAGGTTATTTCGATATTTTTTGCGCTACTGGTATGCATGATTCTCTCGTTACTCTATCAGGCTCGTCCAGCCTATCCTATCTACTTCCTACTTCGGCGCAACTACCTCTACTCTACACAAAAAGCTTGAATCTCGGCGCCGTTCTGAAATCTCTTTCAGAATATGCGCTTGGAGGATTCAAGGACTCCAAAGACCTCTCTGATAATGCTGAGTTGATTATCGTGAGGAGGGGCCAAGAATTCAACACAAATTAAAACAACACATACTAACACAATACATACTAAAACAACACTAACAAAAAAATGGTGGGCGGTACTGGATTTGAACCGGTGACCTCTTGCATGTCAAGCAAGCGCTCTAACCAACTGAGCTAACCGCCCTCTTTGAAAACGACACATATTTGATGTAAACTTGATTTGAACTTTGAAGAGCTTCAAAAACTCGAAAACGAAGTTCCAACAACCAAAGCTACACATTCGTAACAGCCAGTCAAAGACTGCCACAGGCGCGAAGTATATTGCTTTTGTGTTGCTTGTCAAGAGGTTAAATAGACCGGAAGTAATAAGAATTTGCTGGAATATGATAGCCGATTGCCAAGACCAGGACCACGAGAACAAACCCTAAACACCGGCCATCGACATAAAGGTCTCTGCCTTGGTGTACTCTGAAATCAACTTGGTAGAAAGCTCCTCGATGCTTTCATCGGTAATATCCAAATAGGCCAAAACCTTGGGTGATAGCTCCAATGTCGGACAACCAGTGTACTCAGAGGCAAAAGACTTCTTGGCCACATGATTGGCTACGCAAACCATGTAGGCCATGGAATTCGGCGTTTCGCTCTCGTGCGGAACATGATGAAAGGCAATCGCATCCACCAAGCCATCTGAGAGATTCCAAAACTGCGCCAGAGCCGCCCCGATTTGCTCATGCGAGAATCCCAGGACCTCCAACTCGGCGGTTGATTCGTCTATGGATTCATCATTCTCCATGATCTCTCTTATAGCGACAAACTCATCCTGCATAAAACAGCCAATTACTAATTTCCCAATGTCGTGAAGCAGTCCCGCTGAGAAAGCAGTGTCAGTGTCAATCATCCCTCGGCTACGAATAGACTGCGCCGCTAGTCTACCGGCTAGCGCCGTCGCCAATGAATGGCGCCAGAACCGTTCCTGAAACTCCGGATCAATTTTGCTACCGTTGAACATCCCCATAACCGACGCCGAGAGAACCAGATTCTTGACTGCGTCAAAACCAATAATCATCACCGCCTGCTTAACTGAATCAATCTCACGAGATAGACCGTAGAAAGCGGAGTTTGTCATCTTCAATACCTTAGCCGACATTGACGGATCCTCGGATAGAATCTTGGCAACATCCCCGGAAGAAGCTGACTCCTTGTTGATGACTTTTTGTATTTGGTTAAAGACAATCGGTGGAGTAGGCAAGTTCTTAATGTTTGAGACAATTTGCTCTACCCGGCTCTGAGCCTGAGGGTCTTTACATATCTGAACGGACATAAGTAGTTTCGCGTATCGGTTCTTGGATGTTAACTCGTTTTTTGTAACAATTCGTACTTATTAATATAGTTAGGCTTCCCAAACACTTGCCTTATCAGACACCTTCGATAATCCGTCTGGCGATTTCGTCTATCACATCGGGACGATCATAAAAGCCGCTATTAACGCGAAGTTTCGCAATCTCGACCATATCTTTACGGTCATCATTCAGATTCAACTCTGACACTGATTCTACAGCGTCACTATCAGAACCAAATTGCTTCAACCGTTCATCTGCTGTCTTCTTTAGATTACTCATAGGTTGTAACTTATCCAGTCCCCGCGGAGCTAATACCTTAGCGCTATAATCACCTGATGTTACTACTTTTTCCGCTGAACCCCTGGAAATCTCCACCGAGTCCGAATCAATTTTATTATGGTTACCCAAACGAGGGGTCAAGGCGCCGTCGTTTCGAGCAATATGCGCCTTCCGCCCCTGCGTCACTTCAGCAGAAGCTTTGGGAGTGACGTTTACTCCAGAGTTTTCAATTTTCATGAACGCCTCTATTCCTCTTTATCGTCATAACACAAAATCCACTTAGGAAGTCTTTGTTGTCACTAACGATTCATCCTATTCTGTGCCAAAGTGTAACATTGAAACAGCCGTTGTGTCAATTATTGAACAATCACTAACTGTATCCGGCGACAATTATTTACTGTTATTGTCTATGACTTGCTATCAATAAAGAGCGGAGCGTCTGAGCGCTCGCGCAGGTATACCATAATCTTGCTCGAATTCTTCAATCCGTCAAGCTCTGACCGAACTCTTCCGTGCCTCGCACGCAAATGATCTTCGTTTTCTTTGACCAACTTCATATTCTTCTGCACCAAAGTCGTAATAGATGTCACTAATTTGCGCACTCCCGGCGCAGAAGCAGCCAAAGGAAACAATTTTGGATTCTTGGTGCGCAATAGCATAAGCCGCTCTTCAGACTTCTTTAGCCGTTGATGACAACGTTCAATCTCAGCGAACAAATCCAGTAGCTTGTCGTCCTTCTCAATACGAATCAAATCTCGCTGACGATCCACAAGAATATATAATGACTGGTAAAATGAATACTCTTCTTTGAGAGTAGACATTAGTTCGCGCTCTAATTCTGTGATTTCATTAAACTGCATTATTTATGGTCTCGGTCTTGTAATATCGAATTGATTGTATGAATTGCCTACCTGTATAATGTACGACTAACTCTGCTTAACTGTTTGTGGACTGCTCCACACCCTTCCAGCCTGAGCGCAAGTTTTCCAATATCTCTCGAACATCCTGAAGAGCGTCGCCATCACCACTGGCTTGCGCAACCTGCAAACGTTCAATAATGAACACGTACAAGTGCCCCAGGCGTTGCGCTATTTCTCCCCCGCGCTCATTATCAAGTGTAGTATAGAGATGTGTCACAAACTTCTTGGCCCGCTCGACTTTCTCACGACCCAAATCGCGATTCCCATCGCCAAACGCATTTTCGGCGTCCTGCATCGCCTGAATAGCGCCGCCATAGACCATTAGTAGTAATTCAAGTGGGGATTTACCGAGAGTTTCGGTTTTCTGATAGCTTCCGATGCCACGTGCCATATTAGTGAATTAGCCTCCTATGTGAATTCACGGTTTCGCTGCAGTACACTGCTACAACGCTGTCTACAATTATCTATTAAAATTCGATGTTAAATTCGCAAGCTGTCCGGAGAGGAACCCACTTTGGGAATTCAACTGCCCCAGGACCTGTTCCATCTGACGGAACTGCTCGATAAGACGCTGACGACGCAAAACCAAACGCGCATCAATCTTCGATACTTGATCCTTGATATCTTCAGCTTGCGCATTCAAGGCTTTAACTCGTCTTGAAAGTGAGCCATCGGCGCTATCAACAATCCTAAACAGGGAGTCCTTCAACTTTGAGGCAACACCCTTGGTGAGATTGAAGGTGGCCTCAGCGCCCTCTATGACATCCAGGGGGCTAAAAGTAATTTTCAATTTCAAACCGTCAGTAGTTTTGTTGTCAGTCGCGCCGGTGAGAATCTGCCCTGCGCCTGTGGCTTTTTCTCCGTTTATGGTACCTGCCACATCTTTGCCGGTAGTAGCTATCGCACCGTTGACTGACAAGCCCAAAGTTTGCCCTGTGGTAGTATTGGCATTGTCCAAATTTATCGTCGAGGTGGCGCCGAATGAACCGCTGGTGAAGATGAGTCTTCCGGTCCCGCTGGAAGCGGTTGAAGAAACAACTAACTTGAGCTTACCTATCTCAGAATCCGCATCGATGCGCTTTTGAATCTCACGCACCAATTGGTCAAAACTTGAATATGTGCCTTCGGTAAGCACAATACCGTTCGAGGTCTTACCATCAACTTTTAGCGTTAATTTGTTATTCGTTGAATCAATCACCAATGGAGTTGTCGCAGGATCCGGTATTGTAGCGCCCGAGAGAGCGCCATTGGTGGCCGCCTGTGTAATGTCTAACTTGTAATCTTTCCCGGCCTTGCTGTCATTCCCAGCAACAAGCAATTCAACCTCCGGCCGGTCTGAAACAATATCATCACCAAACAACACCTTCAACTCTGAGCTGTTTTCTTTCACAGCCTTTTCAAAAACTGAAGAATTGGCAATACGCAAAAGCCCTTTGGCGTCAGAGCGAATACCGATTGTCGCAAGAGTATTGGTTTTTTGCTTCAAGTCACTAACAATGCCAGTAGCCGCTGAACGAACTCTTTCCTGCATATTGCGAAGCAAGCCTTCACTAATGAGAATACCGCTCTTCTTAGTATCCAGATCGAATGAGAACTGAGAGTCGATGAATTTCATAGCGTCATTATAAGCGGAGATGAATCCTGATACTTCCTGCTTGACACCTTCGACATCACGCTCTGCAGTGACAGTAATAGACTGCCCCGCCAGAGTAACTTGCT
Source organism: Candidatus Zixiibacteriota bacterium (assembly GCA_024280775.1). Taxonomy (GTDB): domain Bacteria; phylum Zixibacteria; class MSB-5A5; order GN15; family JACZUZ01; genus JAJRPJ01. The sequence goes on along the minus strand of JAJRPM010000002.1, from coordinate 201,010 downwards.
TGGCAGTCAAATTCAGACCCGGCAAAGCGCCGGTAAACTCATTTGAATCAGAGACAATTTCAATCGGAGCCCCACCTGCGGCAGTCGAACCAATCGACAGTTTAGCATCAGTAGGGTTTTGCAGAACTGGCGCAAAAGTAGAAACCTTAAAGGTGTCGCCGGCAACCAAACTTCCTGCGCTAAAAGACAATTTCAAGCCGTCAGACCCGGTTCCTGCCAACGCTACTTCGGTGTCTGCCTGAGTCACAACTATAGAGCCACTGTTTGTGCCGTCAGTGTAGTTGAGCGTGATAATATCTGTGCCGACTGTCTGCGTTCCGACTCCGGCTACTGTGAAAGTATAAGTCTTGTTCTCAGCTCCAGTGTAAGATGCAGTCGAGCCAAGAGTAACCAATGAAGAAGCAGTTGCAGAAAACCCACTAGTCTCTGGAACATCAAAACTCGCCCCCACAAAATCAGGCGTACTACCACCGGAAAGCGAGCTTTTGGTTGCAATCTTGTTAGCCAGCCCGGTCTTGGTAGAAGTCAAAATCAAACGATACGAGTTCTTCTCGGTTCCATCATTGACAATCGAGGCGCTGACTCCCGCATCGGCGCTGTTTATCGCATCACGAAGTCCACTCAAGGAATTGTTGTTGGCCGTGAGGGTAACACTCGTCATACTAGCGCTACCAACCCCAAACTGAAACGTTCCAGTTCCGAGAACCTTGTCATCGAGGCTGCCAAAGCCCTGTGAGGCCACCTGATGGTTGCGCGCGAGCTGAGTGACTCGCACGTCAAAAGTCCCTGCAACCGCTCCCTCGCCTCTCTTGACACCAAGCCCATCTTCATCAGAGGACGTGACATTCATCTTGTCAAACGTCACTCCCTTACTCAAAAGACCCAGCTTGGCCTGGATTGCTAGAAATCGCGCCTCAATAGCCTTATAGGCCGAAACCATTCGGGTTTTTTCGGCTTGACGCACCTCAAGTAAGACCGCAGTCCCGCGCTCGGCCCCGATAATTGCATCAACTATCGAGTTTGTATCAAGCCCAGAGGCGATTCCAGTAACGCTTCCTGCGCCAATTCCTTGCATAACTTGCCTTCAATTCCGAGACTAAGTGTTTATGCCATATAATTTTAACAGCTCCCACAATCATGTAGCGGGCCTAATAGACAAAGTAGAGAGCTCAACTTTTGCACACCCTCTCCTTTCTTCTATCGGCCTCCGGGCTTAGATGTTTAGCCCAAAGAGATAGACGAATCAGCCCGAGTAATCCACTAGATTACCGCGCTCCATCTGCGATGACAGGTGAAACGCAACCGATGGAAAAACTTTGGGGAAATACTAAATCTCGAAATCTATATGCCGTTGCCAGGCGGCCTGGATGTCGTCCATATTGTCATGGCCGAATTTGTCGAGGAATACATCGAAGAGAGTGAGCGCTATCACCGCCTCGGCGACTACACAGTGCGCCGGAGTGACACAATTGTCAGTGCGCTCTACTATTGCAACAGCGGCTTCTTTGGTTTTGATATCAACTGTATCAAGTGGCTGATAGAGCGTCGAAATCGGCTTGTTCGCAGCGCGAATGACCAGACGCTCGCCATTGGTCATTCCACCCTCAAGCCCACCGGCGTTATTAGTCTTGCGATAGAAGCCGCCTTTGTTCTTGGAGCTGTGTTTGGCGCCATCCTTGTCATAGTAAATCTGATCATGAACCTCTGAGCCATGACGCCTTGCCGTCTCAAAACCCATCCCGACCTCAACGCCCTTAACTGACGGAATTGACATCACCGCCGCGGCAAGTTTGCCATCGAGACGAACATCGGCTTGACTATATCCACCCAAGCCAACCGGCAGTCCGTCAACCAGAACCTCATACACTCCACCCAAAGAGTCCTTCTTGACAATCGCCTCACGAATCACCGCGACCATTTTCTCTTCGGTAGCCGGGTCCACACAGCGAACCTCAGATTTCTCCGAGCGTTCACGAATCTCTGACAATGACAAATCGTAACCTTCAAGCTCAACCGATCCAATTCGCACCACGTGTGAACCAAACTCAATGCCGAACTGCCCCAGGAATTGCTTGGCAATCGCCCCCAGGGCAACCTTCGCGGCGGTTTCACGAGCCGATGCCCGCTCAAGCACATTGCGCAAATCATCATGATGAAACTTAATGGCTCCGGATAAATCAGCATGCCCCGGACGAGGCCGCGTGTTGTCATAGGCCAACTTGGCCTTCTGGCCGGTCAAATCATCCGGCATAGGATTAACAGAATGCATAACATCCTGCCAATTCTCCCAATCACGATTGTTTATCAAGAATGAAATCGGAGTACCCAACGTTTTGCCATGACGAATCCCCGATTGCGGAATAACTTTGTCCCGCTCAATTTTCATACGCCCGCCACGCCCGTAGCCCTTTTGACGGCGCGAGAGTTCGTAGTTGATTTCATCGAAATCAATAGCCAGCCCTGCGGGACAACCCTCAAGAATAAGAGTCAGGCCCGGGCCGTGCGATTCGCCGGCGGTCAAGTAACGTATCATAGGGAATATAGTACAGAGAAACTTAGGGGCTTGTCAATCTTCAGACTTGCAGTTCACTAGTCTTTAAGCAAGAGGCTCGACTTATCCAACTGCACACATTTCTTGATTAACATATCAAGATCGAGAGTATTCGTCTGGTCGTGGACAGCCATGATATCATTGTCAGCTATATGTGACATTTTCTCCAAAACAATCTTGATGTTCGCAATTGACTCCACAATAGTTTGTAGATCTTTACCTACCGGGGCGTAGGCATCGACAGACAACTGCTTCTCCAATATCAGAGAAAGAGCCTCTGCTTTACCCATCGCTACCATTGCTGAATTGTTGATATGATGAGAAAGCGAAGCAATGATTGCAATACGAGATTCAGCGACACCTTTTCTGCGCTCCTCCGAGAGGATTTTCGCGCTCAAATCTTCGCGATCTCGCATCAATCTTTGCAGTGCGTTCAAATACTGCCCAAGCTTTTTGTTGGCGGTAGCCATCAACTGCTCTACAGAAGTTTCATGCATCCCAAATCCTGACGCCACCTCTAGTGATTTAGTGAGAGAAACGGCGACTATCTCGCTTAGCTTTTCATCCGATAGCTTCAGTGAAGCAGATAAATTGCTAACGCATTTCAAATCGCAATCAAGCTTTCGGCGCTGTTGCAGATACGAATCCCCCGCAACCGCAACAGCAAGCTGAACTATTCTCACCAGAGCGCCGCCCCCGGATTCAGTGATATCTCTTGTGACATCGCCGTCGGCATGATGATGCGCTCCGATGCATTCACAAATATCATCTGGCAAATGCCAACGGCTGATTAGCTCTTTGCCGATACTCGTATGGTCTATGCCAAAGGTAGCCAGCTCACATTCCAAAACATCACCACCGGATGCCACGTTTTCTGCAACCTCACTATAAGTAGCGCTATGATTACCCATAAAATACAGCACGCCAATATCATGAAGCAAACCAGCAGTAAGCGCATCCTCAGACTTCGAGTATCCTACTGCAAGAGCTATTTCATGAGCCAAAGTGGCGACTGTAAGTGAGTTCGCAACGAACTCCTCGGGTTTTATCCCACACTGCTCTTGTATATTTTTTGGGTTCAACGTCGATGCAGTAAGGGCAATTGACTTCATCGTCAAACTCCCTAGAGTCATTACCGCATCAGAAAGCGAACTGCACCGCGTCATGCGTCCATAGTATGGAGTATTCGCCATGCGAATAATCGTGGCAGTCAGTGATGGATCTCTCTGAATGGCGTCAGCAAGCGCATCAATCGAAGCGTGCTCATCATTTATTACCGCTAGAACATTTGCCAAATTAGCAGGCAACGAAAGCAGGTTATCACCCCGGGCAATGTCAGCGAGTATGCTCTCTTTGAGAGCAGTGATCCGGGTATCTTCGGCAACAGTATTCATTGATGTTCCATCTAAATGCGGTGTTATATCCGATTCCTTTAAAACCCTCAATAATTCAAGAGAGCGCCTTTCGAGCAAGAGTTGCGATTGGGACTCTTGGCCCTATAATAAGTATCGGGTGGATTCGAGACGGAATTGAGCGCATATCGCGCTAAATCACATTGTATTCGACTGGCGAGTAGTGTAACAAGGGAGATGTCGCAAAAATGTACAGTAGGGCCAAAATGAAACAGCGCTCAAGTAGTGGCAGTTGGCTTTGAAAGACGCTCAGCCTGAAGAAGAGATTCTGTTAGCTGTTCAAGGCGAAATGGCTTTTTCAAAACATGATTTACCCCGCAATCACGTAGTCGCTCTGCAGAAAGACCCTCTTCCCAACCTGTAATAAAAATCAAATAGGTCTCAGGGCGGAGCTTCTTTATCGCCTCGGCAACTTCCCACCCATCAATGCCCGGCATGGCAACATCGGTAATCACCACGTCATGGACTCCACGTTCAAAAGCGGCTATCGCTCTTTCGGGAGAATCAAAAGTGTCGATTTGGTAGCCCAATGAATCGCACATCGCGCCAAGTAAGTCAAGAATCATCGTCTGATCGTCAATTGCCAATATCCTTGGCACGTCCTTGGTGATAGCTCCCTTCGAAGCGTCACGATTCATTTCACGCCGTGAATCAACGTCTATCCGGTTTCGCAAGGTCACATATGCCGGGCGGTTACTCCGTCTATCCAGCGCTATCTCTACGCCAATCTCGGAGAGGGCTTGCACAGTCGCCGCAGAAATATCAAAGATTCCTTCTGCTGGAGCTCCGAACCGCGCATAAGATCCTATTCTATCGGTTAACGGAAGATTCCGCCACCGTCGCGAAATATCCAAATATGAGTAGCCCCTATCATCATAAACCGAGACTGTCACAATTTCACGCTCATCAGCCAAAGCGCTTAGCCCATGACACAGTTTCTCAATCAAAGTCGTGGCCTTCCCGGAATCGATGCCCAAACGGAAGTCGCCATCCAGGAGACACTCGACCTCGCGCGCCTTGCCTTCAGTCAAAAGAATCTGACCTCCAACTACACGTTGAGCGGCAAACTCACGAAGCTCCTCGGTCAACGATACTGATGAATCAATCTTCGACGTAGCAGACGACTCAGACTTCGTCATATTGAGAGTAGCGGTATTTCCATCCTCGCTATCCACCTTCCTATCGCTCAATTCGACTCCACTCTGCATCAACTTTGCAGAATGTTCCGCGCGATCTATCACTAATTGCAGAAGTTTGTCCAGGCCACCAGAAAGGTTCGGATCCTCGGCGGCCAATTGACAGTTACCTATTATCGTCAAGAGGTCATTATTGATGTCATTTACGATATCAGTTACAGCGCCCCCGACGCCAGCCACTCCAGCTGACGCTACGACATCAGCGCCTCGCTCAACCTGCAACTCCTCGACACTTATCACAAGGGCCATGAGTTGGCACAACGGAAGAATTACTTTGGCTGAATTCCGCGCAATCTCCGCGTCCGCAAAAAAGAACTGTAACACAAATCGCGTGGCGCCGTTTACCGTAATCGGCGCAATCAACAATGACCCCACAGGGCCCATTCTCGCGAAACCATCGCCAAACACGTCACGATTAAGCATATCATATTCTTCAGTAGACCGGGCAAGACAAACTGAGCCTTCCTCAATTACGCTATTCCCCAGCGCCGCACATCGTCCCAGAGAGCCTTCACCGGCCAAAATCACCAGCTGAGCCACATCCTCGTACGCCACGCCGAATGACATCATAGGGCGAAGCTGTCCGTTACTGCTCCGTTTGAATACCAAAGCTGTTTCCTGCAAACCCAACACTCTTCTAATAGATGCAAGAAAGAGTTTCATGCGCGTCTTCTCAGTATCAGGGCCTGCAACTGGTTGCAAAAGCTCTCTGACTATCTCCAACATTCCTGCGGCGGCTCCGGAAATACGATTCCGTAAAATCCCACCCAACGCCAGAGTTAGAGGCCGGAGCCAATCTTGAAATTCATGCAATTCTTCAGCGCCAAGATAGAAACGCCCATAGCTGTTCCAAAACAGAATTCCATTTCGAGAGCCTCGTGATGAACCTGCTTCGGCGTGACTGGAACCCAAAGGGGCAACCAAAGCCATAGGCTCACGTTCTGCCGAAGAATCACCTCCGCTTGCCGTCTCGCGCTTTTCTCTCGAAAGCAGAACAAGCGACTGTCGTTTCAATGCCTGAATCGTGGCGCGTTCAAACCCGTCAGTAGTTGATGGAAAATCATTTGAAGTTGCCGCAAAACGAAGTATAGCGCCTGCCTCATCAAGCTCTACCAATGCAACCGCATCAGCTCCTCCAATTCCGACTAGCACCTGGCACATCGCCTCCAGCTCTGCGGAGTTTCCAAGGGAACTTCCCGAAAGAGCCTCAAACGCTCTCTGGAACACCTGTGTCAATCTCTTTCGAGATTCTTCACGTTCAGCGCTTCTCTTTTCAGCTCTAGCGAGTTCACCACGCAACTTTACATTTACAAACTTATCAGCAACAATATCTGACATTTGCGCCAGAGTTACAATCTGCGACTTGGAAAGCTGCGGCTCAGCCGTCGAGAAAAGAACAACAAGTCCTAACGGCTGATTATTACGAAATATGGGAGTCAACAAAGAATACGGCCCGGGAATGCTCCCGATGTCCCCGGAAATCGCAGAAACTCCGGAGCTGAAACTCGAGGAAATCAATGTTTCACCTTCGGCAAAAACCTCAGAGAGTACCGAGGCGCCAAGGGACAATCTCTCGAAGGCTCTTTCCTGTGCAGGTGAGAGCCCTTGCGAGGCAACAAGTGTCATCTCGTGAGTTGACTCATTGTGCACATACAAGGCGCCTGCCGCCACACCCGCCACCTCACTAACACCAGTAAGAGCGGCGCGAGCCAACTCCGCAAAAGGATAGGGCTGTGACAAGGAAACTCTAAGCGCATTCAAAGACGCCAAACTCGTCTGCGGAATATCGTTGACTGCGCTAGTGGCAGACGCGCTCTGAAGCCCTGAACCTGACTCCCCGGGAATCTGTGCGCCTTTGTCTGCTGGAACAACATCAGTCTCTAGCTTTTGAATAAAAGCCCAGATAATCAATGTTCCTCCGGCTATCACCAAAGCTATTCGCAACCAGTCTAGTACCGGGTAAACCGTTGGCACAAACCAGTTCGAATATGCGCTAAAAGCGCTTAGCCAAAAGATTAACGCCGCAAGAAGCAGACATAAACCTGAAGCAATCGTAAATGTGCGGAATTTTGTATTTTTGTTTAGATTGTTACTACTATTGCGATTGTTGTCAAAACCATCCTGACGTTTCAACAGACGAGAGTAAGTCACACCTACTAACGCCAACCAAATAATCGCCAGTGCGTGGTGGGCAATCATCCTCTGCCCAGCGCCTTTCTTAGCGCCGGCGGTATACCAACTGTGCTTTCTGCGACGCTATCAGGAATCTCTGGCTTGAAAAAGCCAATCGGACGATACCCTTCGCTTCCCCGATACACCGAACCATGTAAAGTCCATGAATCGGCCTGAGAGATTTTCACCGGAACGACTGAACCAATGAGCTTCTCATCACCAGCAAACAAAGCCGTCTTCCCGCCGGGTGTTTTGCCCTTTAGAATAGAATTGTCACGTCTGCTAAATCCATCCACCAATGTATCCTGAATCTTACCCAGCGTCGATTGATTCTTATGATAGCTTATCTTTTTCTGTAACTCAATAAGACGCTCTAGGCGCTCTATCTTAAGCTCGTATGGAATATCGTCCTCAATTTCTTTCCAGGCGCGCGTCCCTTCTCTAACCGAGTAGTGGAACATAAAAGCCGAATCGAATTGCGTCTCTTCAAATGCATCAAGCGTCATCTGGAAGTCAAGCTCGGTTTCGGTCGGAAAACCTACGATGACATCAGTGGTAATCGCGATATGTGGCGTGGCCGCACGAAGCTTCTTTACCATATTCCGATAGTGGCCATACAAATATGGTCGGGCCATTTTCTGCAAAATCCTATCAGAGCCGGACTGCAATGGCAGATGCACATGGGGCATCACTTTTGGCTCATTTGCGTGTAACTCAATTAGCCGTAGTGACAGGTCTTTGGGATGTGGACTCGTATATCTAATCCGCTGAATGTCGGTTTCGTTTGCTATACGCTGCATTAGACCCGGGAAATCAACTTTTCCATCACGGTAAGAGTTCACATTCTGCCCTAGCAAAGTCAACTCAATTACTCCATCGGATGCCAACTCCGCGGCCTGCGCCACTAGATGATCCGCGGGGTGATGTTTTTCTCGCCCGCGGACAAAGGGGACAATACAAAAAGTGCAGTAGTTGTTGCACCCGCGAGTGATAGTCAAATAGGCGCTAAAAGGTGTATCGCGGATAGCCGGGGCGTCATCGATGTTTTCATGCCCAAATTCGGTATGGATTTCCGGTATCGATTCTTTCTGCTCCAAAATCTCTGGTAGATCAAACATCCTGTCGGTGCCAAGAACCAAATCGACGTGCGGAATTCGATCAATGATTCTAGCTCCCAACCTTTGCGCCATGCAACCGACTACGGCGATGTTGAGATTGTGGCCCTTTTTCTTCAGGCGCTTCAAATCTCCAAGACGACCAAAAGCTCGCTCCTCGGCTTTTTCACGCACCGAGCAAGTGTTCACGATAATGAGATTAGCGATATCCTCATCCTCAGTCGCCTGATAACCTGATTTCTCCAAACAGCCGGCTAGTGTCTGCGAGTCCGCGACATTCATCTGACAGCCATAGGTGATTATGTGATAAAGCTTTGAATTCATTTATTTGCTAACCAATCTCAATATGTATCCCATTGATTTCAATGAACCACTTAGCAAAGTAGTTCACTTAGCTATCAAGCCGTCTAGTTGGCGACCCAAATGGCCGAAATTGAAGGTAACATACAGAGACGAATCTGCCAAGAATCAATTCACTAATTACAAGATTTACGTGGAAAGACACACTAAAGCCACGCCGGCTAGCAAACCCAACAGGCTATCCAAACTGATAAAATCAATAACGAAGGCTAGAACAAAGAGAACGTTGGGATTAGAGTCCCTCATTCCCGCACGGCGCATCGCCTTTAACGAAAATATAGTCTATCAAGAATGTCACATCGCTAATATTCACAGTTCCAGTGCAATTCACATCGGCCACATAAATAGCCGGCTCAGGCTGAGGTCCGCTGTTGAAGATGTAATCAATCAAATAGACTACGTCTGAGATATTGATGCGATTGCTGTAGTTGGCATCACCGAAAAGCCGCCAAACTCTGAGTTTAACTGAAATAGTCTTAGGTGAATTGCTCGCCTCCGCAGAGCTAATGGTGAATAGGCTATCATATTCGCCAAATAGCAGATTTGTCCCGTCGCCTAACAGTAATACGTTTTGCGGGTTAATTCCGTTAAGCGGCTCTCCACTAAGCCATGAAATTGATTCCTGAATCGACCAGTTAAAACATCCACCTTGGAAGTTTGTTACCTGCAGGACAGCGGTCGGACCATATTGAAAACTCGTGCCTTCTCTGGCCGGTATAATAAATAATTCCTTGTTGGGGAAAATAAGCGCCGGAAAAACAGCGGGTCTCACTGTCAAACGCACATACATGTACTGAGGATTGGTCTGCGAAATAGGAGCGATTATTTTGATGGAATCGACGTACTCACCGGCCGGAAGGCCGGTCTCTGACGCAATAAAACCAATCGACATTGGAGCCACACCAAAGTCCTGCATCGAAGTCAACCAGTCAATGTCATGCTCCAGTGTGAAAGGCGCAGGTTCGCCAAAATTAGTAAAACTTCCTGTAACAATTTGTGGCACAAAACTCGCCCCCTGCTCGCATTCAAACAATGAAAACTCAAGTGTATCAGGTGACGGGACGATATTCGCGGGTGTGAAAGTATAGTGGTATCTCACTATGAGCGGCTGAGGGGAGTTTATCGCCTCAGGCGAAGAAACCATAATAGTATCGAAATCATCTCCCGGAGGGGCGTCGAACAAACGAAATACGACTAGCACGGACTCAGGGGCAGTTCCTGTAAGAGGTTCAAGACTAAGAATCCTGCTGGAAAACTCAGACAACGAGTAAGTCATCGTTCCGGCGCCGGCATTGTTTATCACTATGTAGGCGCTATCGATAAGTAATGCCGCTCCAGCAGGCGCCTGCGTCTGGTTAAGGTCGACAACTTGATGCAATGTATCCGGGTCAAGAGATATTATTGGCAAATCCGAAGCTACAGACAAATTGACTGCCACACGGACTGGACTGTTAGTCGCATTTGGATCTGCAATGAAAAGCGTATCCTTATACTCCCCGAAAGGCAATCCGGTAATATCCACCGCTAATATGACATCAGTGGAGTCTCCTCCCGAAACTGGGCTTACCGCAAGCCAGCTTTCTGTGTGACTTGATGTCCAACTCAAAGAACCGGTTGTCACATTCTTGACTATCAACAATTGCGCCGGAGGGCTAGTTGAATCGGCAACAGCATTAAAAAAGAATTCGTTTTGAGAGACACTTATTGTAGGCGGTGGTGGTGTTACAGACAGTGAAACCGGAATTTCGAAGGGACTGTTAGTAGCATTCGGATCGGTTATTCGAATAGTGTCGAAATATGTGCCTATCGGCAGTCCGATTGAGTTAGCCAAGACTTGAGTCACCGAGGGCGCTACGCCATTTGCAGGCGAGACATCCAACCAAGTTGATGAAAAAGTGGCGTTCCAGTTTAGAGTCCCCAAACCAATATTCTTAATATTCAGAGCCTGTATTGGAGGGTTAATCCCGCCGGCTACCGCCTCGAAAGTAAAATCTGTCGGAGTTGCGCTAATTGTGGAGGGCTCAGAAGGATTTCCTATTTTGATTTTGCCGCCCTCGAATTGAGGAACGAAAGAAGCATTACCCGCCAAAGCCACCAAAAGGAAGTCACCACTGGGCGGGAAAAACAGTGAATCAAGATCAATAAACTGGTCAGGGGCCGCAGGATTTACTGTGAACCATAAGGTTGCAAACAACCCCGAACCGGGTTGTACTCCCGGAGGGAAAAACACAAAGAATCCCGCCAATCCGGCAAATAGCCCGCCATTGTCAATACTTGTAGGGCGCTGAGCCTCAGATAAGAACCCGAGCCTTGAACCCACAAATGAAATCGAGTCCAAAAAGAGATCCGGTGTCCCCCAGCCTATCCCGACTGTGCCTCCGGAGAGCTCCTCGTCATTAACCATATTGATTTGAACACTAAAATGATCTCCCTGATTCACATCAGCGCTAGTAACCGAAATAGTATCAGGAACCCCCGGGTCGGCTCCGGCAATTGCATTTAGTCCAGAAACTTGAGAGGCGACTTCCGGTGAGCCAAGAAATAGCGAAGCAAACATGACAACCGCAAAGCTCATTACGAGTCTGAGATTCTGTGAGCGTATACCTAAAGATCGTCTAGCGCTGTGAGGCTTCAATAAGAACATAATGTCACTCCTGTTTCGCTTCTTATTCAAAATCAATCCATGTTATCTTAACAACTATACTTCCAAACTATCGAGGCATCCTGGCTGTAATACCACAAGAGATGTGACAATCAGAGATAACTCGATCATTTCACACATACAGCAATTGTTCAGATTCACCTGAAAGTCGGGTGGTGAACAAAGTTAGTTTTTTGATATTCTGACTGCGCCCCTTGGGGGCTTACTTAGGTATGCACATTTGGCAAAAAGCCAAACGCCCGATCGTACAGGGTAAATATAGTGGATAAAGCGCTCAAGTGTCAACGACTATTACTGCCTCAAAGAGGCAACGCGGCAACGCGCAACATGGGCAAAGCGCCAAGCCCAATAGCCATGGGAAAACACTGGAAGGATTCAAATGAGATTAGCGCGCTCACCGACTTGAACGCTCAACAATGTGGATAAACGCTGGTTGCTATTTCTTCTTTTTTGCTACTTTGCGCGTACTTTTCCGCTTTTTCGAAACAGTTGAAGAACGCTTACGGCGGGCTTTTTCAAGCTCAACAGCGAACATCTTTTCCAGCGTATATGATGAAGGAGTGAAATCCAGCAGGGCTTGTTCAAATAACTCATCAACAGAGCCAACAAAAATGAATTTAGTGCTACGAGTTATCTCCTTGGGCAGGTCTTTGAGATCTTTCTCATTTTCACGCGGCATGCACACGTAAGGAATATTCGCCCGATGTGCCGCGGCGACCTTCTCCTTGATTCCACCAACAGGCAACACATTACCTTGAAGTGACACTTCACCTGTCACCGCCATATCGTTACGAATTGGACGCTCCGCCATCACCGAAGCAATTACCAGCGAAACAGCAATACCCGCAGATGGGCCGTCCTTGGGAATAGCCCCGGATGGAAAATGGACATGAATATCAAAATTCTTGAAATCATCATGATCTATCCCCAGCATATCGGCCTTGGAGCGAATATAGCTATGCGCCGCCTGAATCGACTCACGCATCACTTCGCCTAAAGAGCCTGTATAAACAATATTTCCATCGCCACGCATCTTAAGGCACTCGATTAACATCAACTCCCCGCCAACACCCGTCCACGCCAAGCCAGTCGCTAAGCCAATCTGTGGCTCTTTTACCGGTTTCTCCGGAATATAAATAGGGGCTCCGAAAGCAGACTCCAGCAATGTGCTGTCCAGTTTCCATTTCTTACGCTTCTTCAGGCGTATCTCGTTGACCACATGACGGAATATTCTATCCAGCAAACGAGAAAACTCTAAAATTCCTGACTCCATGGTGTAGTCCCGGATCAACCGCACCAAACCATCTGCGGTTATAGAGACATCGGTCCGGGTGAGTCCGTATTTCTTCAAAAGCGGTGGAATAAGGTGCTTACGCGCAATTGACACTTTTTCTTTCTCAATATATCCCGGTATCTCAATTGGCTCAATTCGATTGTCAATCACCTCGGGTATTGATTCGGGATATCGAACGCCACAAATAAACAGCGCTTCAGAGAAATCAAACGGAACACCAATGAAGCTATCAATGAAGCGATGATTCAGACGATGATCCATCACTTCCAAGAGCGCCAAAGCCACTGAGCTATCTCCATCACCGAGATACTCCAAATCCTCGATATAAATCACTGGATCAGGACTACTGAGTCTCTGCATTTCGCGAATGAACACTCCGGGAGTCGCGCCAATCATCGACCGATTCATTCCCTTAATCTCCATGATATCCAAAATCGACCCAAGACTCATTCTCAGAAACTCGCGATTTAATCCCTTGGCAATCGCCCGAGCGAGAGTCGCCTTGCCGGTTCCCGCCGCGCCCATGAAACAAATTATCGGGCCTTTTTCTGAACCTCCGGTAAGTATATTTGAGGATATACGCTCGATTATTCTACGCTTGGTTTTGTCCGAACCGTAATAATCCTTGAAAATCGTTGCTTCGATTTTCTGCATATCAAGCGGCGCATCCGCAGTGGCCGAACCACTCTCGCGGGTCCAGGGCAATGAAATCAACGTCTCCACGAAATGCCGGACACTGGCATATTCAGCGGCGCCAATTGGCAGAATCGCCAAACGTGACGCCTCCTCCCATGCCAACTCTCGAACATCATTGGGCAGATTCGTCGCCAGTTGGATTCTTCTTTTCAAGGCCGATGAGGCCTTTTCCTCATCATAGGCGCCACCCAGTTGTTTCTTGATCTCCTCAAGTTTTAGCTCAAGATACTCGCGCCGTCGGTTTTCCTCCATCTTGGCTTCGGCGCGATGACCCAATTGAAGCGAAAGCGAGATTCTATCAAGTTCACTCCTGAGCAAATCACGCAGAAGATCAAACCGGGCGCGTAAATCAATTGTTTCTAATAGAGTCTGCCGCTCGGTGGGATTCAACGGCGCATGGGCTGTAACCGCATCGGCAAAGGCGCCATCAGTTGCATGCGCCTCACGAATAACCTCCTGCAGTTTCGGGTCAACCGAAGCGCCGCGCTCGATTACCTTTTCGCACAAATCAATTACTTCGGCAAGCGTCTTCTCGCGGGCCGCACCCTGCAGTTTCGGGCGCTCCTGAATTAGACGCGCTTCGCCTCGTACAAATGGAGAGCGACTTGTTACAGAACACAGCGCCACACGCTCAAGGCCCTCAAACTCCACATCCTTAGTCTCGCCTCGCCCCTCTCTAACATTCGTTACCTTGGCAACAACACTGACTTCGCTAAGTGGTATCACAGCGCCATCGGTCAGATCGCGCGGCGTGGGACTAAAGCTGATTATCAGCGGACTATCTCCACTACGACATTCTTCCAATAACGCCAGCGACGACTTACGGTTTATGTTGTATCTCCGGCGATTTCCCGGGAATAGTAACCCAACTTTCACCGGCAGGATAGGATACACTTTCCCGCCATCGGTTGGCTTCAGCGGAAGTTTGTTGATCGACTTAACTATCATCTAGCTGGAACATCCTCATTATGGCTTGTGGCGCTTTTGGACGTGGTTGTATTGGATATGTGGCCACGCCCAAAAAGAAAAAACGCGAGAGCCCACAGGGCAGTAATCGACTGTCCCATGGCAATCTTGAGGTAATTACTCGTGTTTTTGCATCACTGTCAACGCTTATTGTAAGCCCTCTTGAGTCGTCCCTGCCAAGGGGAAAACCGCTATCCAATTCGACGGTTTTCAGTGGGCGCAGTCATCTTAGCAGATGTCTCTCTGAACAACGTCTCCGGCAAAGCCGCCGCAACTTGCGCCACTTCATAATCAGGACTATTCAGCAAAGTCTCGCGATTGACATCGACCGCCACCGAATCCAGCGCCAACCTATAATATCCGAGTCGATTGTTCTCATAAACCGCCCAGCGATAACCAGGCAGTTGCGCCGCAATTTCACGACGCATCCGATATAAATAGCGGGCCTGATTAAAACCGATTTCAATATCATCCTTGTAAATCCAACCCTCAGGCTGACTCAAACGCGCGCAAACCAACTTCACCAAATACTTGAAGGATTTACCGGTCAACGCCACCGGAAGCCCATCGACGCGCAACATAAACCGCTCTCCCCTACTAGCTCCATCAACATGCAAACTACACGGCGTCAACCCCAGTCCCGGAGTTATGACCTTTGGCTTCATAGCCCCTGCGGCTCGCGGCAATGTCGGCGCAACAACTTGCGCCAGATTCTGCGGCGCGACCTGTTCGGTTACGTTTTGCTCTCTCATGTTTTTCTCCTCTTTGATTGAATGTGTGGTATTGTTCTTATTTGGTTTCGCGCTTGATGTCGTTCCAACATCAGATACCGCGAGATAACTAAACAGACGCGCGGTTTTGGATTTCAGCGCGCTGGCTGGATTGATGGAAGTATCACTGAGGCGCTTGACTCCGCATTCTGCGAGAAACCCAGCGACATCAGCGGCAGTCCTGCAATTAGAACGATCAAGCTCCATCAACTCAGCTCGATTAAACAAGTCGCTCAAATCGCCCAAAGCGCCTCCTCTATCTTCAGCGCTATCCTTCAGAGATTCGCGCAAAGCCAAGGCGCTCTCGGGTAAACCATATCGAAGTGATTTTCTCAATCTCGCAATAGACACTGCAACATCCGACTCGGCCCCAAGCGCGCCAACGACAACCGCAACATCCGAGGCGCCCTGCAAAAGCCAACCGGCGTCCTGTCCCAGCCGCGCCACCTGCGCCAATGACATCTGACAACGAGTCTCCAAAAAATGAGCGCGTTCACCAACCCGCCAGGCCTCAAGCGCCAAAAATGAACGAATACGAATTATCAATTGCGGCGCGCGCATGCGTGAGGCGCCCGACACACTCACCGGACTGGCAACCGGAGCGCCACCCGACAAACACGCCAACAACCGCTCCGCTGAATCCGGTAGAGAAGTAAATAATTGCCGGGCTACCGCCCCCGCCGCCAGAGGTGTCACACCAGCCCCAATAGTCAAAAAATCCGGAGCGCTAAGCGCCAGCGCCAACCATTCGGAGGCCGAAGTCGGTTGAATACGTTTCAGAGAGCTGACAAAGTGCAATGCCCCGGCCAATGACAAACCGCTAAGCGCTACCCCGCGCCCTAGAGCAGTCACTAACAGCGACTGGCTTCCATTTGCGCCATTTGCGCCGTCATGTTCTTTACCCTCAAGCGGGTTGCTAACCAAACCAAGTTCGCGTAAATGTTTCACCGCGCCAGCTAGCTCCTCGACACGGGCCAGACTATTCTGATGAGCGCCATATTGAGGCTGGTCCCTATATGTATTTCTCATTGCGCCAAATGCATCTCTAAGGCGCTTCATATTGGGCGCTAAGCCACAGACCAACATCTCAAGAACCAACAGGGCCAGCCTGTCGCTGGAGCAGGAGTCATCGACAGCATAAGAAAGCTCTGCGCAGGAGGCTTGTGACGGCTCAATATAATTCTCCCACAGCACATCACGTTCAAATTCCGAATGCGCCAACAGAATAGCCCGCGCCACTGACAATCGGGAACCAGCCCTAGCTGTACCCCCAACTCGACAACCATAACGACCTGCGCGTCCGGCCATGTTTTCAAATTCCGCTCGCGGCAATGGAACTAAAGTCGGTCGTAGACTCCTTCGACTTTCCTGGCTATTCACCAAGGGGCTACCAGCGTATTTGGCCGGCTCGATGTAAACCGTCTCAGCCGGCAGATTCACTCCCAAACCCAAAGTAGTTGTGCAGAAAATTACCGCTATCTCACCTGAACGAAAACCACGCTCAACTACACCACGCTGAAAAGCGGTCAAATCGGCGCTATGAAAGGCAACCCCGAAAGTAAGAGCCTGACACAGCGAGCGCACAATTGATGACGGCTCCTCACCCATTAAAGCATCCAGCGCCTTAGCCGCTCGCGACCAGCGCCCACAGGAAGCCAACGCCAAAGCCGCACCCATCACGCGACGACGCTCAGTCAGAAACACCAAAGTCGGGCCATCATCGACACGTAACCGCTCCAACAATTCAGTCGCAATCGGAGCCGTTCGCCCCTGCCTCCAACTCAATTCAAACTTTGAATCGGGTCGAGAATCTCCAGCTCCAACACTAACACTAACACTAAAGTCCTCGGAGCCTATTTCACCTGTGTCGCGATTGAAATAGCGGTAGATTCCATCAAAGAGAACACCCTGCCGAAGCTCAACAGGACGCCGTGTCTCGCGAATCAATCTAGCCCCGAGTCTCTCAGCCAAAACTCTATCAGACCCCGGCGAAGCAGTCAGAGCGACCAAACCGGGAGCCCCCGGGGATGCGGCTCCGTTGCCTTCAGCCCTTGCTTGCCTGTACCCCGCCAGCTTCAACAACAACCGCTCCAAAACTCTCCCGCGCTCCGGATCCTCGAGCAATTGAACTTCATCAATAACCAGCGCGCCAATGCGCCCCAGCAAATCAATGTTCTCCAATAACGCCCGATTGAATTTCTCATAAACGCAAACCGCGATGTCAAACTCGCCGCGCTCAAGGGCCTTGCTATACTCGGGATGATCAGCGGTTGCGATAATACATTTTAGATTCAGCTTCTGATAGAGCGGTTTGAATTCTGCAAATTTCTCTTCAGCGATAGATTTCAAAGGAACCAAAAAGACTCCTTTGCGGCGCCGCACCACAGCCCCGGCTAACGTCAGCTCACCGCAAAAGGTCTTGCCAGTTGAAGTCGGAGCGGCAATCAGGAATGACTTCGCTGACTGCGACGAACTTACTCCCGGCGAATCATCACTGAGCAGTCCCTGACGTAACGCCTCACTTTGTAGCGGCAACAGCATATCACCCTGTCGCTTGCGCCAGCCGTCAATCAATGATTGCGGAATATGGTATCGAGTCAGTTCAGATAATCGCATCAGCCAAAAAATCCAGTCCAATAGTTTCTACCGCCAAAACATGGCTCCCCGCCTCAGCTATGTCAGCCTGGCTCCGGGGCGCTTCAATCATGACGCCATGATACTGCTCATTTGAGCAGTTGTCAAGTATCAATGTTTGATTCTTTTCAATTGTGACTATTGGGACGGCAAACACAGAAAAGCCGGGGCCGGGCGCCAATAGGAACGCTATAGACCCGGCCTTTTGGGCGGGTTTTTTCGGGTAAAGATAGGACAGGAATCAACTGAGAATCATCACTCAGCGCTAAGTATGAATTCGTAAGAAAAGGTCACCCAAACAGCAATAGCGCGTTGACTCTGAATCGCCGGTGAGAACTTGCATTCCCAAGCGGCCTTTTCGGCGGCTTCCTCAAATCCGGCATTGGTCCCCGATGACTTGGCGATTCGCACCTCCTGCACTTCACCGTTTTCGTCAACAAAGGCATTAACCCAAACCACTCCCTCAAGCCCGGCTCGCTTTGCCAAACGCGGATATTCAGGCAGGGCCCACTCCAACGCTCGCGGAGGTATTTCATAAGGAACAAACTCCGCCATATCCGGCACAATTCCGTCCCGGGATGAGCCACCAGTACCTGCGCCAGCAAGACTTCCATCGCCGGGGCCGCCGAAGGTGATTCCTCCAACTTGAATATCACCAACACCCAGAGTCTCACCACTATCAGACTTATCCAAAAGTTCATCAATTGAAACCGGCACAGGAATACCGGCGCGTCCCGAAATGGTAGTACGAAACTCCGCGCCTCCCGCAGGACGCCTCTCCCTATCGCGAAACTTGATATGAGTCCGCTCTACACCACCACCTTCAATTGGTGTTCTCGTGACCACGGTAATCACAGGGTCACTAAAGGCGCTATGCACAAAGAGCGCTCCAACAATAGCCCCGGCGGAAATCGCCATGATGAGAGCCGCCCGCAGAAGATTGTATTGATAGTTAATCTTCAAATCGAAAGCCCCATACGGCGCCCTGCCTCTAATTTCAGGTTTCAAAAACATAACACATCTCCCCTCCCCCGCGTGGCGGTGACAGCGTCATATCGCTCTACTGCCACCCAACGCGTGGACAAATTAGCGTCGCAACAAATAAGCCACGACATCGTTTCTGCACACGCATACCCTCAGGCCTGCCGTGATGACAGAACCGGGATACACGTTTGGATTTATCTAGGGAGAGAGTATTAGTGAAATAAGTGAGGAGCGAGATAGCGCGGGGGGGGGGCTCAGATGCAACTGACCAACCCCAAATAATCAACCGCCGTCTCTGATTTTGAATCTAAAGTCAAATGTAGCCCAAACAGCAATCGGACGACCGTTTTGAATAGCGGGCGAGAACTTACATTGCAAAGCCGCCTTCAACGCCGCCTCTTCAAGACCTGCATTTGTGCCAGAGGATTTCGCGATCTTCGCGTCTCTGACTTTGCCATTCTTATCAACCAAAACAGAAACATAAACCACACCCTCTATCCCGGCGTTCTGGGCCAAACGAGGATAAATGGGCTTTACTTTTTCAATAAACTTCGGAGCAAATTCATAAGCGACAAACGCGCCACTCTGCGGTAGGATTTCTTCTTTGATGTCAACCTTCACACCGCCATCACTACCAAAATCCAAATCACTGACATTGATATCAGCGAGCTCTTCTTTGGTGGCGAGCACCACATCTTCGGTAATCTCGTCATCAGCGACTGGTTTGGGAATACCAACTTTCGGCTGAGCGATTTTCTGCTTTGAGATTTCGATTTGCGGCGGTTTCTTAACAATTGTCGGAGGAGGGCCGAGATCCATTACCGACTCAATCACCATTGTAGGAATGTTCTCCATCTCTACATAAGTCGCCTTTTGGTAAATGAAAATACTAAGCCCGATAAGAGCAACTGCGCCTGCGGTTATTAGCGCGGCCATAGTCATATTACTCTGATATGCGACCTTCAGTTCAAAGGCGCCATAAGGTAGTTGTTTTCCAGCATATTTCGGTTTAAAGAGCATATTCGTATTCCTCTTCCCTTATTCCCCGAAGGCCTTACGTCTTGCGGCGCGAATGATGTTATCTACCCTGCCGCCAACTTCCCATTTGTCCATCGCATAGCGATAGGAGAACTTGCCATCCTTATTGGTCAGCTCGCTGGTCTTCTTACCCAACTTTTCAGCTAAGGCGCTATTGATAGAGCGCTCCAGCAAATCAATGTCATCAAGCAACTCAATCATCGAGGAGAAATTTGCTTTGGGATGTATCAGTATCAAGGTATTCAAACTGGTGTTTTCAAAGTTCTTATTGTAAAGCACTTTGATTAGCGAGTCAGAGTCGATAATAAATCCCAAGGAGTCCGGAGCATCCATGTCACGAGCAAAAGGCTGTGGCAATTTCTTGCCGGTAGGCTTACCCACCAACCAAAACGCAGTATTGTCCGCATCCACCCATATTGTCAGTAGATTAGATTCTTTGACTTCAACTTCCGTATTCTGCTCTTCGGGATCCGGGAGATTGATTTCCATCGCCTGCGGCTGGCTGAACACCGTTGAGACCATATAGAAGATCAGCAACAAGAAAGCAATATCGACCATAGGAGTCATATCGATACGAATCGAAAGTCGCCTTTTGGGACGCCGTAAACCTTTTTTGCCTCCGCCTCCGGAGGGTTTTTCGACTACATCACCGGCCATATCACATATTCTCCATAAAGGGCGTTAGTTTCTCGCGTCCAAACTCCGCACAAGAAATCACCCTCAATTCTTTTCCTCGATTTTCATGTCAGTCACAACCTGGAACTTCGTTAGATTGTTCTTCTGCATGGATTCCATGACTCGCTGCATCGTGCCGAAGCTCGCGTGCTGGTCAGCTTTGATTACAACCAAGGCGCGGAAATTCTTTGCACGCGCCTGATTGATAAAAAAGGCCACTTCCGATGCGTCTGTCTCGGCGTATTTTCGCACAGTTGAATTAAACTCAACCCCGTCAATCTCAATTGTAGTCGGCTCAAGATAGTCAACATACACCGAGTCGAATTTGGTGACTGTGATGTTTATAATATCCTGATCCGGCAACTTGATTTCCGAATGCGACTGCGGCAAAGTCACCGCTTTGGTCTCCGGCGGCTTGAATGTCGTCGTCGCCATATAGAAAATCAGCAACAGAAACGCGATATCCACCATCGGTGTCATATCGATTCGTATAGAAACTCGTCTTTTTTTCTTTATCGCCATGACTATCTGTGTTTTTTCTATTCAGTTCAGAGCGCCCCATTTAGCGCTCTAACTCTGCCTATATGTTATACAAATTCGGCGCCAATCAGGCCTACCTGCCACTGTATAACTCTTATCTATTCCAAGCCGGGCTTATGCGGCGGCCTTGCTCTTGGATGTCAAGCGGTTCTTCAAGACCTGAATTGTCTCAAAAGACGCTTCATCAGTAACATAGTTGAATGAGTCAACCTTGTTCACAAAGTAGTTATAGAAGAAGATGCCAAGGATACCTGAGACCAATCCACCGGCTGTATTAACCAGCGCTTCGGAAATACCAGTCGCCAAAGCTGTCGCATCAATGACACCACCCTCAACATTACCAGTCGCCGCAAACGCGCGAATCATGCCAATCGTTGTTCCCAGCAAGCCGACCATTGTCGCAATAGACGCAATCGTTGACATAGCGATTAGATTGCGCTCTAGCAGTGGTCCTTCAAGCGCATTCGCTTCTTCGATACCAGCCTGCACAGCGCCGATTTTCTTTTCCGGGTCATATTGCGGATTCGACTCGACCTCACGGAATGCGTCAATCCCGGCGCGCAATACATTCGCAGTTGAACCACGCTGTTTGTCGCAAGCGGCCAACGCTCCGTCCCAGTCACCCTTCTGGACCAAAACAATAAACTTCTTGAAAAACACCTGCACCGAGCTGGTGCCTTTGGCTTTGGCCAAAGAGAAGAAGCGCTCGATAACAAATGAGATAAGCATGAGCAAAACAGCAATTAGCACTACAACCAACGCGCCACCTTCATATACATTGTGCATGATGGTGCCTTTTGGCTGTTGCCCCAGGTAATAGAATACCGTAACCGAAACCGCGCTGGCCATGGCGACAATACTGGCAATAAAAATTGATTGTTTCACTAGTGATGTACCTCCCGAACAAAATATCTATCGTTTATTATTTCTTACTAACCGGCTGACGCTATGCGGCGGAAGCTAAATCTCAACTGACTTCACTCCGGCAAACATGCATCCGCCCAAACTAATATAAAACCCACTTCCGAGTAAACCCAGGAAGCTGGACATTCCATAACCATCTCCGACTTGCTTCAAAGCGCCGGTGGTGTCAAACCCATAGTCGGCTCCGGCAACCGACAGAACCAACATCAGCGCCCAAAGAATCACCGGAAACCAGCCAACCCTAAGAGCTTTCTTCAGCTTCAAAGCGGCGGCGTCAGGATCACCCTTAATTGTCAGTATGCTATAAATTATGTAACTCGGTACGCCATAGATTAGCAGTACGAAAAACAGAAATAGAATCCCTGTAATCTTCAATGCTATACCTGACGAAAACACATCAGAGGAAAAATCACCGAAACGAGCGAAAAGCTGAGCTCCGCTGAGCTTGAAAGGGGTTTTCTCAATCCTGGTGCGAGTCTTCTTTACCTGAAGGTCTTGAAATCCTGTCCTCTCTACCGGGGCGCTAGCGCCCTCTACAGCTGGAGAACCTTCTTCAGTGGCGCCACCCAATAACGCCGCAGTCGAGTCGTTACCAAGCGCCGCGTCGCCAGCGGGCTTTGAGGCAGTAATCGCAACCTCTGTGCGAGTTTCGAAATAACCCGAGATCCAGGGCGTCACTGGCAGGAAAGTTGAGACCAAAACGAACAATGAAACAGCCAGCAATATGTATCGCTCGGTCGCGCTTATGCGCTCCTCGCGGAAATTACTGGTATCACGCAGAATATCATTGCGCTCCCGTTTCTCGCGGACATGCGTCAGAAAGCTCTCTTGCTCTTTTCCGCTACGGAATAACTCACCAATTTTCTTAGAGCCAACATCGAAGCCGATGTATCTCAAACGGACATCGTCATCGACACTAAGCTTTGGAGAATTGACATCCTGCGTCTCTTGACGCTGGTTTTTGTTATCAGTCTCAGCCATGCTTTATTCTGTTTCCCTGTATTGATTCCATCTGGTCATCAGGTGGGCGATGTTGTGTGTTGTTGTCACCCTCCACATCAACCCAGACCAAGCTCGCAAAGCCTGATCGATCGCTAATGTATAACTCCCAGCGAAAAGGTCAAGTCCGAATCCCGCAAAACCCGCGCTGGATGTAAGTTACTGCCACATACAACTGTAGAACACGCTGAAACGGCATACGAATTCATGCTTTAGAATTCAAATTCGACGTCTTCACGACCCTGAAGAGCGTCTTTGTTATTCGGATCACATTCAAGGACTTTGTTATACCATTCGAATGCTTTCTTGAAATCCGCGCGAGACTTCTCCTTTTCCCCTGCATCAGAGCGGTCAACTGCGCGAGTGTGATAGGCCTGACCTATCCACAGCGCTATTTCTTTAGCCTTACACGGGGAGCCACCAAGACAAGTTAGGGCCTTTCCTAAGTAATTGATGGCCTTGCTGTAATTCTTAGTGCAAATTCCACCGAAATAAGCATACCCCAAAGAGCGTAAAGCCTCACAATCATTGGGGTTCAATTCGTTAACTTTGGTATACCATAACACACCATTCTTGCAGTCATTTAACTCCCAAAGATATGTAGAAGCTAAGAGTGAAGTTGCGCGCTCATGATTCGGCTGATATTGCAGAACTCGCTCAAGCCACCCTATTCCGATTTTGTAATAGTCTTTTGAAGATAGCTTACTCAACGGCTCCACCGGCACACCGATTATGTCGCTAGTATTCTTGTCTTTACCTTCCCCTTTAGCCAATTGCATAGCGGCATAGGCGCCGTTTAGATATAACTTCCAAATATCCTCTCCGAGGTCACTAGCCAGCAAACGCTGGTAGTATGGGAAAGCATGAAGGTATTTTTTCTGGTTATGGTAGCCCAAAGCTATGTTAATCAACAATCGAGTCTGAGAAGTGTCTGCGGCGTAGGAGCGCTGTAGGTATGGAATCGCCGCCGCATTATCTTTGAGACCGTAATACGCCTCACCGATTCGTCTATCGAGTTCAACACTGGACATTGAGGGAGTATAATCAGCGCCTTGCTCCAGAGCCCATTTCGAATGCAGATCATAATACTTGATAGCTTTTTCCCATTCCTGCATTACCGAGTAGCCACGAGCTATATCAAGGTAAATCTCATCGGGAACCACCGGAATAGACAGAACACGCTCGTAATTGGCAACCGCTTCGGGATAGCCTTTCAACTTGGCGAGTGATTCCGCCAAATCATAGTAAACCTGAGCGGTAGAGCTGTCTATTGCGTTGTTTGTCAGCTCAATATACTTTCGATATGCCGCTATAGTATTCTTGTAATTCTCGGTTGCCACTTCAGCTGTGGTCGCTCCCGATGCGGCGCCAAAATAAATTGAGCCCACACGACGCCACGCATGTGCATTCAAAGTATCAGTCTTCAGCACATTACCGAATTGTTCAAGCGCGCAAGCGTAATCCTTCATCACATAACAAGCCTCAGCAAAATTCCTAAGCGTCTCAATGTCGCCCCCTGGTGACATTTCCAACGCTAATTCGTACTCGCTCTTGGCGGCGGCATACACCCCGCGCAAGAAGTTAGCTTCAGCAAGCGTCAAATGGAATTTCGGATTATTGGGATCGTAAGCCACAGCAATTCGCAACTTTGCATCCGACTCCGCGGCCAGCGAATCAATAACCTCTTTCGGTCCACCCTCAGCCTTAACTTTCTTGGCTTGGGCAAGAAGAACCATTCCCAGGCCGTTATTATATTCCGCTTTATATGACTCGTTTGCCTCAATACGACGGCTAAAGACTGTCTTGGCTCCATCAATATCGCCAAGCTTCAACATCGTCAAGCCCAAAAGATAGTTCGACAAGTCATGATCCGGTTTTTGCGCTAGAGCGGCTTGGAGTTGGGCTTTGGCATCCTCGTAGCGAGTCGAATCGTAATACATCTTACCCAGCTTGAAGTAGTTGATGGGATCCTTAGGAGTTTGGGCAATCTTTTCTTTGAGCTCCTCTTCGGTAAGTTGCTTATACGCAATCGGAGCATGTTCGTCTGCGCCGCTAGTTTCAGTAACACCCGCCGGGTTGCCTGTGCGATCGTAGTTATCTTGCATGACCTTGATTGAATCCCGAGCGCCGTTGAATTCAATTCGCATCGTGCGAGCTTTCTTCAAGCCCTTGCGAACCAAAGGAGCCGCTTTATCAAACTCCGCCAAGTGCATGTGAGTCATTGCCAAAAAGTAGAGACCCGGATAGAACTTCTTCTTGAGTTCATAGGTGCGAGCGAAATATTTCTTGGCGTCTACATACTTGCCCTGCGCATACGCTATACGTCCGAGCCAATACTGAGCTTTGTAGTCTTTTTTGTCGTTCTCGACACTGCTAGTGAGTGACGCAATCGCTGAGGTTGTATCGCCACTCTTCAATGCGTCAGTGACCGCTGACTCGTCAAATTTTGCCTGTACGGCGCTAGTAAAGAAAACACCTAGAGAGATTAGTGTAAGCGCGACAACAGTTAAAACACTCGACGCACGAGAGCCGAATGATATTGTCTTCTCAGATATTGTCTTCTCACTTACCATATCAGCGGACTTACTATTCTCAACGCCACCCAACGCTTCATTCATAACTGCGATTCTCTTCATAATTAAGTATTCCAAATCACTAAGACCCATACTGACTTTCGTTCTGCCTTCTGATTATGCTACCACGCAATCATAACATTCACATGATTATACACCCGGCGGGCTCCCAAGTCTCACAACTCATCAATAAGCCGAAGACCCTAGGCGAAGTAATTATATGTGAGATTCTACGGTTGTCAAGGTTCTTTTCCCAGTGCAAACGATTATTACATAACAGCTTCTAAAAAAAACAAATCTCAACCTAACACCATTGACACGCTTGAGACTCCAAACCATCCTCAGTTTTTGGATTTCCGTCGCATAAACGCTAACCGTACACTAACATACAAAATAACAAGCGCCATAATGCCCCAACGCTTGCCCGGCTCCATGCCCTCGCCGAAAAACGAAAGAGCGATACCAACACCTATCAAGACGACCCAAATCGAATACACCCCAATGCGATGATTTACCTGAAGTCGCTTGTCTTCGATGTCTTGTAAACCTTTATCACTCAAGGATATTATCCATTCTTCAGATATTACTTTGGATCTAAGAATTTGAACCGGTGAGGATCATGGAGGTCAGTCGGATTTCAACACAAACTCCAACCTTCCCCATCAACAGGGTACCACAATAATTGTTCCAAAAGCAATCAGGGTGACTATCGACGTAGATAGCAGACTATCAACTCGTGCGTGAACCAATACAGCGCCCTACCGCGCAACGGCTTAGGGGGACTATTCTATCGGATATGATCGCATCGCGTCGAATTATTCCCTTCAAGCGCCCCTAACAGGAGATGAAAAGGTGTACACACGACGCATCTCCTGCGTTGCGAAGGCTCAACTGTCGTACAAGACTACGAAACTCAACAAGTTGCACATACCGAAGCGGTATGCGTAACACATTCACAGCGAATGAATAAACCCCACTTTGCCTGATTTCTCAATGCTCCGACGGCGCGCTTCGGTATAGAGTATTGAATCTGTCAATAAACTCAGTCTCCACTTGATAAGTAGTCGAGTCCAATGGCAAGAGTCTCAGACGACCCAAAACATCGAGTGGCTTCAGGGCAAGCCCTTCTGTTGTCGAGTCATCTACTAATCTAAAAGCCGGATAAAATGGAATCAGTTTTAGCTTATCATTCGCCAACCCACGATCGACTTTGCCATTTACTCCACTAAGGTTCGTTATTGTGGCTCGCCCACGACCATCGACCCGCAGTTGAGCGTTTTTCTCAACCCCCAAAGAAAATGCCATAACCATTCTCAATTGCAATAATTTATTGCCCCTCTGTACCGGAGCGACATCCCTGAATTGCATCCCGGGAATCCAGGCTACTCGAAGGCTCTCCAACCCGCTTGCTGAGCCTTCACCCGCTCCGCGCCACGTACCGACAGGATATGGGATTTCCCGGAAAAAGCGCACAAATACGAATCCTTCACTGGCAACTGCTCTTCCCTCTACCCTGGCAGGCGAATAGTCAGCCCAACCTGTAGCGGTTTGTATCATCTCCCCAAGGTCTTTGTCAGTGGCATAGAAAACCTCCCGCTCTCCGGGGGCACCGTTTGAGTCAAGACTCACCCGAACAATGGCAAACTCATACATAGACTCCCTGTCATTTTCAGCGTCAGGTTTGCGATAGAAATACGACGGGAAGCTATCCAGCGCTGGCGCCTGATAAGCATGACGCTCCATCGATTTCAGCGCCAGCGAATAATCTAAAAGTTCGCCACCTGAGTTTACTGGAAAATCAACAATGCCACGCGCCCCGAATTCATTGCCCAAAACAAATAGCTTAGCCACCAGCTCAAATGCCGATTTCTTGCCTCTGATTTTGCCCGGATCAAAAGTAGTTGCCAATAGCGAATCTTCATAAGGCCGAAACACTAACGAGTCTGCTATGTTGTGAGACCAGCCGATTGAATCAACAGCCCCTTTCTTGTTGATGTAAAAAGTAAACTCGGCAGATGAAAAAGTTCTCGGTGATATATTGCGCTTGCGAACTCGAATATCATCAAGTCGCTCGCTTTGACCTTTCTTAGGTTGCGGCAAGGTGATATCCTCAAGCGTCACCCGCCGCTTAGCGAAAGAGTTTGTCGCCAAGAGAAGCGCCAAAGAGACAAACAACATTCCTTTGCCGGCGCGACGGCTCACATATTTGAAATCAACAAAGCGCTTCAAAATCACCATAGAGTACACTTTCACTATTTACTATTTACTTTCCCTGACAAGAAAACTCGTTTCACGTAGCCTAAACCAAAGAATAAAACTACCAGTTATATCTCCGGACGCCTATAATGCTATCGGTGTCTCTAGCGCCCTGACTTACGTGGCGCATATATATACAGATATATTCAACACTTGACGATAATGACTTTCATAGAGTCCAGTAGTAGTCGGACATGATTACCAACCAATTGCTACGACAAATATACATCTCAAGACCTGGTAAAGCGAATCAAAATCAATCGCTGAAACGATAGTAAAACCAATGCTAGTAGGCCGTCAACTATTAAAAAACATCTTCAGCTCCTGGGCAGGTTTCGGCCTGCGTGTTGGTATAACGTTCTTCTTCACGCCATTCATCACCGGAATACTCGGCGAAGCCCGCTATGGCGCATGGGTGGTGGTGTTTGCCACTCTCGACTATTTGTCGATGGCCGATATCGGCATGAAGCAATCGCTGGTGCGCTTTATCTCCAAAGCTCTAGGCGAAAAACGCATGGACAAAGTCAACGGCATTCTCAACACCGCGACCGCCATTTATCTCGGCCTGGCGGCAATCGCCATGGTCTTCGCGCTGATAATCATCGCCAACCTCGGTAGCCTGATAGATATCCCCGACCCAGCGCTGCTACAAGAAACCAAAGACACACTCCAGGTGATAACCTTCGAGATGGTTGTTTTCTTCCTGTTACTGCCCTTCGCCAATACCTTAGGCGCGTTTCATCGCTTCGACATTAGCAACGCCCAGAATATGGTTGCCGAAACTGTACGTGTAATTGTGCTGGTGATACTACTCAAGGCCGGCTACGGACTGGTCGCTTTGGTCTGGGCTATTTTCGTGATAAGCCTCCTGCGGCAAATATGGTCAATTATCACACTCAAGCGTCTTCATCCGGAAGTGAAACTGCAAGCAAAGTCACTGGATAGGTCGATTGCCAAAGACTTGCTGGGGTATTCCAAAATCTCATTCCTGATTACTATCATGTGGCTGGTAATCTTTCGCGCCGACGCCTACATCCTTGGCGGTTTAATCACAGTCGCCGCCGCCGGAATCTACGCGCCGGCAGGTCAAATATTCTACTACATCCGAAACCTGATTAACGCAGTAGGCACGCCTCTAGTCCCTGCGATTTCTCATCTTGAATCAACCGGTGACACCAAGGCCCTGGCACATATCTATTTGAAAGGCTTGAAATATGTCTCATTTGTCACATCAATCTTCGCCACCGGCTGTTTGTTCTACGCGCATGATTTCATGCGGCTGTGGCTAGCCCCTGAATATGCGCCTGCCGCTGATGTGATGATTGTCCTGGCGATTCCCGCTGTCATCTTCATGCCCCAAATCGTAGGAAACTCTATCATGTTCGGACTAAGCAGGCATAAGAACCTGCTATATGTTCTAATTGCCGAGGGCATCATGAAAATAGTCCTCTCGATTATTCTGGTAGACAAGATGGGCATGATAGGACTGGCCTATGGCACAGGAATCCCGCAGGTGATTCTCTATGGACTGGTTTACCCGCAGGTTATCAAACGCATCGTAGGTTTACCCGTTAGCCGCATCTATCTCACATTCCTCAAATCAGCAATACTAGGCGGCATAACCGCCGCGCCAATCGCAGCGCTGATGATCTATCTTATACCGCCAGCAGGCTGGTTGTACTTCTTCACCCATGTCACAGTGATACTACTCGCCGCCTCTGGTGTTGGCTACCTCCTGCTAGAATCAGACGACAAAGTCCGCCTGATAGATCTAATCAAATCTCGTGGCTCAACTCAAAGCTGAGCGATTTCTCACTCTGCCGAATCCTACATAGCTTCTTCTTTACCTGTCGAATAATACACAAAGAAAAAGCGTCGGCTCCGGAAAGCCGACGCTATGAATAAGGTCTCGTTGTTAACGCCTGTCTCAGCGCTGGACTACCAGCTTGCCTTTGAGGGACGAACCTTCAATGAACCAAAGATAGACTCCGGAAGATACTTGAGAGCCGGATGAATTTGACCCATCCCAAAGCGCCGTACCGCCAACTACATTGTTAATGCGCCAAACAGTTTCTCCGTTGAGTGTCATTATCACCAAACTCGCGCCGGCAGGAAGATCGTGAAACGTAATAACGCTATGCTCAGCCGGACGAAACGGAACTGGCGAGGCATGCGGAATTGGCTGAACTGTAAACGATGACACTACCGAAAAAGGGTCGGCATTGGCTTTCACTCGCCAGAAATAGACTGTCCCGGTTTGCAATGCAGTGTCTATTGTCCAGGCCGTCTTACCTCCTCCACCCTCAGGTAAACCGGGCGAAAGCGCTACGATAGAGACAAAAGACGAATCCGTAGCCAACTCAAAGTAGTATGTGTTAGGCCCTGAAGCGCTTATGTTGTTCGCCACTAAAGTCGGACGTGAAGAGTTGACCTCTGTTCCATTCGGCGGCGCCGAGGGTGAGGCGCTACCGTCACCGGTTCCGAGAGTAAAATCCGCAAAAAGAAATGAAGTAGGCGTCGAACGAGAAGTCCACGCCTGACCATCATTAGCGCGCAAGGCCCACCAGTACTGACGTCCATTGACCAATGAAGTCGTGAATGCGCGACTGGTTGTCGATCCGGTTCCTGCCTCGGGAACGTTACGCGCAGAATCGATATCAGAACCGCCACTGGAATCGCTCATCAGCCAAACATCATAACCAACAGCGTCAGCGTCAGGATCAAAACTATTCTGCCAGGTGAAAGTTATGCTCGACCCAATTAGCGTATCCCCGTTGGCCGGACTTACCGGAATCGGTAGACTTGGTGGCGTATTACCACTACCAACCGCAACAGTGAAAGTCGCCGATGTTGACCAGGGAGAAAAGGCCGCGCCGTCAAATGCCCGTGCGCGCCATGAATAAGTTGTGCCATTAACCAATGTAAATGACGAGGCCCAACGAGTCGTACCGGCGCCGGCTACAACAACACTCTGCGAATCAAGCAATGTTGTTCCTGCGCTATTATAAAGCTCGAAATCATAGGTCGAAGCATTGCCGTCAATGTCACTCGAATTCGTCACCACCAAAGTTACAGAGGTTTGCGAGATATTCGAGGCATTCGGTGGCGAAGATATCCCCGGCGCGGATGGCGGCGAGTTAGTTGCCACATCTGTTACGAAGGCCTGCGCGGCAGACCAAGCCGAGGATTCAATGAAATCGGCGGCCTTGACACGCCACCAGTAGGAAGTTTGACCTTGTAATGGTGAGCTTACCTGCCAACTAACCTGTGTGGTCGAGGAGCTTGTCACTGCTCCTGACACCGCAACGCTGGAAAAGTTTTGAAATTTCGATACCTGAAAAGTATAAGTCAATGAGCTATTCTCAGGATCAGTGGATGCGCCAGTGACAAAAGTCGGTGACGGCGACACTGTAGCCCCACCGGTCGGGGATGTCGGAGATGGCGTAGTGGGCGCAGTGTTATTGATAGAACCGTTGAAAACAAATGCCGCTCCCTCACCATTCCTCAAAGTCGTAGAAGTAACCACCGGACCAAGAGACCCGTCAATATTCAGCTTACGATACTGCCCCCCCAACGGAATCGCCGGAGACACAGAAGAATTACCAGTTACAGAACCACCGGGTTGAACCGCCCTATGTAACACCATGTTGCCGTTTGGCAGATTTCTTCTGAAGACAACCCAGTTTTGACCAAAACCATCCTTGCCGAGGTTCTGTTGAGTAGCACGAGCGTCACAATCAGTACACGGAACCGATGTTGCGTAGGCGTATGGAACTGAATCCATCGGAAACACTGGACTGAAATCATAGCTGTAAGCTGGAACCCACATCACACTGTCGCTTGTTCCAGGGGCAATACCTGTACCACCACCTACATTCGCCTGAGCGTTATAGCCATGGATTTTCCAATAGGTGGAATCAGTGCGTATCAGATAGTACAAAGCCATATCGGAGTACAACCTGTTAGAAACGCCATAAGGTTTATACTGAGAGGTATAAGGAAAGCCCGGATGATAAATGACACATACACCATTATTCGTCGCGAGGGTGTCGTGTGAAAAATATGCGATAGGCCCCTTTGAGCTCCAGAAGTAAGTCGAAATACTATTGACTGAATTCGCGGCTCCAGGCCCGAGGAACGCCGCAGGTTTCAGTGCGTTTGGCGTGTGCTCCATATAAGCGTATTTCGTGTACGCTCGATCATACATTTGCGGACGCCACATGAACGGACTCCACTGAACATCAAAGCGAACTTCCGCCCAATTAGTCGCATTGTACATTTGCTTACCAGTCGGATGCCAATTGGGAGAGTTCTTGAATGTATCTACACTGGACTTGAGCATCGGCAGTAGGCCTTGTTCAAATCGAATACGAGTTCCAGTGGTATCATCGTTCGGACGCTCTACCGAAGGTAGCCAGGATTGATCATAATACCATGAGCGGCTGCTTAGTTCTACAACTACACTCGTCGGGGCCAAATTCTGGGCCTGTAGAGATTGGGAAACAGCGCAATTATCCCACCAAATCCCATCCGAATAACGTGAGCTCCCGCCCACGACTTGTGACAAAAGCGACTTATTAAACCGCGCTTGCCAGGCTCTCGCTGAATCATCGGCAAAGTTCAAGTGCCTGCGGAAATCCCAGCCGATGAATCTACCAATTTCACTCTTGGTACTATCGGGATCGTTAAGTAATCCCGGGATAAAGAGATCAGGATTGTTTCCAATACCCAGTCTCTGTGAATCTAGAGAATGATAGAATATTCGATGAGGATATGCCCCATTGGCATAAGATAACAGTGAGTCCCATTCGTAGGCGTTCGACTTACTATTATTGATCTTACCCAAGTCAGTACTGTTATAAACCAAGATAACGGAATTCGGATTATTGGTCCGCATCGCATTTATCATATCAGCATAATAGGTAGTCGTATACGCGTCTGCGCCAAAGACCGCCATGTCGTAGCGATAGCCCATAGTCGTGGCTTGAGCCGCTGTATAGGGGCCACTGTTGTAGAATAAACCAAATGAACGAATAGACGGAGTGCTGTCGACCGTCACTTGAGAAAAAACTTGAGAGTATGATCCTGCAACAAGGATAAGAGCAAATAGCGCACTATACACTATACTCTTACGTCTTGTCTCCTTGATAAATGTAGTAGAATCCTGCATGTAGTATCTCCGTGATTCGGTTATCTTATACATTCTAGCTACCCGGCCCTTGGGCAATAGGCAATAATTTTTTCTGCGATTACTTAGAGGCTCGAATTGGCTCTTGTAACCTAGCCATCGAAAACTCTGACTTACCCTAATATCTTATCGTCTCGGAAAGGCACATTCTGTAATCCAAGCGATTCAAGGCGGTAATTAGTTAACAAATCTGACATCGGGTTCAACAATCGAGCAGTCAGGAAAGTACTTGGTGTCTTCGGGGCAAGAGTGACGGCTCCGACACCAATATGTATACTACATCAGAACGCCCGGATAATCAAAATAAACAACAGTTATTGAGCTATGAAACAACACAAAAAACTATTTCTCAAACAGGAATCGCGTCTATGTCCACATAAATGGACACTGGAAGCCACGTTAGTTAAGCGCAGATTCATGAAGACTTGCCGACAGCGGACCTCGCATTGTATACTCTGTGCGGAACAGGAATAGCAAAAAGCAAAGAACGACCAAACAACCCATGAAACAACCCACCGAGACTGGCGCCCAACAGCATCTAGCCATAGACAGATTGCGCATTCCCGAGAAAATCTTGCTTAGATTCTTTTGCTTCCCCCCACCAGGAAGAACATACAATCCTGACATTG
Organism: Candidatus Zixiibacteriota bacterium; assembly: GCA_024280775.1. Taxonomy (GTDB): domain Bacteria; phylum Zixibacteria; class MSB-5A5; order GN15; family JACZUZ01; genus JAJRPJ01. The sequence continues at coordinate 167,376 of JAJRPM010000002.1, read as the reverse complement.
ATGACCGCCAAGAGAATCAACCCAGACAACTAACTGCCCTACAACACCTTGAACGTGACATCCACTGCTTCCCCGCCGAAAAACTATCATCCCTGCGCCTACTTGATATTGGTTGTGGCAAAGGAGAATTCCTGCTCAACCTAGTTAAATCCGGATTGGGTGAGGCAGTAGGCCTAGAGATACGACCAGTATTCGAGGAAACACAGAAAATGTTGTCCGAGCTAAATTTGGAGAAACGCTTACATTTCACCACCGAGTCCTTCTCAACGCTACAAGCCAACAGTTTTGATATAGTTACGAGTCAGGATTCATTTGAGCATTTTGACGACCCGCTTTCTATTCTTACCGAAGCAAAAAGAACCCTCCGACCGGGAGGAAAATTCTACCTCAATTGGGGACCACCTTGGTACCATCCCAGAGGTGTGCATATGTTTTTTATGATGAAACGGCCATGGGCCCACTTGTTTTTTTCACAACGAACAATAATGAACGTACGCTCACTCTACAAAACCGACGGCGCGCAGAAATACCACGAAGTCGAAGGTGGATTGAATCAAATGACCGTTTCGAGATTCATGCGACTCACGCGCGAGTCCGGCCTGCGAATAGAGAAGTTGGAGCAAGTGCCTATTCGCGGAATCAGGCCACTGGTTTGGTTTCCCGGAATCCGAGAGTTTTTTACCTCAGTCGTCAATGCAATACTAGTCAAGCCTGAATAGTGCAACTCAACATCTAGCGCACACTGGCAGCCGGAAACTGAAGCTTGTCCTCCGGCTCCGAACCACCCTCATCATCCTTCCCTTTATCTATCCCCTTGAGACCATCCTTTGTCGGTACCACAGCGACTCGGTACATTGCTACAGTTAAGGCCCCGACCAACAGCCAGTGGAAACGATAAAGGGAGTGGCCAAAAACCGCAGTTATACACAGCACAAAAATAGAAATGATGATAGCCCGCGAGACGCCAATGAACCATTCACCTTCCTCTCCCATACCAAGCAAACGTTTTTGCATCCTAATATTGTCTCGGACAACCATAAACAAGAGCCAGACAAAGCTAACAACCCCGACAAATCCTAACTCCGCTATAATTTGAAAATACATACTATGCGCCTTGAGGCTGTTTCGCTGGAAATTGGGAGAGTACATTTCTGCGTGAGCCCAGCCAAAAGTGTTGGCTCCAACTCCCATTATCGGGTGATCCAAAAACATCTCCCAGCCTGCCTGCCAACCTTCTAATCGTAAACGAGAAGACTCATCGACTTCGCCACCCTCTGCATAATTGGCTATAGTAGAATAACGCTCTATATACTGCTTAGGCATAAACGACACCGCCGCGAAAGTAGCCACCACAGCTACAGCCGCATAAAGAACCTTTTGCTTGGATGTCAACCACAGTAAAAACAGGCCGGCCAACAATCCCAAAAGTCCGCCGCGAGATCCTGATAAAATAACTGCATATGCCATAGAACAACCAAATACTACCAACACACCTTTTAGCCAAACTGTCTTGGCCCGGCGCACTAAAACCAGCACAAAAGGAAGAGCGATATCCATGGAGGCCGCTAATGAATTCGGATCTCCCCCCGCGCTAGTTAAACTCTTGATTCGCTCAATACCCTGAGCAACAATCACGTTGCCTGTCATGTAGGCAATGACTCCTGAAATCGCTAGGTAGGCCATCAAAATGATGTGCATCCAAATGAACCCTCTGAATCGTTCAGGCGTATTAACAATCTGCACGACTAACAAAATGAAGACTATTGCCTTTCCGTACTCTATGATGTGCTCGAATGTCAAAGTTGGCTCTACTGACACAAACATCGATAGAACTTGAACTCCAAAAAATGCCAAAATTGCCCACAAGACCGGATGCAGAACTATGTTGATGCGCTTGAATTTTAAGAGAGACACAATCACATAGGATACAACCAACATACCAACAACTATCTTCTCAATCCCCGCCGCCTGAAGTCCCGGTACAAGTTCCGCAGGGCGCAATACCATAATAAAATAATACAACAATAGGCCAAAATATGGGCGAGTCATCGTATATGCCCCGGCGGCAATACCTATTAGGCCGCCGATTAGGAAAGTCGGGTTCACAAAAAACTGTAGGACCGAGAGTAGGACTGTCAACAGTATCAAGCCAGTCCAGAGTAGGTGGATGCTTTGGATGCCCCTACTCGAGTCAAGGTGGGGATTAAGGGTTTCTCTATACATTACTTTTAGTTGCTGAGTATTATCTAATACGTTCGCTCTTATATCCCTAAGTATCGACTAGTCGACCAGCTACGACAACTTCGGGCGATTTACCGCGCCAGTCAATTAGAAACTACTCTATACGCCAACTACACTTCGCAGGACGAGCCCCTGGAATATCACAAAAAAGAGCCGCCTCACAATCGGTAGTATACAAATACTACCCGTAAGGCGGCTCAAAAGACCAAATGTCTATACAATATGGGACTTTAGTAGTTAACCGTCTCGCTGACTGCCGTTGCAATCTTATCAATCGTTGGCAAACACGCATCGTCACCATCGCTACCATACGCGACTCGCGCATTCATCGCATGCACGATATTTATCGGAGCCTCCAATGAGTCAAGGGCTTCGCTAGTGGTGATAACCGCTGAAATTGTCGGTCCGCAACCACCGGGGAATCTGTCCTCGGTGACAATTACCACTCTGCCACATTCCTCAGCTGTCTTGCGGATAATGTCCTTATCAAGCGGAGCCAAAGTGCGCAAGTCTACTACCCGCACTCCAACACCCTTCTCACGCATAATCTCCGCAACTTTGAGCGACATAGCCACGGTCGCGCCGTAAGTGATAATCGCACAATCAGTGTTCTCAGCCAAATACGTAGCTCCAACACCAAATGGCAGCAATTCATCAATCTCAGGATACTCGGTCTCCAAAGGAATTCCTTCCCAATCATGACGATTATACAAAGCCACTGACTCACAGAACAAGACCGGATCATCCGAGGCCCATGCGGTGCGAAGCAACAGCGCCGCATCGCGGCCATTCGACGGTGTAACAATCTGTAATCCAGGCATCTGCATCCAGGTGCCCATATTCGACTCAGAATGCCAGAATGCGCCAGCGCCCTGCTTATATCCGCCAAAAGTGGTGCGGATTACCATCGGCAATGACCACTGGCCATTCGAAAGCTGATTCATAGTAGCTATACGATCTTTGAGCACTTGATAGGCAGGTGACATATAGTCAAGGAATTGAATCTCCGGCAATGGACGACGCCCCTGGAAACAATGACCAATAGCCCGACCAAGAATTCCGGCTTCGTCCAACGAGGTGTTCCAGCAACGATCATTGCCGAAGGCGTCCTGAAGATGCTTGCTCATCAGAAACACACCACCTTTGCCCTTCATATTCTTGCGCAACTTCTTCTCTTTAATCATACGCCCCGACCAGTCAGCGACATCCTCGCCAAACATGACTGCATCAGTGGACATAGCAAAAATATCAAAAAGCGTGTAATTCACAATATGACGAAACGTCATCGGCCCCTGTTTCTCTGGAACCTCAGGTGAACTAAAATAACCCGCCTTGTGGAATTTCTTAAAGAGATCTTCGCGTGACTCTTTCATTGCCGAGCGATACTTGCTCCAGGTCGCCTGAGTCTTTTCCCAATCGTAACTGCTAACTTTCGAAAAGATCCCTTCCGGAGTCTTGGTCTGGTAGGTTTCCAAAACCTCAGCGGAAATAGTTGAGACCTCTTTGTCCAACTCATCCCATAGCTCGGCGATCTCATCCTTAGTGACAATCTTATCTTCAATCAAAGTCCGGCAGGTTTTGAGAATAGCGTCATTCTCAGTATGCCACGCCTGTTCATCAGGGTGCATATAGAATGATTGATCATCAGAACCTGAGTGGCTCCCCTCGCGGGTAACTTTGAAATTGATAACGACAGGTCCGTTGCCCTCGCGGGTGTAGCGAATCGCCTCAGGCAATTGCTTGAGCGTGTCTTTGATATCGGTTCCATCGATGTGATAAATCTTCAATCCCAACTTTTCGTAACCTTTGAATTGAGTAGTCGGGTCACCATCGGGATACTGCTCGTCAACAGACACCGAAATCGCCCAACCACAGTTCAATATGCTCCAAACAATAGCGGCTTTGTCCTGCACAGAATTGAATACCGCGCGATGGTACTCAGTCGATGAAGTAGCGCCATCACCGATAGAACATACGGTCACCGCATCCTTAGGATAAGCCCCTCCCGGATACTTTGACTCAGTCGAAATCGGAGTCGGATTCTTGATAGCGCAGGCAACTCCCATTGCCGGCATCGCCTGTGAACCTGTCGAAGACGCTGTCGGTAGAATACTCAACTCTGGAAATGCCGGATGAGCCGGAATTGACACACCACCTGAGGCGCGACCACGCGCATCGCCGATAGCTTCGTAGATTTTCTCACGCACCAAACTCTGATCGCGGTGTATATCTAAAGCCTTGTCACGATAGTAACCGATAAACGGGTCTGTCAAAGTCGTAAATTGAGCAATAGCTACATCAGCTAATTCCTTGCCACCACAACCGATAAAAAATCTCGTGTACCCGCGACGAAGTAATAGTTTCTCCTCACGCTCAATACGTCTCGCCAGCAACATCGAACGAAGCATATTCTTTACATCCGCAGGCGTAAGATTGGCATAAGCCGCCAAACGTTCATTTTTCGCCGGCGCCTTTTTCTTGTTCTTGGTGTCGTAATGTGTTACTGACTCTATTAGTTCCAGCGTTTCCAAAGTGATTCTCCTGCTCAGTTACTTCGAGTATTTCTTGTTCAAGGGCTTAGACGAAGCTGTTATTATTCGAACTGTTTTGATGATTTTCAGTCGGAGCTCTTTGCGTTTTAGCTATCGCCACCGACAATCGCATGTTATACCAGCCCCCTAGCATAACGGCCACTAATATATGAAAGTTCACCAAACAGGCAACCAAAACTGTACAATTTAGTATTCAAATTATCCCGACCAAAACGCTCTGCGTAACTGTCCTCCAGCTAAACACTTGCGCCAGTCGCTATAAACGCCCTACATTGCTCAAAGTGTTTGATTCGAATCGGCGAATCAGCGAAAATGAAGGGAATCGCCAAATGGCACCCAAAGCGAAAGCTAAGAATTCAAAAAACAAGGCCGCAAAAAATAGAGTGTCCCGCAAGAGTACCAAACATTCCCTGACAGCTGAGGATTTGTATGATTTCCAGCTGGTTTCCGAAGCGGCCATCAGCCCCGACGAAAAGCGAATCGCCTATACGGTCGAAACCATCAATGATGAACACCGGCGCTACTTCACCTGCATTCATATTCACGATATCGACGGACACTCCTGCAAGCAATACACCTTCGGAGAAGTAACCGACCGCAATCTCGTCTGGTCCCCCGATGGACAGACTTTGGCCTTTGTCTCTACCAGAGATAAGAAAAGCGCTATCTACCTTATGTCCGCCGATGGCGGATCTGAGCGCAAACTTGTAGAACTTGACGGCTCTTTCGGAGGCCTGCAATGGTTTCCCGATGGCAAACGTCTGCTCTTCTCCTTCACCAAAAGCGACTCTTTCGACGAACCTGACGAGAAAAAGAAGAGAGAAGAGCCTCTGTATCGCCACATCACCCGCTTCTTCTACCGTCTCGACGGAGCAGGCTACCTCCCTCAGGCTCCGACTCACGTATGGAGCGTTGCTACAAAAGATGGCGTAGCCAAACAAGTCAGTCGCGGCAAACTGAATCACGAGTCGGCAACTCTCTCCCCTGACGGCAAAAAAGTCTACTTCATCTCCTGCGACAAAAAGGACAAAGACCGAGACGGAGCCTATTCCGATATTTTCGTATTCCCCTCATCCGGTGGTAAAGTCAAAAAACTAAAATCACCAGTCGGCCCCAAAATGGCGCTGGCGCTTTCTCCTGACGGCAAGACACTGGCGTTCCTCGGACATGACAATGTCGATGACGGTTGGGGTGTCACTAACACTCATGTCTGGCTGATGCCCAGCTCCGGTTCAACCAGCGCCAAAAACATAATCGCCAAATTTGACCGTCACGCCACCGACCAAACTATCGGCGACGCAGGTGAACCTGCTTTCTCAGGAGCGCTGAAGTTCTCTCCCGACGGTAAACGAATCTATTTCCTCGCCAGTGACACCGGCAATACACATCTGTTCTACGCCACGCGCTCCGGCGGCAAACCGACACGTGTGACCGAACGCCCGATGCATGTCAAGAGTTTCTCGCTGAATGGAAAGTGCAAAACTGCGGCTATAGTGATGTCAGACTTGAAACGCACGCCTGAACTCTACACTATCCCGCCTCTGTATCATAGTGACGGCGAAATGCAACAGCGCACTTCAGTCAATGGCGCAAAACTCTCGTCAATCAACATGGGACGCACAACCGAGAAATGGTTCAAGGGATTCGATGGCACCCGCTTGCAGGGCTGGCTTACACTCCCCCCGAATTTCAATCCCAATAGACGCTACCCGGCGATCCTGGAAGTGCATGGCGGACCGCGCGCACAATACGGAAACACATTCTTCCATGAAATGAACTACCTCGCGGCAAAAGGCTATGTAGTCTTCTACACCAACCCGCGCGGTGGCAACGGACGCGGCGAAACATTCGCGGCGGCTATATGTGGCGGCTGGGGTGATTTGGATTACAAAGATGTAATGTCTGCCGCTGACTATCTGTCAGATTTGAAATTCGTCAATCAAAACAAACTCGGAATCACCGGCGGCTCCTACGGCGGCTACATGACGAACTGGGCGATTGGCCACACCAACCGCTTCAAAGCCGCAGTAACTCAGCGCTCGGTTGTTGATCTTGCCAGTTTTGTAGGCTCGTCGGATATCGGCTATGAACTATACCGTGAATTCGACGGCCAACCCTGGGAAAACCCTGAGAATTATCGCAAGTGTTCGCCAATCACCTATCTTGGCAAAAATGTAAAAACGCCTCTATTGATAATTCACAGCGAAAAAGATTTACGTTGCCACATTGAACAAGCAGAGCAACTCTTTGTAAAACTCAAGTGGCTGGGCAAGACAGTTGAGATGGTGCGTTTCCCCGATGAACCGCACGGACTCTCGCGTCATGGACGTCCCGACAGACGAGTCGCGCGTCTCCATTGGATTTCCAAATGGTTCGATAAATATCTTAAATAACCCTTTTACCAAAGGATAGTTTTCATGAAAAACCAATTTAGCAGACACATCAAACAGTGGAAAGTCATCGTGGCGCCGTTACTTCTATGGAGCGCCTTAGTAACCGCAGGCTACTCACATGGAGGCAAGAAACACGATGAATCCGCTGAAAAGCCTCCGGTTGTAGACACTACAGGACAGACCAATGAGAAACTCGCCTTGTTTAGCGTCTCGCTTGATAGTGTTTATACGGCGATAGGAATGTCCTATAGCGCCGTAGAACCAATGCTCAAGAACAGTTGTTATGATTGTCACAGCGCCCAAACCGAGTTTCCCTGGTACCATTCTCTGCCGATTGTCAAACAGATGATCGACGATGACATCGAAGAGGCTCGCAAGCATCTGGATCTTGACAAAGGATTTCCTTTTGGTGGGCACGCAACACAAATGGCCCAGCTAGAAGAACTAAAAAAGGTCGTTACAGAGGGCGAGATGCCGCTCTTTTCATATCGCCTGATGCACTGGGGAACCCTGATCGAGGGTGAAAAGCAGGAACAGCTCTTTGGCTGGATAGAGCAAAGTTCCGCCGCTATCAAGGAAGTATATTCTCGCTACCAAATGGAAATCCCAAAGGAAAGCGATCATGATGACGACGGTGACCATGACGACGACCATGCTGAAGGCGCTGACCACGATGACGGTGATGGGCACGATGGAGACCATTCCGAATCTGGAGAATCCGGTCATGACGCAGATCATGACCATGATGAAGGTGGCGAATAGCTATAGATGGCAGAAGAAGACATGAAAGATGCGCCGTCAGTGACCATCTACACTGACGGCGCTTGCAGTGGTAACCCCGGCCCGGGAGGCTGGGCGGCGGCTTTGATTTCTGGCGCCAAACGTGACACTGTATGCGGCGGTGAAAAAAACACAACCAACAATCGCATGGAGCTAAAGGCCGCTATCGAAGCGCTAAAGAAGCTCAAACTCCCCTGCCGTGTGACACTATATACCGACTCAACCTATCTAAAGAACGGCATCCAAAGCTGGATTCACAACTGGAAAAAGAACGGCTGGAAAACCGCCGCCAAGAAACCAGTAATCAACAAAGACTTATGGCAGGAATTAGACGAAATCGCGAAGGTACACGAGATCCAGTGGGAGTGGGTGAAAGGCCACGCCGGTGATGAGTTTAATGAGTTGGTAGACACATTAGCTGTGGCAGAGCTGGAGAAGTTCAAATGAGATTCATCGCTTACAGCTTTCTCTTAGCGCTAGGTCTCGGCGCCTCCGGATGCTTCGCGGGGCGCTCAGTCGGACGTAGCATCGGGGCTGGCGCTTTGGAAGTGGTGACAAAACAAGATTCCACCCTACTGGCTTTAGAGAAACGACTCCTGGACACAGCAAGCGCACATCTGGATAAGACATTTCAGTCAATTGTCATGGAACCGGTACGCGAACAAATTGACAGCTTAACAACTGCTATCACCGGAGTTTCAGATAGCATTTCCCTACGCTTCGCCAAACGCATCAGAACCGAACTAAACGAATCCGTACGCCAACTACTAACAGAAAACTTGGATTTGCTGGAAGGCCGCGCCCCGGGACTTGCGCGCAACACCGCCCGTGAATTGTCGCTGGAGCTAAGTCGAACCCTACCGGGGGCCTTCGCCGCAGTAGGTGACACATTAGGCAAACGCTTGGTTGAAGGATTAGTCGTAGGACTACGTGATGCGCTCGAACCGGCTCTTCATCAGATTATGGTCGAAGTAACTGACTCACTGCGCATTCGTATACGCCAAGTCGATACGACCTTCGCGCAGTCAAAAACTTTTGTCGGACTCAAATATGCAATCTACGGCGGAAGTTTGGTTTTGGTTATTAGTGTTGGCGCTCTGGCTTTCGGCTATTGGCGCCGGCAAAGCCGCGCGCTCAATGCTATAATAGATGCAACACAGGCGCAAGGTGATCCGCAATTACACGAGAGCATTAGCGCCTGCGCCAAAGAGGCCGGAGTCCATGACTGGCTGAGCGGCAGAGTAACCGCTCGAAAGGGCGACCGCGATAACCCACCCGACCAAAAATGAAAGCCCTCTTCCTAGAACCCTTCGCCTGTCTCTCGCACATGGCGCTGGTCGATGCGCTTCAAGCGCTATTCACCGATTGGGACTGGACTGTGCATACTTTGCCGGACCGTCAATGGAAATGGCGTAGCAGACTCTCGGGTTTGCAGTTTTCACAGATGATAGACCCTAATGTCGCCTATGACATACTACTGGTCGGGTCACTCACACCGCTAACAGAGCTACTAGTTCTTTCTCCACAATTACGAACAGGACACGTAGTGTCCTACTTTCATGAAAACCAGTTTCACTATCCGTTTCGCACCGAAATCACTGACTCAGAAAAACAAATCATGTACACCAGTATCACAACCGCATTGGCGGCAGACTCGGTACTGTTCAACAGTGACTTCAACCGAAAGACTTTCCTCGATGGCGCCACAACTTTCCTGAACCAATTGCCAGTGACACTCGATAAGGCGCGCATACTCGAAGAGATAACCCGCAAATCAGCAGTCTTCCCTATACCACTAATGGTAACACCGAACCACGACGAACCTAGAGGCAACCCGCCAACAGTTCTCTGGAATCATCGCTGGGAACATGACAAACGCCCCGAAGTATTCTTCGAGGCGTTGTTTTCACTAGCCGATGCCGGCCTTGATTTCAAACTAATTGTACTAGGCGAACAATTTGACCGTGCGCCTGAAATCTTCAATGAAGCGCGTGAGAAGCTTGCTAGCAAGATTACTCACTTCGGCTTTGTTGAGTCACGCATAGAATATGAAGCGCTGGTAGCAAAGTCTGATATTGTAGTGTCAACCACTGCGCAGGAATTCTACGGCCTCTCTATCTTGGAAGCTGTAGCCTGTGGCGCGATACCGATAGTACCTGATGACCTATCATATCCTGAGCTGTTCCCGCCAGAGTACCGCTATCCAATCACCTCACCTCTATCCTTCGCAAAAGCGCTACGCGCCCGTATCCAACAAGCAGTCAACAACAACCTTCCGACCCGTCAGGAAATATCAGGACTCGTGAGCGTCAAGCAAATCAAAACCAACCCCAACCAATGGCGCGAAGCATTCACAGGCTCCACAAATCTAAAGCCGTAGTGGCGGGGCTTGCCCCGCCTTGCCAACCACAAGACAACTTTCAGGATGGCATTCCAAATATCTCAAACAAGGCGCCCCAAGGGACGCCACTACGACAGCGTACATTATAGCGAATAACGTATACCGAAATACAAAGCCCGACCACTGGTTGCGTAGTGCAACACTTCCTGATACTTCTCATCAAGGAGATTCTCAACTCGGCCAGTCACAATTACATTTTCGACAATTCTTCTCTGCGCTGTCAACCCAACCAATGTATAACTTTCAAGTGAAATCCTCTCTGCAGGGAACACCTCAAAATTATTGTCCGGTCTTGGCCCCACGTGCTGGAAAGTAAATCCGGCGCTGGTGGATTCATCATGAGTATAAGTCATGTGCGCATTGACTTTGTTCCGTGCGCGACGCAACAAGGATGAGCCGTCGGCTTTATCAATTGCATCAGTGTAGGTATAGTCTATGCGTGCAGTAACTTTGCCTGAGCGAAGCTCAGCAAACATTTCTGCCCCTTCACTTCTAGCTGCTGCTATGTTAATTGTCCTGAATGTTACCGGGTCAAAACCGAATATATTGTTGATTGATTGATGAAACCAAGTGACACCTACTGAAACATCATCATCTGCAAATCTCTGTTCAATTCCCACATCCCAACTTTCACTTTCTTCCGGTTGTAGAGCCATATTCCCAAATGACGGGTCGAACAGTTGAAACAATGATGGAGCATTAAACCCGTCTCCAAAGGACGCTTTGAATCGCGTTTCCATTCTTGGTATCACAAAAGTAGCGGTGGCGCGAAAACTGGTATTGCTGCCAAACAAGTCATGGTTATCGTTTCTTACTCCAAAGGTGGCAAAAACATTGTCACCTGCATTAACTTGCGCCAACCCATAGACGCCAGTAGTGCGCACATTGAGACCATTAAGAGCGCTAGCGCCGAACCCGAAGTCTGTTCTTTGAGATAGCAATTCGCGCTCGGTTTCTACTCCAACTATCAGACGTTGCCGCTTTAGAGGAGTAATGACCCCCTTCAATCCAAAATGGGATGTCTCTGCGTCATAACTTGATGATTGAAAACCCGGCCCGAACACAGGATCCGGTGAATCATTAGCTGTGCGCTTGTTGTTAGCCAAAGTCGCAAAGGCCTTAACCCGCAACACGTCATTTGAAGTAGTTACATCACTCTCAGCTTTGAGAAACGATTTACGCGAGTCTTGAACATTATTAATATCATCGAATATCCCCGGATTGGTAAAACTACTAAAGGACTTGTCTATCTCGGTCTGAGACTGTGATGAACGCACTACAAATCTCAATTGTGAGAATTCACTAGGACGCACGACCAGCTTCCCTGAAAGTGAGGTCAAACCGAATCCGTCTGATTCATTATTCAGCCTGGAGTCAGTTGCGGAGAACCCCTTAGTGTCGGTGCGTGAAGCGCTAAATGAATAGCTAGTGCGCAGGTTCGAGCCACTGGTTCTCGCGGTGAGTTTCGAAGTTGAATACGCGCCATAGTCAGCGCTAAAAGTTGACTTGGGAGCGCCAACACCCTGGCGCGTGATTATGCTGATAACCCCACCGATTGCATCAGAGCCATAGAGGATACTCTGCGAGCCACGCAGAACTTCAATACGTTCAATATTATCCACACTCAAATCAGCAAAATCAAATGCCCCATTGGGCGATGAAGGATCATTCATCTCGATGCCATCGACAATAACTAGTGTATGGCCAGAATTGGCGCCGCGCATAAACACCGATGTCTGCCCGCCGCGCGCTCCGGTCTGGACTACATCCAACCCCGGAACCGTGCGCAAGACTTCGGTGACTGACTGCTTCTGAGATTTCTTAATCTCTTGAGCGGTTATTACCGTTACCGAACTTCCGACCTCACGCATCGGCGTCACTTCACTATTAGCCACAACAACAATGCCATCTAGTTGGTATACCTCGTTAGTGGGTACATCGGTAGTGTCTGCCTCACTAGCAAACAGCGCTTGCGAGCTCATCGTTAGAACCAAGACCGCCGCCCTCGTGGCGCCCTTGGTAATACTTGAATTACAGAATGATTTCATCTGAAATCACTCCTTTCTGATAGGAATCAGAAAACTTTGCCGGAGTTACACAATTGATGCGAGTATGAGATTATTCGCATAAGCCACACAACCGCCCGCGCGGAGTTTCCTGACTGAAAGTTGCATCACGGCAGGTTTCCTGGCTTTGCGGCGTCAGGCCTCTATCGAAAGCGCCTTCCCAGAGCGTAAGATCTCCAGTGGCAAAATTGCTTTCTTCAGTAGCCGCATACAGTAGCGGGGCTGCGTCGGATTCTCACCGAACTTCCCTCTTAGCTGATCGCATACCTTGATTACAATTTATCACGATTCAGCGCCGGGACATTGTCGCAGGCAGTATAAGCCCGTAACCTCGCCAAGGTCAAGATTTCGGCGATATGATTTGCTCTGGAGTTGAATCGAGCTCAGCGATGGAAAAGTAGTAATTCGCGACGATAATCAACGGTAATTTTGTGCGAGGCAAGGAATGAATATCCCAGAATCCCATCGATTCCAGTAAAATTGTAGCTTTTGCCAAGGTCGCTAAACGATCTCGCATAAAATGTAACATTGTGAGTGATAATCTCATTCTCACCGACAATCTTCATTTCCCCGGCCACACTGTAGTCACCGGTCGGAAAACTCTGACCGACTCTGGCAAGCGCATCGGGGGAGATTATCGTCATCGATGCGCAATAGTCCAAAAAGAACCTCAAGGGCTTTGAGCCGTTGATGGAAACATTGACCACAATCAGATGCCCCTGCAAATCAAATGGAATTCCAATCACCTCTTCTGCGGAATAATTCAATTCATGCGTATAGAGATCAAATTTCTTATTCGGATAATCAACTGTAATATAGAAGCGACGCAGGGCCGAATAACCTATCAGACCATCGGGAGCCTTCCAATCTCCCCCGGATAATGAATTCAAATCGATAACATCCACCGGGACATTGTATATTCGCTCACCCTGAATATCGAATGACCTAAGAGTGGCATATCCCACTCTTGAATCTCCATCAATACCACGCACAATCCTGGTTTTGTCATCTTCAGAAATGGCTATCCGCGCACGCTTGGCAAACTCTCTGTCGAGATAGAACCTGTCAGCCCCCGTGTCGAGTCCGAATCTGCCAGTCAAATATCCATTGACAGTAGCTTCCAATTCAACCAATCCACGCGAGGGATCGAAACCAAACTGCGTACCACCGGCGGGCAGCGCCATCACTAGTCCGATAACCAACGAGATAGCCATTACTTGTTTGAGTATGGGTTGTTCTATGATTGAATACTTTTTCTTCATTTGACCGCTCCTAAAGATAGTTGTCGGCGGAACCAGACACTAAATGAAACGCCGACAGGCCAAAAGACCTGCCGGCGTGATATCACCGAGTTTATCGAAAGAAAACGATTACGCTATCATGAAGGAGCCGAATATGCCTTGGTTTCCATATTATCCGTGTCATACTCTTCTTCCCCATCCTCGCCCTGATACTTGGAAGGACATTTCACCAAAATAGTCTCAGCAACAAAACCATCGGAGCTGATTTGGCCAATGGCGGTAAGCGAAGTTGCCTGATCAAAGTTACCTGGAATCTCGCCAGGATAAATAATGGTCACTCTCTCAGGACTTTCGGCAATACCGTTTGTCGTTTCGCTTTTCTCAAGTAAATCGAAAGTCATTTGCTTCTTATCAACATCGTAGTTCACTGTTTCAAAATCGACCACACCCTGAATTTGTACAGTCTTGTCTGAATCTTTCGCCTGTGCAATACTCACCGAAGCCACCTGATGGTCAACAAATGAATAAACACCTAGCCCCAGGAAAGAGGCAATCAGTAACAATCCTATCATCATCTTTGCATTCATACGCTCCCCTTATCTTTCTCAAACATTTGGCCGTAAGCCTGTACCCTATTTCTCAAGTTCCGAAATTCGGGAGTCTACCCGCTTCATATACACGAAAATACCAATCCAGATGACTAAAGTCACCAACATTACAATAATATTTGAATCCATAGCAAATATCCCTTTATTTCAACCAATACTGATTTCTTCCCAGATACAACTTACATACCGGATCTGACATCCTCGACCACCGGGGTAATACCGCTTTCTGCAACTTCAATTTCTGCGCGCCTGTGTTCAATTCGGCTAAGTCTCACTGACATCCCCCATATCCAAATATACAAACCAACATACGCCAATACGAACGATCCGAAAATAGCGCCCACCAAAGCGGACATCATGGGGTCGCCAGACTTATCTACAATCGAATCGGTAGGATGCCTGGTTGCGGCAATTCGCGGCGCCACAAACATCAGGAAAATAGCCGCAAAACCAAAGAGAACAGACATAACCGCCGAGAGTGAAGCGCGTTTCTCCGTATCTGGTATCGAGGAGCGCAAGGCAAAATAGCCGCCATACATCAGCGTCATAATAAACATTGAAGTCATGCGGATTTCACCCCAATCCCACCAAAACCCCCAGGTGTAACGCGCAAAAATAGAACCGGTAATAAGCGCCAATATCGCAAAGAGCATTCCGGTCTGATTGGCGCGAAATGACTTGATGTCATTGTCAATTGAGCGCGTCATCAAATATCTGACCGCAAAATACATGGCCATAATAAACGCCACAGTCGAGGTGATAGCCTGTGGAACATGGAAATACATTATCCGATAAATCTTCGACGGGTCGACACTCAAATCGCCGGTAACCAGCGCCGCCGCTTTAGACATTGGCGAAGGTGTCAAAAACACTGCAACAATTGCCGCTGTCATAAGGACAAACAATCCCCAAGTCATAACCACCCGCAAACGCGCGCGTGATTTAATTCTCGCAATAGTATGTGATTCTTGATGGACCATAATATGTTCTCGATACTCTTATACTACTATCTTCTCTACTCTACTCTAACTATATCGGCGCTCATCCACTTCTATCTTTGCGGTAATCTTCGCCGACTACAGGGTCAACAATACCGTAACTTTTTGCAACAATTGTCACCGAATCGTAACGGACAAAGTAACTCTTTGCTCTGCTTAGAAAACAGTAGACTCAATGCGCCCTTTTCGAATATACATTCTCATTTCCGGGAATCAATGTGTTTCTTTATGTTCTATCTACTTCAATGTTCTACTTCAATGCTTTCCTGCAATACATCTGTTTTTCCATAATCCCATATCAACGCCAAACTGAATCAAAAAGCAAAACGGAAGTAGTAATCAACACTCCCGAGTATGACACCAATCCCATAATCTGCGGAGCCACTTCCGCCATCGGCATACCGGCGAAAGCCGCCGCATTTATCTGAATAGCTAGTGTCAAAAAAGGCAATAGCACCGGAAAAGAAAGCGCAGTAAAGAGCGCCCCACGTACCGCAGACTGCGCCACAATCGCCGCGACAATAGTTGCCCCACCGCTGAGCCCGACTGCTCCAAGCGTTATACCAAGAATATGCAATCCGAGATTACCAGTTTCGGCGCCCATCAAAAAGACATAAAGAGGAAATGTAACCACCCCCAAAGCCAACAAGAGCATAAGATTGCCAACAAACTTTCCCCAATACACAACCGTCCCGCTGGCGGCCAAACGCAACAACGGAGCGGTATGTGAGTCCTCTTCGGCAACAAATGAACGCGCCGCGCCTGTCATGGTTGAAAAAAACAACACTATCCAAAGCAATGCAGAGAGCAGATTTGAGTCACCGGCAATAGAAGAAGATTCTGAGGTTGTATAAGAAACCGCCGCAAGCGTCACCAGTGCAAACATCAATAGCGCATTGAGCGCATAGCGAGTGCGAAACTCAACGCGCAAATCCTTGGCGACAATTGCCAGCGCCTGCTTAAACAAGTCGCACCACCTTGTCGGCATATTGCAACTCGTCAGGCTCATTAGTCGCCCAAAATATCAAAGCGTTACTCTTGATTTTCTGCGCCTGTTCAAAAACAATCGCCTTGCCACTTTGATCCAAATTACTGGCCGGCTCATCCAGAAACAGTATCTCCGGCTCCAATGCAAAACTGATAGCAAACTTCATCCTTTGACGCATCCCCGAAGAATAACTCCCGACAGCGTCATCTCCCCTGCCCGCCAGCCCGAATGTCGACAACCAACTTTCAGCATGCTTCACATCGAAATCCTTATTACGCAAGCGAGCAAAGAAAGCAAAGTTTTCATATCCGGTCAGAGCGTCATATAGACTAAAATAGGGGGTAACCGCCTCCGTGCGTAACATTCGCTCGGCCAGTGAAAGCTCCTGACTCACAGAATCTTCTGAAACAGATGGAATAGTAGATGTAACAGTAATAGTCCCGGCGCTGGCCGGCAACAAACCCATTAGTATCTTGGAAAGCGTAGATTTGCCGGAACCATTAGGCCCCGTCAAGGCGATAACCGAACCGGTATGCGCCTCGAAAGACAGGTTACGAAAGATACCACGACTTCCGAAACGCTTTGCGAGATTGTCGGTTCTGAAGGTTATCATGCGCCTAGAGTACAAGGCGCCATGTAGACTGTCAAGCTAAAGAGCATAGCCTGGTTTGGAGAAGCCACTGTGACTGAAAAGATTCGGTAGAGCGTCAGTTAATCGGGCTAAACAGCCGTCCCCAGCGCACTCGCTGGACAAAGTGCGCGGTATTATAGAGCACCAACTGAGGCACAGAGAGCGGGTCATCTAGGGCAATATCCGGCGAATTGTCATCAGGTCTCCAGGACCAATGTATCACCATCGCTTTGCCCAAAACATTCTCACGTGGCACAGTCCCCCAAAAACGAGAATCCGAGGAATTATCACGATTGTCGCCCATCGCAAAATACTGCCCCGGCGGAACCTTGAAAGGGCCGAAATTATCCGGCTGTCTCCAATCAGCGCCATTAGGAGCGGGATGCAGATTGGGTTTCACAAACGGCTGGGTGTACTTCACGCCATCAGGATCTTTGAACACCTTGCCGTCAACATACAAAACTTTGTTAACCACATGCACCGTTTGTCCCGGCCCGGCCACACAGCGCTTGATGTAATTCACACTAGGATCAAGCGGGTAACGGAAAATAAAAACATCTCCCGGTTCAGGGTCGCGAATCGCCGGCAGTTGCCAGCCAACAATCGGTAGCCTGGCGCCGTAAAGAAACTTGTTAGCCAAAAGAAAATCCCCCACCAACAGTGTATCTTCCATTGAGGCGCTGGGGATTTTGTAGGCTTCGACCAAAGAAGTCTTTATGACCATAGCCATTGCAAATGCAATAATGACTATTTTCAGGTTCTCCCAAATGAACTCCTGTTGACTTCCTTCAGGAGGTTGGGGAGGTGACGGCCTCTTCTTGGGCTTCATTTTAGTTGGTTTCATACATGTGTCTCTAGTTATAGGACGCTTATAGCAGTGTCGCGCCTGACTATCCCAGCCAGCGCACTACATCATTCCATGAAACAAATATTATATATCCTAGCAAGAAGAACATCCCCGCCTGCTGAGCAATCATTCTAGCCTTAATAGTCACCGGCGAGCCCTTGAGTTTCTCCAGCGCCAGAAAAACCATGTGCCCGCCATCAAGCACCGGTATCGGAAGCACATTCAAAACCGCCAGATTTACCGAAAGAACCGCCATCAACTGCAGGAAGGCAAATAAACCCTGCTGAGCGGCGGCCCCCGACTGCTGAGCGATATAAATCGGCCCACCAACAGAATTCGCCGCTACATTACCAGTGATTAGATTCTTCAAGAACAGCAGAATCTGCCAAATCATCCTATTAGTAGCCTCAAATCCCAATGCCATTGATTCGCCAAAACCCATTCCACCTGGATAGATTTCCTTAGCCATAACACCAATTCGACCCACTGTATCAACTACACCATCAGGGCCGGCGCTAGGACTGCGAAGCGGCACAATCTCGCCGGACAGTGTGTCAGTTCCGCGAAGCCACGTGAATTGCAAAGCTTTGCCGCCATTAGGCTGTACAACCATCCGCATTTCTTCAAAATTCTTAATCGGAGCGCCATCAATAGCGATAACTACATCGTTGCCCTGCAAACCCGCCAATGCCGCCGGCTTTTCAGGAGCCACACGACCAATTGTAGCCTCATCAGGGCTGGTGGTTGGAATTCCATAAGCGAACAACAAACCTGCGGTTACAAAAATCGCCAGCACATAATTCATAAAAGGCCCGGCGAAAATTACCAAAAACCTCTGCCAAACTTTCTTCGAAGCATATTCATCAGGAGCGCCAGTCGATTCCTCATCGGGCGACTCGCCGGCCATCTTGACATAACCGCCCAAGGGAATCATCCCGATACTATACTCAGTCTCCCGCCACTTAAAGGAGAAGATATTGGGCGGAAATCCTAATGAAAAACGGTCGACTCGAATGCCGACTTTCTTGGCAACTAGAAAATGTCCCAGCTCATGGATAAATACCAAAACCCCAAGCAGGACAACAAAAGATAAGATTGTATATAGTGTGGCTAACATAGTTCTTGTACGGTTCTATTCATTGGTTTGTTCAAATTATCAGGACGCATCAGTTACGCAGTTTTTTGCCGGATTCGCAATCTTAATCTTCTGTCTTAATCTTCTAAACCTGCGACCGTCATGTTTCTCTTGGGATGCTTCCCGCTTATGGAGTCAATTCACAAAGGTCTCTGCAAGTTCCCGACTGCGACTATCCGCCTCCATAATATCCAGCAAAGAAGGCTTATCCACCACCTGATGATTCATCAGCGTCTTTTCTATTATGTCGGTTATTTGAGTGAACCCTATACGCCCCAACAGGAACGCATCAACTGCAACCTCATTTGCGGCATTAAGCGCCGCCGGAGCTGTCCCGCCCATAACTGCCGCATTGTAGGCCAGATTTATCGCTGGAAACTTCTCAATATCCGGCTTGGCAAAAGTCAACTCCCCTAATTCCGAAAAATCCAATCGACCAAATTCCGAGGGCAAACGCTCCGGCCAAAAAAGAGCATAAGTAATCGGTAATTTCATATCCGGAGCGGACATCTGCGCCACAACCGAAGAATCAATATATTCAACCATCGAATGCACAATAGACTGCGGATGAACCACAATTGACACCATCTCCGGCGGAATCGAAAAAAGCCAAACCGCCTCAATCAATTCCAATCCTTTGTTCATCAAAGTCGCGGAATCAATAGTAACCTTAGGGCCCATTTTCCAGGTAGGATGGTTCAACGCCGCCTCGCGAGTCACATTCTTAAACTCACTCTTATCCAACTGACGAAACGGTCCACCCGAAGCGGTGAGAATCAAACGACGCACCTCACTATCACGACCTGCGGACAGGCATTGCCAAATGGCGCTATGCTCCGAGTCAATCGGCAAAATCTTGGCGCCGGTTCGCTGGGCGATATCTTCAAAAAGGGAGCCACCAACTACCAGTGATTCCTTATTAGCCAGAGCCAAATACTTACCGTTTTCCACCGCCGCCAAAGAAGCCATCAACCCCGCAGCGCCAACAAGCGCATTCACCACCATCTCAACTTCAGGCAATGCCGCCAAAGCCGCTATGCTCTCCTTGCCAGTGAGAATTTCGCACTCTCTGCCAATCGGCTCGCCTTGTAGAAACTCAGCGGCAACAGGGTCACCCATATAGATATACTTCGGATGAACTTTTGCCGCCTGCTCGATTATCCGATTCACATCAGAATAAGCCGCCAGCGCCACAACCTCAAAGCGCCCCGGATGTTCATCAAGCACCTCCAAAGTCGAGCGACCAATTGAACCGGTCGACCCCAAGATCACAATAGACCGCTTGGTAAATGAACTTTCTCCTGCAGAACTCGCGGCGCTTTCGGCTTTCTGTTTCTTCTTGCCTGTCACTCTATATCTTTATTCACAGAACAGCATTATCGCCAATAAAACGACAACCAATTCTTGTCCTATTATTCTTGTACTATTTGATAACCGTGGTCTTGAGAATCTTCACTTCTTCCAAAGGACGGTCATTGGCGCCTTTCTTTACTGCGGCAATCTTATCGAGCGTATCATACCCCTGCAAAAGATTTCCGAAAGCGGTGTACTTGTTGTCGAGGAATAGCGCATCCTTGTGGCAGATAAAAAACTGGCTTGACGCTGAGTTCACATCATTTGAGCGCGCCATTGAAAGAATTCCACGTTTGTGCTTCTCCTTGGAGAATTCCGCATTCAGTGTGTAACCCGGTCGCTTGGGATCGCCCATACCGGTTCCGGTAGGATCACCGCCCTGAATCATAAACCCGCTGATAACTCTATGGAAAATTGTTCCCTCATAGAAGTGATCCTCAACCCGCGCCAAGAAACTATCGGCGTGATTCGGGGCGAGATCATGAAACAACTCCAGCACCAAATCACCGTAGTTGGTCTCAAGTTTGACAATATGATTCTTTTCGTTGCGAACTTCGGCTTCGTACTTGCCTTCCATAGCCTTCTTACTTGCTTTCTTTTCTGATTTCTTTTCTGTTTTTGCTTTCTTCATACTACTCTTCCCGCCAAGAGAATCAGCAGAAGCGATTATCAATTCCATCTTTTGCGGCGTGTCGGCCAATGGCTCACGTTCAGCCTGTGATGACGAACAACCAATACCCACCAACGTCAACGCCAAAGCGCCAACTAACACAGCTTTTGTCCAATACTTGTTTCCAGTTTTCATTTCAATCCTTCAATCCTTCTGTTAATCCAGCAGAGACTAAGAGACAACCAATAGACTCTGCTGTGTGTGATATTTACTAACGTAGTATTTGCTAAAGTACGCCGACTCAGCTCAGAGCATTATTTGCCTCAAAGCATTGTTTGCCGCAAATCATTGTATGCCGCTAGTCAGCAAATGTTTCCAATTGGATTTGGCTATATATTCACAACCCAAAACAGTATTCACAGCCAAAAAACAGCGCGCAGTCCGGGAATACCCCTAACCGCGCTTCAATAACTAATATACATCCGATCTGCCAAATGAGTCAACTAACACTCGCAACTAGACCAATAACTCCGATTCTGAGATTCCTACGGGAAATACTGCCTAAATCCAAAAGTAAGACCTATATAGCGCGCCCGCTCCGAGCTGGCCAAAGCTACAAACTCAATCTGCGCCCGAAAAGTGAATAAACGGTCAGTACTTTTGTCATTGAGAAGCAATATCTCCTCACCTGCAATAAAACTCACGCTAAAAGTCTGGTCATCCGGAACAACTGCCAGATTTGAATAGTGCTTGAGCGTGCTGAAATCCGCGGCAATGCCAAAATAGAGTGATTCCTTACTCTTGGAAATCGGTTGCATGCGTTGCCCAATATACACCTGCGATCCCAGCAAATATGAACTATAGGAACCGCCGGTGGTCAGGTCTCTGGTCTCAGCCTGAATAATACCTTGAGCTAGATTCGTATAGTTTACTTTGGTGATTTTGAATGACACCGAAGATTCAAAACCCTGCTCGGTCATTATTCCCGCATAGAAATTGGTCGTTATTCCGGCGCTAAAGAAATCAGCAAATGGCTCGGGAGCGCCTTCGGCAAAAGCTATCGTATTTGGCAGAAAAAACGCTTCAGCGCTTCCAATAGGCTCAACTACTCCAATGTCCGCCCCGAAAAATCTCCGGTTATGACTCCCCGGATCACTCCCATTATCATCAGCGAAAAGATCAGACGCGGACATCATCAGTGACATACATAGCGTCAAACCAAGGCAAGACGACCAATTAGATTTTGGGGAACGTTTCATTTTCACCCGCCCAACAGCGTGTAGCGCAATGAAAATGCTAATTGCTGATATGAAAAATCAAAATTATTATTGGCAGAAAAGAATCTTCCGGTAGAACCCAGACTATAGTCTGCAGCCACTTCAAGCTTTTTGTTAAAACGAAGCCCGGCGCCTACGGTGAATCCAAATCCATCATCAGTCTCAAAATTGACACGCGATACACCCCCCACCGAGGGACCATGCTGAAATCCGAAACCAATATCAAAAAAAGGGGCCGGGCCATACTTCCGTAAGTATCTTGTATAGGTCAGCGCAATATAGCCCTGCCTCGCATCACCGGATTCAGCAAGCAGAACCGTTTGCCAGCGAATATCCATTGAATTGTAGTGATCCCATACAATGCCAACCACCATCGAAGGAGCCACACCACTCGAAGTGACTGATATATCGGTAACATCCAAAGCTGTTCGAGCGAAAGGACTATAACCGATACCCACTTTCAAGTATCCCCCATTACCCGGCAATGGCGCCGCTTCCGCTTTTGTAGCAAAGACAACACCCAAAGCTATACAAATAATCAGTGAAGTTCGGAGGCAGATATTATTAGAGAATCTCATGGGCGAATTGCTGCAAATAGTAAATCCTGGATTAAACGCAAGACTGCAAGAATCCGCTCCCACAGAATCCAGCGACAACTGAGACGAACCTTCAAGGAAATATCCTATTCCCAAGACGCGCTCAATATCACAACCAATCTCACAACCAATCTCACAACCTATGGGAGGCTGTTTCATCAGATTATACAACGTCAAGCCCAAAGAGTCCGTTCCCGTAGGAATTTTCCCTTAAGTAGCTATCAAGGGATGATTTTAGCGACCTAGACCCAACCGCGCAATTTCATCGCGGTAGCCACACGCTCAACTGCAACCAAATATGCCGCCGTACGCATATCGAGATTATCACTCTTGCGGTCTTCCAACATCTTGTAAACACCGGCAAAGGCAACAGTCATTTTCTTATCTAAACGCTCATACACTGTTCTTAAATCCCAATGGTAGTTGTATTGGTTCTGCACCATCTCAAAATAGGAAACGGTAACTCCCCCGGCATTCGCCAAAAAGTCAGGTATTACAAAAATACCTTTCTTATGCAGAATCTCATCGGCCTCAGGCGTCGTCGGCCCGTTCGCCAATTCGCAAACTATCTTGGCTTTGATATCGTTGGCGTTAGCTTCGGTAATCACCTGCTCCAAAGCCGCAGGATAAAGCAAATCAACGTCCAGTGTCAGCAGGTCAGCGTTGGAAATCTCTTTTGCCCCCGGGAACCCGCTAACCGACCCGGTCTTTAATTTATGTGCGACAATTTTCTTCGGGGCCAGTCCGTCGGGATTATAAATTCCACCACGACTATCGGAAACAGCAACTAACTTTCCACCACCAAGTATCTCCTGATGTAACAACGCCGCATATTGACCGGCATTTCCAAAACCCTGAATAGCATAACTTGTGGTCTTAGCATCCATCCCAAGTTTCTTGGCGGCTTCACGAACACAATACACGCCGCCACGAGCGGTAGCGTCGTGACGTCCCACCGAGCCACCAAGCTCAAGCGGTTTACCGGTAATCATCCCAAACTGATTCTCACCGTTCATCCAATAATACTCATCAACCATCCATGCCATAATTTGAGCATTGGTGTAAACATCCGGAGCCGGGCAATCCATTTTCTCACCAAGAATCCTACCGACCTGACGTATGTAGGCGCGACTGAGACGCTCAAGTTCGCCCTGACTCATCTCCTTGGGATTACAAATAACCCCACCCTTACCACCGCCAAGAGGCAGATCCACCACCGCAGTCTTCCAGGTCATCCAGGCGCTCAATGCGCGCACTGTGTCAATCGTCTCTTCAGGATGAAACCTGATTCCCCCCTTGGTAGCTCCACGAGCGTCATTATACTGAACTCGAAAAGCCTTGAAAACTTTCACCTTACCATTGTCCATACGAACCGGCAAAGAAACTACTAATTCGCGTAATGGCTCACGCAAAGTCTGATGGGTTCCCTCGTCAAGATTGAGAAGTTTGGCGGCCTTGTCCAACTGCGCCTGAGCTATTGCAAACGGATTCTGTGATACATTTGACATCTTCTGTGTTCCTGTTAGTCGTTGCCTCTTCTAGTAGCTCCCGGCAGGCAGAGTTCTAATCGAAATTGGATTAACCTCCAATAACAGCCCCCTCGGCCGCCGGTAATCGCGGAAGCTATGCCCCTAAGCGCGTCAAGTCAAGAAATCCACTTGTCGGGCTAATTGGAATCGCTATTTTGAGTGAATCGAGAATCCCTCAATGTGTAGACTAACGCTACCCCACAAAGCAGGGCCATTGAGAGAAACAGGTAGACCGCCTCGGGCCTTGCCTGAGTATGTGCGCTAATACTCCCAAAGGCGCTGTAAAGCGAGGCCAACGCGAATATGGCAAACCATATCAAGCCAAGATTCCTCACCAATAGCGAACCACTCTTAACGCGCATACCCAAAAGCGCAGTAATCAACCCGGCGCTTCCGGTGATTATTAGCGGTACCACTGAATCCGTACGAAAAAATCCGAAAACCCCAACAGCCAAAAAGTATGAGGCTATCCTGAAATACACTTTTTCCAGCTTTGATTTCACTACAGCTTTTCCATTCTCTAGAACAATATCATATCCAATTGCGCATTTCTTTGAGCGCTTACGAAAGATAGCTCAAAATTTGCACAGCGCCAGTACGGGCGTAACCGCCCGCCAGGTCAGGCATTACAGCCCGTCACATCTCCACTGCCTCTCAAATTTCATAGTTGCGTGTTTCCGATAGAAATGCTGGCCGATATTAACAAGACACCAGGCAATTCTCATCACGTTTTACTTCACCGTTGAAACTAGAAACCTAGAGACGCGTAATTGCGGAACTTTAACTTTTGGGGAGGTAACGAGACAATGGAACCTGAAATGATGAACACAGGAGCTGCAGGCGGCGAAGCATTCGGTATGATGTTTATGCTGTTTATGGTCACGATTTATGTGTATTTCTCATTCGCATTTGTAACAATGGCCAAGAAGCTCGGCCATGAAGATATCGCATGGTGGGGTTGGGTGCCAATCATGAACACCTTGCTGATAATCAAAATGGCCGAAAAGCCCGGGATTTGGTTCCTATACTTGATGATTCCAATTGCAAACTTCGTATTCTTCGCGATGCTTTGGATGGAAGTTGCTCGTAAACTCGGCAAGTCATCACTAATGGGGTTCATGATGCTAGTGCCATTCGTGAACTTCATCTCTGTCGGCATCATGGCTTTCGGAAAGGACGACGGCCTGCGCCGTGTCAGTCCGCAAAGCGGACCGATGAGTCACTCGCCGCACAATGTCAATCACTAGCTGTCAACCACTAGCTGTCAACCATTAGCTCACTACGTGATGCTACAAATGCAAAAAGGCCGCCGTATTAACGGCGGCCTTTTTGCATTCTATTGCTAGTTACTTACAACTAGGCTTTCAGTTTCGCGATAGTAATAGCTAGAGTAGCTCCCAGCGCCTCTATTCGCTCCTGCTTCTTGCTGTCCTTCAACGCTCCGGTTTCATCAAACGCCGAATGAGCCGCCGAAATCGCCATCTGATCCGGCAAAACAATTGTCCCCAAACTTGAGAGAATCGAATGCACAGAGTTCAAACCGCGCAACCCTCCCAGTCCGCCCGGAGAAGCCGCCATCAATATCGCAACTTTCCCCTTGAAACATTCAAGACTCTCCTCGCCTTCTGCCGGACGTGACACCCAGTCAATTACATTTTTCAGCAGAGCTGAGATAGCGCTATTGTGCTCCGGCGATGAAATCAAAAAACCGTCATGCGCTTTGAACAAGCTCTTTAGTTCGAGAGATTGCTTGGGCGTTCCCTGCTCTGTCTCACAATCCTGATCGTAAAGCGGCAATACATAATCACAAAAATCAATAAAAGTAACTTCCGCCCCGGCGCTCCTGGCGCCCTCAGCGGCAACCTTTACCAATGTCTTATTGAAAGAGCCCTTGCGAGCGCTTCCGGCAAAGGCCAAAATTTTTGGTGTAACACTCATACTTTTCTAGCTCCCCTAAATAGTACAACAATCAACAACCCATCTATCACTTCTCTTCTAACTCAACTCCCAAACCGTCGGCAATACGATTCACATAGTTGAAATACGCTGCCACCTGTGTAATATCGTGAATCGCAAGGTCGTCAAAATCATGCTCCCGTAATATCTCGGTATCCTCGGCAGTCATCTCCCAAGGTTCATGAGTCAACTTGGCCACAAAACCCAACATCGCCATTTCTGCGTCACTAATTTCGGCTGAGGTGTAATCTTCTGCAATTTGTGCGATGAGAGTCTCCGACCCTCCCAGAGCAATAAAGCCCCGACTATGATGTGTCACTCAGTAGTGACAGGCATTGATGCCCGAAACCGTCACAGCAATCATCTCACGTTGCAAACGCGAAACCGGCGACTTACCCCTGTGAACACTCTTGTAGAGCGCAACATGCCCATCCATCGCCGCAGGATTAACACTCGACACCCGAATGATATTATCAGGCTGACGATTTGCCCCGCCATACTTTTCGAGAACCTTCTTCTGCTGCTCGTCTGCGTCATCGTAATTGATATACTTAATGAAAGCCATGTCTACATCCTAGTCAGTATTATTTATGATCTTCAATGTTCACTGCCTTAATCGCTTCGACAGTCTCTTCACGAGGGATCTTCTGTGTCACCTTACGCGGCCGCTTATCCACTTGCTCTATTTCAATTATGCTCTTCTTGCCGCCTATGCCAAGTTCCTTGAATTTTCTCGCCGAGGAAAACACTCGCGCATCAATCGACGACACCGCAGCATTGAACGATTCTACACTCTTTTCTAAAGAACTCCCAACTCTGTCGAAATGTTCTGCCAAAGTAGACATCCTGTCATACAATTCTTGACCAAGGATTGAAATCTCACGCGCATTCTCCGTCAATTGAGCCTCGCGCCAACCCACTGCAAATGCCTTGAGCAAGGCTATAAACGATGAAGGAGTGGTTATCAACACACCCTTCGACGCAGAATACTCCAACAATTCCGGTCGAATCTCAGTTGCCGCCGTCAGAAAAGAATCATTGGGAACAAACATGACAACCATATCAATCGCTTTATCAAAATTCCTCGCATAGTCTTTCGAAGCTAATTGGTCGACATGCCGTGTCAGTTGGCTGGCATGACGTTTCAGCGCCGCCGTTCTGGCTTCGTCATCGGTGGCTTCCAGAGCCTCAAAAAAGCCAATCAATGAAACTTTTGAATCCACTATAACCTCCCGGCTGGAGGGAAGTCTCACAATCATATCCGGACGCAAGCGACCTTCTTCGACATTGACACTGACTTGTTCATAGAAATCACAATGATCTATCATTCCCGCCAACTCAGCGGTGCGCCTGAGAGCGATTTCTCCCCAGCGACCGCGTACTTGCGGACGTTTTAGCGCGCTGACAAGATTGCCGGTTTCACTTTGTAGATTCAGAATACTTTGAGCAAGTGTCTGTGATTGCTCGTCGAATTTACCCATTTCCTTAGAGTGCTTCTCCGCGATCGCCTGGGATTCCTTCTGATACTCCTCAAGCGCCTTCGAAAGTGGATTAACCAGATTCTCAACAGCCTTCTCGCGCGCCTTCAAATCCGACTCTGATTCAGACTTGAGCTTGGCAAACTTTTCATTTGCCAAATCAAGAAAACTCTTGTTAGAATCCTTAAGAGCATCCGCCGCCAGCGATTTGAAAGTGTCAGTAAGACGCACCTGCGCTTCATCAAGTGTCTTCTTTTGCTCGGCTACATACTTTTCAATCTCAACATTCCGCGCCAAAGCCGCCGCCTTCTCCTGCTCGGCCACACTCAACTTCTCGCGCAAAGTATCAAAATCCTTGCGCGCCTCATCACGTTCTGAGATAACCTGCTCCGCCCGTGCGCTAGCTGAAGCGGCCTTGCGTGAAGCCAACAGCCAGCCAATAGCTCCGCCGACTGCCAAACTGAAGGATACACCTATGACTAATTCTACGTTCACTCTGCTCTTCTCGCTTAAAATAGTTTTCCAAAAACCATCTACTCTTTGAGGTTCTCATCCAACTCCTATAATAGGAGTAGATTGCTATTATACCAATAGTCTATCTAGTGCTCTTCCCATGCAAAAGGAATCCAAGAGAAATTCCAACCTCGCTTAAATCTGTATCACTAGATGTGAATATGTACTGTGGCGTGACAGTAAAGTAACCGTACTTCCCTACTTTGAACCCCGCCCCAACCGCTAGCGTTCCCGCAACCGTCGATTCCCTCGAACCATATCGACCTTGTTTGCTTCGGACAACTCCAACCACCCCAGAAGGAACCAGCACAAAACTCCTATCACTTTGAACCCGCGAAGATAGCCCGAAACCTACAAAATACCCATCATTCGCCAATCCACTGGCCACAACTACGGCTGGCTGGAGAGCGCCGCCTTTGGTGTTGGGAGAGAGCTGTAAAGTAACGTTGAATACCGTTTGTGATTGGTCTTGATCTTCCGAATAAGAGACAGTGAATCCTAGATCGATTCTATCATCAGCAGTAACAGAGTATGTGGTCACTGTTGAGTTGGTTGAACTCTTCGAGGCGGGTGCAAACACACCAACGCTCACACCTCCTCCATACTGCCCTTTCTCAAAAAACTCACTTTGAGCCGAGGCAGGCTCTCCTGCAAAACTGAAGGCCACAGCAACTAGAAACGAAATCACACATCTAGAGAAACTCAAACCACTCATCCCTTCTTTGACAAACTTCCGTTGAATCAATCCGCATAGGATAACTCATCCCAATTAGCGTTACGCCGCACTTTCTTTTTGCCGTGAAAAATTAATCCAGTTGAAACCCCGATAAAGTCTGTACTTGTTCCCAAGAAACTATACACAGGAGCAACTGTAAGATACAAACCACTAGCAAAAGAGAATCCGAATCCAAGACCAATACTACCGCCTATCTGTGAAGTAGATTCTGTCCGAAAACCAGAGAATTCAGATGTTACGGTAGAGACTCCTACCGTAATCGCTGGAACTAGCGCAACTTTGCGCCCAACGCTACTACGCACGTATAGTTCGACGCCCAAGAAAGAGTTATCAAGCGCAGGGTTAGTTTGGACCACAACTGCAAACCTTGGGAGATCCCTCGCAGCATTCGAATTGAAGTGTACTGCCAGACTCAAAGTCTTTGCAGGTGAGGTTCTCTCAAAAGTCGAGTAAGAGAAACCCACGTCTACAACATCCTCTATCGTACCGGTCACACCAAAAGATCTCACCCGCCCCGGCAGAAAACTTTTTATGGACTCCGCATGGGCAAAGGAAACAGTAACGCCACTTTGTCTGTCAGTTAAGAACTCACTCTGCGCAAAAAGAGTTTTGCTGTCTACTGCTCCAAACAATAAAAAGAAAAACACTACTCTTGACCAGATTCTACTTCCCATACCCTGCGTCTTCCTTTCTTCAAACCTAGTTAATAACCGGATCAGGATCCAAACGAAGTATCCCAATCTGCAACCCCACAACTGAGCCAATGTGCCTTTGCCATGTGTATTGGGGACTGATTGTCAACTGTAAACCATTGGTCAATCTGTTTGAGGCAATCAGGCTGACACCGAGAGTCAGAGCATTATCCACATCATTGCGCTTTGCGCTCTCTGCAAGGCGGGCTCCCTCCTTTGGAACTCCGAACCTCGTACGAGTGGCGCCTACCGTTATCTTGGCGACAAATTGATCTCTACCTGGAGCCTCAGTTCGCCAGTTTATCGATCCTCCAAAATAACCGACGCGCCCACCCTTAACTAAGCTCATTGACGCTCCCGCGCCAAATGGAAACCCTGAGGAGGGCTTGATAATCTGCAAAGAGCCAAAAGTCTCATTGAAATGAGCCCCTTGATACACTTGCGTGTACTTTGCGCCAAATTCAACTCGCCCCCGAACCAGCAGACTTATCGTCTCAGTGAACAAGGTTAACTCATTGTCATTGAGACGGTCAAATCCACCTGAAACATAAATCCCATTCTGGCTACTCTTCAGCAATTCATTCTGAGCAAAGATGTCACTTCCACCGAAAGCAACTAACAAGAATACCAGAAAAGCGCACTTGAATATCATACCCGACTTCATAGGTCTGACTCTTCCCAGTCATTCATATCTGTCTTATCATTATTTTTCACATAATCCGGATCAACAAACAAAAAGCCAAATTGAATCCCAACGATTGAACCCCGGCCTTCTTGCCACTGATATTGAGGAGTAACTACGGCGCGAGCGCCATTCGCCAGCCTAGATGTCAGAGTAAAACCCGCAATAATGGTAGTGTGACGTCCCGACCGGAACCTACCGCCGAAGCTTGTCGTACCATAAGTCAAACTTGGAACAAACTGAGCGCCCTTTCGTCCTTCAAAACGCATGTACAATGCAGCTCCATAGAATTTGCTGTCCCTGTGATTCCCAACCGATGCGGTAGCGGCAAATCCAAATGGGGAGTATTCCGATGGTTTCAGTAAATGAAATGCCCCTCCTAAAGCCCTCTGCGACACTCCTTCAACGCGAGCGATTTGAAAACCAAAATCCAAACGACCGCGTATAGCCAGGCTAAACGTAAATGTAGTAATAGTCACAGTGTTCTCTAACCCGACTAACATCCCCCCACTGAACCCGGCCGCAGATCGGTCATTATTCAACAACTCACTTTGAGCTAGCGCATCCTCACCGCAGTAACACGAACCAAATAAAACCGCGCTCACAACCACCAGCCTACAGAAATATGTCAATCTCAATCTCAAAAACTCCTTCTGCATCAGATGCGAATATTCGTTATTGAAAATGTTCCTTTTCACAAAAGGCTATACCAATATATAGAACTACACTCGAAAACCAAAATCTACGCAGGAACATTTCACAAATGTGAGACTCATATACAAAAAAAGGGCGCCGAAACGACGCCCCTACAAACAAAATATGTAGTAAAACAACTAATAGCCTAAGGCCGCCAAAGTCTCTTTGTATGCATCAGCGGAGTTCTTGAGCATTGAGCTCTCTTCATCGGTGAGCTTGAGTTCGACAATTTTCTCCACACCACCTGCGCCAAGAATAATCGGCACACCAATATAGAGATCATTAATCCCGTATTGCCCCTCGCAAAGCGCCGAGGCCGGAAGCAACTTCTTCTGGTCTGTCAAAATCGCGCGCGCCATCTCAACGGACGCCGCCGCCGGAGCATAATACGCCGAACCAGTACCCAGCAACTTGACAATTTCACCACCGCCAACTTTAGCGCGCTGTGTCATAGCCGCAATCTCATCAGCTGGAATCAACTCGGAAATCGGAATACCGGAAACTGTGCTATAACGCGGCAGAGGAACCATTGTATCACCATGACCACCCATAACCAGCGCCTGAACATCACTCATCGCTACATTCAATTCCATCGCCACAAAAGCCCGGAAACGAATCGAATCCAAAACTCCCGCCTGACCGACAACTCGATGTGACGGAAAACCGGATTTGACACGAAAGTGATAGGTCATAATATCCAGCGGGTTAGAAACCACAATCACAAAACAATCCGGTGCGACTTTCGCAATGTTCTCCGCCACCGAACCAACAATCTCGGCATTCTTGTTAAGCAAGTCCTCACGAGACATCCCCGGCTTACGAGCCAAACCCGCGGTGACAATTACAATGTCTGCGCCCTTGAGGTCGTCATAGCTGTTAGTTCCGGTTATCATACTGTTGTAACCGCGAATCGGTCCGGCCTGAGTCAAATCCAACGCCTTACCCTGCGGCACACCCTCAACGATATCCAGCAGAACTACATCCGCCAGATTCGCTTCGGCAATGTATTGCGCGCATGAGGCGCCAACATTGCCAGCTCCAATTACACCGATTTTACTGTTCATGGTGTGATACTTCCTTGAAATGTTAAATTGTTATTCCTGCCCCTTTGACACATATAGGCAATCACAAAACATACTACAATCTACCCTGTAGGGGCGGGGTCACCCCGCCCTCTTCGAGAATAGGCTCTTTTACACAATAGACTGCTTCTCCGCAACCTAACCGGGCGCCGAAACGGCGCCCCTACAGATAAAGCAATCCGCTAAAACCGAAACTATTTGCTAACAAAACTCTTAAACAACCGCTGAAATGAAAATCCTTTTTCACCAAAGAAAAAATTCAATTCAATCTCCGCGTTTTCATCAGAGTCCGACCCATGAGTACTATTGGCCTCAAGTGACTCTGCGATATCCGAACGAATCGTTCCCACTGCCGCATCGGCAGGGTTAGTAGCGCCAATCAATTGGCGCCAGGCCTCAACTGCGTTGTCACGCTCTAACCATCCGACAACCACCGGCCCGGAAGTCATAAACGACACCAGCGAATCATAGAAAGGACGCTCGGCATGCACCTTATAGAAGTCCTTAGCCTCTTGCTCGGTTAACTGTTTCATTTCCAAGCGACGAACCGTAAATCCCGCCGACTCAACTCGACTAAGGATGTAACCCATATCCTGACGCTTAACAGCATCAGGCTTGATAATCATCAATGTTTTGTTGCTCATAATTTCTTTCAACTATCTCTTTTTGCTCTTCTTGGTTTTCTTCTTCACAATTTTCTTAGCGACTTTCTTAACCACTTTCTTTGTAGCTGTCTTTCTTGTCGCTTTCTTTACCGCTTTTTTCTTAGCCACTTTGTTCTTAGTGACAGCCTTCTTAGCGACCTTTTTCTTCGCCACTTTCTTGGTAACTTTCTTAGCTACCTTTGTCGCGGCTTTGGCTTTTGCCTTTTTCAGCGCCGCAACAATCAGACCCGGAATTTCCGTAGGTGAATCCGCTACCGGAATCCCAGCCTTGTTGAATGCCGCTACTTTTTCCTCAGCTGTCCCTGCGCTACCGGAGATAATCGCGCCGGCATGTCCCATCCGTTTTCCCGGAGGCGCAGTGCGTCCCGAGATAAACCCTACCACCGGCTTGGTCATTTTCTTTTTGACAAATAGCGCGGCTTTCTGTTCGTCATCACCGCCAATTTCGCCAATCATAACCACCGCCTTAGTAGCCGGATCATTCTCAAAGGCCTCAAGACAATCAATGAAGTTGGTGCCAATCACCTGATCGCCGCCAATTCCAACGCAAGTAGACTGACCGATTCCAGCGTTGGTCAATGCCCAGACCGCCTCATAGGTCAATGTGCCAGAGCGCGAAACAACTCCCACTCCGCCCTTCTTGCAAATCTGCCCCGGAATAATGCCCACCTTAGACTGCCCCGGAGAAATCAAACCCGGACAGTTCGGGCCAATCAAACGCACATCCATCTCACGGATATACTCATAGACCTTCATCATATCATTGGCAGGCACACCCTCAGTGATGCAAATAATTGTCTTGATACCGGCGTCAGCGGCCTCAAAAATTGCGTCAACTGCAAACGGAGGCGGAACATAAATAACCGAAGTATTAGCCTTGGTCTTGGCAACCGCATCAGCAACGCTGTCAAAGACCGGAATACCATTGAATTTCTTGCCGCCCTTACCGGGAGTAACACCGGCGACAACACTTGTGCCATAGGCTTTCATCAAAGAAGTGTGCAATGAGCCGTCACGACCGGTGATCCCCTGCACTACCAATTTGGTTCTATTGTTGATAAATACACTCACGCTAACACCAGTTCTTCCTGCTCAACAATCGGAGCGCCTTTACTAGCCAACGCAATAGTGCGCTTGACTACTTCATCAAGAGTTGTGGCGCCAGTGTCAATCGGAACAGTCTTGAGAATCTTGGCCGCCTCTTTTTCATTTGTGCCCGTCAATCGAACAACCACCGGCACTTTAGGATTCAATTCCTTAAACGCCATCACTATTCCGTTCGCCACATCGTCACAACGTGTAATCCCGCCAAAGATATTGAATAGAATCGCTTCAACCTTCGGATCGCTGAGAATAATCTTCATAGCGCTGACAACCTTGCGAGGATTCGAGGACCCCCCAATATCCAAAAAGTTCGCCGGCTCGCCGCCATAGCGCTTCACCAAATCCATGGTCGCCATCGCCAGTCCTGCGCCATTTACAATACAACCGATATTACCATCAAGCTTCACAAACGAAAGATCGCCCTCGCGCGCTTCTACTTCACTCGGCTCTTCAGCGTCAAGGTCACGCATTTCCTCAATACGAGCCTGACGATACAGCGCGTTGTCATCAATGTTAAACTTCGCATCCAACGCCACGACATTACCATCGCCATCAGTAATCAACGGATTAATCTCAACTAGTGACGCATCATATTTCCAAAACACTTCATAGAGTTTCTTGAGTATCACACTGGCCTGACGCACCTGCTTGATGTCTTTGTATAACTTGAAAGCCAATTCACGCGCTTCGAAATCACGCAACCCTACAATCGGATCAACCGCCAGCTTATGAATCTTCTCCGGTGTCTTCGCGGCAACTTCCTCAATGTCTATTCCACCGGCCGAAGAAACCATAAACACCGGCCGCTTAGTGACTCTATCGAGAATGATACCCACGTACGCTTCGCTGGTTATCTCAGCGGCCGAGGTAATCAAAACTTTCTTAACTGTCAGCCCCTTGATGTCCATGCCCAGAATATTCTCGGCATGACTGCGAGCCTCTTCTACTGTCTTGGCAAACTTGACACCGCCAGCCTTGCCGCGTCCACCGACATGCACCTGCGCCTTGACCATTACCGGAGCGCCGATTTCGCGCGCGAACGCCTCAGCCTCGTCGGCGGTAGTCGCCACTTTGCCATCGGGAGCGTTAATACCCGCCTCGATAAACAGCTCCTTGGCCTGATACTCATGGATTTTCATACTGCTTGTCCCTGTGTGTTAATACGTAATGTTATTCTCTAATTCTATTTTCCCGTAGTGGCGTCCCTTGGGGCGCCTTGTCCCGATTCATCTGAAAACTTTCCTCAAACCCAACAAGGTGGGGCAAGCCCCACCACTACGAATCTAATCCCAGCACATCAACCAGCCGTAGTGGCGTCCCTTGGGGCGCCTTGTCCCGGTTCATCTGAAAACTTTCCTCAAACCCAACAAGGTGGGGCAAGCCCCACCACTACGAATCTAATCCCAGCACATCAACCGGCCGTAGTGGCGTCCCTTGGGGCGCCTTGTCCCGATTCATCTGGACGCTTTCCTCAAACCCAACAAGATGGGGCAAGCGCCACCACTACGAATCTAATCCCAGCACATCAACCAGCCGTAGTGGCGTCCCTTGGGGCGCCTTGTCCCGATTCATCTGGACGCTTTCCTCAAACCCAACAAGGTGGGGCAAGCCCCACCACTACATTTCTTGTATCATACACCGACACAAGACTCCACTGGTGATGTAATCTATTTTCGGTATTGTGGCAAGATTTAGGATAGATTATTCGCCGGATTCTGATAGAAATTAAGCCACGAATTCCCTCAGACGTTCGACCGTATTGTCCTCAGGGTTATCAAGAACCTTTTCCATCAAATCGTCAATAACCTGGCCAAGCTTCGGCCCCGGAGTCATTTCGAATTCACGCATAATATACTCGCCATCAATAGCCAAATCCCCGCGCGAAAATGGGGGCTTTCGCTCCAATTCCTCTCGAATCTCGCGCTCGAACTCATCCACATCATCGGTCTTCCCCCCCATATCCTGACCAGCCACATCAGCGCGACGTAAATCCAACAAGTCAAAAATCAAATCCACGCCAACCTTCCG
Organism: Candidatus Zixiibacteriota bacterium; assembly: GCA_024280775.1. GTDB lineage: Bacteria > Zixibacteria > MSB-5A5 > GN15 > JACZUZ01 > JAJRPJ01. The sequence continues at coordinate 131,498 of JAJRPM010000002.1, read as the reverse complement.
CACCAACCGCCTCAGCCCTTTAGGAGTAACTGCCGTGGGAAACATATGCTTGTCAACCAACAACGAAACCTCATCGGTCAACTCACGAGAATACCGCAAGCGCTTCATTATTCGCTTGGCTGTATTAGCCCCCAATGATTCATGGCCGTAAAAAGTGGCCCCTTTCGAATCAGGACCATCACGATCCGCAAGTGGGATAACTCGCTTGGCGCGTGGCTTCTCGATGTCGTGAAACAGACAGGCCAATCGAAGCCGTAACTTACGCGGGGCGGCGTCTATTACATGCAAAGTATGCTCAAAAACATCCCATCGATGGTACGGCCCCGGTTGGTCACAATCAACTGACGCTACCATCTCAGGAATAACATATTGCAAAAGCCCAGTGTCTCGCATTAGACGAAAACCAATAGACGGCCTGGCAGAGCGAACCAGCAATTTGTTCAACTCTTCAGCCACTCGCTCTGCTGAAATGGTCTTAATCAATGCGGCGTTTTCACGCATAGATTCCAGTGTTTCCGGAGACAGTTCCATCTCAAATCGAGCCGCGAATTGCACTCCACGCAACATCCGCAATGGATCTTCAACAAACGAGTCCTCAGTAACAATCCGCAGAACCCGCTTCTCCAAGTCCTCCCGACCACCATAAGGATCAATTAGCTCTCTATCGGGCAAAGATTCCGCCATTGCATTGACCGTAAAATCACGACGACGCAAGTCATCCTCAATTGAAATAGACGGATCAAAGTCAACCTCAAAATCTTTATGTCCCGAGCCGGTGCTTTTCTCAACTCTCGGAAGAGCAATATCAAATGTGCGAGAGACCTTTTCTCCGTCAGCGCCTTTACCAAACTCGGTATATTTGATAACCCCAAAAGACTTACCCACCACATCAACCCTGCCGGTCTTGCGCAGAATCTTTATCAGGTCGTCAATCGGCACACCACAGACCAGATAATCTTTGTCAGCTTCAGGATTTACAATATTAAGCATCCGGTCACGAACAACGCCGCCTACTTCATAGATGGAGCCAGCGCTGGAGATAGCCTCAATTGCCGAATCGGAGATATGTATTTCTTCTGCTTGCATATTCACAAGAGAGTAGTTGCTTGATGGACAATTTTCAAGGAAAAGTGGTGGAATAAAAACAGGAACAAACGGCAACTAACGAATACAACTACGGCGCTACGCAATTATTCGAGTCCCGGCAGAACCAGCTACCGCTTCGGCGGCATAATCAAAGGAAGTAATAATCGCCTGCTGACCGCCCTCTTCTATACATTTCATTGCCGCTCGAATTTTGGGCCCCATTGAACCAACAGGAAAATGTCCGGCTTCAAACAATTCACGGATTTCATCAAGATGTGCAACGTCAATATTCTCCTGATTCGGCTTATTGAAATTGATAGCCACCTGATCAACACCGGTAAGAATCAACAATGTATCAGCCCCGATATTCTTAGCCACCACCGCGCTCACCAAATCTTTATCGATAACCGCATCGATTCCCTCAAGCCAGCCATGCTCATCAGTATAGACCGGAACCCCACCGCCACCGGCGGCAATGACAATCACATTATCATCAACCAGCTTGCGAATAATCTCAGCCCCAACCAATCCAATCGGCATAGGCGAAGCCACAACTCGGCGCCATCCGCGCTCACCATCTTTTTTCATAACCCAACCGCGTTTCTCGCGAAACCTTTCGGCTTGTTCTTGACTGTAGAATTGACCAACATATTTGGTAGGATTCGCAATAGCTGGATCATTGCGATCCACCAACGCCTGAGTCACCAACGTTACAACATCCCGAACAATCCCGGCGTCATACATTACATTCAGCAAACTCTGCTCAATCATATACCCCATACCGCCCTCAGTATCAGCCACACAAATCCCCAAAGGAATCACCGGGGCCTTTCCCACAGCGGCTTCAACTCGCAGAAGAGCATTGCCAACCTGAGGACCGTTACCATGTGTGATAACCATCTGATAGCCCTCGGCCACCAATGACAACACGCCCTTCAACGCCAAACGTGTGTTGACAAACTGATTGGTAATTGTGTCCTCTACATCGGGAAGCGTAATCGCATTCCCGCCAAGAGCTATGACTGCTTTCTTGTTCGACATATTAGATTCTTAACTCAAAACTTTCTACAAATGATGAAACCGGCCCGAAGAATCAATGATTCAGTCAGCAGAGCAGTCATTACAAAAGCTATTGCAATAACAACCGCCTCCTGCTCACCTTAGCTTTCGAACCGGTCTGCGCCTAAGCGCCGACCTCACCTGTAATATATCGGTGAAATCCGCACATAACCCAACGGTTTATTACTGCAAGTCTGTATGAACCTATACTAGGCGCAAAATGCGCTCCAAGCCAAAGAACTAGCCCCTGCCAAACATGCTGAAATCCACTAATACCCTCTTAACAGACCACCACCGTCTCGCCCGCGAAGGCGGGCGCCCAGGCAAGCCTGCCCCACTTAGATTCCCGCCTTACAGCTTGTTGATAAACCCGAATCTCGTTATGTAGCATCCCACGACAGATTTTTTCGCCATCGTGCCACTGACACCCAAAGTGTGTGACCCGGCGCTTCCTCTATGAACATCTCTATGAAAAGATCGTGGGGTCACAATTTTCGCAATAGCGAAAATCAAGACCCCACATAATATATTGGACTTTATCAACGAGCCCCTCAGATGGATTCACATATCAGGCATCCGTAAATCCGATCAACCAAAGCTTGACTTAATCGTCAATCTGGGCTTTTTGAATAGTCCCGGAATAATCGACATACACCGATTTCCACTCTGAGAAAATATCCAAAACCTGTTGGCCGGCCTCACGATGTCCGTTACCGGTATCATTGGTGCCACCAAACGGCAGATGCACTTCAGCGCCAATTGTCGGAGCATTCACATAGAACAATCCAGTGTAAGTATCCCGAATCGCCGTGAAGGCATTGTTGACATTCTTAGTATAAATCGAGGCCGAAAGACCATAAGTGGTATTGTTGGCGATACGAATCGCATCTTCCAAATCCTTGCACTCGATAAGCGCCGTGACTGGTCCAAAGATTTCCTCTTTGAAAATAGTCATCTTCTCGGTGACTCCACCGAATACTGTAGGCTCAATGAAATAGCCATCTTTGTATTTCCCGGTAGACAGTCTCTTGCCACCGCAAAGTAACTTGCCGCCTTCTTTTTTGCCGATTTCGATATAACCCAAAATCTTGTTCATCTGAGTCTCATTGATAACCGGACCCATCTCGGTTTTAGCGTCAAGACCATTGCCAATTCGAAGCTTCTTAGCTCGCTCAACCAATTTCTCGGTGAACTTCTTCATAACCTTCTTGTGCACCACCAACCTTGAAGCGGCAGTGCAACGCTGTCCTGTGGTGCCGAATGCCGCCTAAACCGCGCCATCAGCCGCCAAATCCAAATCGGCGTCGTCCATCACCATAATCACATTCTTGCCACCCATCTCCAGCGAGCAATGCTTGAAAGTCGGCGCGCAGAATTCAGAAATCAAACGACCAGTCTTGGAGGAACCTGTGAAGGATACAATCTTTACGTCCTTATGCTGAACCAAAGGTTGACCTGCATCGACTCCCTCGCCGGAAATATGGTTCACAACACCCTTGGGAACACCGGCGTCATGGAGAATCTTAACCAACGCATGCACCGAAAGCGGTGTATCCGGAGCAGACTTGATTACACAAGTATTACCACAAATCAAAGCCGGTAGAATCTTCCAGGAAGGAATCGCAATCGGGAAATTCCAAGGAGTGATCATACCCACAACACCAATCGGCTGACGAATCGTCATGTTGAACTTATTGGCCAACTCCGACGGAGTAGTTGCGCCAAACAAGCGACGTCCCTCACCAGCCATGAAAAATGTCATGTCAATAGCTTCCTGCACATCACCACGAGTCTCTTTGAGCACCTTACCCATCTCGCGAGTCATATCCTGTGCAATCTGCTCTTTCTGCTTAATCATCATCTCGCCGGCGCGAAATAAAATCTCAGCGCGAAGCGGCGCAGGTGTCGCACGCCACGCCGGATAGGCGGCTTTGGCGGCCTTCACTGCGTCGTTTACATCCTGCTCATTCGAATACTGAAACTTTCCAATTACATCAGTAGTGTCAGCGGGGTTACGATTCTCGAATGTTTTCTTGGAGTGTGATGACACCCATTCACCGTTGATGTAATTCTTGTAGGTCTTTACTTTCTTTGCAGCCATGTTCTACCTGTCACTAATGGTTGGGAGTTACTCGGGAATTGGAATCCCTGACTCTGTTTTCAATTCTATTGTTTTTTTGAACCTGTATCCTAAGTTGTTAAACTCGTCTGTTTTCACGAACCGACGCAGATACTATCTACCTAAAAGGCTATTTTGCCTACCATCCCGCCGCCTGCTCATCTCGTTCTACACAAGCCAGTTGTGAAGAATTTCACAACGCCCGCCCCCCTCTCACAGGGCGACAGAGCGACTCGCAGAATATAGTCCGCCGTATCTATTGTCAACAGCGAAACCACCTGTCCGAAATACATCCAACTGGCCAAGTATTTGCTCTATTTACCAGTGGACACCACCACCAAAGGCATCGTTTTTAGAACTCGTGGCAGTCCAGAGCATCATCCGACAAGCCCCCATACTTTTTTGCGCCTCGCAACAACATCAAAAGCAGTTCGACAACGCAGGAGCCCCTATATCCAGACTTTCTATCAAGACTTTTATCAAAACTTTTCAGCAAAAACCGGGTTATATTAGGCAACGCTCTGTTCTAAATAGCGTTAGCAAAGTAGCTTTGCCTTAAGCCCCTGGCGCAGGCGAACTCCCTCAGCAGAAACGTAATCGAGAAGAATTAACACAGGAATAAACATGCTCGAAACATTGATGGCTGTGACACTTTCATTACCTATCATCCCGATTACTCGACCGGTATACGATACCGCGCAAGACGCCTCCATACATATATACGGCGGAATCCAAAGCCCAAATCGGGACCTCAACACAGGTTTCGAAACCGGAGCAAAGTTCGAGTATCTGTTCATCCATCCCTACATTCTTCGCTTAGGACTCGATTATAGTCGAGCGACTATCACCGACCCTTTCGCCCCCAGCGGGACAAAAAACAGCTGGACAATCAGCTCGGATATGTTGGTGTATATTGGCAATGATGGGATAATCAGCTACCTGGGCGGCGGCCTAACCTACGGATTCAATGGCATAACTTTGGATAACTCCAGCCGTGATTCACTAAAGACAAATCTGGATGTCGATGAAGTCGGCCTGACAAATAATTTCGGGTACCGTGTATTTGTAGGCCTGCGTTTCGAAGAAAAAATCGTATTCGAAATGTCCTTCCAGCAATCCAACCCCGACTACATATACCGCCGCCAACTAGCCCCCGACAAATTCAGCATCCAACACCTCGACGGAACCTTCTCCGTCGCCAGAGTAACCCTCGGCTACCTGATACCTTTGTAGCTATTGCCCACTCAATACCCATTCCCACCACAAACCGGCTCTGGGCCGCTGGCGAAAATACGCGAGATACCGTATGTGACATCCGCAATGTTATAGGAACCATCTCCGTTACAGTCAGCCCCATCCAGACAAACCGGAGCCGGTCCGCCGCTGAATATACGGCTGATACCAAAAGTAACATCTGCGATATTCATTGAGAAATCACTATTAGCGTCACCTGGAACTTCGCAACAGGGATTCAAGCAAGTAAACAAATATGTCTTACCGGAATTCAGATAGTTAGGTTGGTTAGTCGTCCCCGAGTATTGACCAAAGTTCGAAGAACCGACCAATATATCAGCTAGCCCGTCGCCATTTACATCTCCAACAACCGCAACGCTCCTGCCAAACTCGTAAGAGAACGAAGGGCTCTTCTCTCCAAACATACTCCCAATTAGAGAGCCGTCAACTCCCGAATACACAAACACAGCCCCGGTGTTGGTCTCAAAAGTATCACCAAAATAGTGAGCCCCAACAACAATATCAGGAGTACCGTCGCCATCAATATCAGAACCGCCAACAATCTGCCAACCATAATATGCCAATGAGGTATCAGCGGGATCCTTGACCAGCCTCATTAACTCAACTCCATCGACTCCGGAATGCACCCGCACTTCTTCAGTGATTTGGTTACTGGTAGCATCAAACAAATTCGAGCCAAAAGCAAAGTCATCAAAACCATCGTTATTTATATCACCCACCCCGCTGATAGCCAAACCAAAATTCCCCGTCTCGGAATTTCCAGAGAAAACATACAGCTCAGAGCCGTCAATTCCCGAATACACATGTATTAAAGTAGTAGTCGGATCGACACTATCGCCGTACTCCTGAATCATAATATCTGCATGCCCATCGCCATTTACATCCCCGGCGTCTGCCACCTTGCGCCCGAACACAACGGTCGGACTAACAATACTAGTGAACGTATGCAATACTGCCTGATTCGCTCCGGAATAGACGATGACGTCCCATATCCCAGGATTAAGGCTATCATTGGTAACAGTCGAAATTGAGAAATCCAAAATCCCATCACCATCGACATCCCCCAAGACCTTACTGGACCTAAAGGGAATCCCCACAAACGACAATGTTGGAACTATCGGAGAATCAAGCGAATACAGAATAGCATCATCAGCCCCGGAGAATATGACCGTGCCAATAAGAATATCACCATAACCGTCACCGTTGATGTCGCCAATTCCACCAACGTTACTCCGGTAATAGTAGTCGTTAATCTGCTTGTAGGACTTCAATTGCTCATTAGTACGACCGGAATAAACAAAAATCTCAGACAGATACCCCGGGAAATTACGCGTGGCGACGATATAGTCTGCATATCCATCCCCGTCAACATCCCCGGCGGCGCCGACTTGCATACCGAGCCCCACACCGTTAGATATCTCGCCGGTTAACGTGCTTGGACATTGCGCCGATGAAATCGAGTGAAATGCCAAAACTGACACAGTCACACTTACAACCAAACTCACAGTCAAATTCACAGCCAAAAGCCCAAACCTTCTAATCTGATGTGAATGAGTCTCAAACATACATTCCTCCCGATTGTCTCAATCAACTAGCGTAATGCCAGTTGAACACGAGTTTCTTTCTTCACCAAAAGATAGGAAGACACCATAGACAATGCAAGTCCTTTCTTGACATTCCTGCCCCTACAGCTCAAATGCCTCATTCAGGTAAACCCAAGCAAAACAGGCGGGAGAAATCAGTCTCTCCCGCCCGGCTTGGACTTGCAATGTAGATTCTTTGTCAGAAACCTGTCGTACCACAAACCGGCGCCGAACCGCCGCCGAAAATCCTCGCTATACCATAGGTTACATCTGCGATATTGAACACGTTATCGCCATTGGCGTCCGCCGCATCCTGACAAGCAGGCGCAACGCCACCACTGAATATTCGAGCTATACCAAACGTGATATCGGCGATATCGAAGTTTCCATCATTGTCGGCATCACCTGGAGTGTCACAGCAAATATCACCGAGTAGGTAAACATACGCTCGTCCGGCGCGATCTCCCCCATTATCGTTCAAATGGGCGCCAATTATCAGCTCGTCATATCCGTCATTATCGACATCCCCTGCCCCGGAGACCGAAAAACCGAACCAGTCATTCACCGCCTCACCGTTAAGCAAATACAGAATCCCGCCGGTCTTACCTGAATACACATAGACTCTACCGGAGCTTTCATTGGTGGACGAGGGGGAGGACCTCCCAGTCGCTCCTATTATTGGATCATCATATCCGTCGCCGTTAACATCCCCGGCGCTTGAGACTGAGGTACCAAATATGTCATTCTCAGCTTCGCCCGTAAAAGTATAAAGCAAAACTCCACTTTGTCCAGAGTACACATACGCTCGACCAGCATAAGGGTTGCCGACAGAATTGCCTGGAGCCCCAACAATCAAATCTGAATATCCATCACTATCGACATCCATTCCTCCGGCAACTGACCAACCAAACTTGTCCCAAGCCACTTCGCCGATGAAAGTGTAAATCAGAATCCCTGTCTTCCCTGAATAGACATACGCGCTGCCAGCGTCGATCCCGGCCGCATCGTTAGAGGGAGCTCCAATGAGGACATCGTCGAATCCATCACTATCGACGTCTCCAGCTCCGGAGACAACATATCCGAACCTGTCATTTGAAGCTTCTCCGACGAAAGTATACAACAAATCTCCAGTCTGGCCGGAATACACAAATGCACGCCCACCAATTATAGATGTGTAGCCAGCCCCAACAATCAGATCAGCATACCCATCGCCATTGACATCTCCAGCCCCGGAAACCGAAAGGCCGAACCAGTCATTAACCACATTGCCTGTGAAAGTGTGAAGCAGTAGTCCGGTTTGGCCAGAATAGACATATACTCTACCGGCGTGCGAAGCGCCTACGCTGTTGTAGTACGCTCCAATGATTAGGTCTGCGTAACCGTCATTGTCAACATCTCCGGCGCCCGCTACGGAATAGCCAAATGCATCCAATTCACTCTCACCGTAGAATGTGTAAAGCACAGCCCCAGTCTGCCCGGAATACACATATGCAATCCCTACATCTATCACAGATGCATCACCCCTATATGCTCCGACGATCATATCAGCATATCCGTCATTATCGACGTCACCTGCATCTGATACGCAAACACCTAGCATGTCCCCGGCCGCACCACCAGTGAATATCAGGGAGGTTTGTGTGTCGGCCTGACTAGTGGAGAAAGAACAAACAATCCCTCCCACAACAAGCGCTACAAGGGTTGCTATAAAAGATTTTGACCTGGAATTCATTCTCCCGCACCTTCCTGGCTCGCCTCGACAAACAATCATCCCTTTCGGAACTGAAGTAGCAGGGACAATGAGCCATGACTGGCATTCAGAAATCGGATCGGAGTGACTGATTCAGTAAATGCCACTTTATCAAAAGATAGTAACATTGCCTAAGGAGTCAAGAAATAATATCCCATGCTATCTAAGACGAAAAATCGTTGCGATTGTACATTCTATGAATAGCGCTATGAATACCAAAACGATTTCTTAGAACCCTGTAGTACCACAAACCGGCGCAGGGCCACCGCCGAAGATTCTTTGGATCAGATAAGTCACATCCGCTATGTTCACCGAGTTATCACCGTTGGCATCAGCTGCATCCTCACAGGCCGGAGCCGGTCCACCGCCGAATATCCTGGCAATCAGAAATGTCACATCAGCTATATTTACAATACCAACATTATCAGCGTTACCGGCAAGCAAACAACAGCTATCACATGCATCACCAATACCGTTGTTGTTCGTATCCTGCTGATCCGGGTTAGAATCCAATGGACAATTGTCACAGCCGTCCGCTATACCATCCCCGTCAGTATCAACGCCATCATCGAATCCCGGACAAACATCACACCCATCAGGAACTGCATCACCATCAGAGTCGATAGTGTCATCAAACCCGGCGCAAATATCACAACCGTCAGGCACACCGTCGGCATCTGCATCCTGCGTATCATTGAACCCCGCACATATATCACATCCATCAGGTACACCATCGCTGTCAGAATCAACACCATCATCAAATCCCGGACAAATATCACATCCGTCAGGAACCCCATCACCATCAGAGTCGATAGTGTCATCGAAACCCGCGCAAATATCACAGCCATCAGGAACCCCGTCACCATCCGAGTCAATGCTATCATCGAAACCCGCACAGACATCACAGCCATCAGGAACTCCATCACCATCGGAGTCTAAATTGTCATTGAATCCTGGACAAACATCACAGCCATCAGGAACACCATCACCATCTGAATCAACATTGTCATTGAATCCCGGACACAAATCACAACCATTCGGAACGCCATCTCCATCAGCATCCAACGCATCATTAAACCCAGCGCATACATCACAACCATCAGGCACACCATCACCGTCGGAGTCAACATTGTCATTGAACCCCGCACATATATCACATCCATCCGGTACACCATCACTGTCGGAATCAATGCCATCATCAAATCCTGGACAAATATCACACCCATCGGGAACCCCATCACCATCAGAATCAATTAGGTCATTGAACCCAAAACATACATCGCATCCATCAGGTACACCGTCACCATCCGAGTCAATGTTATCATCAAAACCCGGGCAAATATCGCACGCATCACCAAAGCCGTCACCATCGCTATCAATTTGCGAAGGATTAGGGGTAGAAGGACAGTTGTCCAAATTATCCGGCACACCATCACCGTCAGTATCCACAGCGGAAGTCGGCCAACCTATGTCCTTCAATAATGACAATGTTAAATCAAGTGTGTGATTAGGTCCGGTAATAAACGGCTCCATCAATTCATTGGGAGAAACTGCTGTACTGTAGTGCGACACCGACGAACCCTGCTGTATCGGATCTGGCCCGAACATTCGCACATGCCCGCTCCCCCCGTGCACACCATTGGTCAAAGGAATTGCCGTAGCGTCGGCGATTACCTGCGCGCCCACCCAATGTAGATTCGGATCGCCAATGGCCGAGGCCTTGCGCTGATTGTCATTCATCGACGGCCAATCCGGCGGATTCGCGCCATGATCTTCCAGCAAAACCATGTACATGTCATTCCGCCCCAGAAAACGTTGACCAGTGGCGTCATCCACAAATGTCTGAAATCCCAACCCATGGCCAATTTCGTGCAATACAACCGTTACAAAATCAATATCCCCTCCAGGAGGTGAGGCGTCAAAGCCATAATACCATGATGTGCCCCCCAAACAGGAAGACAAATCCAAATCACTATTGAATGTCGCGCCAATATCGGCAGTGCCCGGAGATTGATCTACACCCGCAAGAGCATTGGCAAGCGCTTCAGGATAAAGTGTGTTCGGAAGTGGCGCGTTCGGAAAGTCCCAATGAACCGTATTCGCCCCTGCCCCGCCAAGCACCGCGGAACCTGCGCTACAAAACATAGGGTCGAAATTTGCATCGACCTTGATTTCAACTGTGCTGGAAAGCAAAGCGCCCCACAAATCCGCGCCGAATTGGAATGCATTAAGTCGCGCTTGCCCCACAGTCGTGGCAGGGTTCCCGCCTGTTGGCGTAAATGGAGTAGGATCATTAAACCCTTCATTCGGACCGTCATTGTTGATTACAGTAATAGTTGCGGCGTCCACATTTCCCGTGAAACTAATTGAAGCTCCAATAACAAGAATTAGAACGAGTGTTGTAATAGTCGAACGTAATATGCTGGACAGATTCATTACTTTACCGTCCCTTCAGTCACATCCAAAACTCCCGAACCATCAAAACACTTAACCGAGTCACCATTAGCCGTAGCGGCGCTAAGATGCCTAAACCTTCCTTGCAACCGCACCATCTTCCCGCCACCTGCGCCATCCTCAATTACCAAACCAGCAGTCGACCGACTAACTGAATTCCGCAACTCGGGAGTCAACCGCAATGCAGAGCCAACAGCATCTACCGGAGCGCCGCTCAATGCCCCTGTATTCGGATCAACATAAATGCGACTGGCCGAAGTATGAGGAGCAAGTCCGGTATCCCCTGAACCATCGCCATAACTTTCAGCGCTTCGCACTAACAACGACGCTCCAAAAAGAGCTAAGGACAATAACAATATTTTGAATATGGGTGAGGTAAACAAGGGACGATAGTTGCTATGACTCATTGAAAGGCTCCAATAAATATCATGGTGGAAAACATTATGGTGGAAAACGATGTTATTTGATTATAATCGAAAAGGCTCTGACGATTGAAATCAATTCAGTAATGAAACTGCGAATAAACAGATAGATAGAGGTAACTGTTGACGGCAAAACGGCCCCTCTATATGGTCTATAGATGAGCCGGATGAAAAGATAATACATAATATCAGTTTGGCAATGAAGATTTTCTCTCTGCAGTAACGCTTACAGCCCTCCGAAACCTAATAACTTGACAACAGGTTAGGTAATCCGGTATGTAACCAGTGAAATAGTGATATGTATAAGTAGCGCAAATACATGCATACAACTCCTCACTGGCAACTCTCGAATTAGTATGACACCAAAATCAATGACGACGAAATTTAGCCTCACGAAAATCCCTCTGTTACCGCTTCTATCGGCGCTCGCAATCGCCATAGGATTCGCTGTCGGCCTACAATACTTTAGCTTCACTCAGGATGACGCATTCATAACTTTTCGCTATGCCGCGAATTTCGAATCAGGCCACGGCTTGGTTTGGAACATCGGGGAGCGTGTCGAAGGCTATACCAATTCCCTGTGGCTAATGTTGCTTATCACCTTGAAAGCGCTCGGACTCACCTACACCTTCAGCGCCAAATTCCTGGGTGTCCTCTCCTCACTAACCCTGCTCGGCGTAACCATAAAACTCGGAGTAAACACTGAACCCAAGAGCAAGACATTTATCGTCGGCCTCAGCGCCGCCGCTCTGGTAGCATTCAGCTATCCTTTACTGTATTGGACTCTAGCTGGCCTGGAGACTACCATGTTTGCCGCGCTAACCCTACTCTCGTTTCTCGCCTGGCACAAAAGAAGCTGGCTCTTGGCGCTACTGCTGGCGCTCGCAACCCTAACCCGCCCCGAAGGCGCATTACTCGCTGGATTCTTTCCCCTCTTTGCCCTGCTCCAATCACGTAAACTCCCACGCTTTGAACTTTCACAACTTGGCTTGGCCCTAGGGCTGTCACTACCTTTCGTCTTCTTCAAGATATACTATTACGGCGGTATTCTCCCCAATCCGTTCTATGCCAAAACCGGTTGGGATATGCAACAACTGATACAAGGCGGCCAATACCTGCTGACTTTTCTCAATGGCAACGCCCTCTTCGGAATCGCATACATTCTACCAGCGTTCTTCTACAAAAAACTTCCCGAGACCGCACGAGCGCTATACATCTTCGCGCTTCTCTACACAGCCTATGTGGTAATAGTAGGAGGTGATGTCCTCCGCATCGGACGCTTCCTGGTCCCTGTTCTTGCTCCACTGTATCTGGCTTTTGCATTATCTCTACGAGCGCTCTTTAGCAATCAATTGATAACATTAAGCGTAGTAGCCCTCACACTAGCTCTAAACCTTTGGCTACCATTCAACCGCGCCAAACAACAGCTCGCACAAGAACAAGGCTTCGAACGCGCCAATGCCAAACTAATCACCCAACTACTGGCAAATGACTCCACAAACTTCTCGCTGGCAACATCCACCATAGGTAAAGTCGGATTCATGCTGATGGGACATCCAGTCTACGACATGGTAGGTCTCACAGACACTACCGTATCACGGCATCCGCAAGAGCCAATTGACGGCCTAGTCACTTCCTGGCGCGAAAGAAAATACAATGCCGGATATATTTTAGAGCGATCTCCAGACTATATTCTCTTCAGCACAAGCATAAAACCGTCCTCCCCCGGCGAGCGCGCTCTGATGCTATATCCAGAGTTCTTGCAGAATTATTCCACAATAGGATTCTTCTTCGGCGGTAGATTCAACGACATCTTCCGCAAACACACCGACTACTCAGGCGAAGTCAAAAGAACTATCGATGTGCGCTTTGTGCAGGAATATGTTCAGGGAATAGAAAGCTGGTCAGCGCGTGACTATAAAGGCGCCCTAAAGCATTTTGAAAAATCAATACGCTTTGGCCCCACCCCGCACTATGCCTATGACTATCACTTCATCGGAGAATGTCTGGTGGCCCTCGGGAAATACGAGCCGGCTTTCAAAGCCTACGAGCAAGCTATCAAGCTCGACTCTACTATCTACATTTCCCACATACAGCTATACGGCGGCTTACTGGGCAAAAGAGGTTTCGAAAAACAAACCAAGCTACATCGAAGTTACTTGAGGCGCCTGGTTCCCTGGGCCATGAATGACATAGAGAGACTCTCGCGTGGAAATTAGCAAAAAGCCAGTAACAAACTAATCACGACAGATACCGCTCCAAAAACTTCCCGCGAAACTCCGTAAAAGAATGGCTCTCAATAGCCTGCCGAATTCCCGACATCAGGTTTTGGTAAAAGTAGGTCGAATGATATGTTGCTAGAATGTGAGCTGTGATTTCTTTTTGATTATAGAGATGACGAATATAGGCGCGACTGTATCGCTGGCAAACCCGGCATTCGCAATTCGCATCTAGCGGACGATCGTCCTCAGAATTAGTAGCGTTACGATAAACCAGCGGCCCTTCAGATGTAAAAACCAAACCGGTGCGCGCATTCCGAGTCGGAAGCACACAGTCAAACATATCCACACCAGCGGCAACCGCCATTAAAATATCCTCAGGATATCCAACACCCATCAAATACCTGGGCTTATCCGCAGGAAGTAATTCGGTAGTAAAGGCCGTCATCTCATTTAGCAGTGACTTAGACTCTCCCACCGCTAATCCGCCGATAGAATATCCCGGGAAATCAAGTCCGGTTATCTGCCCCACTGAGCGTCGGCGCAATTCCTTATCGGTCCAACCCTGAACAATTCCAAATAGGGCTTGCCGTGTGTCATTCTCTGAGTTTTGCTTAGCAAAATGCTTCAAACCACGTTCCGCCCAACGCGCAGTTCTCTCCACTGCCTCCTCGGCGAACTCGCGTTCACAATCAGCAGGCGGACATTGATCGAAAGACATGATTATATCCGCCCCGATAGAGCGCTGTATATCAATTGCGCGCTCAGGTGTGAATAAATGCAATGAGCCATCAATCACCGAAGCAAACTCCACCCCGTCTTCACTGATCTTCAGTTTATCAGAAAGCGACATCACCTGAAACCCGCCCGAGTCAGTCAGAGTCGGTTTGTTCCAACCATTAAAACTCGCCAGCCCCCCAAGGCGCTCTATCAACTCATGCCCCGGGCGCAGGTACAGATGATAAGTATTCCCCAAGATTATCTCGGCCCCGCATGATTCAAGATCCTCGCAGGTCAATGCCTTAACAGCCCCTGCGGTTCCAACCGGCATAAACGCCGGCGTTTGAAAAGCTCCATGCGCTGTCTTGACAATCCCGCGTCGCGCATTCTTATCTGTATTTGAAATAGAAAAATCCATGACGAGTCACAGTAGCCGATATTCCCATACAAGTCAATTTGCCAGGCCAAAATCATCTCACCTCTTGATGTAGCAAAAAGTAATTCACTCATACAGGGTCATAAATCCCGTAGGTCTACAGTAAGCCCCACTCTGTTCGCACTTCCATAAGAATCTCCATTATCGAGTCCGATAGAAGCATTTAATTAAGTATGCGATACAACTACTTAAGTTGCACTGCATTAGCAATTCCCACAACTCAGATTGGCGTCGAACTTCTCGGCAATCCAAAAGTATTGACAAAACACTCAACAACTCTTATATATCGGACAACGCGGTCGGAAATAGCTATGACTCATGAGACGCTCTTCGACCTGCCTATAGCCAAATCTAGTAGTCGAAAGGATTCAGAGATTGATTTATTCGCAATCCACAGTTTACGCAGTTGAAGCCCTCGGATACATAACCAGCCTACCGGCCGGTGAAGCGGTCAAAGCCAAAGACATCGCCTCTCGCCTGGGTATCCCAGAGCACTTCCTCGGCAAAGTCCTAAGTCAGTTAGTCAAAAAGAAATTCATCACCTCCACCAAAGGCCCGACCGGAGGCTTCTCACTACTGGTCAATCCGGCTTCAATTACTCTATACCGCATCCTTGCATCTCTCGATGCGCTTTCAAATCTAGAGGACGAATGCGTAATGGGGCTCAAAGAATGTAGCAACGTTCATCCCTGCGCCTTCCATGACCGCTGGGTAGTATTCCGCGAAGAAGCAATCTCACGTGCGCAAAAGCTAACGCTAGAAGAGCTTTCAGAGATAGTAATGGCAAAACTTCTCCCGCCTTCCTGATTCGCAAAAGCTCCTAATACAAAAAAGCAGGCGCCTGAAATCTTCCGGACGCCTGCTCTATCAAACAAACTATTGTCTTACGGAGATTATCAGTTTCCAGTAGTCCCGCAAACCGGAGCGGCGCCCCCGGCAAATATCCGGCTGATATTGAATGTCACATCTACAATGTTAAAAACAGCATCCCCATTGGAGTCAGCCTCATCCTGACAGAACGGCCCTGCTCCACCTGAAAAAACTCTGGCAATCGCATCGGTCAAATCCACAATATTATAAACTCCATCATGATTAAAATCTCCGGCGGGGTGGCTCACCTTTCAGGTGGGTTTCCCTCTCATTTATTGACAATAGTCCGTTTTGCGGCGGTTCACCTCGCAACGAGAACTCGCAGGATTTCACACTGTCAACCGGTTGACAATCGTGAGCCTGAAAACTATAGAGTGTCTATGCCCAAACTCCGACACTACGACAATCTCAACACCGCGCGCTTCGTGACATTTTGCTGTTATCGGAGAAACAAACTACTTACACAGCCGCAGGTAATCGAAACATTTCTTCAGGCGCTGGAAGCGATGCAGATCCAGCATAAAATTCGGCTTTTCGGCTACGTGATAATGCCAGAGCACGTTCATCTGGTTCTGCATCCACCAGATTCAGTGAAACTCGGCCCTGTCATTGGCGCTCTGAAATCGAAATCTGCAAGCGCGATAATCGCCGAGAAGATGGTCTCACTCCCGGATTCTTGCTGGATTAGTAAGAACGGGATCCAGCGACGCGCCTTTTGGCAACCGAGATGCTATGATCACAATTGCCGGTCACAAGAGACTGTCATTGAAAAGATAAACTACTGTCACAATAATCCAGTGAAACTAGGTTTGGCGCCCGAAGCAAGGCAATGGCGCTGGTCGAGCTATGGTTACTATACTGGGGAAGCGAATATCCCGTTAGCCATGGATGCCCTGGAGCCATCGGGTGTCTTATAGTGGCAAGAGAAACCCACCTGAAAGGTGGGCCACCCGACCGGTACAGACCTACTAGACTACCTTAGTTGTATTGATCGCTGAACTTCCTGAGAATTGATCGGTGACTGTAGTGGTTGCGCCCTGCTACCCGATACCTCGTGAAGTAGCTCCTTGCGCTATCTATCGGACCGACTTGGTGGTAATAGAGAAACTTCAGCAAAGTACCGGTGGGAGACTGCTCATTATCAGACAATAGTGAATCTGCAATTGCTTTAGCGGAGTCGGCATGATTTAGCGAGAGAAGCACGCGACCCAGGTATTCTTTTGCCAACTCGCTGGAAGGTTCAATTTCAAGCGCGTCTTGAATAGTGACTCTTGCGATTGAGGACTTCTTGGAGTAGTAAAGAATCTGCGTTTTTTCTATTCGA
Source organism: Candidatus Zixiibacteriota bacterium (assembly GCA_024280775.1). Lineage (GTDB taxonomy): Bacteria > Zixibacteria > MSB-5A5 > GN15 > JACZUZ01 > JAJRPJ01. The sequence goes on along the minus strand of JAJRPM010000002.1, from coordinate 114,202 downwards.
TATATAGCTGAAAATGGGCGAAGCTTTATCATCTTGTCATAACACGCAAGAGCGCTATCAGTCATACGCAGTCGAGAAAGAGCAGTGCCGAGAGCTTGCAAGAAGTCCGGGTTATTAGGATCTCTCGCAACAAGATATCTTGCCGATCGCAATCCAGCCTTCCAATCCCGGGCGCCAAAATTTACAAATACTCCATTTAGTATCTCGTAATCCGGGAAGGTTCTAACCATATCCTCGCGAACTCGCTTGCCACTCTCTACATCACCGCGTTTTTCGTGATACTCCGCCAAAATGGTCCATCCCCCGCGATGTTTTGAGCCATAGAGGTTGAGCAGTTCATGATACCTTTCAACCGATTGGGTCCTGCTTTCATTCACCGCAATGAAAGAGCCAGTTACCATCAGACTCAGGAGCGCCACATTCATCACCACAACCAGCGGGACACGATTCTTCTTTGATTCAATTCTTTGCAACGAGAGAAACAGGAGCGGTACAATGGTGAACGAAAACAAGTCCCAATCCCGAGCGAGTCCAAGAACCGGGTCGATTGAAAATAGAAACAGCAAAGAGCCAATTAATGATAGCTGAAAGAATCTCGCAACCCTCTTTCCTTCATCCTCCTGCTTGACACTCTTCCCGCCAATCAGGCACACGATAATAACCCCAGGAAAGACTATAAGCCCCAAGTTGAGAACATCTCTAATATGGCTCAATGAAAACATCGCATAATCAGGGGAACTCGACCTCCCAACCCAAAGAGGCAGAAAATACGCACTAATTGAGTCATAGAAAACGACAAAGCTCAGGAGCGCTGAAACAGCTATTACGGCAACAGCCATCTTCGCCGTCCGTTTGAATCGTCTAGAGTCGCCAAGTACTTTTTGGCGAACGCCATAGATATACATAAGGTACAACACCGCAGGAGTCAGGTATGCAGCTTGCAGGTGCATCGAAATCGCAAGCGCAAAAAGAAGTAGAGCTGGCCATAAACTCGCTGATTTCTTAAGAAATGAAACTGAATAATACAGGAACGCGATCCCGGCAGCCCATAGAGGTGAGTAGAATTCGGGATACCCGAGAAACAGAAGCATCCCGCCGCTACCGAACCAAAGTACCAGTCCCAAGAGCCTGACATTCGCCCTGCTCGTTACTTCACCCAGAAGCTTTAGCACGAAGAATGTAGCAACTACACCCGAACCTATTGAAAGTATTTGAAATGATAGAATGGCGCTCTCTGAATCATAGGCGCCAGATACATGCTGTATTAATCGAACTAGTCGCGTGGATAGCGGCTCTGTGAGTTTCGCTACATAGAATTCCGGGTGCGAGAAGTTCGAAATCCAGTTGTACCCGTCACCAAGAAAGTAAGTGTCAATGCGCAACGCATAGAATATGACGCCTGCTAAGAGTGCAGCAAAAAGGTGAAGCGCTGTTCGCTTCTCCCAAATCCGCGGAATACCCGACTGAATGTTATCCCGTGAGGTGACATTCTCACCACGAATCAACGGATAAAGCGCTAACAGCAGACCAATAGAGGCAGTAACAATTATCGCCCAAACAGGAAAAACAAACTTGGCGCTGTTGAGCCCCCACATGCTCTCAACAGGAGACGCCGAAGAAACCAATAACAATATCCAAGTGAGCATCCCCGGCAAAGTAATACGAAGAGCTATTTCGAGTTTCTTCATTCAACTGAGACTGTGTGTTAAGAGAGCTCAACGGAGATACTAAACCGCCGTGGCCCCCTCAAAAACTACCTGCGGCTCTTTCGCTATCATCGTGTCGCGATACAGTTTTTCATAGCGGCCGACTGCGGTGTTCCAAGAAAAGTCCTCGGCCATACCGCGCTTTTGTAGTTTCTTCCAGCTCTTCTTGTCCATAAACAAATCATGAGCCCGACAAAAAGCTTCAAGCAATTCATCAGAACTGAAATTCTTAAATACGAAACCATTACCTGTGTCACGTTCTTTGTCGCACTCAATGATGGTATCCGCTAACCCACCCGTCTCGCGCACAATCGGAACTGTGCCATAACGCAAGGAATACATTTGATTCAAACCACATGGCTCATACAATGACGGCATCAAGAACATATCACAACCGGCCTCAATCTGATGCGCCAGTTGGTCATCAAAACCAATAACCACGCGAAATTTCTTCGGATGACGCTCTTGAATAGCCTGCAGCGCCTCTACATACTTCTTATCACCATCGCCAAGAACAACCATCTGAACGTCCAGCCCAAGAACGTCATCAGCAATCTCTTCAAATAACTCAATACCCTTCTGCTCAGCCAAACGAGTCACCATTCCAAGCAAGGCATGTTTATTACGCACCGGAAGCCCAACCTGACGTTGCAGGGCGGACTTGTTCTTCGCCTTTAGCGACAAGTGCGCGCTGTCATAAGTCTGAGCAATATTCTTATCGGTCGCGGGATCCCAAATTGAATAGTCCACACCATTCAGCGTTCCAATTAAATCAGCGTTACGAGCGCGCATCGCCCGCTGAAGTCCATAACCGTATTCAACCGTCTGCATCTCCGAAGCATACCTCTCGGAGACCGTGTTAATTTTATCAGCATAAGCAATAGAAGCCTTGAGAACATTTAGCTTACCGCGATGGGTAAACACCTTAGGGTCCAACATATATTCGCTGGAAAGCCCCAGCTTCAACAACGACTCTTTCTTAAACACACCCTGATAAGCTACGTTATGAATAGTCAGCAAACTGCGAGTCCACTTGAAAAAAGGATCTTCACCGTAAAGCGTCTTCAAATACACAGAAATCAAACCAGTCTGCCAGTCATTGGCGTGGACAATATCCGGCTTCCATTTCATCCGCTTGGCAATCGCCAATGCCGCCTGACTTAGAAAAATGAAACGCACATCATTATCAGGATAATCCAACCCGGTCTCCCGATCAGTGTATATATCCGGACGATGATACAAATCATCGTTTATCACAAAGACCACATCCAATCCGGATTTCTTGTCCTGATAGACCTCCCACCGTAATGGATAGTCGGCGCCATTGATAGAAATCACGCAGGATTCCTGAGAAGCCTCCCCGGAAACACCGGTTTGATATACTGAACTATACTTTGGCAAAAAGACCTTCACATCATGCCCCGCAAGCGCAAGCCTGCCGCCAAGAGCTGCAATTACATCGCCCAGCCCACCTGTCTTTGCGAAAGGGGCCATCTCTGAAGTGGTGATGAGAATGTTCATGGAACCTTTGCCTGCTATTTCTTCAATCCGTGCCATTCTTTCCTCCGTTAGTTACGATACAACCCGCGCCGACAACCTGCCAAAATCCGTCGGAATAGTTGCACTAGAAACAAAACGCCAATCCATGCGGCGAATCTGCTTCAGTAAGGTTAATGATATGGGGATATAGTCTTTGCTGAATGAATTGCTTGGAAATAAGAGCGCTGAAACACCGGGCGAAGCACACCCTGCTACAAAACACTTTACTACGCGGCCTACAGATTGTCGAACATTGTGTGCATGCTGACGGCCGTACATAGAATCAAGCTCCAATCTCGAAGAGTTGAAGCGCTCCTGAGTCGCCCTGTGGCGCATGACGGCGCCCCGATCTGCTAATCAGTCGGAGAGTCTCAACGGAAATGTTTCCTATCGTTCTCACGTCTATTATACATACTAATAGGCAAGATTGACGATGTCAACACTCCGACTATACCACACCTCAGCCTCCCTTAACGCACAACACTAGAGATGCCACCTATAAAACTATCTCACAACGACTTGTAAATACAATAGACTTAAATCTAACAAGGGACATTCTTGACAGCCCTGTCGAGGAGGCTATCGAATAGCTCACCATTGCGCCGCACAAGTTTTCCATGAACCTGAATGATGTCACAACACATTCCGCTCAATAAGTAGTACTCAATGGCTCCACGTTCGTGAGTTCTGACTTTAGTCATAAACATTTGACGTATCTTAACAAACACCTGAAAGTCCGACTCCACCGTGAAGTTCTCACGAACAAATTTCACTAACCTTGGATTTGTTGCAATAACCCTGGCAACAACCTCATTGGGTATTGGTGACGGCATCCCAAAACATAGCCCCGGGTCATACTTCTTCACCAGGAACACAGTAGCCTCAATGAGCTCCGGATTAATATCGACAAAGGAATCGAAAGTCAGGAGAGAATCGATATGCAAGAGCGTATCAAATTCTGGAGCCCCAAACACCGAGTCAATCGGTTGGGGATTATCAACTATACCTGGATCTGCTCCGTTCCCGCCTCCGCTTGAACAAGCGGAGATAGACAAATTACCCAGCACAAAGAGTGCAACAAGAACTCCCGCCCTAACCAAGGTGTAAGCAGTCGTTTCTTTCTTATTCTCAAATCCCATTATACCCTCCAAATCATTCCAACTACCCTAAAGAACGAATCAATTGAACGTCTTCCTCGCTCAATTTTCTATCACGTCGGGCCATTGCCCTTTGCGCTGTTTCCAGCGCCTTATCGGCTTGGTGTTTCTGCCAAGATGTTCCATCTCCCCAACTAAAAGACGGTACAGATTTATCTGCAATTAGAGAGCCACCAAAGATATTACAAAACACCCCAATATTTATCCCGGTATTGAGCAAGGTTCCGATACCAAATTTCGTATGGTCCCCGACAAATGAGCCTATCTTGTTGGAACCGCTATCACGTAGCTCGCCGTTGACATTGACTCGAACTGACGAATAATTATTCTTCAAATCTGAGTTAGTAGTCATAGCTCCGAAATTAACCCATTCGCCGATGTAACTGTGTCCGATGAATCCCGCATGATGTTTATTCACATAGCCCTGCAGGACTGACTCCTCTAACTCGCCGGCTATTTGACATACCGGGCCAAGTGATGAACCCGCGAGCTTTCCACCAAGAATCTTGCAATTGTGACTGGCATAAAATGGCCCGATAATATGCGAGCCTGGCTCAATCACCGTTTCTTCGTCAATATATATCGGCCCGGAACTAGTATCGAAAACCACCCCCGGCATTACAGTCGCCGTAGGATGTATGAATATATCCGACTGTCCTACCACATGCGAGCCTTCCAGCCTATTGGCAAGATTCTGATCGCGCATTCCTTCAAGGTCTCTTAGAGCGCCCTCAAAGTCTTTGGCAATATTGGCCGGATTTGCCAGTATCAAATCCCAAATGTAGGCATACCGTTTCGCTGAGATTGCAGAACAGCCTATCCCCGGACAATCAACATTGTCAGCGGTGATCTCGCTAGATGCGACCTCAATAGATTTCGCAACTCTGCCAGCGTTGGCAACACCTTCTCCGGCCAGAACTAGCGCAACCAAACGACCATTTTCAGTGAAACACTGTGACTTTTCTGAGTTTTGCAACTCTTGCAAGAGGTCTTTGTCGGGACGCAATGAGGCGTCAACGAATACTATCCTTTGGTATCCTCTGGACTCGACTTGATTTGGCGCTATGGAGGTCTCACGTAAAGTTACATGCGCAACTTCTGAGCGACAAATAAACTGCAAGTCATATCCCGCGAAGTCACGTTTCAAAGACTGCCACAAGGCCATCATTCCCGACCGAAGAGAGAACACCGGGCGCAAAACTGCCAATGAACCGTAATTTCTCCAATCGGAGCCTTCGTATATGATAAGTAAGTTTCGCATGATATTTCATCCTGAGGTCGTCAAAAGCCTCGCACGAGAATACGATAATTCGACCAGCGGTACAAGACCAATAAAAAGGCGTCTCGCCGGTATGTTAATACCCTGCGAGACGCCATTTATCTGAACCCTCCGGACTTATGCTCCCAAGTGAAGTTGGAATGCGGTTGCCCAAAGTTGCTGTGCGCTCAATGCAAGACTACTTGCGTCGAAACGGCACAACCGCTGTGACCTTGGAAGCGTCAATACGATAGCGCTTGTCTGCATCCCGATCATACAAATTGAACCACCATTTGCCACCGGAATGCCCGAGTCCTTCAGGTAGAGCAACGATATTCTCCGCAGTACGCTTCCCCGGACGCTTCACACTGACTTTGATACGGCGATTACCATGCATGAACTTCCAATATGCCTCAATATGCTTGGCAACTGCTGGGATCGCCTTACGTGACGTAGGCGTACCAGTCTTCATTTCAAGTCTTGAGAAATTATCCGAAAATGGATCATTATCAGCCAACCCCAAAGCCTTTTGAATACGCAAACCAGCGTTCTTGACTTTGGACTTAAAGTACGGCAAATCCGCCAAAGGAGATGTGCCAAGCGAAAACAGAACAATTGCCGCTTCATCAGGGGTCATATTATAACCACCGGAGCGAGAAATGTTAAGTTCGAATCCCTTCTTGCCTTTGGATAGAACGCTCATGTCCTCAAGGTTAAGCACATCACGATAAACCGTGCGACTACTAACCCCGCATTCATCCGTCAGCTCTTCAATAGTCGCGGATTTCTTAACCCGCAAATAGTTAACAATATGGAACAGTCTTTCAGTCTTTGTCATGTCCCTTTTCCCTTCTTTCTTTGAGATAACACCCTTCCGTTAACTCATCCATGTTTGCCTACCCTTTGCACGCAAGGCCTTTTACCTCGCGAACATTACTTCGCTTACTTACTTTCTCTGATTGATTGTCAAGCCCAGCAGAGATGATGAAGATTCTAAGATGAAGTGTGGACCCGATTCTCCAGCGCCAGCACACTAATCAGTACATAACACAATGCCCCGCTATTTGTCAACCATGCTACCGAAGTATGTCCCGGTTGTCAGCCCTGTTTGCTTACAGTAGCATTCCACTCAAGCATGTTAGCTCAATCACCTTGAAATGAATTGCCACTCAATGGCAGGTTCGCAATTTGGATCGCCCCTTAATTGCAGAAAAGCTTCAACTGGAATTTGTCTTCGAAAATCCCTTTGCCTGCGAAAGCGTCCAAAGCCGCAATTCCTCAGGCGCGACTATCTTGACCTCTGAACCGAATCCCAAAAGCCAACGCCCAATCTCCTCTATACCAGCTACGCGAGCGCGGTAAATAAGTTTCCCCTCGGAGTCCAGTTCCTTCTCTTCCCCGGCCAAGTACGACCCGCCGCCCACCAGACGCGCGGCGCGTCCAGAGAATTCCAATGATACATCTAGAATCTCTCCACCGAATACAGACCAACTATTAGCGAAATAGGTCTTCGGGTCTATTTTACTATGACGCTTGAAGTGCCTCTGTACTACTGTAAGACTTTTTATCCTACTAAGACGAAAAGTGCGATAATCGTTGCGCCATAAGCAATAGCCGACGAAATAGAATTTGCCATCTACGTAGATAGTGAAACAAGGCTCAACCTCCCGCTCTCGAATTCCTGTGTCAATGGAATTGTAAACCATCTGAATCACTCTTCGCTCCTTAACGGCTCGCTCAATGAATTCAAACCACAGAGATTGACGAACCGAGGCCGGACGATCTTTGAGCTCCAAAAAGGATTCCTTACCGACAGTCTTTACCTGCTCTCTGACCTGCGGGGCTAATCTCGCTTCGATCTTCGCTTCCAGCGCTTTTAGAGTTCGGTTGTATTCGGAAATCTTGCGCAACGGAGTAGAGCGTAATGCCTCTCTCGCAGTAAGAAACTCCCTCAAACTCAAATTCAGCGTTGGCAGGAAGTTGTCAGTGAGAAGCTTATATCCTCTATCATAATAGATTGGGATTTTCGCAGAGGAAAGCGCTGTGATATCGCGAAAGATAGTCCGCTCGGTAACTTCGCAGGCGGTCGCCAATTCTTTGGCGTTAAGATTCTTTCTCGTGCGAATCAAATTCAGGATGTATAGAAGGCGCTCGTATTTATTCATCATCCTCCCCCCTCGGTAAGAGTGTTGCAAAACCATCTCTATCAAATTAGAATCCAAGACCCGGAATGTCAATCCTCCAGCGTTCCACAATAGAACAACTATCCCTCTAAGGCAGCGCTATCTTGTCTCTCATCAAGTAGCGCTCCCCCGCCTAAAAGAAAGCCTCTCCGCGCCACACCTATGGCGCGAACACCATACCTTTTGAGGCAACTCAACCAAAGCAATACTCTCTAAGACGCTGATTAGTAGAGCGTTATGTCGCCAAGAAAATCTTGGCGCCGCGCTTGCAATTTGGAGCCAGCGTAGGACCGGGAATCACATAAAGGTTCACAATAACGATCGCAGCAACAACTGCAATACATGCTCGGAGGGGAGTATTATGGCAAAGCGTCGCAAAAGACGGAAGAAATCCGGCCAACTAGGATTTCGAGATAGAATGGCAATCGGCTTGAGTCTCAAAATAGCGCTTTCACTGGCGGTAATTGTGACATTTCTGTCGCTTGTGCAATGCACAATTAACAAGCCCGAAGCGCCATCCTGGATTTCACAGTTCACAGTCCCGTTGATAGACCGGCAGTATGATATGCCCGAGTTAATTCAACGAATTGACGAACCGACTTTGACACTCGACAGCTCCGGGAATCCGTTTTTCTCGATTCAGCAAGATGTCGACTCAGTAGGCGTCAACGCCTCAATGACTGTCGCGGATATAACGCAGGCAGTTGGCGATGTGGTGGGACTGATTAACATCTCCCCTGCGATTATTCCACCGCTGACAGTAGCCTTTTCAAATATCATCGCTTTCCCGCCGGGACTTATCCCGCCTGCGCCTATGGATATTGTATTCGATGGCCCGGTGATGCCTTCGTTCCAGAGCGCGAAGTTTAATGGCGGCTTTGTGAGAACCATCGTGGAAAACAATCTCGGCGTCTTCCTGGATACAGTTAAAGTCGACCTTGTGGATTTGACATCATTCCTGGTAGTAGGAAGCGGAGAATTCATCGGCGGCCTCCCTATTGGTGCGCGTGACACATTGATAATCCCGCTCGACGGTAAGACAGTCGGGAATCGCTTCAGAATGCAGGTCCACGCTCACACACCTGGCGGCACAATTCTGAGTCTGTCCGGCAAAAACATTATGCTGGAGATGTCAATTTCTGATCCTCTGATTTTGGAGTCCGGCACAGCTATTATTCCTGAGATCACCAAGAACTTTTCGCAAAAATCAGGGATTAGCTCGCCGCATGTAATTAGGAATGCAACACTGGAAAGCGGCTTATTGAGCCTGACGCTTAACAACGGAACCGCTCTCTCAGTTGATATGACACTCAGCATCCCTGATCTACTATTGGCCGGAGTTCCGCTAACAATAGTGGACACGCTTCCGGGAAACACTTCCAGAATCATCAATCTCGACGTTAGCGGCTATTCGCTTATTCCGACAGACATCATCGCGCCACAGGATATTGACATCCAAATTGTGGCGCATGTGCCACCCTCGGCTCCGAATGCAGTCACAGTCAACTCAACAGACTCGTTGACTGCAACTGCGAGTCTTTCGAATGTGGCATTCTCCTCAGTACAAGGTGTGTTCAATGCCATAACGACTAGCTTTGCTCCGATTTCTGCGAGCATCGCTGTGCCGAATGGATTCGATTCAGCTCAGTTCACAGCCGCTACTTTGGCCCTCGATATTGATAACGCTTCAGGGCTAAGTGGTTCTCTAAATGTGAGTGTACTCGGCTCCAACGGCAAGAGTATCACCATCAGTGGCCCCATAGCCGCAGGCTCGGCCACTACTCCGGTTACAACGACCATCACTAATTCGAATCTATCGGATTTCCTAAACCCGATACCAAGCTCCTACACAGTAAGCGGCTCGGTTTCGTTCGGCGATGGCGTAACTATCACAGACATCACTAAGAGCGACTATGTAACTTCACATGTCACCATCTCTTCACCACTTGAAGTGGCCTTCAATGGTTCCTCTGTTCAATTGGACGTCCAGTCCTCAAGCGTTGACACTTCCAGTATTGACATTATCACTAACCACTTGCAACAGGCGACAGTCAACGCAACTGTCACTAATCACCTCCCAATTGGCATTGATGTATACCTCTATTTGTCCAGCGACTCAGCAACACTTTACTCGGCGCCCCAAGTAACAATCGGGCCGATTACCGTTTCCGCTGGACGAGTTGACGGCGCAGGTATTACTGTCGCGTCAACAATATCGAATTCCGTCATCACAGTTGATAGCGCCGATGTGCAAGTCCTGAAGAACAGCGTCGTCTATGTTGGTCAACTGCTAACTCTCGCTAGTTCAGGCGGTCAACCAATTCGTTTCCTTGGCGCGGACTTTGTGGATGTCAAAGCCCATGTCATCATCGACTACCTGATAAACGACAAATTTTGAGGTGAATAGAATATGAGAAACTTATACAGACAACAGATTGCCTCAAGGCTGATAGCTCTGGCGCTACTTTTCGGAGCGCTGTTCGGCGCCACTGACGCTATGGCGGCAGGGTTTTCAATCGCCCGTAGCGCAGGTATGGCCGGCGCCCATATAGGATTAGCCTCAGGAGCCGCCGCGCAATATTACAATCCCGCGAACCTTGGCCTTGCCACTCACAGGCAAAACGGAGTCTTGCTCGCGGGTGTTGGGTTGAACGTTTCCAACAATAGCTTCTCGCTAAATGACTACAACAAATACACTGGCGCCCTGCTCACCGACGTCGACAAGCAGGACATTCTCAATAAGGTCCCGACAGAGGGTTTGATGATTAACGCCGACGCAGAAGCCAGCGCCAGCGGCATTGCAATCGGTAGCTTTGCCTTTGGATTGACCGGCTTTGCCGCTAGTGAAGTGAACCTGGGATATGACATACTAGAGACACTTCTCTACGGAAACAGTTTCGGAGATACTATCTCGCTAAGCGGTATGTACGGCGCAGGTTGGTCCTACGGTTCAGCTGATTTCTCTTTCGGAACACCAATATACACGCATGCAAACCGACAACTGGCAATCGGTGTCACAGCTCACTACATTAAGGGCCTATACTTCGCCGATGTCACAAAACTTGAGGCTAATGCCGCGACTCTCTCTACTGGATTCAGTGGCGATGGCGAAATAGTAGCGCGAACCGCAGAGGGTGGCTCGGGATACGCTATTGACCTGGGCGCCGCTCTTGAGTTAAGCAAGAACTACACTGTCGGTCTGAACTTCAAGAATTTCGCCAGCTCCATCAATTGGAATCAGAATCCCCAAGAGCAGGGCTATGCCTTCTCTTTTGATTCATTGAACATCAACAACTCCGGTGATTCAGCGGTTATCTCCAGTGACTTCTCACGACCGATAAGCAATTTCAGCTCTGGATTACCATCAACAATTCGCGCCGGTATTGCCAAGACATCAGGCAAACTTATCTGGGCCCTGGACTGGGAACAAGGCTTCAAACGCGCCCCCGGGGCTTCTTCCAAACCGCAAATCTCACTTGGCGCCGAGTTCTCAGCGCTCAGCTTCCTGCCCTTGCGCGCCGGTTACAGCTTTGGTGGTCGGCATGGAACACAATTGGCTTTTGGGACAGGAATACGTATCCCGCTTCTCTATATCGACGCGGCAGTTATGACAACCGGCGGAACCAGCTCCGCTTCTAATAAGGGCGCTCAGTTCGCGCTATCAACCGGACTGAATTTCTAAGGAAGAGGACACCGCTATGACTATTTTCAATAAATACTCAACAATTATGGCCAAAGCGCTTGCCATGGCAGGACTAGCGCTCATGGCCAGCTTTGCTCCAATGCCGGTAACGGCCTCGCCGCCAAGCCCGCAACTCAAGGCTAGAATCGACGCAGGTGAAATCGAAAAGCCGCCGTTCATGAAAAACATCGATGCATTACATGCGCGAGGCCTCTGCTCACCGGCAAAAGTTAATGCCGTGGCGACCGTGATGAAACGCGTTCAAGCGTTGCGTAAGGCAAACGGCCCCAATTCAGCGCCCACAGCCACAACATTCCGGGCGCTGGCTATTCTAGTAGACTTCAGCGATAAGACATCAAGTGTCACAGCGCCGTTCTTCGACACTATGTTATTCTCTACAAACAGCGGCACAGTACGTGACTATTATTCTGAGGTTTCCTATGGGCAACTAGACCTGATTACGGTCAATATGCCCTCGGCATTGGGTTGGAACAGAGCCCCGAAGACATATTCATATTATGTGAATGGTCAAAACGGCACTGGAGCTTATCCGCAGAATACTCAGAAATTATGTGAGGATATTGTCGACCAAGTTGATCCTCTGGTAAATTTTTCGGTTTACGACAATGACGGAAACGGAACCGTCGATGTCCTGATTATTATTCACGCAGGAACCGGCGCGGAATTCAGCGGTAGCTCGAATGACATCTGGTCACACAAATGGGGCATTAACCCTCGTTTCAAAGACGGTGTTACAATTTCCGATTACACTATCCAACCCGAATACTGGATTAGCCCGGGTGACCTGACAATCGGTGTCTATGCGCATGAATTGGGACACGGATTCGGATTGCCGGACCTTTATGACACAGATAACTCATCCTGGGGACTTGGGCGTTGGTCTCTGATGGCCAGCGGTTCATGGAATGGTTCAGGTAACCTTGGATCTTCCCCGGCGCATCCCGATGCCTGGAGTCGTATCCAAATGGGATTTGCAACAGCAACCAATGTCACTTCAAATTCCAGCGCCAGCGCTATCCCCAGTGTCGAATCCGGTAACAATATCTTCCGTCTCTGGAATGGCGGCGGCGCCAGCAATGAATACTTCTTAGTCAGTAACAGACAGAAAACCGGCTATGACTCTGCTCTGCCGAACTCAGGATTACTCATTTGGCATATCGACGACACCCAAAGCGGCAATACAAATGAGTGGTATCCGGGTAATACTGGCTCCGGGCATTTGCTAGTGGCCTTAGAGCAAGCCGACGGTTTGTGGAATCTAGAAAAGAAGGTTGACCTGGGAAGCTTTGCGGACCCATTCTCCACTGCAACAGGAGCAACCAACTTTTCGCCAACGACTACACCGAACTCCAATTCATATTCAGGATCAACAACATTCGTGGCTGTGAGCAATATCAGCGCATCAGCTGATACAATGCGCGCTGATTTCTCAGTTTCACTGGCCGCCGGGATAGGTGACGAGACTCCGGATCCGATTCTGCCTTCGGCATTCGAAGTGAGACAGAACTATCCGAACCCATTCAACCCAACCACCACTATCAGCTTTGATCTTCCTAAGAGCGGAGCAGTCAAGGTGACAGTTTACAACGTTCTAGGGCAGATTGTGGAAGTAATCAGCGACGGAGCGCTTTCGGCGGGGGCTCATTCAGTGGTTTGGAACGGAACCGATGAATCGGGCTCAACTGTTGCCTCTGGTATGTATTTATATGAAATAGTTACCGACGACAATCGTGAAAGTCGTAAGATGACAATGCTAAAATAGCATCATCACAAAAAATGCGACTTGCAGTAAGAGCAAATAGAGAATCAGGACACGGAGTGTCCGGCGCCATACGGAGAGAGGAATCAATCCATGGCGCTTTGCCGGACATCAGGCGAGCAAACAACTCACACGGTCACCACCCTTTTGAGACTAGTCCAACTGAACCTGTCATTTGGCGCTCTTGCGATTGCCATCGACCATACCGCGTTCATCAACCGGAGTGCGACTTTCAACTGCATCTGGCGTCTCTGAGCGCTTTACACGCTTGGATTCGGTGTAGCAACTCTTGCACATTTGAGGATCATCAACCAATCCTTTCTGTGCGAAGTATTCCTGCGCCTCCACTGTAAAAGCGAATTCCTCATTGCATGAAGCACAAAGCAGAATCCGTGATTCGAAGTTTGAGTCCATTCTCCCCCTCCTTGGTATGAATGGTTTTGGTTTTGCGTCACTGCTGGGCTGACGGTGCAACGCTATTTTCCCGAGAGAATGCTCTACCTACCGTTCGCGTCCATTTTAGAAGCGGTGGCTTAACTGTTTCTCGACTTTCCAAGCAAGAGACTACTCCAACCCGGGATAGGAGCTAAGTTAATGGACTAGTTTAATATATGTCAAGTTTGTTTTTATCGACAAGTGTGTATCAGGTCATACATCGGAAATGCTAGAGGGAATCAGCCACATTACAACCGGGGAAAGGCTTCCCCTCAAATACGATGCTTATGAGATATGTAAGGTCCACAATATTTGCAGGCCCGTCACAAGTGGCGTCTCCGGCAGAAGTCTCAGGAGATGGGCCGACACCGCCACTGAATATCCAGGATATCATGGTGGTAATATCTACAATGTTCAATTTCCCATCCCAGTTGAAGTCACCCTGAAATACGTCAATAGTTTGGCCTATGGTAGTGGAATCGGCGACTGAACCATCGGTTAGCGAAACAGCCCCCATAGTCACCGTCGATTGCATCCCAGGTAGTATTCCAGCCGGTGGAATCACCGACACCACAGCGGTTGTATCACTTCCAGAAGGCAAAACGATAGCCCGGGAGTCCAGTACAGACGTGGCCCAACCACCATTATCGTGAGCAAAAACAAGAAAAGAATCTGTACCAGTTCCATGATTTGTAATCTTGAGCCCCACATGATTGTCCATCAACGTATAGGCAATAGTATCTCCTACAGGAGCTCCAGATAGGGCGGCGCCCGAGATAATCTCTGCGGAATACAAATATTCAGCAGAGGCGCTATAGGCTGAGAGATTCAACCCTATAAGGGTTATCTCAGAGTATTGCTCTTGTGAAGGAACAAAGACTATTCCGAATCCGGCGCTATCAAGAGAAATGCTAAAAATATCATGATCTGAAACGCCCCTGGTGGCAATAACTGTAGCGCTCCAAGTACGACCATCATTGCCATTGAATGCTATCTTCATGGTTCCCGGTGAAGCCGAAACAGGCAACCTCACAAAAGCGCTTCCGTAACCTTGCGGCTTTAATTTGACTTGTAGATTGGCAACCGGCAGACTTGTAACTGTATCGAAAATCCGCATTTCAGGATAGGCCGGAGCCTCTTCGAAGTGTTGACCATCATCACGCGCGCCGGTCAAATAGGTCCAAACAATAAACTCACTGAAAGCGCTGTCACGAGAGATTCCATATAATACTGGCAAAGAGTCCAGCAATGCATCAAATGCATTCTTAAACCTCCCGCCTTCCCAAGCCTGACGCATCAAGGTTGTATCGTGCTGTTGCGACAAATATAGCGGCCAAATAAAAGTGGAATAATAATGGGTCGCTATCGTCTTTGTGAGAGCCGTATGAGGAGCGGACTGAAATTGGGGAAAGTAATTGTAGTTGTCATCAACCTCATCGAATAGCATCTCTTCCATCCAGGTGGCGGTAGATTCCATGAACCACAACTCATCACCGAAATCGTAGGCGAATTGAACCGCATGTTGAAACTCGTGCGCAATAGTCACCTTCGCCGCTCCAATCTCACTACCCTCGGGGTCGGAATTCACACTGAGTCCAACAAAGTCGTTATTGCAAACAATATACGAAGTCGCATCATCCCAGCTCTCCGGCCCAATAAATTCCGCCTGAGTAAAACCAAAAAACGATATGTCGTCAAAATAGATATCATAACGCGAATCGCCCCCATCACTTCCATCTGACGGCGGCGCCAAATAGCCAAAGTTTTCTACCTGAGTGCGCCAGCTAGAGTCTGCGTAGATTCCTATGCGCTCTACGAAATCAGGAACACCGCTTAGAGCGCTATCGACTAGCGGAACCGATTTCGCTCCGGAAGTGTCGTAATGCAACCTAAAATGCCCCCCCGGAGAATCGAATTGCTTTTGTCTGACAGGCCGGGCAAGCAGACTCTGTAGCTCCAATTGCAGGGCTGGCTCTAAGCTAGTCCTGGCCCGCCATGCCTCCAGTAGTGTCAATGTGGCACAACGAGAATCAAGTATTGGGGTGTTGGAATCTACTACCGTTGAAACACGATACTCGACTGGCAAAGAGCTTGCATTCTTGACAGCCCTGACTTTCAAAACTAGCGATTTGCCATAAGATATTTTGCCAATCGAATAGTCTCTATCGATTTTGGAGAATACTTCACTCACCTGTTGCGGTCCACTGGCCAGCGCCAACCGAGGAAATACGTTCCACAGAAGCACAGCAAACAGCAAAGCAATCTGGCGAACCATTGCCAACTCTGAGCTGAAACTCTTGATGTGATTTTGTCTAATATTTGTCACGCTATGTACAGACTGTAAGAATGCAGGATGGACGTTCTTTCGCCTTGTATCGGACTTTCGTATCAAGGTATCGGACAAAGAACAATAAACGATTAGGGTGCGCCAACCGAAACAACCGAGGGACTCTACTGCTCACAAGGCGCAGGACCGCCAGCAAAAATATGCGAAATCAGGAAAGTGACATCGGCAATATTGACACGATCAGAGCAGTCCGCATCACCCATCAACAACTCGAAAACCGGTTCAGGCCCTTGTGAAAAAATATAGGTAATAATATATGTAACATCAGCGATATTCACTGTACCGGAAGCGTCTGCGTCCCCATGCGGAAGAACGCTTGCTGACAAAACGTAGCTGTTGTCATTCAGGAATGGACTAACTACCAAAGGTGAAACAAAAACTGTATCCCAGTTGGTATAGTTGTATCTCATGAACTTCATATCACTGTTGGGCTGTCCTGATTGTGGCGATAATTCAATTGTTTCGTAACCGCCAACAGAATCCTTAAGATAAACATTCAAGCGCCAAGCCACAGAGCTCGAACCGGAAAAATCCAGGACTAGCATGCCGGTAGGCCCTCCGAAAGTTGGCATAGCGACGTAATTGGCGCCAAGGCCATCGGGAGGCAGAAGTGGAACAACGCTATCAAAAGGTACCTGGGGCAAAATCTGAGCCAGCGGCACACCGGGATAGTTAGCTCCATCGGGGAAATGCCCCGGCTGAAAACGTGAACCGGTAAAAAAGCTCCACCTGGCAAATTCTTGAAATTGATCTTTAGTAGAGGTTCCAAACAGCGCGAAAGCGCTGTCGAATGAATCCATCCCCTGCGAAAAGCGAGAGTATTCCCAAAACTTTCTCATCAAAGTATCAGAGAATACGTTATTGAGAAAGGCGGGCCAAACGTAAGCGCCATATTTGTGAAACCCGGGATTCACAGTCAGAAACGTATCGGGAGCATTCCAGTAAAAGGGGAAATACTGATAGTTGTCATGGGTCTCGAAAAACAGCTCATCCTCCTGAGCAGTTGCTCCAGACTCATAGAGCCAAACATCGTCACTTCCGTCATAGGCCAGTTGTACAGCATGATAATACTCGTGCGCTATTGTTACTTTCAA
The DNA here is from genome assembly GCA_024280775.1 of Candidatus Zixiibacteriota bacterium. GTDB lineage: Bacteria > Zixibacteria > MSB-5A5 > GN15 > JACZUZ01 > JAJRPJ01. The sequence continues at coordinate 97,021 of JAJRPM010000002.1, read as the reverse complement.
AGCCCCAAGTTGATCTCCGTCAGGATCTAGATTAGGCGGGAAACCCAGGAATGTATGGTGCAATTGGATATACGACGTGAAATCCTGCCATGGCTCAGGACCCGGGTTCTCAAAAATAGTGACACCAAATGCCGCTATTGCCAGGAAGTAAATGTCATACTTCCCATCTCCACCTTGTATGCCATCCGATGGTGGCTCCAGGTAACCGACTGTGGTGTGGAAGTAGTCCCATGAACTATCCAAATAAGTCCCTGCAAGCTCGATATAATCCGGCACACCTGAGCTGTCCAAATCCGCAGAAGGCACGGCTTCAGTTCCACTGGTGTCAAAGTGCAAAAGAAAGTGTCCACCAGGTGGCGTATATGTAGCTTGCTGAGACGGCCGGGCAAGAAAGCTGGTTACTAAGCTCTGGTTTTCAGGACTCATCTCTCCGAAGGTTTGATTTGCAAGGCTCGCCGCTCCGAAACCGCATTTCAAAGGTCGCATCACCTCATTGGCGCTGGCCGATAGCTTGTACTTTGACGGGAAACTGGGTGTATCGTAGATATATTTCAGTTCCGAAATAGCTCGCTCAGAGCGAGTAATCTCACCATTGTCATATGAGGCCTCCAGCTTCACCAGTGGCGATAACCGTTTACCATTTTGACTTGAAGAGGCGCTGGCGCTTCCTACTGTCATTAACGCGACAACAATAAACAAGGGCGCAATAGCCGAGCTAATCCATGCTCTTTGAGATTTGGTATAGAACATATTCATACTCTTGGTTAAGAAACTGGAATTCCTACTGATAAGGTGTCCTACTTAAGTTTCCGCCGACCTTTAGCGATACACTACAACGGATAACAACTCCGAATCACAACATCTAATCAAGACAAATAATCACAACAACGAAGCCATAGCGTAATAGTTCTTGCGCTGTTAATTACCAATCAGATGTGACCATATTCGCAATGAAGGCGAGTAAAACTGTTCCTATGTGCCACTTCACTTAAGAACAGGTTGCATTCAAAAATGACAATGAAACTGGTGATGAAACCCTTACTTAACACCATGAGAGTCACATCCAGGCCAACATTAAGGTAAGTATCGGCCATATATAAAGTTACCATTAGATAGCAGAATGTCAAGGGCTTTTCTCAGAGGACGGAATCACCTAATGACTTGCGCTGGTTCACTTTACATCATCACTCGTTATGTATGAGTATTACAACCAGAGACAACCAGCTTGAGAGGTCTACTTGCCGGGGTTCAAATCAAAGAATTGCCCCGTCGCGGCGGATATTTCCCAGCTATCTATAGAGTTTGCATAGGATACATCCAGCCGAATAGTACCCACTTGGCCCATGTCAATCCGCAAACCCGGCCCTGCCGACCAAACTATCCTGTCCAACCCGAACTTATCCCCTTCCCCCCAGGCGGCTCCGAAATCGAAGTGTAATGCGAACCCCATTCTGGCAGTCAACGCACTTATGCCAGAAAACAATCGTGACTCGAAGTTCCCAATGAACAACTTCCGCCCTGTGACAAAATTTGCCGGATACCCTCTAACGCCGGACACACCATCAAGACTCAAAGGATTCGGGTCACCTCTACGCTTATCATAATGCAAACGGGCTCGCCCCGCGAACGTCACCCAGGAGAAGCGATTGAAATAAGCTATTACATTAGAACTAAGCGTCGAACGCAGCTCGTTGCCGTTCTTCACCCAACCGGTTCGGCTTAGCCCTCCGGCAACGATTACATCAGAAACACGGATACCATAATTAGCCCCAATCTGCCAAACAGAATACAGATGACCTCCAACGCCTCTCTCACGAGACTGCCCATAAAGAATTCCGAGGCTATTGACTATGGTAATGTCCTCGGTGCGACGCTGATACTTTATCCGGCGCTCACGATAGAAATCCGATCGTGAGCCACTCAGAGAAAACGTCAACTGATGAAAGGCGCTATCGGTAGGCAGAGTGAATGTATCAGCGGGAATCAAGGTGGCAGGCGGAATGAGGTCACCTGCGCCATCGAGCAAATAGCCATTGAAAGTCGCAAGGTCCTGAACTTTTTTGCTTTTGTATTGATAATTCATACGCGCAGTTAACTTCCGGTGATAGTCCCCAGTTCTAGTGGAGAAACCTAAATCGATTCTATTACCATCCTGAAAATACGTTGCGGCGGTGTCCCCGATTGAAGTCACATCAATATCGCGTTGCAGAAAGTTCAAATAGGAAAGGCGGTAAGAAAAAACATCGGACTGATGTAAATAGCGCCTTTGGATTGTGAATCTCGTCGTTCGGTCCAACGGATTGCCGATAACATCCACACCCAGTTCGCTAAAACTTCCTAGTATTCGCGGGTTCTTGTACTCAAACGCAACATAAGACGGATCAGGCTTGAATACTGTGTATGTAACACCAACTCTCTGTCCATAGCCCAACAAATTAGATTCAGTCAGCCCAATCCTCAAAAGATTTCTCTCCGACCGACGTAACACTTTCAAACCACTGCTCAAAGACCAACGGTCCACCGTCTGAACATGCAGTGTCACACCAAGAGGATCTAGGGTATCTACTGTGACAGACGCCTCATAGATGAACGCCAAATCACGCAGATTACGCTCAGTCTCCAAAGCCAATTCAGGATCAAACCTATCCCCGACTCGCAATAGCAACTCACGCGAGATTACCGATTCGCGAGTTGGAATGTGGAATTTATTAGCAAGCCGAAGCGCTCGGGATTTAGCGATATCCTTGGCCCCAAATACATTTTGCCTATCAATGACAATGCGCTTGATCATCGGCTGAGGCACATCCTCTGAATGAATCAAACTCGACGCAGCGCCAGCGTTTGCGCTCATTGCAACGAAGAAAACAAGCGCCAGAGCCTCCGCCATACTTACCCTAAGCGATTGGCGCCCTGGCGATTGCATGATCAAAGCGCAGACTCCCCTAGCCTGAGCAACCCAGCCAAAAGTCGCTTTGAAGCGGCTAAGAAGATGCTCTCCAAGGCCGATACCTAGAAATGACGTAATATAACTCATACGAACAACTTCAAGCCCGAGTCATTACCGAACTGTAGATCGAAGATATTATCATGGCTATCAAGAAAATAGGCGAATTGCTGGTTGAGAAGGGCATTCTCGAAGAAGAAGCTCTCCAACAATGCCTTACTGAGCAACAAAAGAGCGGTCAAAAGCTCGGCGATATCCTTCTGGGCCGGAAATTGATTACTGAGGATCAACTGGTCGAAGTTATGGCGCAACGGCTGAAAATGCCGAAAATTACACTCGAATCGCTGATTATTGACCCCCATGTGATTAAATCTCTCCCTGTTGAGTTGGCTAGACGCTACACGCTGATACCGGTTTTCCGTATCGGCAAGACCCTTACAGTAGCAATGGCCGATCCGCTGAATATTATCGCAATCGACGAGCTCGCCTACACCACCGGTTGCGAAATCCGACGAGCAATCGCAACCGAGCGTGGAATCAAAAATGCCATAGAACGCTACTATTCAGTTCAAGAGCGCCTGAAATCAGTTATCGGAGACATGCCGGAAAAGGCCATAGAAAAAACTGCCACCCAAAACGCCGCTAACAACGAAGAACAAAACGAAGCGCCTGTCGTCCAACTCGTCCAGCTCATTATCACCAAAGCTGTCCGCGACGGCGCATCTGATATCCACGTTGAACCCAGCTCCGATACTCTGCGCATACGCTATCGAATTCACGGACGCATGCGTGAAGAGGCGGAACCACCAAAGTCATTGCAGGCAGAAATCACTTCACGAATCAAAATTGCCTCAAATTTGGATGTCTCCGAAAAGAGAATTCCACAAGACGGCAGATTTTCATTCGAAGTGGACAACGTGGTCATCGACCTTAGAATCTCTACTCTCCCTACTATTCACGGCGAAAAAGTTGTAATACGAATTCTAGATCCGCGCAAAATTCGAATCGGCCTGTCGCAATTGGGATTGACCGAAAAGTTTCTTGAAAACTGGCAAGAGTTAATCCATTCAACTGAAGGACTTGTCCTGATTTCAGGCCCTACTTCCAGCGGCAAAACAACTACACTCTACGCCTCATTGCAAGAAATAAACTCCATAGAGAAAAACATAATAACCGTAGAAGACCCGGTCGAATATTCCTTGCCGCTCATAAACCAGGTGCAGACCAATGACCGCGCCGGCTTGACTTTTGCATCCTGCTTAAGATCAATATTGCGACAGAATCCGGACATCATTATGATTGGAGAGATTCGTGACGACGAAACCGCTACTATGGCAGTGAGGGCCGCTCTTACCGGGCACTTAGTATTCTCTACCCTGCACGCCAATGACTCCGCAGGAAGTGTCACTAGACTTGCCGATATCGGTGTTGCGTCATTTCTAGTTGCCTCATCATTAAAAGGCGCGTTAGCCCAGAGATTAGTGCGCCTCAATTGTCCGGACTGTCTTGAAAACTATAAACCTCCTGAAGCAATAATCACTATTGCAGGATTTCCAGTGGATACCGTCTTTCAAAGATCAAGCGGTTGCGCCAAATGCGAAATGACAGGATACAGTGGTATGTCTGCCCTGTATGAATTCCTGCCTATTGATAACACGATTCGTGAAATGATCGCTAAAAGCGAATCTGACGCGATAATCAAGGCGTACGCGAGATCCATGGGAATGGAAACTCTATTCGAGGCTGGCGCAAAAAAACTGTTAGCGGGTGAAATCACACTTGAAGAACTAATCCAAGTAACCTCACCAGATCGAAGCGAGGCAAATCACGAACATAAACGTCTTCCGTCAGATATTAGCATCAATTCACTATCCCAAACGCATAGCACAGGTATTTGATATATCAACTTCGCCTTAACCTTTCTTGCAATGGACAAAACGAGTCGTGCCAGTCACATATAACTACACAGGTCGATCGCGGGACGGAGCCAAAGTATCAGGCGAGCTGACAGTGGACTCTCAGCGTCACGCTCTTGAGGTTTTAGAGAGAAAGCATGTAATAGTCACTTCTCTTAAAGAGCGTAATGACATCCTTTCGGCTAGTTCTTTTAAGATATTTACGCCTGACTATAGTCAACAACTGATAATGTTCGCCCGGCACTTAGCAACTTACCATCGCTCGGGCATCCCATTGCTAAAAGCCCTCTCCCTTATCAAAGTCGACAAGCCAGGAAGTCCATTCCAAGTCATCTTGAGCGAAGTAGCCCAAAAAGTATCAGAAGGAAAACAACTCTCAGCGGCAATGCGTGACTATCCTGATGCATTTTGGGATGTTTTTGTAAATGCTGTAGAAGCTGGTGAAACGTCAGGACATCTCGCATCGATTCTCGATGATTCCGCCACAACTATGGAGCGAGAGTTGGAACTGAGGCGTCAGATAAAATCATCACTCCGATATCCAATGATTGTTGTGATAGCGGTCGGCTTGGCCATTGGTGTGCTTATTACTTTCGTAATCCCCAAATTCGCGACCTTCTACGGAAAATTTGGATCTGAACTGCCAGCGCCTACTCGAGCCCTCATCTGGATAAGCGAAATGACTCAAGCGTATTGGTATTATTGTCTCGCAGGACTGGTTGCTTTCGGGTACTTGTTGCGCAAATCCTACCAATCAATGAGAGGGAGACAAATATGGGATGGCTTGACTCTCAAGCTCCCGGTTTTTGGAGATTTGATTATCAAGGCCGCGGTGGCAAGGTTTACCCTATTGCTGATGATTCTATTCAAAGCGGGCATCCCGATAGTAAAGTCTCTGGGCGTTCTCGAAGATTCTCAAAACAATGTACATCTGAAAAGCGAAATCAATTCTATGCGTTTGGCATTCGAGTCAGGCAAGGAAATAGATGTAAGTGACGGCGCCTATAAGTATTTCCCGGAAATGGCGCTCAATATGATAAAATCCGGCCTGGAGAGTGGCTCGCTTGATACGATGCTGGCGGAGATCGGGAACCATTACTCGCGAGAAGTAGAGCGCACCTCGAAAAACCTCGCATCATTGATAGAACCCATACTAACTGTCGCAGTCGGTGGGATCGTGCTACTTCTAGCGTTGTCTATCTTCTTGCCAATGTGGAATTTGATTAAGGTGTTTCATTAGAGAACATCCAGTTCAATTCAAGACTTGACTAATTGACTCAAGTTCGCAGGCAGTGAGGCCGATGTCAGTAGCAAGAGTATTGCATTCGTCATATATCAAGTATGGAATAATACCAATTATATAACTTGTATGGAGACTGTATCATGAACTTCAAGTCATTGAGCAATCAAAAGGGTTTCTCCCTAATTGAACTCGTAATAATTATCGTTATCCTCGGCATCCTTGCCGCGGTAGCTATCCCTAAGTATCAGGACATTACCTCAGAGGCCAAAGACGCAAGCGCTCGCGCGGCTCTTGGCGGTATTCGGTCAGGCGTAATGATCTTTTATGCCAACCAAGCCGTCACAACCGGAACAGCAACTTGGCCAACACTATCACAGTTGGAAACCGCTGGCACAGTCATGGAACAAGGTATCCCCAAGAATCCGTACCAAGCCACCGCTAATGCGCCCGATAGCATCGTCACTGGCGTAACCAAAGGCACAATTGTAGGTACAAGAGGCGGATGGGCGTACAAAGCCTCCACCGGAGAATTGTGGCCCAACACAAATGTCGCAGGTGAGAATAACTTCTAGAAACTTCATTGTTAAGAACGTAAGTTATCTTGCTAGTTCGCCGCAGAAAGTAAGACTACAAGAAAGGCGTATCCTCGCCTAAAACATCATTGCGTAAATTCTTGATGCGCTAACGTGAGGATTTGTTTCAATGAAACAGCTCGACAGACAGAACAGTTTCAGCAAGCATTCCCTCTCGCGACGGCCTAAAGCAAGGACACAAATCTATAGGCTCGGTCAGTGTGATGGATTCACATTGATCGAGCTTGTTATTGTTATGGTCGTTTTGGCCATAGTCGCGGCAGTGGCAATCCCCCGCATGGGCGATGTAGCGGAAAACTCCAAGATAACTACTACCAAAGAAGAAATGCGACGACTAAAAGTCGCCATATTGGGTGACCCGTCCTTGTCCTCTGCCGGCAAATTAACAAGTCGCGGTTACTCCGGGGATGTTGGCGCCCTTCCTGGCGCTTTGGTTGACCTCACTATCAAGCCTGGCTCTGTCAGTGTATACAATAAGTTCACCAGACTAGGTTGGAATGGCCCTTATGTAGACAGCGCCAATGGTGACTTCCTTAAAGACGCTTGGGGAGCTAACTACACCTACAACGCCGGCGCGCGCACCATCACTTCAACAGGTGGCGCCTCAAACATAGTCCTGACATTTTAGCAGGGCTAATTGGGAGCGACTGGATTACTGGGCGGTGATGACAATGAACGACAAAGGCTTTACGCTGATAGAGCTGGCGGTGGTGATTGTGATCATTGGAATAATATCAACATTGGCGCTTAATAAGAGTACGGGCGTCAATGAAGCCGCTCGTCAGTCGGCAACCGAAAACGAACTAACTGCACTTGCTCGCGCAATACGTGGTAACCCGGCGCTCTATGAATCAGGACAAACATCATCATTTGGGTACGTTGGTGATGTTGGCGCTTTTCCTAGTACCCTCGCTGACCTGGTGACACAGCCTTCAGGGTTCACAACCTGGAATGGCCCATACATATCGGATGACGGCTCAGGTGAATACGCTAAGGATGCTTGGGGCACAACATACACTTATTCTGGTGGAGCCACCATTCAATCGACCGGTTCCGGTTCTACAATTACCAAACAACTCGGGTCTGCAACCACAGATTTCACATCCAATACTGTGCGGGGCGTAATACTCGATGCCGCCGGACTACCACCTGGAAGCGCCAATGGTGGGAATGTAACAGTTTCGGTTACCCATCCTAATGGCGCAGGTGGCGTCACTACAACATCAGTAAACCCAACGCAAACCGGAGCGTTCACACTTTCAGGTATTCCCATCGGAAACTACTCTCTACAAGTAGTCGACAATGTAGCTCCGGACACCGTGGTCGCCAATATCAATGTTCTCCCCAGATCAATTACCACAGTTCCGCTGGCTTTTGGAGTCGCCTTATGGTAGCCAAAGGGTCTCGAAATTGGAAAACAGCCTTGAAAGGGAATTCGAAAGGATTCACTTTCATCGAGCTAGTAATAGTGATTGTCATCTTGGGTGTGTTTGTTACTGTGGCGACTAGAACAATAGACACATCTATCGAAGCCAGCCGTCAGGCGCAGGTCGAAGATGAGCTAGAGCGGCTTGCTGTGGCCACCGTCGGAAATGAACAATTGAACTCCGGCGGCATGAGAACAGATTTCGGATATGTCGGTGACATTGGAGCATTGCCTATATCACTGGACTATCTCGCTACGAATCCCGGGGGGTACTCTACCTGGAATGGGCCATACATACGTGACAATTTTTCCGAAAACAGCAACGACTACAAAACCGATCCGTGGGGGGCCACATACTCCTACAGCTCCGGGACAACAATCCAATCAACAGGCTCTGGCAGTACAATCACAAAACAGTTCGCAAATTCCACTTCGGATATTCTAGCTACACCTTTGCGAGGTGTTATACTTGACAGAAATGGCGCCCCTCCCGGAACAGACGCCTCAAATGTAAATGTCACTGTAAGCTACCCCAATGGCGTTGGCGGAACTACTTCAACCACAGTCAATCCGAATTCTTCGGGCTTCTTTTCATTTACAGGGCTACCCATCGGCAACCATTCGATTACCGCAGTATACACGACGACAAACGACACTGTTCTCGCCTATGTATCATCGATTCCACGCACTGGAGCCTATGCAGGTTCACTACGTCTCGGAAACGCCTATTGGGCCGACACAACTGGCGGTACAGGGTCAAGCGGATCGATACAGTATGTTAACGGCTCAGGGAAAATTCTAAATTCGGGTAAGGACATTGAGTTCATGATAACAAACACCGGATCTAGTAACATACCTATTTCCTGGATGGTAATAACTTGGAATACGCCAACTGGAGCCTATGCGGAACAAGTATGGTTAGATGGCTCTATCTACTTTCTGTACTTCTTCTGTAATGCAAAACCTTCAGGCGATATAACATTCATCTCACCTACATATTCGTTGCCACCAGCTCAACAAAAGAAAATTGAGATAAAGAAGTACAAAACAGCCTATTGCTTCGGAGGTAACGCTAGCATTCCCGCCAACACGGACTACACTGTTACTTTCAGCAATGGCGATATAATTAACTTTACTGTAGTGTATTGACCGAATGTCACGTCTAGCAAACCATAACGAGCATGGCTTTTCCTTGGTAACCATCCTGGCGATGATTGTCGCTTTGTCCATTATGACATCAATAGCTCTAGAGGTGATTACTCCGGCTCTGGAGGAGCAAAGGCGTGTGGAAACTATCAGGGAGCTACAAGAGATCGGCAACGCAATCGCCGGAGACTATGCGCTGGGCGGAGCCATGTCCGGAGCGGACTTTGGCTATGTTGGTGATGTGGGTTCGATGCCCTCGTCACTCGCGTCCCTGCAAACAAACCCTGGAGGCTATTCGACATGGAATGGTCCATACATTCTTGATGAATTCACTGAGGCTACCAACGAGTCGATTACTGACGGTTGGGGAACGTCGTTCAGCTATGCAGGTGGAATCACTGTTTCTTCAACAGGTTCAGGAAGCTCGATAAGTTATACCCTGGTTAAGTCAACCACTGACTTGCTGAACTGCGGCTTCTCTGGTACAGCTGAGGGAGCCAATAGAGTCAAGCCCGGAACCAGCGCTGGGAACATCATCGCCATCGTTACCTACCCCAACGGAGTCGGAGGCTTCAAAAGCGATACAACTTCGGTAAACTCATTGGGTGTGTTTTCATTTGCTTCAGGAATCCCAATCGGAATTAGGAGCGTAATGATTAAAGACACAATAGCCACTGATAGCGCCTCATCAATTGTGCGCCTACTACCTCGCTCAGCGCCTTCAAACACAGACATTGGAACGTTGAGATTATCTACTACAAACTACTAGTGGATATTGGTTTCAGCTTGAAACTTGGGGCTCCTCCCTGCTCAACGATTATCAATTCCCAGCCACTATTCATCCTCACACAGTGAATTGCAAGCTAACAACTTACGATAATAAGTAATAGCATGAATGAACTTCTAAACAAGGCTATTGACGCCGTTCTTCCCCGGAAGAAGAATGTATTGATCGAGTCCACCAACTCGACTGTGACGACTTGCGCCATGAAACGAGACTGGAATCTCGGCAAGGAAATCGTCTTCCAAATCGACGAACAGTCACTGCAGTATTGCATCACAAAGAGAAACATTTCCTCAACCAAGATAATTGACTTCGGCAAAATCTATAGACCGCGGACAGGCGCCACCCTGTCTGATCATAGCGACTTCTTAAGCGAAGAGCTCCAGCATATCACCAAACAACACAAAACATCTAACGCGCGTTTCGGACTAAGCATTCCCTCCAGTGACATAGCAGTTCGCAGTATTCGTATACCCAAAATGTCTCGTAGCGAAGAACGCAACGCCGTCTATTTTGAAGGAGATAAAAGCGTTCCCTTCGCGCTCGCTGACGCCTATTGGGCTTACAGGCGATGCAAACAATTCACAACTGATGTTAGTTGCGATATAACTATCACACTAATGGCTCTCCTAAAGACAAATCTCGATGATACGCTGAGATTTTTTGAAAGCAACAGCATCACCTTTGACTTCATCTGCCAGGACACCGAAGCCTTGGGACTATCTCTTGGCCTCCTACCAGAATTCACAGAGGAGCGCTCGTTCGGATTACTCAATATCCGTCCGGCGCGAACTGACGTTTCTCTCTATGCCGGCTCTTGCCTTCAGTTTCTGCATCACGGGGGAATCGGGTCGCTAGCCCTTGGGCAAAGCCTTCACTTAGGTTCAGACACTAGTTCGTTCATGCCCCAAGCCCTGAACAACTTTGCTGAAGGATTAGAGAATACAATTCAACAGGCTTTAGACTACTATGGCGCACATTACGGAATCGATGATTTGGACACGTTCTACATCTACGGCGACTTCTCGTACTCAGCTGAACTCATAGACATAATGTCACAACGCTTTGGGGTCACTTTCAAACGCTTCCCTATAGAAGTATTTGATAAATACCCGCTGGCCAATGCTGAGCTTAAGGAAATCATTCCGGTTGCTTTACCTGTTGTTGCAGTAGCAACCAGTCCTTATGAACTATCAGATTTCACTCCTGCTTCAGTGCACCATCAAAGAGGACACAAAACATTTGTACGTCATTCTTTGTCCGCCGCCGCCCTTGTAATGCTAACTATGGGACTATCATGGACATCGCTATGGCTTAAAAACAAGAATGCAATTAGCAGATTAGAGAGCGCTTCCAAAACGGTCAGTAGATTCGAGAATTCCACAGCCTACGCAGGCTACCGAATCCTAAAAGAAGAGCTACTGCGACAGGAAAGAATGATAGACGAACTGGAGCACAAGAACTCCGAGCACTACTTGGCTCTTAAAGATATAGCGGCGCTTACCCCTTCAACCATCCAGCTCGACTATTTGCAGTACTTCCCAAAAGAATCCGGCAGAACAACCACTCTCTCAGGGATTGTAGTTTCTAGACTTGTCGCTCCGGAAATAATACTGGCGGAATTTGTCACACGTTTGGGCGGGTCGCCTCTCTTCACGAATGTACAGCTCAAGAGCCATAGCAAAAGCATCGATGGCGGCACCAGAAAAGTCGCCTTCTCACTTGACCTTGAAGCAACACTCTGATAGGCGCCGGGTAACACAATGACAAGAAACACAATACCGGGAAACACAATGAGTCGGGAAACACAATGAGTCGGGAAACACAATGAATAGTATAATCAAGAAATACGTGTTCGCGTTTGTCGGGTTTGCGGTAGTTGTATCAGGAGTCTATTACGCTCTATTACTCCCAATGAAAAAGTCGTATCAAGCGACCCGGGCCGAAACTGATGCTTTCGACAAACAGTTGATAGACTATCAACACACTCTGTTTACGATAAATGAATATTTGCAAAGAAAACGCGATCTCGAATCACAACATGACGTTCTCTCTGCGCAATTGTTCAACAAAGAGGAAGTCTTGAAGTTAGTTGCTCATCTAAAATCCGACGCTCAGAACTTAAAACTGAATGTCAAAGAAATCACTCCCTCGGTAAGTGAACTACTAACGCTTAATGCTCTGCCGCCCGGCGACGGAGCGCCTCGATATTTGGATATTGCAATGCGTTACACCGGTTCATACAAAGACGCGGGAACTTTCCTGAAAGAACTCGAGAAGGAACGCATGTTTGTCTCTCTTCTGAGTCTGGACGTAAGCTCTCGTGAAACCGGCCTGGTTCCAGCGGAATACCGTATCCGTTTTTCCTCTATGATAGGCGGCTCTTCAGAGGGCGCGATCAAAGAATAATTTCGTAGTCACCGAGACGATATTGTGAGTGATACTAAACAACGCATATACATGATCCTCGCTGCCGCCGCGATTGCTTTCTGGGGTTACAACGCAGTAAAGCGCCAGAGCGCCGAAAGCGACACTGCGCCTCAACAAGTAGTAACTACCCCTCTAGCTGTGTCGACAGCGCCTGTTGCAACCCCTGAGGTTGGTCTGGTTAGAAGTAAGCCTTGGGCAAAAGACCCATTCTACAACCGCAAGAAACGACGCCAGGTAAACCAACCTCCGACACTTGCGAACTTCTATGAATTGAAAGCCATCATATACAATGAAACCGCTCCTTCGGCATTTCTAAACGGGCGAATCGTTCGTTTGGGCGATACAGTCAACGGAGCAAAGGTAACAAAGATCAGCAAGCGAGCCGTTACAGTTGAAGATAACGGGCGAGAAATCATAATTACGGTCAATCGAGGTTAATAAGTATGTATTTTCTACTCATCAAATCAAATCCAATTCTCAAGCGCATTGGCATAGCGGTCGTGATAGCTCTGCTAGCTACTTCACTGATGACAAAGCCTGTGGTTGCTGATTCAGACGCTGGAACTCTGGATTTGGAGCAACAAGTTTCTTTAAGTCTAGAGTCAATGAAGCTCGGCGCAGCTTTGAACATGCTGGCCAATCAATTCGAGCTCAATATGGTCGTCTCAGACGCAGGTAGCGCTGTGGTCAGTTTGTTTCTCACTGATGTGACACTAAAAGACGCTTTAGAGTCACTACTCTTCCCTAATGGGTTCAACTATTACATTCGTGGCAACATTATTGTGATAACCTCCAGTGCAGATCCCGGCGTGGGTAGTATGTCAACTCTGTATTACCGTCTCAAGTTTATCCCGGCTCAGATGGCCAAGAATGCGGTTACACCCCTATTAAGCGCCTCCGGCAAAGCTGAGGTTCTAGTTCCGGAAGAAGGCGCCATAGAAGGTAAAACACCATCAGTATCCCCGAATGCGATATTGATCCACGACTTCCCGGAGGTCCTGCGTGAAACGGAGCGTCTGTTGGCTCAAATTGATCAGCCGGAACGTATGGTGATGATAGAAGTCAAGATGATTGAGACAAAAGTTGATATCAAGGACATTATCGGAATCAATTGGCCAACATCGTTAACTGCCACGCTCAGTGACCGTAGCGCCATCAATTCATCAACAACTGGAACAGGTACCGGTTCTGGAACTACCACCAGTGGCGCCCTTAGCCAATTTCAAAAACGCTCAATCTCCAAAGACCTTTCCCGGGGTGGTTGGAACTGGGGTACGCTAAGTGCGAACGAATTGAATGCCACATTAGACTTCTTACAAACAACCGGAAAGAGTAAGTTAATTTCGCATCCTAAATTAGCCACCCTGGAGAACCACAAAGCGGAATTCAAAGTTGCAACCATAGTTCCGATACAAACCATCAACCGCTTTTCTGAAGGTTCATCCACGTCTGATATTGTCACCTTTCAGGATATAGAAGTAGGTATCACTTTGCATGTCACACCGCGAATCAATGAAGACAGCATAATCACTATGGACGTTTTCCCACGCGTACAAGAGATAGTTGGTTTCACCGGAACGGCTGACCAACAAAAGCCAATTACTACCGAGCGCTCAGTGCAGACTATGGTCACATGTAGAGAGGGTCAGACAATCGTAATCGGCGGCTTACTACGCGAGAATGACATTACCAATATAAACAAGGTGTTCCTACTTGGTGACATTCCGATTCTAGGCGCTCTATTCAGACACAAATCCACGTCCAAAGAAAATACGGACCTGATTATTCTTATCACACCAAGAATTATGCGGCTCTAGTTCTTGCCAATCACTCTTCAGTCCAACAGAATCCGCGCGCTTTGGTGATAAGTAGCGGGGTAACAAAAATCATCATTGCGATATCACGCACCACATCCATTGTCAAAGAACCTTTGACTTCAGGGTTTTGACTAAAGCAACCGCAAGTGATATTTACTCCATTCGAAATCGCGATAAGCAGTGCAATAGTAAACATTATCAACATCAGCTGAGTCAGCCAGGCAGACGCCCGGCCCCAAATGCCTGTCAACAGACCAATACCGACCAGCGCCTCCACCCAGGGGAGAGTCAGCGCAAAAATGTTGACCAGCGAACCCGGGACGATATGATAGTTGTTAATACTCTTGGCAAATGCCGCAGGATCAATGATCTTGCCAAATGCGGCAAAGAGGAATATGCCTGCAAAGACGATTCTCAGTACTAGTATGAACTGTGGATTATCAAGTAGTTTCCGCATTAGTTGTCACCTCCGCTATCTTGATTAGCAGCGTCACCGCTCTCAGATTCCGATGACTTCCCGAAAGGAAGCTCCTGTAACTGCCAGTCAGTCCATCCGCCGAAAAATATGTTGACCCCGGTGAACCCCTCGGCGGCTAAAGTGCGGCCTAAATACAGTGACAAATCACAATCAGCGCCATTGCAATACACTACCAACGGCTGGTCTTTGGGAGTCTCTGCCATGAAATTCTCTAAAATCGTCTCATCATCTGTCTCGAACGGAATATTAACCGCACCTCTGATATGTCCCTCGTTGTAGTCCCATTCATCACGAGCGTCTACAAACAAAACTCCTGGAGTATTGAAAAAATCCGCGGCCTCACCTATTGATATATAAGGCGGGTCTCCTTCGTCGGCGGCCTCTGGAATCTTGGCCGTGTCGGTCGCTGATATCACCGGGTAGTAGCCAATAAATCCCGGAGCCTTAGGATTGACAAACTTGTTTACCACTCCCAAGGCCGAGCCTATTAGAATGATAAACACCATGCGTATGATTGTCTTTGCTGACATAAACTCCTCTGGACTGCTTTTCTATCTGTATAACTGGATTCGCATGGATTGTTGTTGAGTCGCCGATTCGCTTCCCAAAGCGGCTCAAAATCCATTATGCTCTTCTACTTAAATAGCGTCTCAATAGTTCCCTTAACCACTCTCAAATAGCGTGATTAGCCACATTACCAACGCTCCTATAACCACCAAGAGCAACTTCCAAGCCAGTGACGCCCTGGAGTGCAAAACTTCCGGCAATATATCTACTGTGGCGACATACAAAAACACACCGCTAGAGAGAGCGGTAATCACCGTAAAGAAAACACTCTCTGCCATAGTATCACCAGTCAAAGCCAGCGCGGAAAGTCCCGCTCCCAAAGGTGTCATCAAGGCGAAAACCACTAAAAGCGCTACGGTCTTACTCTTGCTGAAATGCGCCAAACCGAACAACGATCCCAGCGCCAATCCCGCGATACCTTTATGCAAGGCTATTGAAAGGACAATACTCTCACCACCTACTACATCAGAGGCCACTAATAGCGCCCCGCCCTCGGCTATCGAATGGATACATAGGCCCAACAGCGCGGTCATCGCCACTGTGGCATGCGCCTGACTATGACTTTGATTGGCGCTATCGGGGGCCAAGCCGCGCTCTACAACATATATCACCAAAAACCCCAGCAGGGCCACCCCACCAACAGTTACTGGCTCCAAGCCGCCACTGGAGGTGAAAGCTGAGGGGAGCAGTTCAAGAAACGCGGCGCCTAGAAAGAATCCAGCGGCAAAAGCCAGCGCCAAATGCAGACTCTCTTCGCTTATTTTCCTTACACTCCCCCACATTCCACCGGCTAGAGCGAGCAAGAAAACAGCAATTGAGGATAATAGTGGGCTCGGGTTCATAAGTGAACCGAATCTCCCCAATTCCGTTGGTTATGTCAAGGTTAAGCTTACAATTCAATATTGCTATTGGCCAAAAATAAAGCCGCAGGTATTAACCCTGCGGCTCTATTGCCAATCAAGTTAGTCTTTACTTGATAAGATTACTTGGTTTCAAAAATACTTGGTTTCAAAATGCTTGACTTAGAAACTTCTGAAAGTCGAGCGCGGGGTGCGTCGATTTGCGAAAGTCAATAAGTTATGTTTACCGCTAAGAATCATTGTGGCAACTGCGCTGAATTTTTCAGGCGCTAGTGTTTGTAGTCCGAAGGGATTCCAAATGTCTTTGGAGCCAACTGCTACAAACTTTTCGTTTTCTTTCTTTCTCGGCATTGCAACCTCCTGTCGTCGTCAGACCTTTGTAGTAATACGTTTCGTTACGCACAACTAACGGTGAAGGCGTGAGGCAATTATTAGAGCCAAATGTGAATTGGATGAAAAGACGAGATAATTCAATGTCGAATCAGGGTCATGATCCAAACGCTGAGATAAATCCCGGTTTCTTACTGAGGAACCACCTCCTCCACTTTGCTTTACTGCTTTGCCGGCACAGTGAGGGAGCTGTGGGAGGGTCCGACATGAACGGAGACACTACTGTCAATACCTAGTTATTTGACATACACCTCTGAAGCTAACTTTTTTTGTAACTTCTTAATAGCTCGCCATTTATAAATGTGCGCCACCTGCTGCTTGATGCCGAGAATCTCCGCTATTTCGCGCTCTTTCTTGCCGCGCATATACAAACGGATGACCTCTTTTTGCCTTTGAGAGAGCGAATGGGCGATGTGCCACTTGATTTTCTTGCTTAGTCGCTCAACCAAATTGTCCAGCTCGGCTGAGGACTCGCGACTGCGATAGGCTGAGCGCGAGGCGGGGAAACTCTCCAGTACTTTGCGGCTGACGATTAGTTCGGCAAATTCGTATTCACGGCCCATAACCTAAGGATAGGTTATTTTGTGAACGCGCGCCAATTGGCTGAGTTTGGTTCGGGAAATGTGGAATAATTCACAGGTTTCGTCGCGCACTTCTTTGAAAGCGACTTTCTTTTCATAGGAGCTCAAATCATCGGGCAAAGCGCTTAGTTTATTTCTGAAATACAGAACTATTTGCTCTTCGCGAACACCCTCATCAGAGTTTGATGCGTTAGGTTTGCTTTTGCCGGACTTTGAACTAGTTGGAGTGGCCGTGGTAGGCTCTTCTTGATGTGTCTTCTTTTCGGCTTTGGGGATAGCTTGTGAAGTCAGAGCCATTACTTTCGGGGCCTCCGCGCCAGAGGATTTTGACCCCGCTGGTACATTCTTGGTCTTTGCTGATGGCTTTGGCTTTTTGACTATTTTTTCTGCAATATTCTCACTAGGTGTTATTGAGGGTTTGGACACAGAGGTCTTCTTGTCAGTCAACTCCGGCTCATTTGTATCATCAGTAGCGTTTTCTTTAACCGCGGTGTCCATCTTGGATGCGTTCTCATCGACTACAGACTTCTCAGAGTCATTTTCAGAGACGGTTTTCAAATATGAAACACCAACTACAACTCCCAACAAGGTCACCGACAACAATAATTTCAACAATAGCTTCATTTCAGCATCTTCCTATAACCGCAAAACGACACCGGATCTCATATCCAGACTATCCGAAGTCTATATCACCAGAATCATGACCCATCCGCAATAATAAACTGAAGCCTCGCTTAGAATGTATCAGTATGAGGGCGTTTTCGCATGCGTGGCGCTCCTGTCGGGTTTCTTGTTCGCTGAAGCGAACGCCGGAACCCGACCTACGGATGGGGCTTGGATGGTTACGAGTGGCTCGGGTTCTTTCAGTTGGGGGGAAATGGGTTCGTTCGGAATATGGAGGTAGTCGTCATAGTAATCTTGTAGTATTTTTGTTTTTTGCAGGCGTTGTAAATGGCGGAGGAGTTTGTAGGAGCGGGCTAGTTGGAGGTCGTTGCGGAGTTCGTAGCGCAGGAGGTTTAGTGAGAATAGTCCGGTTGGGATTGACCGGGCTTTGGCTACAATGTTGCAGAGGTCTTCCCGGTCTTTGTCGGTGAGAGCTTTGGCGTCGATTGATGAGGTTTGGGCGATTCTGTCTTCGGCTAGCGATTGATTGAGATGGGCGGTTTCGGCGTTGATGGCGCGGCGCTGGCGCCAGAGGCAGTTGGCGATTTTGTGGACTAGTTCGGTTTGGAAAGCGCCGTCGGGGTTTAGTTCGGCGATTAGAGAGGTTATGAGGTTTTTGTATTCGGCGGGGTCTTCTTTGAGGTGGGGTGAATTGATGACGGTGTCGGTTGTGCGCAGTCCGTGTTTGACGGCGTTTTGTGATGAGCGGCGTTTGCCAGTTTCTGTTCTTGGTCCGGTTGATTTTTGTGCGTTTTGGCGATTGGCGATGAGTTGTTTTTCGGTGACGGGCATGGGTAAGTCCTTTTACTATGGGGGTGGTTGGGATTTTGGGGTGAGGTTGTGGTGAATTTGTGTGTGGGGGATTTGGAGGGAGGTGGGTTTGGCGTTATGTTGTCTTGTTATGTGAGAATCGAAACCACAAGGGTTTCAACCTACTGGACTGGAGTTTGGGGCCTTGGTTAGGATGACATTTGGAAGGGATGGTTATGACTGCTAGTGAGATTGTTGTTTTGAACTTTTCGGAGATTCGTCGGCGGAGTATTAAAGTTTGGGAGTTGATTCCTCAGGAGTCGCTTTCGTGGCGGCCTGATGAGAAGGCTTTGACGGTGATTGAGATGATTCGTCATGTGCTTGAGGGCGAGCATTTGTTTCATACGATTGTTAAGAACCGAGGGAATCTTGGGGAGTTTAAATCGCCGTGGGGTGATGCGCCGTTGGTTAGTGTTGAGAATGAATTGGCTTTGGCACAGCCACATCGGGCGGATTTTATTGAGATGATTCGTGGGTTTTCGGAGAGTGATTTCTCTGAGGTTAAGATTGTGCGGAGTGAGAAAGGTCAGATTAAGGGGCTTGGTGATTATCTAAATCGGATTGCTTATCATGAGTCGGTGCATATGGGTCAGATGTTGGATTATTTGCGGACGGCTGGGGTTGAGCGGGCTTTGATTTGGGATTGAGGTGTGGGGCGATGTATTCCGACAGCAAGCTGTGGGCGACTTGAAAGCAAAATGTCGGGAGCGCAGGGCTCCCAACCTACTCAACTTGGAAACTGCTGCTCGCATCTATAGCAATTTGACACTTCCACTTCAGGAAGCTATGGGGATCACAATCTCCCCAGGCCCAGTGGAAACCTATGAAGATTATCTTAGAAAAAAAGACGGTCGGGAGTCTAAGTAGTGGCAGATCCAAACACATTGTTGCCGCAACTCTTGCACTTCAAGTATTCGCCAACCACCTCCGACTCCTCAATTGTTACTCCAACCTTGCAATGTGGACATATCGTTGTTGCGGTAGTGGTTTTTTTGATCGCTTGTGGACCCGAGAATTCTTGTGGACGTTCTATAGAAATATGTCTCATTTGCTTTCTTGTGCCACTCATCGTGTTCCGCTCAATCGCGCCCAACAACTCTATTACTGCCGCCACTCCGAGTAAGAGCATTAGCTCTATGACCACAGCTAGTACCCACGTAAAGGCTGTAGTCCCATCAATCCCACCTTCATAGGAGCTTTCACTAGCCTTAGAGATTATACCGATCATAGCGATTACAGAGACAACCCAAGCAAAACCACGTATGCCGCTAGCCAATCCGCTGTGGTGTATGTCGGCATCGCGAACAGTTTCTATGGTTCCATCAATACTCGGCTTATCCACATTCAAACTAGAATCAACGAGCCAACTCTCGTATTCATCATCAGTAATCTGAGAATAGTCATCGGGCACACCTTGAATAACATTAGTGCAACGGTGGCACTTGGAGCTTACCCCAACTCCCTTTGCACACACTTTTGCCTTGCACACCGGACACTCAAACTTAATAGCCATTTAATCTCCTCTATAAGTTCTGTAGGTAGAAACCCTTGTGGTTTCGATTGATTGGTTGGCTATTCACCGTATCCTCCGGAGATTGTTGGGTCTTTTTTGCATCCCCAATCTTCTTTGATATGTACCTTACTCCTAATAGAGTCTTGGTGCGTCAAGTCCCTTAGAAGGGGACTTGACCTACGGTTGCTTAGCATGTGATTGTCTGTTTGTGTCGACGGCTAGCGGGACTCTTTCCACCAGTCTACGGTTTTTTGGATGCCTTGGCGTAGGGTGGTTCGGGGTTGCCATCTTAGGCGGGAGCGGATTCTTTCGATGTTTAGGACGCGGCGGCGGATGTTGTCAATGTCGCGGCGGTCTATGTGTTCGATCTTGGGGGTTTTGCCCAGGGCGTTGCCAATTTCGTTGGCTAGCTTTAGGATTGAGACTTCGAAGCCGGAGCCGACATTGAATATCATGCCATCGGCGCGAGGTGAAAGCAAGGCGATTAGAGTAGCCTCCACTGTGTCAGTTACATAGGTGAAGTCGCGGGTTTGCATGCCATCACCGTGAACGCTGATTGTCTTGCCATCGGAAATTGCCTCGACAAATTTTGAGACTACGCCGCAGTAGGGGTTCGCCGGGTCTTGTTTTACGCCATAGACATTTGAGTAGCGGACTACTGATACGTGTACCCCATAGGTTTCATAGAACGCGGTGCAATAGTTTTCGCCGCCGAGTTTTGAGACTGAATAGGGTGAAAATGTAAGCGGGGTTTCGTTTTCGGAGATTGGCAGGTGCATCGGGTTGCCATATACCGATGCGGATGAGGTATAGACTACTTTGACTTTCGGGTTTTCGCGTGCGGCCATCAGGACATTTAGAGTGCCTCCGATGTTGCTGGCGTAATCCTCGCGCGGGTTTTTGGTGGAGACAATGATGTTGCGTGCGGCGAGATGGGCTACATAGTCGGCGTTCTTGACGAGCTTGTTGACAAGTTTCTCGTCGGTGACACTTCCCTGCACGAATTTGTACTTGATGTCACTGTCGATGTTTTTGAGGTCGCCGGTGAAAAGGTCATCGAGAACGGTAATCTCGCCTTTGGCGTCATATACAGCACGGACAACATTTGAGCCGACAAAACCTGCGCCGCCGGTTATCAATACACGTTTACCGCTGAAATCAATGGGAGTTATCATAATAACCTTACATCACTTTCTGATACCTAGTTTAAGCAGAAACATCGGACGGGCCAAGCGCCACCAATCGCGCACGGGGCGCATTTTGGTGTAGTCTTTTCCAGAGGCATGATAACGAATCGTTATCGGGGCTTCAATCACCCGGATGGATTTTGATTTTACGGCTTTGTAGAGGAAATATGGCTCCAGCTCATAGCCGTTTAGCCATTCCTGATTCAGATTGATAGAGGGATCGGAGAACATTGAGAATCTGAAGGCGCGGAAGCCGTTGGTTGCATCGGTGATTTTTGTGCGGGTTAGAAATGAAAAAATCCAGCTGTAGGCGTGGGTAGTGACTTTGCGGAAGAGTTTTTCGTTGATTAGACGGCCGCCTTCCATGTAGCGTGAGCCTTGCACAAAGTCTGCGGTGTCGTTTTCCAGTGGCGCGAGGGCTCGGGGTAATTCGGAGGGTTCGTGTTGATCGTCGCCGGACATTACTACTCCGATTTCGAATTTGTTGTCGAGTCCGTATTGGATTCCGGTGCGAATGCCTCCTCCGACACCGAGGTTTTTTTCGTGGGTAATAACTTCGGCTCCGGCTTTGAGAGCCTCTTCCCTGGTTCCATCAGTTGAACAATCATCTACTACGAGGATTTTGCAGTCAATATTGGTGGCGCGGATTTTGTTGACCACTTTGCCGATTTTCCCCAGCTCATTGTAGGCTGGCAGGATAATGAGGATTTGATTGGTATCAGGCATCGGCTCCGGTAGCCTCCTCTTCAACCTCCTTTAGCGAGAGATGTCCTCTCCACAGATGGTATAATCCGAAAAGTGTGACTGCGGCGTATTGTGCGGCGTGCATCACTACTGCGCAGGCGAAGGCTGTGTCGCGCTCTATTCCGTATTGGGCGAGAGTGAAAACAACTGCGGCATGATACACACCGACAAATCCAGGCGCCGCGGGAACCAGTATCCAGACTGAAACGACGGCCAAAGTTGCGAAAGAGGCCTCAAGCGGCAGATTGAGATTGAAAGCTTGGAAGACGAAATAGTTTGAGATGCCAAGCATGAACCAGATTAGGGCGGTTTGGCCTAACACCGAAAGTCCGGCTAGCGGTGAGCGCATAAATTTTAGCCCAACAGAGAAGCGCTCGATTGTATCGCGCAGAAAATCGCGCCCTTTGAGAGGCAGGAAGCTGAGTTTGCTATGCGCCAGGTGGGAGATTTTTTCCGGCCATTTGGCCATTATAACCGCGAAGAAATAGCCGCTGAAGGCGACAATCAAAATCAGGAAGCTACTGCTTTTAAGTTGATCGGGAGTGTCTAGTGATGTGGACCAAATTACTATGCCGAAGATTCCTATGAGCGCCGCGAGGTCAAAAATTATTCTTTCGGTGAATATCATAGCCAGTGACGCGGACTTGGTGATATCGGGGTCTTGCTTTGACAGAGAATATGCGCGAACGAATTCACCGAGACGTAACGGGAGAACATTGTTGGCCATGAAGCCTACGGCGGTGGCCGACAAGAGTTTGTTGAAGGCGACTTTTTTGATGGGCAGAGCCATTCTTCTCCAGCGCCAGGCTCGTTGATACATGCCTACAAGTATGATTGCAATATTCGGTAACAGTAACCAATAGTTGGCAGTTTCCAGAGCGGCGGCGACTTTTTCGAATTCGATCTGCCGAACAGTTAGCCAAAGGGCCACAATTGAGATGACTGCGCCGATTATTATAGCGCTATTGCGTCGGCTCATCTCTTTGCCTCCGGATTTGCGCTTGTCGGTTTGTTGTCGTTGAGGGTGGTATTGATATTTTCCATAAATTCCGCGGCCGCGGTGTCCCAGTTGAAATTCTTTGCCCAGCTTAGAGCTCCGGCTTCGAGGCGCTCTCGCTTGGCTTTGTCTGTGATAATGCCCTGAATCCTTTCGGTCAGCGCGCCGATGTCTCCGTGAGGATACAATAATCCGGATTCATTGTCACGGACCGAGTCGCGTAATCCTGCGACATTGGCGGCTACTACTACCGTACCGCAGGCGTTGGCTTCGATATTGGTTAGGCCCCAACCCTCTTTGGTTGAGGGACAGACGCATACGTGTGAGCGACGTAATCGCTCCACTTTGTCCTCGGCTGAGACGAAACCTGTGAACTCAACTGAGTCTTCCAGCCCTAGCGTTTCTGCGTGGGCCTTTAGTTCTTCTTGATAGTCTCCGGCGCCGACTACCATTAGTCTGGCATTGGTTACGATCTTACGTAATTCTTTCAAGGAGCTTATCAAATGCTGGACGCATTTGTATTTTTTGAGACGGCCTAAGTAGATTATTGTCGGTGTCTCATATTTTTCGAAAGTCGGGTCATGGAAATACATCGAGTCATCGATGCCACAATGTACGACAGTGATATTACTTTCGGGAATACCACGGGCCATCAGGTCGTCGGCGGTGGATTCGGAAATCACATTGAACTTGCGGCGTTTGTAAACTGTGGCCATTGGTCGCTCGGCGCAATAAATGTAGCTGCCCAGAATGAAATTGATCTCCTGAAACACGGTGGTGGCGAAAAGATGCGGAATTACTACCAAGGTTGGAATATTCAAATACAAAGGTGTGTAGAATGGAATCTTATTGATGTCTTCTAGCAGAATATCGAAGCGCTCTTCTTTGACCAGCTTGCGCAAATGAAACGGCGCTATGAAATTAAAATCAAAACGGCTTCCCCTGCGAATAATTCGCACGCCTTCTATGGTTTCCTCCGGCGGGCCACCTGCATAGTTGCTACAGAACAGAGTTACTTGATGACCCATTGTCACTAGTCTGCGCAGGAGTTCTTCGAGATGCACCTCGGCGCCTCCCGATAGCGGGTTCTTTAGGTCCTGCCAATTGAGGGCTAAGATGTTCACTTGGTGATTTCTCCGGTTGAGTTCAGCAAACGTTGAAGCAAATTTTGCGCGGAAGTGTCACTTGGATGCGCATTTGTCCAAACCCCTAGCTGGGAAATGAGTTTGCCAAATTCTTTTTCTTCAAGTTGCATTGCCACTAGACCGTAGAATAATTCACGGTTGTCGGGGAATTCTACAACCGACTGTTCAAGTATCCCAATTGCTTCACTGGAATTACCGGCGTCCCTTGCGGCTTGAATCCAGCGTTTGTATAGCGCCGCCTTGTCATCTGTAATTGTACTATCTGCAAAAGCGCGGAGTTGGGCTACGTCACCGGTTTGATAAAGCGCCTCGGCATATTCTGCGACGACTCGGCTGTCACGTGGAAATACTTCAATGGCCTTGGTTAATACACGTTTGACATCGCTCCAGGCTTTTCGGCTACGGTAGATTCGCGCCAGGTTGAGAAAGTCACCGGCATAGCTGTTGGTCATGCCGCGCGAGACTACATCCTGATAGACTGCGTCCTTACCGAGCCCGCGGAATGACATAGCTTGTGTGTAAAGACTGTCAGTCTCACCTAGAGCCAGCACAAAACCGCCAGTGTCCGGGCGTACTAAATACACTCGCCCTCTGGCGGTGAGTCGATTGTCTATCGACTGGCCTTGTAGTTTTCTGCCACTGGATGGAATCGTCTTAGCGAAATTGATTGGTCTTTTGTGTTGGTCTGATGTCAACAGTAGAATGTCCACTATTTGATCTTGTATGCGGTTGAGTCTGCCGTCCTGCATGCGCCTGTAGCGCAGACCTTCAATCTGTTTGTCACTTAGAGGTATTGGCACACCCCATTTGTCGCGCATTTGCTTGAGATACCAATCTGTATTTGACAGCGAAAGGTTCAACACAGCAACATCCAAACGATAGCCATAGGCCGCCTGCAGGGCCCACAAGGGGAAAGTGTCATTGTCTCCACCGGTTATCAGAATTGCGTTTTCTTCGGCTGAGTCCAGCAGATTGGTAGCGTAGTCATAGGGAATGAAGTTCCCGCTTCGATCCTCTACCCTATAGTTGTACGCAACAGCGAGGGACGGCAGGACCAGCGATGACGCCGCGAAAATCGGTAACAATAACTTTAACTTGTTATTGGGCGTCTCCATTAAGTCTTGCAAGAGACGTAACAAAGCAACCACGCCTAGACCGATAACCAAGCCGAAAATCATAAAACCCGGAGTGAAGAAATAGTCTCGGTCACGGACTTCGAGATAGTCTGCGCCTCCTATCATTCGGGAGCCGTCGGCGAAATTCATATACAAGATTAGCCCCACAGTTCCCGCCAGCAGAGAGATAAACAAGACCCCGCCGAGAACTTTGTTGCGACGTATCAATTCCCATAAGCCAAAGACACCAAGCACAAACAAAGCCGGAAATTTCCAGCCGCCGACTCCATATTGCTGACGGAAGAACTCCCAGAAGCCCATGCGCCTGTGCACCCCGAATTGACTTAGCCATTCAGCTCGTCTAGTAAACATGCGTTTAGTCATTGACGTTCGACCATACTGTTTGCGCTCGATGTAACCCACAAAAGCGGCCACAGAACGCGAAGGATTGTTTTGGTCAATCATCGGCGATTGTGCGGAGCGCACCGGCACAGTAAGATTTGTCGAGTAACCGATTAGGGCCAGGACGACAATCACTATTGCTGATTTCCAATGCGAGGAGATTCCCACATACGATAGTGACTTGCTTCTCTGAGCTAGCACCAGAGTCAAAACACTCATGACGGCGATAGCTCCCAATACAGCGGTGGCATAAAGAGGCTCAGAACTAAGTACACCTGTCTTGTGAAGCGCGTATGCAATTACCACAAATATTGCCCCGGCAATTGCTTTGTTGAGCAAACTCATCGGGCGGCGAATTTCGCGCAACCGTAAATACTCAAGCGCTGTGACAATCGGAACAACCATTAACGTACCATGCACAAACTCCCAGAACCCTAGTATCATACCTGATGTGGCAAGCGAGGCCAGCGCCAGCATCCAGTTTACTCTGGTACGAATAACGAACAAGACTCCACCTCCCAATAGGGCGGCGGTAATCAAGAACGCGGTGTAGCCGCGAACGTATTCTGTCATTACCACTAAAAACAGCGCGCAAAGCACATAGTACAACGAAATCAGGTAACCGGAGTTCATGAATTCTTCTGTAAAAGCCGGTTTTCTACTGGCTCCGGAGCGGTAGTGTCCTAGTACTTTGTAGCCCAGGTATCCTCCCCATAGTGTCATTAGAATCAATCCGGCGCTTTCCAGTGGCGCGGCGGCTATTCCATTCGCAACGCCCGGCAGTTCTGCGCCACGAACAATTCGCCAAATATCGAAGAGGATTGGCAGAGCGCCCAATGAGATAATTGAGACCGTGACTATCAGATTGCGTGGGGTTTGTTGTAAAGAGAAAATGTGGAACAGCAGACCTGCTCCTACCAGAGCCAGCGGCAAGGCCAGCGGAATCTCTCCGGGACGTGAAGAGAGCGCAAAAATCAGATACAGAGAAACCAGCGCAAATATAATCAGCAATAGCCAGTCACTTTGCCGGGCTTCTTTCAAGGCGAAAATTGGAATCACTATGACCGCCGCTAGGGCAACTGTCATATGCACACCGATTCCCAGGACCATCAGGTATAGCGCCAGCAGAGCATATCGAGTTCGAGCTCCGGGGGTTTGCGCCTGATAGGCCGACATTACCAGCCAGATGATTGCGAAGTAGATCGCCATGGCAAGCCCATAGACTTCGGCCTCTACCGCGCTGGCCCAGGTTGTAAGTCCAAAAGATAGCAAAAGAGCTCCGGTTAGAGAGCAGAAGTTTACAGTTAGGCTCTCCGAAAGGCTTCTGCTGTTGCCATTGCCAGCGCCATTGCCCCAGAGGGAATCAGCTAGTCGCTTGGCTATCAGGTAGCCTATCATGGTGGCGAAGGCGAATGAGAATACTGAAATCAGGTTTATGCGCCAGCCTACATCTCCGCCAAGCGGTGCGGCGGCGAAAAGTCGACCTAGAATAATAAATAGGGGTGAACCGGGAGGGTGGGCTATTCCGAGGGTTGTTGAGCAAGCGACAAATTCGCCGCAATCCCAGAAGGAGAAAGTCGGGGCGACGGTTTTCAGATATACTACAGCGCTGATGACAAAGGCCAGCGCCGCAAAGATCCGATTCAGCCAATCAGCAGAACCGCCATTAGTGGGAATAGCCTTAGCAGGTGATTGGTTTGAAGGGAGATTCATTCGGTCGGCGCTTTTGTTCTATATTTGGTTACAGCTTCGATAAAACCCTAAGACTCAGATAAACGCCCGACTAATAATTAATATCTGACGAGAGAGCGAATATAGACAATTCAAAGCTGAAATTCAAAGTCGAATACAACAAAGTCGATTGTAACAAAGCCGATTGCAACAAAGCCGAATGCAACGCAGAATCCGATTAAGGTTGTCGCCGTGTTTCTTGAATCTTGGGCTAAGAGAGCGTCTTGGCGTAGGCGTCGAGGATGCCGTTGATAAAACCGGAGCTTTCCTTGCCGCCATAGCGTTTGGCCAATTCTACCGCCTCATTTATTGAAACTCTTACAGGGATGTCCGGGAAATGGGCCAACTCGGTCATTGAGAGCCGCAGGATATTTTTGTCGATAGCGGCAATGCGCTCGAATTTCCAGTTTTTGGCCAATGCGGCGATATGGGTGTCGCTCTCGGATGAGTGAGCTAGAATCTGCCCAAAGAGAGTCCGGGCGAATTCACGGGTTGAATCGTCAAATTTGCTGCGTTCTATTAGCGAGTCGAATTCTACTTCGGGCGCCTGCTCGCCTACTTCATGGGCGTATAGGGCTTTGAGTACTAACTCTCGGGCTTTTCTTCGTGAATTCATGATGCGTTGCTCAAACTTCCAGCCTTTTTTGGCGCCAGTCTTTGTTGTACGGTAGTTGGAATCGTTGATTTCTGCTCTGCTACTAACATAGCCATCTCAACTGCCGCCCGGGCGCTAAAAAAGCCTTTGTGTCCATGAGCTCCTCCACAGCGAGCTTCGGCCTGCTCAATGTTCTCCGTCGTCAATACCCCGAAGATTATTGGTATGCCGGTATCCATAGACAGCGTCTCAAGTCCCATTGCGCAGGACTGGCAGATGTAATCATAGTGTGAGGTTTCACCGCGTATCACACACCCTAGACAGATGATTGCATCATACTTGCCATTCTGCAAGAGAATATTTGCCGCTTGCGGCAATTCGAAGGCGCCTGGTACTTCGGTTACCGTTATATCAGAGCGCTCTGCCCCAAGATTTGAAAGCTCTTCGAGAGCTCCTTTGAGTAGACGTCCGGTTATTAAGCTGTTGAATCGACTGACTATCACAGCGATTCTCATCCCTCGCGCATCGAGTTTCTTGTCACTTAGAAGTTGCGCTGAATCGGGATTATCGGGGTCTTGGTAATCTTTTGCCATTCTGTTCTACGTTTTTATTTAGTCTTAGTATTATCGCTATTTCTAATCGGACTTGCCAGTCTAATTGAGCTTGGCGTCATTGGGTTTGATTGCTTCGATTTCCACGCCATCCAGCTCGCACAAAATATGGCCGAGTTTTTCGCGTTTGGTTTGCATATAGGCTTTGTTGAATCGGTTCGGCGGGGTGAAAGCAGAGTCACGTTTGAAAACACTGATGCCGCTACTCTCCAGCCCCTTTACTTTGGCGGGGTTGTTGGTCATCAGGGTCACTGACTTGACTCCCAGTTTTTGTAGCATCGCGCCGCAAGTGGCATACTCGCGCAGGTCCGGCTCGAAACCCAGTTGCACATTGGCTTCAACGGTGTCTGCGCCCTGCTCTTGAAGTGCGTAGGCTTTGATTTTGTTGGCCAGGCCGATGCCTCTTCCTTCTTGACGCATATAGAGGACAATGCCCCGGCCTTCTTTTTCGATGCGCTCCAGCGCTAATACCAGTTGCGAACCACAATCGCAGCGTTGTGAACCGAGAGTGTCTCCTGTCAAACATTCTGAATGTATTCGAGTGAAGACTTTTTCTCCGTTCTGCGAATCGCCGTGGAATTCTCCTTTGGTTATTGCCACATGGTCTTTTCCGTCGGCTAGAGAACGGAATATATGCAAACGGAACTCGCCGTATTTGCTAGGGAAATCAACTGCTACGATTTCTTCTACTTCTGCAGGTTCATCGAATTGTTTTGCCGAGGAGCCGTTTGATGACACTATCGAAGCGCCGTTTCGATTACCGTTAGCGAGGAGTTTTGCTCCTGCCTCAAGTTCGATATTCTTCAGATGCTTAATCAGGGCTTCTATCGTGATAATCTTCAAGCCCCATTCTTTGGCTTTTTGGAGTAGCTCAGGCGTTCTGGCCATTGAGCCATCCTCGGAGAGAATCTCGCAAAGAGCGCCAACCGGAGCGACTCCGGCGAGGCGGCATAAATCAATTGCGGCCTCGGTGTGTCCCGGGCGCGCCAAGGTTCCGCCCTCTTTGGCCTCCAGCGGGAAAATGTGTCCCGGTCTGCCGAATTCTTCCGGGCGGGTTTCAAGTCGCGCCAGCGCTATTAGTGTTTGTGCGCGATCGGCCGCCGAGATACCTGTGGTGGCGCCTGCCAGCAGGTCAACGGAAATTGTGAATCTGGTGCCTAATCGGGCGGTGTTGTTGGGCGTCATTTGGTCAAGCTCCAGGCGTTTTAGCCAGGAGGATGTCATTGGCGCACAAAGCAAGCCGCGCGCATTGCGGGTGATAAAATTCACATCAGCCGGCGTGACAGCCGTGGCGGCCATAATGATGTCGCCTTCGTTCTCGCGGTCTTCATCGTCGATGACTATGACCATCTTGCCATCACGGATGTCTTTCACCGCATCGGGTATTGCATCGAATGTCGACTCTTGAGCTTGGTTACCATTGAGATTGCTCATTGTATGTTTCTCCTCCATCGGCTAGCTTGTTACTTCCGATGGCTGTGATTGATTACCCCTTTTGCATGCTCTCAGTGAGTTCTCCTAGCGAGTCACTGAAGGTTTCGCTCTTTTTGCTCTTGCGGAGTTCTTCACTGCGAAGCGCGAATTTGGCGAACATATCGAATTCAAGATTGACGCTGTCCCCCGGCGTCAGATTTGAGAATCCGGTTTGGCTACTGGTATGTGGAATTATATTTACCGTAAAACTTCTCATCTTGTTACTTGGTGTATCGATGAGCTCATTTATCGTTAGACTTACGCCATCAATAGTCACACTGCCTTTGGTGATTATCATGGCGCTGTGCTTTGCAGGATAGGCGACGGTGAAACAGGTTGAACCGGAGACAGACTGTACGTCTTCGATGCGACCTATGCAGTCTATGTGGCCGCTTACAATATGCCCACCGAATCTGTCGCCTAGTCTCAGGGCGCGTTCGAGATTGACAGTCGACTCGCGATTCAAGTTTCCGATTGTCGTTAGTGACAGTGTTTCTTCGGAGACGAAGAAAGAGAGCTTATCTGAATGTTTGTCGTCATTTATCAGGGCCGTTAAACAGCATCCATTGACGGCTATTGATTCTCCGTCTTGCACAGGCTCAGAGGTTGGAAACGGATTCGCTATGGTAAGCGTCAATCCACCGTCAGCCTGCTTTTCGGTGGCTGTCAGTTGGCCTCTATGTGTCACTAATCCGGTAAACATTGTATTGCCTGCTCTCCTATGCCCGCTGTTACTATTGGCGGCTACTTCCCTAGTACTCTTGGTTGGGGGTATCCGCTGAAAAGAATGTCCTGGCCTATCGGGGTGAATCGGCTCTGCTTGTAGGTAATTGCCTCGCCGATGTCTTTGGACGTCAAATCTCCGATTGCTTCTATTCCGGCGCCGAGTGTCAATGGCGCTATGATTATTACATGTTTATCTACGAGTCCGGCCTTTAAGAAACTAGTGGCAAGTTGTCCGCCACCCTCTACAAGTATAGAGTTGATTCCAAACCCCCGGGCTTTGATTAGAAAGTCAACGAGATTGAGACCCGAGGTATCTTTCTTTACTGTCCAGGAAATCAACCCTGCCTCGTTACGAAGTTTCTCTGGAAGGTTTTGCTTGCTAGTTGCGATGATGGTCTTTCTATCACGGTTTTCAGATATCAAACGAAGCTTAGGTGACAGATTGGCGTCTGTCGATAGAATTATGCGATAGGGATTGGCGCCCTTTACGCGGCGAACAGTTAACTGTGGATTATCTAGCTCCACCGCGCGCGAACCCAAGACTACCGCATCAACTTCAGCGCGCAGACGATGCGCTAATTGCAATGATTTTGAGCTGGAAATCCATTGCGAGCGCCCGTTAGCGCAGGCTATTCTCCCGTCGAGAGTTTGGGCGGTTTTCAGAATTACAAACGGCCTGTCACCATGAAAACGATTCAGATATATTTCATTCAATGATTCCGCTTCGGCGCGCATCGGTCCGGCATGGACTACAATTCCCGCTTGACGTAGCGCCTTGGCGCCTTTGCCATTTACCTTTGGGTTCGGATCTTTTGCCGCATAGAATACTTCTGTGATACCTGCAGATATTATCGCCTCTGTACACGGCCCGGTGCGACCGGTATGACAACAAGGCTCCAAAGTCACATATAACGTCGCGCCTCGCGCCTTAGTTCCGGCTTGCTTCAGAGCGGCAATCTCTGCGTGGCGACTTCCGGCTTTCCGATGAAAACCTTCGCCTACAACCTTGCCTTTTTTGACAATAACGGCGCCAACATAAGGATTGGGCGCAGTCAAACCCCGGCCCAGCTCGGCAAGCTCCAGAGCTCTGCCCATGAATCTCTGTTTGACCTCTTTAGAATCTGTCAATTTGGCGTTGACCATAACATTGCTCTTGAACATTGCTCTTGTCTCAGACATTCCTATCTCGAATTACAACACAGAAATCAGCCGTCGCACGACTACAGGGCGCTGTGTGGCGTTATATGACGCAATGATGCTGTAACTCAAACAACTCTATTTAGTTTTTCGGGGATAATATCGATTAGAAAGCGCCGGTGCATCAGCCTGTCATTACCGGGTATTGCAATCAATGGACTGCCCAACACAGTTAATGACTTGCCACCAATGATTCTAGCGCGCTCACGATGCAAAACAATCAACACCATTCCCTGCTACAAAAGCAGGGTATTTGCGTCATGGAGTCACAGCGTGACAATTCTTCTCCCATCCGGACTATTACCGTCGGCGCTGGAATCCCACCAGCTCAATCCATGTGTTTTTCATAGACTCGCGGACTTTCACCGCCGGTTGAGGAATCTCACCTCACCCCGAAGAACCTGAGAACAAAGATATTAGCCTAGGGCGAGATGTCAAGCGTGAACCTGGATATTCGGTGAGACAAAAAACCAGATTGAAAATGACTTTTCACAAGGTGAAAACGAGGGAAGGGGGCTATAGATTGGAGACGGTGGCGATTAGCTCGCGAACATCCTTTAGGTAGAACGGCTTGGCTACTACTTTGAAAACACCCTTTTCCAGCATCTCTTTCTGGTTCAACTGGGCGCCCCATCCGGTAATCATCGCAACCGGAAGCTCAGGGTCTTCTTTCTTTAGTTCCTCAGTTAGTTCCAAACCGGACATCCCCGGCATACCGAGGTCAGTAATAACTAGATCGTATTTACCTTTTTCGAAGGCATCCAAAGCGCTGGGACCATCCGGGAAGACATCGGACTCCTGATCAATAAGTGTCAACATATCACCCAACACTTCGCGGATTTGCGGGTCATCGTCGACTACCATTACACGCATAGACTTCTCCCTATGCTCCTTCGATGGCTCAGCCTCTAAAACTTCCATGGAGTCGATGAGCGGGAAGCTAGTAGTAAAAGTAGAACCAATAGCGGCGCTATCTGATTCAGCTTTAATGGCTCCGCCATGACGAACGGCTATGCCGTGGGCAACGCTCAACCCCAAACCTGCGCCTTTGTGTGACTTGGTGCTGAAGAATGGGTTGAAGATTTTGTTCTTGATATTGCTGGGGATACCTTGACCGGTGTCTCGCACATTTAGTGTGGCGCGATCATTTGCAACTGACAATGACACCTCAACTGACCCTGCTTTAGCAGTTGCTTCGACTGCGTTTTTTATCAGACTATCAATTAGTAATTCAATGTCATGCCCCTTCGCGGCTATCATCACTGAGCTTTGCTTTGGATGTGCGAATGAAACCCTGGTGTTCTTTTCCCTTGCGGCATCAGACCAACTATGAGAATCATTGGCATAGGAATCAAGAAACTTTTTGATGTCAAATGGCTCTAACTTGGACGGCTTGGCTACGATTGCGAATTCCTGCAAGCGCTTAACTCGCTCGGCCCCTTCGGTAGCTAGCGCTTCGATGTTCTTTAGATGCTTTAACAATTCCGGGTCTTGGAACTGATTGGTCATGAGTTCAATTCTACCAATAACACCGCCCAGCAGGTTATTGAAATCATGAGCCACTCCGGTTGCCATATCTCCCAAGGCCGCTAAGGATTCGGCTTCCACTAAGCGGTCTTGTGCGGCCCGCAAATCGTCATTGGCTCGTCTCTGTATCCGTAGAAGAGTGTGGTTGGCAAGAGCCACCACCGAGTACGAACCAAATAGTTTAAGCAAATGTGTCTCATACGCATTAAAAGAGGCATAGTCATTCGGCCTAAATTGTAATATCCACTGCGGATCGGCGCCTTTTTCAAGACCGACCATATAGGAGCCATCCCGGTACAATACTGACCCTATCGATGCATCGCCTTCAACCAAAGTTTCATCCGACTTTGAGATAACTTTGCCCTCGGTCACCTCTCCGTTGATGGCCAAGCCTAGATCTTTGGAGGTTTCGATTTGCCTCTCAAATTGCGCCAGAACTTCGTGATATAGATTTGCAGAAGATTCCCGGGTAATTATTTGCACCTTGGTGACACCGGCGAGCTCACATCCCATGCGACGGATTCTCTCCAGTGTGTCAGCTATAGCCAGTCCCTCAAAACTCATAGCTGAGAGACGTAGGATTACGCGCATGAAAGCCCCGACTACAAGCTGTCGCAATTCTAACTCTACGAATTGAAAAATTACATTGAACTGCTGGGCGGCCAATTGGCAAACTTTGCGCGCCGAAACAATGCCGGTGCGCTCGTCATTGGCCATCAGGGAAACAATCATAGCGCTATCCCCATTTTGCGGCGAGAACACATGGGCATACACTCGCTTAAGATTCAAGCGCTCGGCTATGCCCTGCAAGATGGCGTTATCTGATATCAATGACTCTAGATCAAGGTATTTATCGCTGAGCTCCCGGCGTTCGCCGAAGACATTGAGAAACTCTTCGATTTGTGGCAACTCGTTGGTTGCCAGTCCAGCGGTGTCCTCAATTGCCAAAAGACGATAATGCTCATCGTTCTGTCGACGATACAATGTCACGCAGATTCTAGCGCCGATTCTATCAGACACCATCTCGGTGATGATATCGAGAATTTGTAGAGCGCCGTCGAACGTGACACTGGTCGAGCTCGTCAGTGAACGGAGAATATTTTCCTGATTGGACAAGTCGTAGCTACTTTCAAATAGTCAATGTTGGTGTTTTGAGTTCCGATTCTTCGGACCGGGGCGTGTTGTGAGCTCGTGGTTTTCCGCCTCTTCTTATTAGCTGAGGATTGGCGAAATACATATCCATTTCACTGGAAACTCCAAGGGGTGAAAAATTCTCGCCTCTCGTGGAAGTGACTTGCGGAGTTTCAACGAATCCAAGTAGGTCTTGCATCTCGCGTAGGACTTGAGCCATAATTTTCCGCTGTGATTCTTCAAACCCTTTGGCATTTCGGATTCCGATAACGACAACTACTTTCATGGCGGAATTGTCAGTAGGGCAAGCTTCTAGTGTTCCATGAATCACCGAGCGCAGTCCCTCGCTTACAATTCTCTTTCTTCCGATGCGGGAATCGTAGACAGGTAGTTTTTCAATCAATGACGTTTCGACCTCCCGAAGCGCATTCTTTGAGTTCAAAGTATCTGAAAAACAAACACGGCGCGAATAGGGAAAGAATCCAATACTGACTTTGCCATTGGACTCGGACTTTGACAAGGCAACAGTCATTTTGCTAGAGCTTTTTGAAGTTTCTACAAGCATGAAGTCACGCCGAAGCGTGATTGGCGCCAAATTAGAATCAAGGCGATTGAGCGCCTCATCGAGGGTTTCAAAAACTATCCGGGTAGTTCTCAATTCCATTGAACCAGAATCTTCTCCGGACGTGGAGCACAACACTCGCTCCAGGGACTTGGTGACTAGTTCTTTTAGATTCGCGGACTCTTCGGCCTGTATTACTTTTCTCGAAACAGCCTGGCGTTCCAAAGCTGAGCAAAACAGACTTAATGCGGTTTCCAGTGTCTTGGTTGCGCTTGAAGAGACTGAGCCGTTTTCGCAGGCAAGAGTTATTGTTTGATCTTTTCCGGGGCCTACAATTTGCTTGGTAACTACAAATCTCTTGCCGCTTACAATTAGGAATCGACTTTGGGGTTCATCTTTATCAGAGAGTTGCGCAAAAGCGCTGGATATTCTGTCAACCAAATCATCTATCGAATTTTCACCAAAACCTCTGCAGGCGATTACTGAGGACGCAGAATTCGCCTGAGTAATATCTCCGTTCTTGCCTCGCGGGGAATTCAAAGTCATCAACGAAACCCCAACACCGATTTCTCGTTCAAGCAGTTCCAAGAATGATTGCGCTAGCGCTTTAGGGGAGATTGTCTCTCTATTGAGATTTGCCCAGCCCAGACATGAATCCACGAACTTCACCAAGTCAGGCGCTGTCTCAACAGAATCCGAATCATCACTCGGTAGCGTTGCGCCACTGGCATTAAGTCTTAGCATGGCATTTCGCCACAGTGACAAACCGTTCAGCGCGATGAGTAAACCCAAAGCGACCATGGCGCCACTAAGGACATTCGGTATTCCCGCATCTAACGGTACAATCCACGCCAGTGAAACAACACTCGCAAGCAGAAAGCCTGAACTTACACGCTTAAGTCCACTCCTTGCTTTGTGTGGCGCTTTGTGGCGCAGGTGAATTGCGTATGACCCCAAACAGAGGAATACAATCGTGGTAATGAAGTTTAAGGCTGTTTCTGACATAGTATTTCCGCGGTATCTTTATCTAAATTGGGACGGCCAAACTTGGCTCTCTACTCCTTGTTCAGTTATCGGCCTACCACAGATAGGCTTAAGCCGGTAATGGCCTTGCAAGTGTTTCATTTTGGGACTGCGCGAAGAGAGGGTCGGTCGTAGACTAGTAAGAGGAGATTGGATCTGTCTGGTTAACTGTCAGCTCATCTTAAGAGCGCTCCATCGATGTTGGCGACTTGCCAGCGAATATAGGAATCAATCGACACTTAGCGCGGATTTATCTTAAGCGAAACTCTATCCAGTTGCCCTAACTTATTCCCTCTCTTGCCACTACAACTACCATTCTCGAATGGCGCCCGGTTTGTTTCAATGAACATCAGATTAGATTGGCGATGTCTCAAATGGACATCTCAGCAATCAGTTTTTTTCAGTGGGGCAATAGTTAGGGAAAACCCTGTGGCGCTAATAGCTACAGAGGAATGAAGGCGGAAGGAGGACTTTATGTCCACAAGATTTGTGTCCACAAGAGTAGGTAGGAAGCAAGGGCGAGTAATCTCATACAGCAAGAAGGGTTTTTGGGGATCTCTTGCGGTCACCGGGGCGCTTATTATCGCATCGGTGTCATTTGTGGGATGCTCAGGTAGCGATTCGATTAGTTCGAACGCTAAGAATGTAAATCTGGGGGCGATGAACTACTTCCCTATTCAGGTAGGCTATTCGGCGAGCTTTGTCGTTACCGATGCGAATGGCGCAGAGTTGAGACGCGAGTCCTATTCTGCCGACAGCGCAGTTTTCTTTGGTGGACATCGCGGAGTTCGTTGGGTGCAGCGCGACCTTTCGGATTCCAGTGTCATAAGTAGTGGAGTTATGCATTGGAACAGTGACCGATCGATTCTTTTCCACTCGGCGGACAGTTCGAGAAATGTTGAAAGAGTTCTGCGTCTGCCCTTCACCACAACGGCAGTTTGGCCTCGTTGGCGCGAGCCTAACAATGGTGGAACCACAGTTGGCGATCCCGGGACTGGCCAGACCGGCGGTGATTTGGGAAATGACAACGGTTTGAACGACGGCTCTAATGGCGCGGGCTTGGGTAATGGTGTTGAGGATGGAACCAACCCATTGCTAACTTCTTATCCGACTCAGGGTCTGCCTACATTCCACGTTGCCTCATTGAGCGTAGACGTTACAGTCAATGGTAAAGTCTACCCAGATTGCTTGTTGGTGGTGAATGCAAATTCCGATAACACGGTGAATCGCTACTGGTATTGCCCGGGAGTTGGACTGGTGAAATATGCGTTGAACGTTCCGTTTGGAAAGAGCGTCGGCGCGACAAATGGATCGATAATGTGAAGGCTCATCGAGAGCAGATGACTTATTGAACAAAAGCCAGAGCGCGGGTGTGTGAGCAGGCGGCAAAAGTGTTTTCGCTATCGGATAGCAAATTCACCTGAGGTTTTCCCCTTCCCCCTCTGGTCCCATGGGAATCGGTCCGGTCTTTACCGGGCCGATTTCCTATTGGGTATTACCGTTTTGAAGAGCTTTGATTCGTCGGAGTTACTTGCGGACGCGCTCTAGATATTCACCGGTGCGAGTGTCTACTTTCACAAAGTCACCTTCTTTGATAAACAGCGGCACTTTGACATCGGCGCCGGTTTCAAGTTTTGCGGGTTTGGTGATGTTTGAGACAGAGTCACCTTTGACTGCCGGATCGGATTGTACGACTTGCAGTACCACTGAGGCTGGTAAATCCAGCGAAAGTGGATTGCCTTCAAAAATCAAGAGCGAGTATTCTTCGTTCTCTTTGAGGTATAGGCGATCATCACCGAGGGCTTCTGCGGTAAGCATGTATTGCTCAAAATCCTGAGAGTCCATGAAGGTGTATTCGCCACCGTTTTCATATAGGAATTGCATCATGCGATCAGCGATATCCGGCTCTTTGAAATTCTCGCCGCCGTTGAATGTCTTTTCGAATATTGAACCTGACTTGAGATTGCGGAGCTTGGTCTTTACAGTAGCTCCACCGCGAGCTACTTTTTGGTGCTGAAAATCCAGTATAACCAAAGGCTCGCCATCAATTGAAATCCTGCGGCCTTTGCGAAAATCTTTTGTCGAAATCATTTTGCCTCCAATATCCTTCTAATTGTCATTACTCATATTCACGATTGCAGGGCCTGGATTGAATCTAAACAAACGGCTCCTGCGGAGAGCCAATATAATGGCGCCTGCAAATATTGCAATGGCTCCAAGTGCGCTGGTTTTCGTGTTAAGGCCATCTAGCCTTAGGAGACGATGGCCGAGTCGAGGCAATCTTTGCCTTGGTTGAAACCTTGATTCTGGTATCGGGGGAATTGGATGGTGAAAGTCGACCCGCAATTCGGACGCGAGACCAAATCCAGAACTCCACCATGCAATGCTACAATCTTTCTGGCCAATGATAATCCAAGGCCTGTCCCCGACGGAGAGCTGGAGTAGAACGGCGTGAATATCCTCTCCTGCTCATCGGCTGAGATCCCGCAGCCATAGTCGCTGACAATTATCGATACCTCATCTGAACTCACTTCCGCTACAATATCCACCGGAGAGTTGTTTTTCTGTGAGGCTCTCAGACCGTTGTCAATCAGATTTCCCAGAGCCTGCTTTAGAAGCAATGCGTCCAATTCAACTTGTCCATCGGACTTGATTTCAACGTGCACTCGGGCGTCTGTTTCCGGATCCGAGCTATAACCTGCCAAAGCTCCAGCCAGGAACTCTGAGATTTGTGTCATCTCAGCATCCAACGACAACGGTTTTGAGAATGAAAGGAATCTGTCAACTAGGGCCGCTTCATCATGCAACTCCTTAAGCAGTGACTCCAGCGACTCAGCTGAGCCTTCCAGGTCTGCGTCCTCGGTCTTGCGTTTGACCAGCGCCGAGAAACCCATGGCCGCGGAAATAGAATTACGCAATTGGTGAGCAAGACCCGCGGACATCTCGCCTAGAGTTGCGAGTTGGCGACTATCCTCCAGACGCTTTTGTGCGCGTGCGACTTCAGTTTGATCTGAAATCAGCAACATCAATTCACGCAACGAGCTTTTGTTTTCAAGCAATGGCATCAATGACACACGGAAAGTGTTAATCGCTCCATCGGCGGCGGTGCGTTCATACTCGAAATCCGGAGTGTCGCAATTGGCGCTAAGTAAGACCTGCTCAACTCGACTCTTGATTTCCGGGTACTCCGCAAAGAGCCCGACATAGTCCTCTGCCTTATCTGCGCTCTGTAATATGGTTTCATCAGACCCGAGGTAAGTCCGGGCTTTGTCGTTGATTCCTATCAGGGCCCCCTTGCTGTCAATAACTACAACGCCAGTGGTAATTGCTCCCAGCAGGCTGTTATTGAAGCGCTCCACATCACCGAGCTGTCCCTCTAAGCGCTCATTCAATTCGAGCAGACGGCGTTCCTTGTTCTCCAAGGTGGCAATTGTCTCTTTGTATTTCCCGACCAGTTCATCAACAGCGCTTTCGGCGTCATCTGCGCTGGCGCCTACTGCCGCCACGCTTTTGGTGATGTTTCTGATTGGCGAAGTGACTCCTCTGAAGAAAGCGAATACACCAAGACTAAGGAGAGTGACAACTATCACCCCACTTATCAGCAAATAGCGCATATCACTCTCGATTGACGCAAGGGCGTCGGTGCGCTTGGCGAGCGTCACAATCAACCATTTGCCGTCTTGAGTAATCGGATAGTGGAAGATTTCCCATTTGGATTCAGAGTCACGACGATAGGTGAATTGATATTTATTGCTGGCGAATGATCCGTTCTCACCTTCGGAAAGTGTAATCGCACGTATGCGATCGCGAATCACTTGAGGCAATTGATCGGGAGCCTGCGCTAGTTCATTCAGGGACGAGTCCATGACAAATACATAGTCTATATCCTCTTCAGTGACTATGCGTTTCAAGGCTGAAGCAAGCCCTGCCGAATCGCTGTATACCTCCAGCTCGCCACTGATTTTCAATGCCGTTCTTGTCAAACCGTCTCGGTGGGCCTCACGTAAATCGTAGGTCACACGTGAAAGAGAGCGGTTGGCGGCGAAATTCATTATCACCATCACCAGCACCAACGCCAGAATCGCTATGGCTACTTCGGTTTGAAATAGGATTTTTTTGCGTGGGTTCGGCATACTCAGTCTATCGACAAATACACCGCCGGTTTGACACCCCAAAAGAGCGCACGAGCAAACAGCTAGTTGGTTTCCAGGGAGAAACTAATTAGTGAGAAAGCGGTCTACATACAAACGAATGATATCGTCGCCATAGACCATCGCCACAAATCCAGCCAGCGCCAGGAATGGGCCGAATGGTAACATGCGGTTTCGTCGAAATGAGGGCGAAAAGGCCATCACTACGATAGAAACCAGCAAACCTATGACCGCCGAGGACACAAAAATCAGCATTACTCTTTGCCACCCCAGAAAGGCTCCCAGCATAGCGGCCATCTTGATGTCACCGCCACCCATGCTTTCCTTTTTGAAAATAAAATCGCCTAGAACAGCTATGCCATACAGAGCGCCACCGCCAACCAGTAAACCAATCGCTGAAGAGGCAATGCCTATTCCC
The DNA here is from genome assembly GCA_024280775.1 of Candidatus Zixiibacteriota bacterium. Classification (GTDB taxonomy): domain Bacteria; phylum Zixibacteria; class MSB-5A5; order GN15; family JACZUZ01; genus JAJRPJ01. The sequence continues at coordinate 56,125 of JAJRPM010000002.1, read as the reverse complement.
GAAGGCGTAAGAGAGTATAGCAAACCGACAATCGCCCCCGGCAAAGTCAGCTTATCCGGGATAATCATGTGCTCCAGGTCGATAAAGATGATAACGATAAGCGCCGAGCTTAGCGCAGCCATCGCGGCCAGTTGCAAATTGAAACCAAATGAGAAATACAACCAGACAAAGACTCCCGCATGCAGCGCCTCAACGACAGGATAGCGCCAGGGGATGCGTATTGCGCAACTTCGGCACTTGCCGCGAAGTATCAGATAGCTGATAATCGGGATATTGTCGAAGGCTTTGATGGTGGCTCCGCATTGCGGGCAGGCCGAGCGGCTTAGTCCGAATGGAATCTTGCGCGGAAGCCGGTATATCAGTGCATTGGCGAATGAGCCAAGCATTAATCCGAATACAGTTACAATGGATAATTCAAGCGTTTGCATATCTCAATATATCGGCAAGTGGCCGCGACAATTAAAGTTTGACTATAGGAAAACTAAATTCAGGATGTCTTTACCGAGAATCTCTTAACAGTGCAAGCGATGCCAGTGATACTGCTGCGGTTTCGGCTCGTAGAATGGATTGGCCGAATCGAAAGGCTGTGAACCCGTTATCTGTGGCTAGAGTTACCTCTTCGGGAGCGAAACCAGATTCGGGGCCAACCAGAACAATCAGGTTTTCGTTGGAGTCGGTCAGACCTTGAAGGCCCTCCCGGGATTCGGCTCTGCCGGCGCTTGGTTCGGCAATCAGGCGGATAGTGTTGGAGTTAGAACTTTGATTGGTTGACATTAAGAATGCTTCGAGAGCCTGAGGCGGCGCAATCTCCGGCAGTCTACTTCTCTCGCATTGTTTCAAGGCCGCTTTGATAACTTCTCGCCAGCGTTTGAGTTTGCGTTGGATTTTCTGCGGTTCCTCGAATTGTACTTTGCACTTGGCGGTCATCACCGGAACGAATGCGCTTACGCCGACCTCGACACACATTTGCAGAATCTGGTCGAACTTGGAGCCAGTTGAGATGCCGATGGCCATGGTGACTTGCCTGTCCGGTTCACCGACGTTTCTTCGGGTGTTGATAATCTCAAGAATCGTTTCTTTGACACCTGCTCGTGAGATTACACAATCGAAAACTAATCCGGCTCCGTCGGTTAATGATAGACGGTCGCCTTTTTTGCGACGCATGACTTTGGTGACATGCTTGTGCTCGGCTCCGCTTAGCGTGAGCGAGTCACCGCGAATATCCATTATTTCGACGAAGTGAAATGGCATGAGAAGAACTCGCGCAGACTGGCTTGGAGAAATCAGCCGACTAAACGATCACAGCCGAAGAATCGCTGCACCAGCGCCATTTGGCCAACGTGGTAGGTTTCGTGGAAATTCAAAAAAGTTACACAGCCACGCACAGTGTTGTCCTGACTCGGGAATGCGTTTTTTGTCGGGGCGTTGAACTCATCTTCGGTGATAGCGGCAAAGCTCTCGTTGGTTGCGGCGCATGCTTCTTCGAAAGATTGTAGTAGCTCAGATAGTGGAGGATAGTCTGACGGAGACTTCAGCTCTGAGGACATAGAGAATAGCTTGCCATAACTGCGCTCTAAGTTGGAGCCCAGGAAATTTGCTACTTCATATCTTGCTGTGGTTATGTGCCCGAAAATCCAGTGGCAGGAGTTGGTGTTGTCATTCGGACGAGAGTGGATATGGTCCTCGGGGAACTCTGCGAGGCTTTTCTTTATTAGGCGCTCATTGAGAGTAAAGAGCGCCGCCACAGGAGATGCGCTATTTATTATTTTAGTGGCCGACTTTTGGGCTGATGAATCATTGGACATGGCGCTTATCCTGTTATGTGCCGATTCAATACCTTTACTTAAAAGACAGAGACTTTGAAATACTTCTTGGGGTTCTTCTCCATATCCAGCAGGAGGTTTTCCAGACGCGCCATCAAGTTGTGCAGATTTTCGTAGACACTGTCATCATTTACAAATCCACCTATTGTGCCCTGCCCGCTATCTACTTTCGCGAGGATTGAACCGAAGCGCTCGGTTACGTTTGCCATGTTGGTGTAGAGGCTTGAATCATAGAGCATGCGGCCAACGGTTCCATTGGAGTCAGTCCACGCATCAGTGAGCTTTTGCATCGAGGCAACGCCATCTTCCAAGCTGGTAAACGCTCTATCCTGATTCTTGTTGAAACCGTCCATAGTTTCTCGCATCGAGACAAGCGCCTCATTCAAGTTCTTGAACATGGAGTCATCAGTGAAGAGCTTTCCGATTGTGCCTTCACCCTTGTTGATTAGTTCCAGAGTCTCACTTAACTGCTTTGATAGTGTATTGATATTCTCTAATGCGCTGACGCCTTCTCCCATAATTTTCGCGGCGTCAGCTTCGTTGGCTTTCACTTCGCCGTGATTTTCCAAAGTCGGAAGTGACGGATCTCCTGGATCGAGTTCCAGGTATTTGTCCCCAATAAACCCGACAGAAGACACTTTTATGCTAGCGTCAACCTTGATCATATCCCAAACGTTTTTGGCGACACGTCCTACTACTTTGATTTGATTTCTTTCTCTGGCGAATTCGATTGACTTAACATTTCCGACTTCTATACCTCGCACCCAAATTGGCGAACCCGCAGTTAGACCCTTTACATCATTATAGTAAACCACAAAAGAGTTCTTACCTTCGAATATCGAAGTGCCACCTCCGGTGAATGAGGCGTAGAGCATGAAGGCAAAGGCAAAAATGACTACTATAGCGATCTTCAGTTCAGACCATTTGACTCTATTGGAACGACGCATTGTATCTCTCTAAGTTCTTCGTGTACTGTTCTTCGTGTACTGTTCTTCTTGTACTGTTCTTCTTGTATTGTTCTCTTTGGGCCCTCTAGACGAAGCGCCTTTCTTCCATTAACCTTAGTGAAGCGCGGAATGGCTCTAAGAAACTGGTTACTCTTTTGTCTTCAGAATCTTTCAAATCCGCCAAGCTTCCATCAAAAGCCACCACACCCTTATCTATTAGAATAAACTTATCTGCGATTGCCAGCGCATCAAGAAACTGATGGGTTACAACTATGGTGGCGATGTTTCTCTCACGTGTCAATTGGTGCATCAATCGCAAAACTTGTGTAGCGGACTCAGGGTCCAGGCCGGTCGTTGGTTCGTCATAAAGCATGATTTTCGGAGCAGTAGCCAATAGCGCCCGCGCGATTGCCACTCGTCTTTGCATTCCTCCGGAAAGCTCCTCCGGCATTTTGTCAATAAGTGACTCTTCCAGGCGTACGACTTTTAAGACTTGCCTGACACGTTCCTCTACCTCTTCTATGGTCAGGTTTTCATGCTCTATCAGATAGAACCCGACATTTTCACCGACAGTCAGCGAATCGAAAAGCGCTCCGTCCTGAAAAACCATACCCATTTTTTTTCTTACATCACCGAGGTGTTGCTCGCTACACGGGCCTATTGGCTCATCATCGATATAAACCTCTCCACTGATAGGCTTGTACAGGCCCAGCAAGAGTTTGAGTATGGTGGATTTCCCTGAGCCGGATTGCCCCATAATGACTCTGGACTCTCCTTCGGGAATACAAAAAGACACTCCTTCGAGCACCGGATCACCGTATTCATAAGCGAAGGTTACATCTTGCAGTCGAATCATGTCCTGAGCTTGCGCCATATTATCTTTCTAGAATCCGGCCGAAAATCAGCTAGAAATAGCCTTTAATAGCTCTGAAAATCACAGTTGTTATTACAAAATTAGCCAGCAGAATAGAGATTGAGGTTATTACCACAGATTGATTAGTAGCGATACCGACTCCCTTGGCCCCGCCCTCTGAGCCGAAGCCTTTCCACAGCGATACAAAGGCGATGATAAAGGCAAAAGCCACCGGCTTGGCTAGTCCCATGGTGATGTTGCCGAAATTCAAATGCTCGATGACCGGGGTCCAATACAGAGAGCCGGAAATATGCGCCATGTATACGGCGATAATGTATCCCCCTGTAAGTCCGACTACATCGCAAATGATGGTCAATGCTGGGACCATTATCAACAATGCCACCAAGCGAGGCACTGCCAGCTTCTTCAACGGGTCGATGGAATACGCTCTTAGTGCGTCGATTTGATTTGAGGATTTCATGGAGCCTATTTCAGCGGTGATTCCACTCGCGACTCTGGCGGCTACCATGATCCCTGTAAGGGTTGGGCCTAGTTCTCGAATTATCGCCAGCACCATTATGCGGCCCAGGTAATTCTTGGCGCCGAAATCAGCCAGCTCATTGGCAAAATTGATGGCAATCGCCTGACCGGCTAGAAGTCCGGTTAAAGCCACTAACCATAGTGAGCCTACACCGCCGAGGTACATCTGCTCCAGTGTTTCGGTTAGATAGAAGGGACGGCTGAAGAGGGCTTTCACCACTCTCCCCGAAAAGCATATCAATTGCTCTGTTTGGAAGAAGAAATTCTTCAGCGGACCTAGTTTGACTTTTGCCATAGAAGTGAGAACAACCCAATGAAGAAATAGTTTGAAGTTTGTTGCGATGATCTTGTAAAAGGCGGTGAGCTCGCTTGCTACAACCCTTTCGCGTGGCATACTATGCCCCAAGGTTGGCCCTGTCAAGGTATTACTCTAGAGCTGATGAAGTCGGTGATTTAGTTGGTCTTACCCGAACCTGCGCTATTGACAATCTGCATTTGTAACCGGAGATTAGCGCGGTCTACATTGAGGGCCAATGCAAGCTCTCAAGTCAATCAAAGGGCGCTTTGGCAAGAATCGAATAATTATGAGCAAAGACATAGAAGCATCTACCACAAACTCCTCCAACGGAGCAAAAAAGAAACGTCCTCATGCAATTGCGCTTTTCTCGGGCGGCTTGGACTCGGCGTTGGCAATATTGCTGTTGCTTAAACAGGATATTGAAGTGACAGCGCTGACTTTTATGACCCACTTTGGGTGTGACGCTACCTCGGACCGTTCTTCCTGCGGTTCAAACCCCTATCCGATGGCGGACAAGTTCGGGTTCAATGTTAAGCTGATGCATTTGGGACAAAAGTTTGTTGATATTGTCGTCGATCCCAAACATGGGCGCGGCGCCAATATGAACGTGTGCATTGATTGCCGAATGCTGATGATTAATGAGGGCGCGCGGTGTATGGAAATGATGAACGCGGATTTTCTTGTCACTGGCGAAGTGATGGGCCAAAGACCGATGTCACAACGCAAACCGGTTATGGCTTTGGTGGACAAAGAGACTGATTTGGGAGGACGTTTAGTGCGTCCCCTTTCTGCAAAGCTCTTGCCAGAGACTCTTCCTGAGAAGTTGGGCCTGATAGACCGTAATCAGCTAGAGGGAATCTCCGGACGCAGTCGTAAGCGCCAAATGGAGTTGGCCAAGGAGTTTGGTCTTGATGAGTATCCATCGCCTGCCTCAGGCTGTCTTCTGACTGATGCTAATTATAGCCGGAGATTGCGGGACCTGCTGAAGTACACTGCCGAAATTAATTTTACTGATTTGAACCTGTTGCGACTTGGACGTCAGTTTCGGATTGCTCCGGAGTGTAAATTGCTGATGGGACGCGACGAAAACGACAACAAGGCATTGATGCAATACAGTAACAAGGAAGTCTATACTCTTGAAGCCCGGGAAACCGGCTCTCCTTTCGGCCTGATGTATGGCTCCCCAACCGAGGAGCATCTGCGCATCGCCGCCAGCGCTGTAGCTCGCTATTGCGACCAAAGGGACAACTCCGAAGTGAACATCACGGTGTCATATCGAGGGCAGGACAGAGTATTGACTGTCTCCCCCGCTGAGGAATCCTTTCTCAAGGAAATCAGGCTCTAGTTGACTGCTTTGCCAGGATTCATCCCCAAAAAATAAGAGGCTCCGCTCTTGCGAACGGAGCCCCCCTCTCTCCCCATCAACGCACTCAAGACGACCCTAACCGCCTGGAAATAATCGTCGGGCGCCATTCCTTCACCTCTGATAGAATGTCGCCTGCGCACCCTAGCGCAGTACGTCGACTGATATATGTCTTAACAAAGAAGGCGCCAACCTGGCTTGCCGCCTGTAAGGCTTTGAACTGCAAGCCATTAGCTCCCAAGACGAAAAACTGCCTCGTTTTGATCTCCGTCCCAATCGCATATCCTGCGTTCTGTGGTTGACGGTTTAGTGTCATCATTTGCCGTAATGCAATCAGGCGCATTAACTTAAGTATAATGATATTGGGGACGTACTGATCTACTCCTTAATCGTAGTTTCTTACGTGAGGTTGGCGGGCTGGAGGGTTCTGGGGTTGACTGGATTCCCGCCTTAGGGCTCGTTGATAAAGTTTAATTTGTTGTGTGGGGTCTTGATTTTCGCTTCTGCGAAAATTGTGACCACACACTTTTTACATAGAGAAAGCGTAGGGTCACACCCACTGGGTGTCAGCGACACGACGGCAAAAAACGCCGTCGCAAGGCCCTACACAACAGAATTCGGGTTAATCAACAAGCGCCTTCGCGGGAAAGACGGTTAATTGATGGGGGTTGTGCAGTGGGTCGCTTGTTTGTTTGGGAATGACTGGTTGCGGAGAGATTTGGGGGGGGGGGACAAGGATTTGGGCAAAAAAAGAGGCCCCTAATTGGGGCCTCTAAAAACCAACTAACCTATTTTGTACGTACTAAAATCTTACTTCAAGAGCACCATCTTACGAGTCTCAACAAACAGTCCGTCACCGGCGTTAATCTTGTAGAAATACATACCGGAAGAAACTGTAGTACCATTGGCGTCACGACCATCCCACTCGACAACCTGAGGTCCGGCCTGCTGCTCTTCATTGATCAGAGTGCGGACACGCTGACCGAGAACATTGAATACTTCAACAGAAACATGCGAAGAAATCTTCAGGTCGTACGGAATCTTGGTTGACGGGTTAAATGGGTTCGGGAAGTTCTGCTTTAAGGCAAACTCTGTCGGAAGAACTGCATCAGTTCCACCTGAGAGAAGAACTTCAACCGGCTCAAATGTCGGAGTTTCCAAAACCACATGCGGCACATTAGCTTCGTCATATTCATTATAGACGAAATATAACGCATGGTCCGGATCTTTCAACTCGATAGTCTCAATACGCACTGTTGAGACCTCAGGATCGTCGACTCTGAAATGCAAGTTAGCGACAACACCTTTACCAGCGGGAAGATCACTTTTGGCCCCAAAAACCATATTGATGGCGCCAATGATAACCGTGTTATTCTCTGTGTTGATATTTGCGTTCTTGAAGTCATATCCGCTGAGCATATCTCCAAATGTCACTTCTGTAAGTGTGACGCCCTCAGAATACTTCAACGGAATGTCCAAGGCGGTCAAATCCGCATCATAGGCGATAGTAATTGGAACTACCACTTCATTGATACTGGTAGATAACGCATTCGGGGCCGCTTTCGCGGAGATACTGAATGCGCTCTTTTTGGCGGCCATGGAAGAACCTGCCAACAGCAGTGTTCCTATCACCGCTAATGAGCAAAAACGTTTCATGCTTTCCCCTCCTATTCGGGATTGAATGTTTTCCTGCTGACCCAAATTGGCATCCTGCCGTCGTTTCGGGTCTCTATCAAGTTCCGCAAATCGAAAATTCATTTTTCTCTTAGCTACGACAATTCTCTTAGACCTGTTTACCTTTTGTAAACTTTACTCTCAAATCTCGGATTCGCGCCATTGCGCTCCCGAGCGTACCCAAAGAATAGATACCTCTTCGAGTCTATGCAAATCAAGCGCCTCTTTGTAAGCTGACTTGAATCTATGGCGCCAAGCGCCCTGCCTAACAGATTAACGCAATTCGTATCAGCGCCATCTTTTAGGCCATTATTTGACGGTGGGTGACGAAAACACGGCTTTGCCATGTCTGCCTCGTCAGCGCTCTTGCAATCGGAAAGCGTTCTCCAAAAACGACTTACACCTAATTTAGTGCGTTTTTGGCTGACGTGAGGTAACTTCAGGCACAGGAAATATACCAAGCGGGTTGAGAACTGTCAAGTAAATTCTTTGCCTGGTGTTTTTCTGAGTTTACCTAATTCTCCGAGCATTTTGCGTCGATTTCAGCTCTTTATCTACCCGCTTCATTATGCAATAAAACACAACTTTTGTGGAAATTGTTTCCATTCTCTAGAATTCTCTGCTTCTGATGATTTAGACTGATTCGATTGAATCACCCGGATTTCCCAGGCACTATATAGGGCTAAATCCCAAGAACACATATTCCAAGCTCTCCACTTCCAACTATTATATTTCAGCGAGGCTGAAAAGGTTCCAATAATAATTTCCCGGCAGAGGGGGCTAGCCTTTGGAGAGTTTCTTATGTGTCTCATTTACTTGCATCAAAGCCGCCGAACCGTACCAAGGGTGTAGCTCCATGACTAGACGTCCCGCTTGTATGGCAGGGTCGCTTTCAGTCAAAGTGCGGGCTTCTTCGACTGTGGTAACATTGAAGATAAATATCCCTACGAAATCACCCTCATCAAAAAACGGCCCGGCAAGAACTAATTTTCCCTCGTCTGCAAGGCGACTAATGTTGGCTCTATGCGCCTTCTGGATAGCCGTCGCTTCGGCTTCGTCCTGGTTACGATTGGGTCCGGCTTTGAGAAAAGCCATTACATATTGGCGCATCCCGTAGTCATCGGCTCCCAACTTTTCAGCAAGCTCGGCGTCGTATGCTCCTGAAGGATTCTCTGTGGTCTTTTCTGATGTCTTTGTTGTGATACTTGTGTCCTCCGATTTTCCTGCGCATGCCGATACAAAGAGTAGCGCCATCAAGATAATTGCTCGCATTCCATCCCCCTTTTGACTATTCCAATGTTTGTTCCAATTACATTATAGCTGTGCCATTCGCCGAGTTGAAATCGACTTATAGCCCAATACAGAGTCCCGATTGGTCTTCATTTTGAATATACCCAAGATATAGCCGTTTTGACAAGACTCTCGCGCGGAAAACTTGTTACACTAGAAACGAAATGCAAGTGGAGATGGCAGGAACACATGGCTCCTACTTTGCTTCAGAACATTATGATGTAGGCTGAGAGTGATTTCCGGTACTCTTTGAGAGAAAACAAGACCCCATTACCAGCGCCACTGCTACAATGCCTGCCGACATTGCGATTGTTCTCGCGAATTCCATCGGCGCCACTAGCCAAGACAGAGAATATATTATTCCTGCAATTACGAACGTCCAACCGGCAAAACGACGACGCGATTGCCCATTTGCCGAGCCACAGCGCTTATCTGATAGCGGACTGAGCTTCTTGGGTAGTGAGTTGCCCATTACGATGAATATGAATCCAAAGACCGCCCCCATTGCTCGTCTTGCCTGCTCGGGATTGATGGTTCCGTTGGCAGAGAGGTATGTGACAAATTGCGCCAATGCGATTAGCGCCGCGGCTCCTAGCAGAGCCATGATTATCGGGTACTTTTTCATATTTCCGGTTCCTTTGTCTATGTGATTCTTGTCGTTTTTCTGTTTCATGCTCTTTATGCGGTGTCTGATGTTTCTGAGTCTGTTTTGAGTTCCATCCCGAATACTTGAGCGAAACCCAGTAGCGCATCCTCCAGCACCGACATTTTCAGGCGATAGGTAATTGTCCGTCCGCTCTTGGTCGCATCCACCAAATTGGCCTCCAGCAAAGTCGAGAAATGGGCCGACATCGTGGGCTTGGACACCTCAAATTCCGCCGATAGCTCCCCTGCGGTTTTTGGCCCCTTGCGGAGTATTTCCAGTACTCGCCTTCTAGTAGGATCCGCCAATGCTTTGAATACCCTGCTCATAGATTGATATTTAGCTAATCATCTAACTGTTGTCAAGTATTAATTGCCATAAAGCTCGCTTTGTGACAGACGAATCGCGGCAGGAGTGGCGCTAGATTGGGTAGTTTTGAGGTTAAAACGTGATTTGTGGGAATGAAGATTTTGTAAATGTTGTCTTCAAGCCAAAGAGTCGAAACCGTGAGGGTTTCGACCTTGTCGACTTGTCTTTGATGAAATATAGTAAAAGACTGCTCTCATTAAGGCTTTTTCTGTTGCTTGTCTTGCTTCTTTTTTTGCTTTTGAGAGTCTTTGCTTTTCTTCTGCTTATCGCTTTTGCTCTTGTCTTTTTTTCCGCCTTTGTCGCCCATGGAATATGTCCTAACCGTTCAAGGTTTTACTTCGTTTGACTGCACTCGGTTTAATGAAGTGTACTGTGGTGTCTATGTCAAGAGAATATGCTTGGGTGGGGTGTGGATGAACATTGAAACCGCGACCAAGTATTCGTTATCACCCACGCTGACAGTCAGGATTCTAATTTTCCTGGTCCAAAACATACCCGTTAGACTTGACGTATTCCTCAATTGTTTCGAGGCCCATCTTCTTTCGCCTTAGGTTAAGGTTTTTCAAATCCTCAATTGGGTATATTCTGTTTTGTTTCAATGTTTTGTCCCAAACGGTTTGGGTTCCGTAGAGTTGCTTTCGTTCATTCCGCATTAGTATGCGGTCTTCAAGAAATGCGAGATGCCATCCCTCTGACTCACCTTTTACTACGGACTCTTCCAACAACGGAAGGTATTTCTCTTGTATCTCGAGTTCCGAATGCTGTATTATTAGCCAAATGGCTTTATTTGCATCGTAACCAACTCTACTTTTTCCAACCCAACCGTGCGTATCTAATATCTTGACGAGTTTGTCTAAAGAAATAGAGTCTTGCCGGTGAATGAGTGTCCAAATGTATTTGTATTCATTTGACTCGCGGCCAAACTTCTCTGTCGCCTGCGGAAGCAAAAGACGTAGGGTTTGGTCTTCTGTACCAATGAGTTCTAACTCTTTCTCCAGGAAACTATCTGTGTGATTCTGCAAGCTTGTTAGTAAGAGAATCCCCTTATCCTGCGTTTCGTCTTTTTCAAGAGTTGTTTGTTTGACGTAATTTGCCGGAACGTATTTTTCGCGTGGTGTTCCATTTACGTGATGTAGTTTTGCCGTTGAAAGTCTATAGCCATAATTCTGGTGTTTGAATGAAAACCCGCTGATTTCTCCGGCTAGCCTTTCCATTTCGGTTCCAACGATTTGAGCCCTTCCCATTCCCTCAAAACCAATTGCAAGTCCTTCTCCCATGCTTCCTGTCCACCTGCCAACTAGGACTACCAGCGGGTTTTCGTATTGCTTCCCTCTTGGACTTACATATTCCATCCAACTTCTCTCGACTATTGGATTGTTATCGTATTGTTCGGTTGTTGAATGTATTTGATACGGTTGTTTCTCACTAATGAATCTTCCCATTATTCCACGGGCTACATATGAGTTTCCCCCATCAACGGTGTTTCTCAAATCGATTATCAAACCCTTAGTGTCCAATAAACCATTGAGTGATTTATCAAATTCCGGGATGAGATTGTTATTCCCGAGCGAGTTATTGATTCTTATGATTCCTATTCCGTTTTCTACTGTACTTGTTAGAAGCTCTTTGGTGTTTTTGTATTCTACTTTATCCATGTCAAATTCAATGACATGTTTATTCGCTAATTTTAATGTCAAGATTCTTGGTTGGTTGTAGCGACCCGCTAGTATTTTGTTTGAAATCCATTCCCTGACGATTAGTGAGTTCTTATCATTACAGTGTGTTGGGAATTCACTGATGCTTGTGTTGAAGTTAATCCCGTTGAATTTCTTGATCTCCGCACCAATTATGTTGTGCGTTAAGTCTTCTATTTGCGTTTGCCATACATTTGTAATGATTGGCCTGCCATTTTGCAGAGTCACATACACCGGCGCAAATAGACGAAATGATGAGCTGGTGTTTGTATTTAGGATCAAATGGCTGTCATAGAATTCATCTAAGAGATACTCGAAAAGGAGGGTGGTTTCTTCCTCTGTTCTTAGGTTCTCAACTTGCTCTTGGTAATATTCTCTTATGCAATTTACATCAACGTTTTTTTCTTCGAGATAGGCATAGCTTTGTGATATGTCATTTATGATTTTCAGCAGATCTTCTTTGATTTCCGCTTTGTCAATTGGATTGCTCTGCGTATAGAGATTCAAGAAGGATAGAGTGAGAAGTACTAAGATTATGTTTTTCATTCAGGGTTAAGCTCGAAATGTAGTTAATGATTTATGTGGCAATTCTGGCTTCTATTCGATTCCATATTTATTGATTATGTCACTACGAGTTTTCTCATCTGCCATCTCGAAACCAAATCCAATTTGAGAACCGAAGATTTGGTAACCGTATTTTAGCCCGTAAAGTCTGTCCAACAACATTTTGAAAGGTGTCACATCTAGATTACCGGTTCTTACCGCGCTATGAACAACGGGCAAGTATCTTTCCATCATTTCCGGATTGGAATGTTGAATCACAGACCACATAACAAACTCATATTTTTCTCCTACTAGCGATCTGCCAATATATTTATTGTGCGCACGGTATAAGGAGTCGATGAGAATCTGGTTTTGCTGGTCCAATTTTGGTTGTTTAGTCCTAAATGTTTCTTTGGTTGTTCCTCTATGTTTCTGGTCTTTTAGATCGATATCCCTGATGAGGAGGACTAACGAATTGCTTAGGTTATTGCTTGAGACATACTTGTCGATGTCAAACTCTTCCTCGTTTTCTTGTTCCCCGGAGCAGGAATCATAGTATTGATTGTATAGGTCGGGGATTTCATCATCAAATGAGACTTTATCCTTCAATGAGGTTATGTATTCACATGCGCCATCTGAATTGGCCATTTTCACGAATATCATCTCGATGATTTCCTTGTCTTCTTGCAGTACGTTAAATGCTGAAAGAATATTCCAGTAATCCGCTACATTATAGTTTTCGATATTGTTTTTTAGCTCTTTCTTTGTCTCAGAGAGAACGAATAAAGCCCACTTAAAGTCTTTGTCTGATACTCCAGCCTTCTGGAGGGGCTGGTAGCTTAGGAATTCGGTATCAAAGTTCTTGGCCGTGAAGAAATTTCTGTCAGTTTGCGCGTTACAGAAGGTGGCGCTCAGGGGTAACAATACGATTAGCAACGTCTTTTTCACTTGTGGATTCCTTCGGTTTGTTACCAACAGTTTGCATAAGAACACTAGGCGTTTGAAAACGCGCCGCGCGGGCCACGCATCTATCCCTAGAAGGCCAGACTCCCTACACGACCTTTCGTTTTCGTGTCTAGAGCCCAAATTGTTGCATTATAGATTTGCCAACAGGAGTAAGTGGGGCACGCGTCGAATCTCCACATAAGAGCTACAGTCACAATGTGGTAATCGCTTTCAAGTGTGTTGAGTTTACTGATTATTGAAGCATCTAATAGACGATGTCGCCGCTGACCCATTGTGAGCGCGCTGCAGACCACTTGGCGCTCCCCCAAAACCCTAACCTTGACAGGGACTTACCTCATTTGGTACATTAGCCCGACTGTTATTTCGGCGGACTTGGGGCGCTTCTGCTCCTTGGGTTGCGCTTGTCGACAGATTCCGAACTACTAAAGAGGTAAACGCCGCTATGGCAGAGCCACAGCAAAGCCCCAAACCCGCGCCCATCGACGGCAATAATTTCCAGCCCTATGTTCCGGCTGGCTCAAACATTGCCGAAGTCACAATGAAGGCTTTGGTTTTGGGGGCTATTCTCTCAGTGGTTTTTGGTATCGCTAATGCATATCTGGCGTTGAAATACGGCATGACGGTCTCGGCCTCGATTCCGGCGGCGGTGATGTCGATGGCGATCTTGCGAGCGCTTTTCAAGAATGTCACAGTCCTCGAAAACAATATAGTGCAGACAATTGGCTCCGCCGGTGAATCATTGGCCGCTGGTATAACTTTTACGATTCCGGCGTTCTTTATTTGGGCCGCCGAACCAAAATTCGCCGCGATGCGCGAGCTACAGGAGATTTTCGGTCCCAGCCAGGTTCCTTCGGCATGGCTGATTTTCCTGCTCTCAATGCTCGGCGGAACGCTGGGTATTCTATTTATGATTCCTCTGCGTCGCTATTTGGTACAGAAAGAACACGGTGTTCTGGCTTTCCCCGAGGGCACAGCCTGCGCAGAAATTATTGTCGCCGGCGAAGAAGGCGGCTCGAAGGCTAAGAATGTGTTTCTCGGCATGGGTATCGGAGCGGTTTACAAGTTCCTGATGAACGGTGTGCGCGTTTGGCCGGAATCACTTGAAATGCACCTGAACAAATTTCTTAAAGGCGGAGTGATTTCAATTGAAGCCACTCCGGCTCTTTTTGGTGTGGGCTACATTCTCGGCCCCAGAGTCGCAGGCTATATGCTCTCCGGCGCAGTGCTGGGTTATTTGGGAATCGCTCCCCTGCTGTCATTCATCGGCGGATTCCTCGCTGATGGCACATTCATTCCCCCAGCAGGTCCCGGAGATACACCTTTAGGGCAAATGAGCTCTGATGAACTTCGCGAGTTTTATATCCGTTACCTCGGAATCGGTGGCGTATCAGTCGGTGGTTTCATAGCTCTACTTCGCGCCGCGCCAACTATCGCTCATTCTTTCAAAGAAGCTTTCGGACAGATTTTCTCCAGATTCATGCCCGGCTCAAAAGGCGCCAGCGACGAGTCAGTCACCCGCACTGACAGGGATTTACCATTTACCTGGGTGTTAGGTGGAGTATTGGTAGTGGTGATAGTGATGTTCTTCCTGCCGGGAATTGACATAAAATTCATGGCCGGTGTCGCCGCGACAGTCTTCGGATTCTTATTTGTGGTGGTCGCGGCGCGAATTGTCGGAGAGATTGGCTCGACTAATTCACCGGTAAGCGGAATGACGATCGCCACTTTGCTGGTGACAGCATTCATTCTGATGTCCACCGGAGCAAGCGGGGTCTATGGAATGGTCGCGACATTGACAGTCGGCACTGTGGTTTGTATCGCAGTTTGCATGTCCGGCGATATTGCGCAAGATCTCAAGACCGGATACCTACTCGGCGCCACACCTCGCAAACAACAGCTGACTGAATTCATAGGCCTGCTATTCCCTGCCGCGGCGATGGGTATGACAATCTATATTCTCAATGACGCATTCGGCTTTGTGGTCTCTCCTGAACATCCGAATCCATTGCAGGCCCCGCAGGCCAATGCGATGGCGACAATTGTTCAGGCGGCATTCGGCGGCGGACTTCCATGGGCGCCGATACTTGCAGGTGGCATGATGGCGCTGGCGATTGAGCTACTTGGAATTCGTTCCCTGCCATTTGCTATCGGTATGTATTTGCCGCTGTCACTATCGACACCTATTTTTGCAGGCGGTATTCTGCATTGGATGATTCATCGCTCTAAAACCGAAGAGAAAACGACCAAAGCCTGGCATCAACGTGGGATTCTGTTCAGTTCGGGAATCGTTGCCGGAGATGCGCTAGTTGGAGTGATGGTAGCGGCATTGGTGGCGGGCAACGAATCCTATCAAAGCTATTTTGAAGCCCACGCCGGGATGACTACCAGCCTGCTTGGCTCGTATGGCCCGGCGATTTCGCTGGCGATATTCACCACGCTGGGATTGTATTCATATCGTTACTTCAAATTGAAACGCAAGAGCCAATAGTTGGTAAAAGACAGAATGAGCACATCGTTCCTAGATAACGTCCGCAAGAATCCCTGGCCCTATGCAATCTTTGCAGTGGCCTTTTTGGCTCGCTTGATTTATATCATCGAGAAAGTATTCAATGACCCGGCCTTTGCGCATCCGGCGGTTGATGAGCTGTGGAATTGGCGCTGGGCTGAGGAGATTCGGACTGTCAGTTTCTTTGGCGATGATGCGCTTTTTCGGGCGCCGCTCTATGCGTATTTCCTCGCGGGACTGAAATCAATCACAGAGTTCCTTACTCCGGCTGGAGGCGAGCCAACTGCACAGTTGTTTGTTATTCGCACATTCCAAGCGGCGCTAGCTGGTGTCAGCGCCTTGCTGGTTTACCGCTTAGGAAAAGAGACAATCTCCGAACGTGTCGGAAAATTCGCCGGCTTGGCCTACGGACTCTATGGAACGTTGATTTTCTACGAGACCATGCTCTTGATTCCAGTATTGTTTTTGTTCCTTACTATTGCGGCGACTCTACAGTTTGTGCGATGGGCGAAGAATCAGGAAATGCGAACTTTAGTTTACTCCGGCCTGCTATTTGGCCTGGCTGGTATTGCTCGTCCGAATATCCTGCTGGTGATGCCTTTGCTGGCGGCCTATGTGTTTCTTGTGAAGAGCCAGGTAGACTCTACTATGTCTACTATGGCGTCGCGTCTCAAGAATGTGGCTGTTCTTACGCTTGCAGTGTGTATTCCGGTGTTTTCAGTGACGTTGCGCAACAAGCTTGTCACAGGTGAGGCGACACTAATTGCAACTCAGGGTGGAGTGAATTTCTACATCGGAAACAACCTCGCCGCTGAGGGTTTGACAATGCAAATCCCGGAGCTCGACCTCAACAATGTTTCATGGTCCAAGTTTATTCCCGAGACCAAACGTATAGCCGAGAAAGAAGCTGGTCATGCGCTAACACCTGCCGAACAATCTGCGTTCTGGACTGACAAAACGGTTGATTATATTAGCTCTCACCCGATGGATTTTCTCAAATTGACTCTTAAGAAAATCGCTTATCTCGGACTGGGGTTTGAGAATTCGGACAATGGTGATATTTATTTCAAACGTCGCCAGTCTCTTTTGATGACGGCGTTACTTTCGGGACGTGACTTTGCGATAAAATATCCGTGG
Source organism: Candidatus Zixiibacteriota bacterium (assembly GCA_024280775.1). Classification (GTDB taxonomy): domain Bacteria; phylum Zixibacteria; class MSB-5A5; order GN15; family JACZUZ01; genus JAJRPJ01. The sequence goes on along the minus strand of JAJRPM010000002.1, from coordinate 39,479 downwards.
GGGTTGCTCTTCCCGTTGGCTCTTCTCGGAATGGTTGTCAGTTGGTCTAAGCGCCGAACCTTGGCGCCGATGTATCTGATTTTCTTTGGATACTTACCTACTATCTTCCTCTTTTTAGTAACTGCGCGCCACAGGCTTCTGCTGGTTCCTTTCGTGACACTATTCAGCGGCGCTGGTTTCTTCTATCTCTATGACCTCGTTAAACAGGGCGTAATGAAGCGCGTGATTGTACCTGGGGCCGCTACCGTCGGAGCGATTGTCGTCCTGAACAGTGTGTATTTTGACATTGGATTCTCTAACCCCGCACAGATTTATCAGAATCAGGGAATCGCATACACTCGTCAGGCGGCCTGGCCTCAGGCGGCGGCGGCGTATTCGAAGGCGGTTGAAGTTGATCCGGAGTCTTATGTGAACTGGAATGAATTGGGTTATGCCTTGATGAGTATGGATAGCATTGACCAAGCCGCGTATTGCTATGACAAATCATTTGAATTGAATCCTCAGTATATTGAGCCGCTATTAAACTATGGACAGATGCTCTCACACCTAACTGTTTTTGACAAAGCGATTGAGCGCTTTGAGCAGGCACAGGAGGTAGCTCCCAACGACTTCAGGCCGGCTATCAATATCGGCGATGTGTATTTGCGCCAGGGTGATTATGAAAATGCCGAGAAGTATTACCGTCATGCCAAACTTCTGGCGCCGGAAGAAAAGGAAGTGTATTTCAAACTCGGTGAGCTGTTTGCGCGTAACAAGAAGTTTTTCTCCGCCGACCAGGAATTTCAGCGTGGCGCATACTATGGAAAGCCATCGGCGGTTGCATATCTCAATTGGGGCAACCTGACCCTAGAGAGCGATCTGAACGAAGAAGCCATTCCGAAGTATAGAGAGGCGTTGAAACAGGCGCCTCGCATGAAGCAAGCCTGGTATGGAATTGGTGTTGCATATTTCAAAATGAAGGCTCCGGTTGATTCGGTGCGGAAGTATATGCAGATTGCTTTGGAAATTGACCCGAATATGGATCAGGCCAAGCAGATTATGACACTAATCAACGGTCGGCAGTTTTAGTAGATTCCAAGGGCAGTTAGTATTTTGAACGCCGCTCTATGACGTAGTTGGAACCCGGCAGTGACTTAGCGTACTTCTTCAAATCCGCCAACATTCGTGACATCTCCCCTGCATGCGAAAACATTTGATTGCGATTGATTACCACAGCAATCGAAATCGACAGCAAGGCGAAACGTTCCATCTCTCCGCGACGATTGGTAGTAAGTATACTTCCTCGTTCCCTGTCGCGTTTGTGATAGCGAAGCGGCGCCAACGTATCAAAGACTTTCAAAACTGATTCGCAAATCTTTGACGCTTGCTGTGACGGGATGATGTAGATAAAATCATCTCCTCCGATGTGCCCGACGAAACCTCCGGGACATAAATCAAAGACGGCATCGCGAATAATCCGCGAAGTCAAACGTATCATCTTATCACCGAAATAGTAACCGTAGGAGTCATTGTAGGCCTTGAAGTTGTCTAGATCGCAATAGCACACTGCGAATTCCTGTTTAAGCGCCAACTGTCTCTCTATCTCGCGTTCAATCATCGAGGGCCCCGGAAGCATTGAGGAGGGGTTAATAGAAATGTCTCTGACACTACGCTGTGACAACATTCTTAAGCGAACCTCGTTGAGGCGCTCTTTCCAGGGGCCTGTCATGAAATCATCACACCCGCTTTCGTAAGCGGCAATAACTGTTGAGTCATCAGGAGAAGGATGATATAACGCCAAAGGAATAATAGAAGTAAACACATTCTCTTTGATACGTCTCACCAACTCTAGCTCTGCTGTGAACTTGGACTGTCCGGCTATCAAAGCCAAATCCAGGTTGAACCTTTGTGAAATACGTAGTAGCTCATCGAATGTGCGGAAATAGTGAAACGATATCTCACCGTCTGGAAAATAGTTTTCCAAATGATAGACAACATCCAGCTTTTCCTGTCTTAGCGCACAATGAAACATACTTATCAGTTCACCTAACCTGTTCGTTCAATCTTTTTGTTCAAGAGGATGAAAGGCTCTGACTGTAGAGCGCAGGAATTCTTTGTCGGGATGGGTGTATATTTGTGTAGTGGTAATTGATGAGTGTCCCAATAGTTCCTGCACAACCCGCAAGTCAGCGCCACCATCAAGAAGATGTGTGGCAAAGCTGTGCCTGAAACTATGCGGTGATATATTCGAGCTAATTCCGGCTTCTGCCGCATATCTTTTTACTAAGCGAAAAGCGCTAATCCTGCTCAGGGCGCCTGCGCGGGCATTTACAAATAGCGCCCCCTGAGTCTGGTTCTTAATGAGCTTCTCGCGGCCGTCACTAATATACAGTTCAAGCGCCTCACGCATGCGATTACCCACCGGGGCTATTCTCTCTTTGTTGCCTTTACCCCGCACTACAATGAAACCTGCTTCGGGCATGAAATTCGAAACTGTCAGATTGACAGCCTCTGAAACTCGTAGTCCTGCGCCGTAGAGAGTTTCGAGCAAGGCGCTGTCACGTTGACCTAAAGGAGTCTTAGTATCAGGCAAATCCAGAATGCGGGTGATTTGCTCAACTGAAAGCGCGCCGGGATGGTACTTTACTAGTGACGGGGTGCGAATCTCCTGCGGCAATTCCTGACCTCCCAGAGAGCGCTCTTTCATGTATGCGGCAAAACTTCTGACCGCTGAGATTTTTCGCGCAACTGTTGCCGGGCGAGCGCCTCGTTTGTCCAAAGCCGAAAGAAACTTGTTCACATCTCTGGCGTCCGACTTGGTGACTGAGCCTCGACATGAACCGATGAAGTCTTGCAGATCGCGACGATAGGCCGCCAGAGTGTTCGCTGAAAGACCGCGTTCGAGGTCCAGGAAGGACAGGTATTCCTCTACAGCCGCGACTTTGGCAACTGCCTGTGTCTTTGATTCGCTTTTTTCAGCTTCGTATTTCATGAGATATTTAATGATGTAGCTATGCTGATAAACTATTATCTAAAACTCTGCCGAAACTGGAATTGAGCAGAACTCGATTGCAGAAGAGAGAGCCACCGCTCCGACAACTTCAACTCCGGCCTCCTCAGCGGTCTTGCCTACTTCGGCGATTGTGGCTCCGGTGGTTATCACATCGTCGATTACGATAACCCGCTTGCCAGTCCATTCTGATTCGGTGGCCACAAATGCGCCTGCGAGATTATGCTGTCTTTGTGGGGCGCTCAGTTTTGCCTGATTCCTGGTTTTGACTACTTTCTCAACCACATTCCCGGCAACCGGTAGTCCAGTCGCCATACTTACTATATCGGAGATTACCCGGGCCTGATTGAACCCGCGAGACTTTAATCCTGAAATATGCAGTGGAATCGGCAGAATCGCGTCGGCCTTCAGAGAGAGAATCCTCTCTTTGCGCAAATGAACCATAGCCAGAGAGAGACGTTCTCCGAGGGCTATGAATCCTTCATATTTGAATTTCTGTAGAATATCAGCCAAAGGCGACTCATAGGCCCCCAAGGAAATTGCGGGAATCTGACGGCTAAGGTCGGAATCCTCTGCTGAATCTGAGGTATCCTTTGAAGAACTGCGGTTCCTGAGAGTCAGTTTCCAACAGAAAGGACATATTGAATACTGACCTGAGGCATAGCGCCTTTCGCAAACTATGCAAAGCGCGGGATAGAGCAACTCGCTAATAGCCGAGGCGAAATCCCAGAGCGCCTTGACGGCGGAAGCCTGAGAATTTGGCGATTGGTTGAGATTTCTCTTGAGAGCGCACATCGCAATCAAGATATTCTGTGCAGGGGCAAACGGCAATATGAATTATTTGGCCGAGGAGCTACAGCGTTGGATATCCAATACACCGGGTACTTTTTTGAGTCGCAAAAATAGCGACTGAAGGTGTTCAAGCGAGCGCACATCCATCGAAAAATACCCTTTGGCGGTAGAGCCGGAAGCGTGCATTTCCGCTCCGCGAAGATTCGCTTCGGAATCTGAAATAGTCTGCGTGATATCGCGTAACATATCCTTGCGATCCACTACCCGGATCTCAATGCGCACTCGGAACATCTGTCCTGAGCGCACATCCCAGTTGACTTCGACCTGACGTTCAGGATTGGTATTCAACACCGACAGGTTTGGGCAATCAGCACGGTGTACTGTCACACCCCGTCCGCGAGTTATGTAGCCAATTACTTCGTCACCGGGAATCGGCTGACAACAACTCGCCAGACGGAAAAACATATCATCTAGTCCCTGAATCTTTACTCCCCGAACCTCGACCTTACTTTCGGAGTCTTTGGCTTCCTGCACAGGCTTTTTGTGCCTAACATCCTCAGGTGCGAGCTTCGAAACAATGTGCCCGACTGTCATATCGCCATTACCAATGCCTGCCAACAGGGAGTCCACCGAATGGAACGAGAGCTCACGAGCGATTTCCATCAACTCTTTGTCCTGAGGATAATCGATTTTAGCTTTGCGCAGTTCGCGTTCGAGCAGGTCCTTGCCAATAGCCGTGAGTTCATCATGGCCGATTTTCTTGAGCCAGCGACGAATTCTGGAACGAGCATTTGAAGTTACGACGAGTTGCAACCAGTCTCGTGAGGGAGTTCGCTGTGGATGCGTTATCACCTCCACTATATCGCCGGTTTTGAGCTTGGTGGACAAGGGGGCGATACGGTCATTGATTCTCGCTCCGGCGCATTTCATTCCTACTTCGGTGTGTACAGCGAATGCAAAATCCAAGGGCGTGGCGCCGGCTGGAAGATGTATAATCTTGCCGATTGGAGTGAAGACATAGATGTCGTGCGGGAAGAGATCAATCTTGAGGTATTCCATGAACTCGGCAGGATTAACCATGTCGTTTTGCCAATCCAAAACGTCACGCAACCAAATCATCTGTTGGTCACCCTTGTCGAAACTCTTCTTTCCTTCTTTGTAAAGCCAATGCGCCGCGATTCCGTTTTCGGCGATATAGTGCATTTCACTGGTACGGATTTGAATCTCTACCATTCTGCCGTGAATCCCCACCACTGTTGTGTGTAGTGACTGATACCCGTTGGGCTTGGGGCTGGCGATGTAGTCGTCAAATCTATCCGGCACAGGTTTCCACATTGCGTGAATCACCCCGAGGACGTGATAACAATCATGAACACTGCCCACGATTATCCGAATTGCCGACAGATCGAGGATATCCTCAAATGGCACACCTCGAACCTTAATCTTGCGACTGATAGAGTATAGATGTTTAGCGCGTCCACTCACTTCGCACTTGACCTTCGCGGCTTTCAGAGCCTCACGAATCGGTCCGGTTAGCTCGGCGATATATCGTTCACGGTCCTCGCGCGTTTCATCAAGTCGATTTGCCAGATCACGATAGAACTCCGGCTCCAGGTATTTGAAGCACAAATCTTCCAATGCTACTTTGGCCTTGGCGATTCCAAACCGATTGGCCATGGGCGCATAAATATCACGTGTTTCCTGCGCTACTCTGATTCGCTTTTCGGGCTTGACATGCTCCAGAGTCATCATGTTGTGCAAGCGGTCCGCCAACTTGATTAGGATTACGCGGATATCACGAGCCATTGAGAGCAACATTTTGCGAAAATATTCCGCCTGTTGTTCTTCGTGTGATTTATATTTTATTGCGCCAAGCTTTGTGACACCATCGACTAGATGAGCGATTTCATCGCCGAATTCTTTCTTGATAGTCTGTATGGTCACACCGGTATCCTCGACAACATCATGCAACAAACCGGCGGCGATAGTAGCTGAATCGAGATGCCACTCGCCAAGAATCGTCGCCACTTCACGGCAATGATCAATGTATGGAACTCCCGATTGACGCAATTGACCTGCATGCGCCTCTTCGGTTAGCTCATACGCCTTTCGCACTAGCGGGATATTTATGTTCGCGTTTTGTGACTCCAGCAGAATAATAAATTCCGCCAGATTTTTATCGCGCGCATATTGTTTTTCGATTTCTTCTTGACTCATCGGCTATCGCTCCAATGTCTCGCCGGCAGACGTAACCGCATCGGCAACAGTCTCGACAGAGATATCAAGTGTAACACACTCGTCAGTTGGTTGCAATATGCGCGTGTTTTCCACCGGTGGAGCCCACCGCACCGGAGACATAGAGGCGCTTTTCGGGAAAAGACCTACAGTTCTGGTTCCAACAGCCGCCGCCAAGTGAAGCGGCCCGGTTGAGTTGGCCACGACTACATCAGCGAGCGCAAGGATTGCAGCCAGCTCGCGCACATTGGTCTTCCCCGCCAGAGAAAGTATCTTCTTTGAGCAATTCGCAGGCGCAGACTTTAGCGCATGATGAATTGGCCCGCGCTCGACGTCACTTCCTGTAAAAAGAGACGTGACACCCAGACTGCTCAATTTGTCGGCTAAATTGACAAACTTCTCTAGCTGCCAATCAATAGCCGACCCACCTGATCCGGGATGTAACACGATGAAACTGTCGGGCGCTTCATGTGACTTCAACAAGGCTTTTGCGCTGTCGTGCTCGGCCTTGCAAATCTCTACCTCCGGTTTGACAGCGGTAGAACTAATTCCTAGAGGTTTCAAAAGGTCGAGATTGTATTGCGCTTCGCTCTTTTCGTTCTTTTTCCGAGACTGATTTAACCTGTGAGTGAACTTCCAGGAATGAAAACGTCTGGCGCTTCCTATGCGAATCGGTATTTTTGCATCTCTGATTACAGTTGCGGCGAATCGTGATGGGAATAGCGCTATGGCGACATCGTAATTCAACTTCTCTATGATGCCTGTCACACGTAGTTGTTCTTCTGAAGTTTCACTCTCTATAGTGATAATCTCATCAATATGTTTATTGCCTCGCAGAATCGGTTCTGTATATTCACGAGAGAGAACAGCGAGATGGCTTTCAGGAAACTCTTGCTTGAGGGCGCGATACACCGGTGTTGTCAGAATGACATCACCCATCGCATCAGTGCGGGTTACAAGGATTCGGGCTTTTTTCGGCAGAGAGATGGTCATGAGTACGGCTCACTATTGCTAGCTGTCTGATCGCGTTGCTCGAGACTCCAAAGCTTGGCGTATTTCACAAATACATAAACAGCAGAGAGAAAAGCGATTTGAAAACCCGTCCAGCCATCCAATACACCGAGTCTCAACAAATAACGTTTGATGAATATTGCAGGAGGTTTTAGCAACGGCTGCCAAAGTTTGAAGCGTTTGCCCTTCGCGTGCATTTCTGCGGCGGCCAGTGAAGTGTAACGATTCAGTTTTTCCAGATAGCTTTCTAGTGAACGATATGAAAAGTGCAACAGATCATGTCGCATGCGTTCAACTCTACCTGAAACGATGACGGTCTCATGGACAAGCGCCTCGGTGAACTTGCCCTGTTCCCTGCGAAATAGTCTCAGCGCAAACTTGGGGCGCCATCCCGAATGATGAATCCAGCGGCCCACAAAATTGGTTAAGATCGGGATTTCATAGCCGTCACAATTTGAATCCAGTAGCGCCTTCTGTATTTCAGATGCCAAGTCGGGAGTCACTCTTTCATCAGCGTCCAGAGAGATTACCCAATCGCAGGTCGCATAACCTAGCGCGGTCTGTTTGGCGTGTCCATAGCCTTGCCATTTGATGGCATGCGTCGAAGCGCCCGCATCATTTGCAAGCTGTACAGTATCATCGGTAGAACCACTGTCCGCCACAATTACTTCATCAGCCCAATGAACAGACTTGATACACTCCACAATATTAATCGCTTCGTTCTTGGTAATAATTATCGCCGAAACTGTGGTTCCTATATTGTTTCTCTTACCATCTGAGTTCATCCTGTTTGACCTCGCATGGCTGAGGCTTGAACTCTTTTCATCACACGATTGTATTCGTTAAGCGCCTGTTGCGGTGTGATATCGTGTATGTGACACTCGCGACCTTCCTGCACTATTCCGTCCGGTTGCAAGTGCGGCCGCCACAACGCTGTGTTTCTGATGTCTGTTGGATACAGCCCGACCACCGGAACATCATGTTGCCGCGCTACATGAATCAACGAAGTATCGGGAGAGATTAGAATATCGCTTCTTGAGATTATGGCCGAGGCTTGCATGAAACTCTGACCTGCTGGAATCAATTCCACTGGCGCTTTGACCTTTGCCACTATCGCCTGCGCCTTCGGCCTGTCATTTGGGGCGCATAGAATTGCTAGTGCGGGTTTCGGTTCAGCATCCAAAAGCAAGTCGACCAATTCCACCTGTTTGCTTTGGGGCCACGTACGGCTTTCGCTTCCGGCTGATATATTGACACACACAACTGGCGCCTCCGGAGAGTTCTGCCGCAACGATGAGACAAATGTTTCGGCGGAGAGGTTTGCTTTCTCTGTGTACCTCAGTCCGGCCTGATGCACAAAGTTCTCCGGTGGGATTCCAATATGACCGAGCATTCGTAAGGTTGTCTCGGCGATGTGCTCATAATCCGCGCTGTTTAGGGGCACATGCTGTGTATAGAACTTCGCATAACGATTCTTACCCATGCCAATGCGCTGGACTTTACGCCCGAGATACTGTGATATAAATAGGCTCGTGACACTATCGAGGCAAATCATATCGACTATGGCGTCGTAGTTTCTCTTGCGGAGCTGGCGGAGCATCTTCCAGTCTGTCCAGGGACGTTTGCAATAAGTCCAGATTTTCGACACACGCGGGTCAGCTTCTATGATTGGTCGATTTGACGGTGACACTAGAGCTTCAACTTCGATTTCTGGCGTCACTCGGGCAAGTGTCTCAAAGACCGAAAGAGATATTACCATATCTCCTAGTTTATCGAAACGAAGGAAAAGAATGCGTTTGTATTCGCTGGGCTTTCTTTGCCGTTCCTTATCGTCACGTGGTCCGGTGACAAAGAAAATCTGAATAAGGCCAATCACAGACCTTTTGAAGACAAACTCCAGTCTCTTGAGTCCCCATTTGAGCCAATGTCCAATTCTTAGAGCCATACTTACTTGTATCTATGCTGTGTATTTCTTGTTAGGTGTCTTAGACAGCATCACTTTTCGGGCGCAACAGTCGTCTGTGTTCGATGTTGCATATCGAAAAGCCTGCGATATAGATTATCACTGGCTAGCAATTCCTCATGCGACCCGGACTCCACCAAACGCGCATCTTCAATAACCAAAATCCTGTCTGCGTGTCGAATGGTAGAGAGTCGATGGGCCACAACTAACGCAGTGCGATTGCGCATCAGGTTGTCAATCGCTTTCTGCACCAGATGCTCTGATTCAGTGTCGAGCGCGGAAGTCGCCTCATCAAAAATCAGAATCTCCGGATTACGTAGCAGCGCTCGCGCAATCGCGATGCGTTGCCGCTGTCCGCCTGATAGTCTGTTGCCGCGATTACCGATTTGAGTTTCGTAGCCTTCGGGGAATTCGCTGATGAATTCATGGGCGTTGGCCGCTGTAGCGGCGGCTATCAATTCAGTTTGGGTGTAAGACTCAACCCCATAAGCGATATTGGCGGCAATCGTGTCATTGAACAAATATGTTTCTTGTGTCACAACACCCAGTAATGAACGAAGTGAATTCATAGTCACATCACGAATATCTGTTCCGTCGATGAGCACCTGTCCCTCCTGGGGGTCATAGAATCTCGGCAGTAAATCAACGAGTGTTGACTTACCTCCTCCGGATGGCCCGACAATCGCCACAACTTCGCCGCGCTTCACTGTGAAACTGACACCACTAAGCGCCTGGTCACCTCCCGGATAGCGGAATGACACATCACGATACTCCAATGCATTGCGAAATGCGCTAAGCTCAATCGCATTGTCTCGCTCCTTCACCTTCGGTTCAGTATCCAGTGTTTCAAAGATACGTTCAGCGGCGGCCATGCCCTCCTGCAAGCGCGTGTGTGTGGTAGTCAATGATTTGGCTGGCTTGATAAGTGAAAACATCGCAACAATAAATACCATGAAATCGGAGGCGTCCATATCTCCAGTGTTGCCCATGATATTTGAACCTGCGTAGTAAAGCATCACAATCCCGGCTATTGACGCCAGTGTGTCATTGGTAGGAGAGTTCAGGTGTTGTATGCGCACCATTCTCAGCAATGAAGAGAAATAGTCCTTGGTAGTCTTGTGGAATTTTTGTCGTTCTTTTTCTTCGGATCCGAAGGCTTTCACAATTCGGAAATTGGAGATGTTCTCTTCGAGCGCCGAGGTGACATCGGCCATGCGCTCCTGAGAGCGAGTTGAGTATTTGCGAATCTTTCCACCTAGAAAATAGACAAACAGAAATAACACTGGCAGAACTAGCGCGGCCAACAATGTTAGTTTCCAGCTTAGGATAATCAGAAAACTGCTTAGCAAGAATAGCAATGAAATATCTGCAACCAAATGATTGAACCCTAAATCCAGAGTTGAATTGAGAACAGTCACGTCGTTTGTCACGCGGCTCATCAATGCGCCGGTGCGCTTCATGTGAAAATGGTCAAATGATAGTTCTTGGTATTTATCAAAGAGCTTATTGCGTAAATCTCGCATCATAGACTGCTGAACAAAAACCATTAGAAAGCCCTGCAGATAGTTGAAACCGTTCTTGCATACAATAATGATGAGAACCAAGACACAAAAATTGAAAAGTGTAGCGGTAGGTGTCTCGGCTCTTACTAGTGATTGTATTGCTTCCTTGGCTCTGTCTTTGAAACTACCGATAGCGTCTTCGGCCTGGGCTAGCTTTTCGCCGGTAGCGGATTGGCTAATCTCAATCTGTGGCTTGGCCACATCAGAGCCGGCCCCGTTGGATGAAACATCAACTCCGGCCATGCTGAACACTGTCATCAACAGAGGACCTATCATCCAGATCATTAGAGCCGAAGAGGCTGAATACAACGCCGCTGATAGTGATGCTGTTAGCAACCTACCGCGATAGGGTTTGAGGAATGCAAATGTCCGCCAGTATATATTCATAGTATGTGTATCACCACTGCACTGGAGATGCGTCGATCGGAATGTTCAGGCTAAACTTGCTTGCTGATAACCCCTTGCCGCGTTTCAACACTCTCCGTTTCCCTACAACTTTACTCTTGCCATCCTGGGGATCGTAGCTAAACTCTTTCAAGTAATATAGCCTCTGATCCATTGAGTCAGTATGAGCATCGAACAGCAAGGTCACTAGGGTCTCACATGAGCCGAGCCTAACTGTGGCCTCAATATTCTTGCTATTGCCTCCAGTATCCTCACTAATGTGAACCGCGCTATCACCAATGAATTTCATAAGATTGCCCGATAACAAGGCTGGAACAACTCTTTGCAACTCTCCCCCGCTTGCGCAACCTGCCCGTACCAATTCATCCAAAGGCCCGGCATAGAATTCGTTCTCAGTTGGAAAATAGAACAGTGACGAATCCTCCTGCCAGATTCCTTTGGCTACTCCTTTGCCAAGATATGCGCGAGCGGTAAAGAGCGCGAGTGTGTCTGCAAAATAGATATCGAGCCGCACCGAACGCTGTTTTCCGTTTTGCTTGAGTTTTACATCAAAAAGGTAGGCGTCTACTTTAACTTTACCCTCAAAGTGTATCAGCTCCTCCCTAACTAGTCCCGATGCGCTTCTACCACCACCGAAAATGCAACCTTGGAGCGCTAATGACAGCGCAAGAATAAGCGCCGCCTTACTTAGGATTTCTCTGCCCTGAACAAACATCAGCAAGTGACTCCCTGCAACTAAGCGATTACAACAACACTCTGAAAATCGGCTGAATAATTGGGCCCAGAATAGTGAATATGCCCGGGAATCCCGGCAGAAAACTTGGGAGAACGATTAACGCCAGCAATATCATCGGAGCTATGCGCTCAAAGTTGTGCACCTTCTCTTCTAGTTCACGAGGTAAGACCGAGCGAAGCATATGTGAGCCATCGAGCGGGAATAGTGGAATCATATTGAAAAGCGCCAGGACAACATTGATTTGCACACCGAACTTCAGAAGTAGGTAAAAATAAGATTGTGGCGTAAGATTCAGCGAATGGAACAACAGTGACATCAGCAGAGCCAAGATGATATTGGAAATCGGCCCGGCGAATGAAATCCAGAAATCTGCGACACGGTAATTGCGCACATTCATAAGATTAACCGGCACAGGTTTCGCCCAGCCAAACGAGAATTGACTTAAGACCATGACAATCGAGCCCATCATATCCATGTGAACCAAAGGATTCAGAGTCAGGCGCCCCATACGAGTGGCGGTGTCATCGCCGAATTTCAGCGCCGACCAGGCGTGGGAGAACTCATGCACCGATAAGGAAAACACAATCATCGGCCCGGCAATAATGGCTCGTTGTAAAAAATCGCTATCAAACAAAAGTATATTCCTTCGTTAGATTCTTTGCTTTGATTCCAACTCAATGATTTCCGCTCAATTCGGAAAACGCCCCGGTCAGCAACCAAAATGGCTAACCGGAGCGTCTACCTCTTATAAGTAAATCAGGGCCAAATTATCGGCCATGTCAAGTCGAAACAGGTTATATCAAGCGTAAATGCCACGCAACTCCAAAATGGCTACTACCCGCTTGATAGCTATCATATAGGCTGCCAGACGCAAAGAGACATCTTCGCTGTGCGACATCTCCTGCACATCCTTATACGCTTCAACCATCTTAATTTCCAAACGGCGGTTGACCTCGGCCTCTTCCCAAAAGTAGCCCATATTGTCCTGCACCCATTCGAAATACGAAACAATCACACCGCCAGCATTGCACAGGATATCAGGAATGACCGTCACACCCTTTTTGTGCAATATCGCATCAGCCTCGGGCGTTATCGGTCCATTGGCTCCCTCGCCAATAACCTTGGCCCGCACCTTGCGGACATTTGCTTTGGTAATCTGATTCTCCAACGCCGCAGGCACTAGGATGTCCACCTTCGAGAACAGCACTTCCTCTTGCTTGCATTTCTTGGCGCCTCGAAAACCAACAACCTTCTTGCGCTTCTCAATGTGCTTCATCAGTTTTGGAATATCTATTCCATCGGGATTGTGAATAGCGCCATATTGGTCTGAAACATAAGTGATTACCGCGCCCTCTTCGGCAAGTAACATCGCCGCCACGCTACCCACATTACCGAATCCCTGCACAGCGACGCTGGCCCCATTGAGATCCATGCCAATATTCTGACAACACTCACGTATGGTAAACATCACTCCACGACCGGTAGCTTCCACTCTGCCGAGCGAGCCGCCAATTTCGAGTGGTTTGCCAGTTACTACCGATGAAGCGGTGTGGCCTTTATGCATAGAATATGTGTCCATAATCCAGGCCATAGTCTGGGCATTTGTGCCAACGTCCGGGGCCGGGATATCCACCGCCGGACCGAATACATCAATCAAATCAGCGGTATAACGCCGGGTGAGTCGTTCCAATTCTTTTTTGGACAATTTGCGCGGGTCGCAAATAATTCCGCCCTTACCGCCACCGAATGGAATCTTAGCTACTGAGCATTTCCAGGTCATCCACGATGCAAGCGCCTGCACTTCATCGAGTGACACATTCGGATGAAAACGAATACCGCCTTTGGCGGGACCACGCACAATAGAATGCTGGACACGATACCCGGTGAACATTTTGAAATCGCCATTGTCCATAAGAACCGGCAACTTCACAATTGTCGAACGTCTGGGCTGTTTGATGTACTCCATCAGCGCCGGATCGACTTTCATTTTCGATGCGGCGCTATCCAATAGTTTCAGTACATTTCCAAAAACTGAAATCGGAATTGTCTTTGATTTAACGTGTGCCATGATTAACCGTTAGTGTGATTCACAATGATTAGAGTTTAATACAGTCAGAGTCCGGAATTCAAAACCGTCTAAGCCGTATCTTCCAAAGTAGTGACTATTCAAAAGTGAATTCCTCTCAACACAGTCACTTTTCAAATTAGTACTGCACAGAATTGATTCTGCTCAAAGTTGATTCTGCTCAAAGTTGATTTTGCTCATAGTTGATTCTGTTCAAAGCTGTCGATAGTTTTACTCTTATGTTTATGGGGGGTTGGTTAGTTTCACGCTTAGGATTGCGCTACTTCTTTTGCCGTTGATTCAGGCTTTATTTTTTGTTCTTAACTATCCTGAAAACTGATCCCTAAGAACGCTTCCCTGAAACGAAATTCGACTCCGCATCAAAGAGACGCCAATGCTTATTCTGTCCCTTGGAAATACCGATTCGGGGACTGGTCTGTATTCGCCCGGCTCGGTAGCTCCCTGCTCCCGAGTCAATGCGGTCGGCAACATACAGTCCTCCGTCAGTCAAATCAACACCGTTTTCACGGAGATTCACACCTAAAGCCAAAGTCAGTTTTCCGGGGCCATTCGGAACATAGGCCTTCCCTGTCTTTGGGTTAATCTCCAGCTCTCCAGCTTTTAATTTGCAGGATTGGCCGGGCGAAATATCATCGATAGATAATGGCTCGGCGGCTCTAATCAGAACCGCCGCCGGAAAGCCTTCCGGCTCGGTTACAACATTCAAACAGTGATACATGCCGTAAATCAGGTACACATAGGCGACCCCGGGAGGGCCATACATTATGGCATTCCGCTCGGTTCTACCGCAGGCGGCATGACAGGCGGGGTCGTCCTCACCAATATAGGCCTCCACTTCGACAATCCGTAGGAAGCGAGGCTTAGCTCCGCGTGTGTCAACCAACACAGCCCCGATTAGTCCGCGAGCAACTTCGAGCGTTGGCCTCGAATAGAACTCTCTGGGGAATCTCTTGAGTAACATGACTTTAAGCTAAGAGCCTTACAGGACTCTGTCAAATACGGTCCCGCTAAGCCGGAGCGGCCGCTTGTCAATGAAGTTTTATTGCAACCCCTGAGCGAAAGGAGCCGTTAAACGAATGACGCTTGAGGAGCCGTAGCCTAAAGCTATTTCGAGGGAAATCTGAAAAGGATTCTGTGAGAGCTCCTTGTTCAATCCAATAAACAAGTACCTGAATTCATCACCTGCCTTTCCAAGCGGACTATGCAAAGCAAAATAGCCAGCAAAGGTCAAGTGACTACAGGGAGAGATACGAATCAATGAAGCAACAGCTAATGTCTTGCCGGCAACGGGAGGTTTCCCGCGGCTTTCTTACACGAACAACAGCTTTGGTATTACTATCAGCAACAATTCTCGGTTTCAACTTTTCTGTCACGCAGGCGCAAACAGGCAGGAATTTGGACAGAAAACAAACTTCTGTAACCAGAATCCAGAATGGCGTAGTACGCCTTGATGGTATGCTCAACGAAGCTTTTTGGAAAGACGCTATTTTTGTAACTGACTTTCTCCAAAAAGAGCCCAACGAGGGCGAGGCGCCAACCGACAAAATGCGGATAGCTGTCACCTATGACGACGCGGCGATTTACATCGGCGCCGAGTTGGAAACACAAGGCCGTGACCTGCCACTCTTTCTAGGCCGCAGAGACACCCAAGGCCCCACCGAACAGTTAATAATCTCACTCGATACATATCTGGACCGCCGCACCGCCTATGTATTCGGTGTCAACGCCGCTGGTGTGCGCTTCGACAGGTATCACGGCTCAGATAGCCCATTCAACAGAGACTTTTCGTTCAATCCGGTTTGGGAGGCAAAGACCAAGGCTGGACCTAACGGCTGGACGGTGGAGATGAAAATTCCTTTTTCGCAACTGCGTTTTACATCGAAAGATGAGCAAGTATGGGGCGTCAATTTCAACCGTTGGATTCCCTCGCTAAATGAAGATGTGTTTTGGGTATTCACACCACGGCAGGAAACCGGCTATTCTTCCTATTTTGGCGACTTGCACGGTCTTAAGGACATCAGGCCTTCAAGGCGAATAGAGTTGATGCCCTATGCGGCAAGTGATGGTAGCGTCAATGACCTAAATGACGAAAAAGATCCTTTCAACGACGGCAGTCAAATCAATTCACGAATTGGCGGCAGTTTGAAAATGGGCCTCGGGCCGAATCTAACTTTCGAAGCCACCGCGAGTCCGGATTTCGGACAAGTCGAGGCCGATCCAGCGGAAGTGAATCTCAGCGCTTTTGAGACTTTCTTCCCTGAGAGGCGTGATTTTTTTACTGAGGGCAGTCAGTTGTTTGATGCTGAAGGAGGCAGGTATTTTTACTCACGACGAATCGGCGCATCACCTAGAGGTTCGGTGGAAGGTGACTTCAAGGATTTTCCGTCCAATACCTCAATACTAGGAGCCGGAAAACTCACCGGCAGGCTCCAGTCGGGTCTTTCTGTTGGAGTTCTAGCGGCTGTCACAGGGCGTGAGGTCGCATTCGGTTTTACTCCGCCTAACGGCACAGATACGGCAAAGAATTTCAAAGCTGAAATTGAACCGCCGGGGTTCTATGGCGTGACTCGACTGCAACAAGAATTCGGTAAAGATGGCTCAACAGCCGGTATTATTTTCACCACAGTGCAACGCGATATGGACAAGTTCAGCCCGCTTCGATCATCCTTGCGTTCACAAGCCTACAGCGGCTCCGCAGACACGAAACTGCGTTTCGCCGGTGGCAAATATGACATTTCCGCAAATGTTGGATTCAGTCATGTCGTAGGTGACTCAACGGTAATCAAAGCAACACAGGAATCCAGCGCACGATATTTCCAGCGCCCGGACCAAGGCTATGTCAGCGTTGACCCGACTAAGACATCGCTTACCGGCTACAAATTTGGTCTGCGTGGCGGCAAGCGCAGTGGCAAACATTGGCTTTGGGGCGGCGGTTTTGGATTGGAGTCTAAGAATTTCGAGCTGAATGACGCAGGAATCCTGAATTCGGCAGACGATATTGACGCTTGGAATTGGATTGGTTATCGCGAAACCAACCCGGGCAGGATTTTCAGAAGCTATTCGGTTTTCTTCAACGTGAATCAAAGCTGGAATACGAATTATCAAAGACAATCGTCCAATATCAACGTGAACGCCAATGTAACCTGGAATAACTTTTGGAATTCATGGATAGGATTTGAGCCAAGTATCAGATTCAAAAGCGACAGCCGAACCAGAGGTGGGCCTCTGATGGGCTTTGAATCGGGTTGGAATGCCTGGTGGGGATTCTCGAATAACTTCTCGGCCTCGACTCGCTATGGACTCAATGGCAATTACTCAGTCGACGAACTCGGGGGTTTTATGTACTCCATCAATGGAAACCTATCTACTCGAGTTGGCCCGAAACTTGAGTTGAGCGTTAGGCCCAGATACAGGCGTGAAAATCAGCCCCGGCAGTATGTCGCAACTTTGACCGGCTCAGAAACAACATCTGCCGGCGCCATTGACCACTCGGCGGCTGGAGTAAATACGTTTGGTTCACGTTATGTTTTCTCGCGAATTGAACGTGACCAACTATCGATGCAAATCCGCGCCAATTACTTCTTTACTCCGGATTTGAGTCTTGAGATTTATGCCGAACCATTTATCGCTAACGGACGATATTATCAACACGGCCAACTAAGCGGCCCCGGTAGGCTGGGCTTGGAGACAATTGCGCCGGACGGTACAGTTATCACATCCAACGAAGACGGCACATACACAATTACATCTGCGGACAATACAGTGACGGTTAACAGAACCGATGTCAGCAATTTTAGCCGTTTGTCTTTCCGCAGCAATGTAGTCTTACGTTGGGAATTTATTCCGGGCAGTACTTTCTTCGCAGTTTGGCAAAGAAACATCTCCGATAATGGCAACCGTCCTGGCGAACGCGCTAGAGTTGGTGATATCTTTGATACCTTCAACGGCGCGGGCAATGACTTTTTTGCTCTGAAGATTAGCTATTGGATTTCGGCCTCGTGATTGCAGTCTGTTACTTATTAACAGATTGCAACTGCAACAAGAACGGATTTGTCATGCGCTCACGGCCAACTGTTGTCGCCGGGCCATGACCGGGGTAAAGGAAAACTGCATCATCAAGCGGGAGGATTTTCTCCGAAAGAGATTGCATCAGAAGATTGTGATCACAACCGGGCAAATCAGTGCGACCGATAGAGCCCATAAAAACTACATCGCCGCAAAACATTATCTTTTCATGCAAATAACAAATCGACGCCGGAGAGTGTCCGGGCGTTGCTAGTATGCCAAAAGTAAATCCAGCGACTTCTATTGTGTCACCTTCTTTTAGCAGATGGTCTGCGGGAGGTGAGGTGATATTCAAGCCAAACGCCGCCGAGAGATTTTTTGCAGGGTCAATTAGAAGCTCCTCTTCTCCTTCGCCGATATATATCGGAATATCAAAAGCCGCTTTGATATCTCGTACAGCGCCAATGTGATCGGAATGTCCATGAGTCAGTAGAATTGCTTCGGGCGTAAAACCTATTTTCTCAATTCGACTCAACAACCGCGGCCCCTCAGCTCCGGGGTCAACAACCACACCTCGCATAGTCTCTGCGTCCCAAACCAGGAAAGTGTTTTCCTGATAGTCCGAGACTACAACCGGTTCAACCTGCATTTCCTTTGACATAGTTAAGCTACTTGCTCCAAGCGGGAGCTAAGTTACCAGCGGCAGGAGTGATTCTCTTGAGTTGACTGCCGGTAATGTCACAAATCCAAATTGAACCGTCGCCGGTTGCAAAAGTCAGCCACTTACTATCAGGCGACCAACCGGGGGAATTCGTCGAAGGCGTTGGGCCGCCTTTGGGAGTGTAGAGAACATATTTTTGCTTCTTGTCAGGACTCACCAAATATATCCCCGGTTTATTGATATCGTTGTATACATAGGCAATCCACTTACCATCGGGCGACCAGCTAGGAGCAATTGCCTGCACCAAATCCTTGGCCTGCTTACGAACCTCATCATATGAAGGCATAGGGTCACCGGCATCGGTAATTATCAACCCCTGTGGTTTTTGCTCAAAGAGCGCGATAAACGCATAGCGCCCGTCAGGCCCGGCTGTCGGATTGATGCTGAAATACTCGGTTTGCTGATAATCTTTACGAACCGGATGGGGGTTGCCACCAAAGGGTCCGACCAGTGAAATCTGATAGTTAGGAAACTCAGCGTCCACGAAATTGGCGTTGTAATCATTTGTATAGAGAATAGACTCACCATCAGCTGACCACTCGGGATAACGTCCTCCCATGCTGGTTGTGATTCTCTCCCACCAATCGGAGTTAATTCCGATACTGTCCACTATGACCTTGAAGAGGTCATAGACCCGGTGTTTGCCACCGAGTAGATTTGGACCCTTAATTTCTACTTGACCGCGACGCGAGAAGGCAATCTCTTTGTTGTCTGGCGCCCAGCTAAGTCTGCCAAAGGCATTGGTTGCGTTGCAGGCGAGAGTTTCGTCACTGCCGTCGACATTCATTACATAGACATTGCCGTCACGTAAGAAAGCGATTTTGCCAGTAGGCGCCGGTATTGAACCTGCGAGTTCGGCGGGCATTGGTATTATGCCGGAAACCTGACTATTGGCGGCTCCATATCCAACTAAGCTAAAGGCCAGAGCCAATAAGACCACAGGGGCGGTTCTTTGTATTCTTGTCATTCTCATGGTTTTCATCTGCTCTTATCTAGTCTTTTATGCTTTGAGGTGGTAGTGGGAGTTTGCGTTTCAGGTTATGTGCATCAAGAGTTATCTAGTGTTATGTCGCTTTGAATAGCGTTGAGTTGCTTTGAATTGTTATTGTCCTTCAGGACCGTCAGAATGTATGCAGTTGCGTACCCTCTGGCAACTACCGAATCTGAAATCTACCCTATCGGAACACATTGGTCATTATACACAGTGAGAGGCAAACAGTTCTATCGTTATGCAATCAAATATGATCGTATCACTTGGTCAATGAATCTCAAAGAAAAGGCCTCTGTGAACGCCTTAATGGATTCTCAGAGGCCAGATTTCTTCGGGTAACTTAAGTCCTGCAATACCGATTGTCTACCAGCTCATGAACTTTCGGATTTCAAACTTACTGCGTAGGCCGGAGAAATCCAGCTCCACTTGATCATTCGAATTGGCCGAAAAAGTTGCAAAAATCTCCTCATTGGAAGCGTTCTTCCAACTGGGATTACTGAATTTCAATTGTAAGTAACTGCCCTCGAGCGCCAAAGAAGTTCCGAATACTCCGGTCGGCAGAGAGAACCGCATACCAGCGCCGAATCCCGGTGACTGGTCAGTCATAGAGCCGCCGACCTGCTCGAATAGGCCGGTGGAAAGATTGATGTTGCCGCTTCCCTGCCATACGTCCCATTTCGAGAAATAGAATCCAGCTGTGCCAATTGCCTCGATTGATAGCCCCTTGCTAACACCGGTCTTCGACGGCGGGTTCAGCAGGAAATATCCGAAATTGCCAGCGGCGCCAAAGACTGTTATCTCCGACTGTAAGGCAAAGCCGGTTTGTGAGCCAAGAGGCGCCACACCGAGTGTAAAATCACCCACATTGTTTGAGCCATTTTTCAGCCAATAATCCAGATTCAGTGAAACCGACGATTTTGAGCCCAGCATCACTCCCATCTCAAGGCCAACCTCAAGACTATTGGAAAGCTCACTCAAAACCTCGGAGCCACCATCGGTGCGCGTGATATTCGAATTGTTGAACGCCGCGAACTTATCGTAGTCTCCGCCATCAAGCAGACCACCTCCGACCCGCAAAGCCAGGAATGACACGTGGCGGGTGTGTTTCTCTTCGGATTCCTTCAGGAATTTTGCCTTAACCGCGGCTTCTTCTGGTGTGGTCTCAATCGACGGGCGTCCTGTTTCGGCGTTCGCTGTGAACGGAACGCTGATAGCCAGCAAGAGTCCCATAGCCACACATGCGCCAATTGACCTAAGGCCAACGAATATGTTGTCGGAAACCTGTTTTTGTTGGTAATTCATATAGATTTTCTCCCATGCTGAGATTTGTCCGTTTCTCAGTTATATCGGAGCTTTGCAGGCAGGACTTAACAGGCTGAAATTTTCAAATTGAAACCACTATCAAAAAAAAGCGACCCGCAGATTTGCGAGTCGCCATAACACAACACTCTTACCGGATTTTGGGCCGGGACTGCTACTTCACGTTACTTGATTACTCTCGGCAGAGTTATTCTGGTCTGGCCCTGATACTTGCCCTTTTTGTCTTTGTAAGAAACCTCACATTCCTCATCAGATTCAAAAAACAAGAGCTGAGCGATACCTTCATTGGCATAAATCTTTGCTGGTAATGGGGTTGTGTTGGATATCTCAAGTGTCGCATGGCCTTCCCATTCCGGTTCGAATGGCGTGACATTTACAATTATCCCACAACGCGCGTAAGTGGATTTGCCAAGGCAGATTGTCAAGACATTCCGTGGAATCTTGAAATACTCGACTGTCCGGGCCAGAGCAAATGAGTTCGGCGGCACCAGAATATGTTTGGCCTTGACGTCCACAAATGATTTGTCATCAAAATTCTTGGGGTCTACTACCGAAGAAGTAACATTCGTGAAAATCTTAAATTCATCTGCTACACGAATGTCGTATCCATAGGAAGAAAGCCCATAGCTAACCCCCTTATTGACCTGCTTGGCGGAAAACGGTCGAATCATATCGTGTTTGCGGGCCTTCTCTCGAATCCAGCGGTCCGGCTTAATTGACATTTGTAATCTCCAACGCGGCTAATTCATTTCAGGTTATGTCTGCTATATCTTCTGTATGCTAGAACGACCGCCCTTAGGATTTCCAGTTCTGCGCTATTGGCGCGAACATACAACTTATAAGGGCGCCGCAAGTATACATAGAAACTATTGAATGGACAAATTCAAGATGACATCCGTGACCTTGCGCGTGGTTCGCACCCGCCATACTGTTGCTTCTCGATTGGCAGTGATGTAAACTAGTTCAGCGAAAAGAGTCAGCCAAAGAAACGGTACACTCGCTAGCGCCAAGCAATAATGCTATAACCCTCAGTGCAATATAATGAACGACAAAACAAATCCTCCTGCTTCCGGTAGCCAGCCCAACAAAAAATCCAATGACGGACTGCTAATTGTATACACCGGCGACGGCAAAGGTAAGACAACCGCGGCGTTGGGCATGGCCTTGCGCGCGGCTGGATACCACTGGAGAATTGCCATAGTACAATTCATCAAGGGTAGCTGGAAATATGGCGAGCTGGAGAGCTTGAAACGGTTGGCCCCAGAGGTTGAGCTTCATGTGGCCGGTTCTGGTTTTGTCGGAATCGTCGATGACAAATTGCCACTCGAAGAGCACAAAAAGGCCGCCGGCGAGGCATTTAGACTGACACTGGAGATAGTGTCCAAAGGTGAACATCAGCTAGTGATTCTCGATGAGCTGAATGTGGCGATTGACCTAAAACTACTTGAGATTGAGCAGTTGATGGAAATGCTGGATAACAAGCCAGCAAAAATGAACATTGTAATCACTGGCCGTAGCGCCGATAAGACTCTTATTGATAGAGCCGATTTAGTAACTGAAATGCGAGAAATCAAACACCCCTATCAGAAAGGCATTCTAGCTAAGAAGGGTATAGATTTTTGAGCCAAACGGAACCATTGATGAGTTGAAATGTTAACCCATTTGTAGCTGAGTGGCGCAGAGCGTTCTCGTTTGCTGTGTTCTTATTTGATAAATGACAATGTATTCGCCAACGTATTAGAGAATAGACATTAAGAATTTGAATTGGGTTTAAGTATATTAGGGTGTTAGGAAGGAATAATTATGAGTGAGATAATCACAGACTACGAAGTAGCAATCGTTGGAGGCGGCCCCGGCGGCCTGACAGCGGGACTCTATTGCGCGCGCGGAATGCGCAAGACAATTGTCTTTGAAAAATACATTATCGGCGGTCAGATCGCCAACACCGATTTGGTAGAGGACTACCCCGGTTTTGAGTCGATTGATGGGCGTGAATTAGCGGACAAAATGAGCGCACACGCCAAGTCTTTCGGGGTTGAAACAGTTGCTGATGAAGTGACTGATATTTGGGATGACGGCGCTCTCAAGATGGTTTCAACTGCCAGCGGGAAACTCTATCAGGTCAAAGCGGTGATACTTTCAACCGGCGGCACACCGAACAAACTTGGTGTCGAGGGCGAGGAGCGCCTGTATGGCAAAGGTGTTTCCTATTGCGCTATTTGCGACGGAGCTTTCTTCAAAGGCCAGGTTCTGGCTGTTGTCGGGGGCGGTGATGCGGCGCTTGAGGAAGGCGGATTCTTAACCAAGTATGCCACCAAAGTCTTTTTGATTCATCGCCGCGATGCGTTCCGCGCCGCAAAGATTGTACAAGAACGCGCCAAAGCAAATCCGAAACTGGAAATCATCTACGACTCAGTTGTCGAAAGCATCAATGGTGAGAATCGGGTTGAGTCTGTAACTGTGAAGAATGTCAAAACCGGCGACGTTAAAGATGTACCGGTTGGAGGTGTCTTCCCCTTTATAGGCTTCACTCCCAATTCAAATGTGACCCGCGTAGAGCTAAAGAAAGACAGCGCCGGATATATTATCACTGATGACCACATGCAAACATCAACTCCAGGCATTTTTGCCTGCGGAGATGTTCGCAGTCAGCTGGTGCGACAAATCACCAATGCTGTTGGTGATGGAACCACTGCCGCGGTTGCCGCCGAGCGTCACATGGAGTCCATTGAGGACAAAATGCGCGTGAATGCCTAGTTTATCGGAAGATTGAAAACGTTAATGTGATTGCCCTGCAGTATGTAGCGGTAGAAGTTATCTTTACATACAGCAGGGTAGCGGTCCGTTTGCGAAGATGAATTCAATCAGGTAAGTGACATCACTTACGTTGAATCCTCCGGAACAGTTAACATCATCGGTCCCGGGATTGACCGGACCAGGCCCACCCATGAAAATCGTTGAAATCATGTGGGTTACATCAGCGATATTCACCGAGCCGGAGTTGTCAACGTCACCAGCCATGTTGCAACAAGCATTTGCCGGGTCAGTAGGACAAGGATCGCAATCATCACCGAATCCATCATTGTCGGTATCTATCTGACTCGGATTAAATACATACTTGCAAATATCACACAAATCCCCAAATCCATCGGCGTCAGCATCTGCCTGATCAGGGTTAGCTGACGTCGGGCAATTGTCACAAACATCACCAACCTGGTCATTGTCAAAATCAACCTGATCCGGATTTGCTGTGGTGGGACAATTGTCACAGGCGTCTCCAAGGCCGTCAAAGTCAGTATCCAATTGGTCAGGATTTGCAGTCAGCGGGCAGTTATCCAAACACCCGAAAACGCCGTCGCCGTCATTGTCACCAATGGCCATCATCTCGCCTGATGCCAAAAAGCCCTTCCCGGACCCAATCTTCACGCCTGTAGCATAAGAAGCCTGTGGAGCTCCGATTAACAGGTCGTCATAGCCATCGGCATTGATATCACCTGAAGAGAGACTAGCTCCTATCCTGTCGCTGGTTTTCGAGCCATAGACAAAAGCATCAGGAGTCACATTCTGTAAGTCAATAAACCCTGTGATATGACCCGGATCAAAGAACACCCAAACATCACCTGCGCCACTTAAAGAATTGCCAGGACCATCACCGCCGGTCATCGAGATCGCCAAATCCATTGAGCCGGAATTATCAAAATCACCAACTGCGGCAAAAGACAAAATTTCAAAACCTGTGTTGGGGTAAAAAACCGCATCGGCGTCAAAGTGGGCGTTATTCACCAGAGCCAAAGTAGCGGATCCATAGTGGATATAAAGTTCATTTGAAAAATCGCGGCCGTTGAACAGTCCGTCTGCGTTCAATGGAATCATGAGTATATCGTCGTAAGCGTCACCATCGAGGTTTTCTACAATCACTGTTGAGAGCACATCCTGAGACTCTGCGCCATAGTAAATCTGATGCGGCCTACTAAGTAGATCTAATGTATCGAGGATTTGTTCGTTAAGAATCACTCTCACCGAACCGCTACCCGGTAGACCATTCCCACTGCCGTCACCGCCCGGCAAAGACACAACAACATCGCCTGCTCCATTACCATCGATATCACCAATAGCGCAGGTATTCAAAGCGCGAACCGAACCGCCGCCGACATCATAGACACCATCACCAGCCTCGGGATTGTAGATTATCACATCGGAACCGACTCCCAAGGTAATTGGCGAAGGCCAGGTCAATCCGCGACCATAGAGGATGTGATACTCTCCAGCGTCAAGACGAGAATTTCCCGGACCGTCTGCTCCTGGAACACCGATAATAATATCAGCGAACCCATCGGCATTGATATGACCGACTGCTAAAGATGTACCCGAGTGATCAGGCACACTACCCAATCCAACTTCCTCGCCGAAGATTACCGCATCGGCCTCAATAGGAAGATTTATGTCCTGCTGTAAGACGCTTGCTCCAAAAACAATATATGTCTTTCCGACATTCTTATTCGCCCCGGACTGCCCCTTACCGCCGGGGGCGCCAATCACCAAATCGACTATACCATCACCGTTTACATCACCGCAGGCCAGGGCCTCACCAACGAATTCATCTGAGGCGCCGCCATGAATGAACACATCGGGGAATTGATTGTCCAAGTCGACTGTATCACCGACAAAATTACTGGAGCCATAAAATACCGCCACCGCGCCAACGCTATCGAGTTGCAACAGGCTGTAATATGGAGCGGACATGATAAAGTCATCAATACCATCATTGTTGAGATCGCAGGAGAGAGTTTGGGTTCCCCAGCGGGCGTTTGATAAATCGCCCAATATGGTCTTGGCGCACAATGCGCTTTGGCCTAGTCCATAGTCAGCTTGACTGAAGACCACAGACTCTGAAGATCCTGAAACTTTGGATGATGCAACTTTTGAATTGGATTCTACGAATACACCGATGGGAGATGCAGATAATGGCTGAGTTTGTGTTGACGATAACAACACTTCCGGCTGAGAAGCCGAAGCCTTGTTTCCTTTGGAATCTCGCGCGCTTACAAAAGTAGCAGGCGAAATTACAAGTTGCAATGTCAACAAGACAGAGGCAAAAATGAGGGAACGAGTCCCTCCGTCTTGTGCCTTCATAAGTACCTCAAACGAGACGGGGATAGTACGCCAACGACCGTACAAGCTCTAAGTTAAGTGAAAATAGTGAAATGTCAAGGGTAAATCCGGTCTATATACCTACATGTGAAAAGACTTACCGATACAATCAAACCCTTTATTGCCACCATATTGCTATGCTCTTGCGCTAATTCGAAAGAAGCGTCAGTCAATCCGAACAAAGCCATGCAATTTACCGGCCAAATTCGATCCGACGTTTTCGGAGTCTGAGGGCCTCACTAAAGCCCTATTTGAATGGGGCTAACAGTGTAAACGCTATAATTCCGCAAATCTATGCGACCTTGTAATAATCTCAAGAGCTAAGCCATTGCATTGTATAATCTGCTATACTCCTTTACGCTTGACCGACTCTCTCCACACACATAAGTTGGCCACATGCACAATAACTTCAAAAGTGACACTTCCGCCAACAATCTACCGTTAGGGCGCCGAGCGCTCTTGCTCTTGACATTTGTTATTGCCGGAACAGTGTTACTTTTCACTTACTCAGGAATCCGTAAGCGAACACAAGGCAGTTTGGAGATTCTCCACACTCAAGGCAAGACGCTACTAACTATCCTTACCGAGGCTACTGACAACGCTATCCGGGCCAATGGATATTTCTGGGATTCGTTTATCTCACGAATTACACCTGTCGCACAACTTACATTTGAAAACTACAACGCCGAAGAAGCTTTGGCCTGGCTCAATGTAAACGCTCCGGAAGTCACAACATTGGCGGTATACCAATTTGACGATCGCCTGGCGCTGATTTCCTCGGCGGTAAACACCGACCTTGAACCCCATGAAGGAATCCTGGAAGACTTTTTCGACGCTGCCAGCGAGCTCCTTGCCGATTCATCGGCCTTCCAATCACTGATCTTCTTGCCTGATACACTTCATGAATCCGCCACTGCATTGTTTCTGGAGATAGATTCTACACGCACCAAAGGAGTGTGCATGGAGTTGGACTTCCCGGAATTGTGGGAGGTCGAAAACGAAATCGGAATTGGCCCGCTAATTCAACGTCTCGGCGAAGCGCCAAATGTTGTGTACATATTCTATCAGGACCCCGAAGGTCTGATATTCTCCTCTACGCCAATAGACTCAGCCCTAACAATAGAATCTGATCCATTTCTAAGAGAGACATTCAATGGTGACACCTTGGCGTCGCGAACCGTGTTTTTTCAAGGGCAAGAGGTATTGGAATTTGCTGAGCCTTTTACCTCAACTCTATATCCTGACGGTCTCTTTAGGTTAGGGATTTCACTGGAGGCTTTCAATGCCGCCAGGACCGAGTTTAACCGTCAGATGATAGCTTTGGCGATTGTCCTGTTTCTTGTCGCGGCGTTGATACCGCTCTATTTGGGATTACGTAGCGAACGCACAGCGCTGGGCATTTCTTTGGCCCGGACAAAGTCTCTTTCTGATACGGTGCTGGAGAGCATGCACTCAGGTGTCATTGCCATAAACGCAGACAACTCTATTGAACTAGCGAATAAGCGCCTCGGTGAACTGTTTTCACTGAGCAGTGACATCAACGCCGATCTTCAAGGCGCAAAAGACTGGCGAACCAGCGTACTTGCTGAATACCTTCCGGCAGATATTTTTGATTTCGACACAAATGACACACTATCGAGAAGCTCCTTTGATGACACATCTCAGGAATTTGAGGCTGTGGTCGCTGGAGCTCGGAAACACTTCTTATATACTGTCGCGTCAATTGGCTCACAGGATTCTGCGGATTCAGGCAAAGCCCTGGTAATCTATGATTACACTCACCAGCGAGAGCTTGAAGAGGTAAACGCCAGACGTGAACGTCTTGTCGAACTGGGAGACCTGGCCGCTGGAGTCGCGCATGAAATCCGGAATCCACTGAATGCTATTTCGCTGGCCGCTCAGAGACTTGACGCAGAATTCGCCGAACAGATTACCACAGAGCGCAAGGAGTTTTCTTTCTTCACCTCGCAAATCAGAAAGGAGACAACCCGCCTTGATGCAATCGTCAGTCGCCTGCTGGGACTGACCCGAGAGCCGAAATCAAAACCGCCTCTGGATTTGATTAGTGACCTGTTCACCGAATGGATAAGGTTCATGCAACCGGAATTCGAACGTGATAATGTGTCACTGACTACCGAGATTGCCCCTGACGTATCGGCTCGCATGGACAAAGACAAGCTCAGGCAGACGTTAGGCAATCTCTACCGAAACTCGATAGAGGCCTTCAATGGCTCCGCAAATAACGATAAAGCCTCGTCTTTGAATATCAATATCGTTCTCAAGGAATCAGAAGAGAGCGTGCAGGCGCTAATCAGTGACAATGGCCCCGGCATCCCCCCGGAGATCGTTGAAAAGCTGTTCAACCCCTATTTCACAACCAAGTCCGACGGCTCGGGTCTTGGTCTCTCAATTTCGTTTCGTCTGGTGAGCGATATGGGCGGCTCTCTCGAATACGACAAGAGCTACACAAAGGGCGCACGCTTCATTATCACTTTACCGAGCGCATAAGAGCCTTCCAATAACTTGATGCGCAGGAAGCCCAGGGTGGCTCCTGTTGAAGTTGTGCTATCCCTGCAAGAGAGTCTGCCACAAAAAAAGGCAGAACCACTTTGGGTTCTGCCCTACAGAATTATCAAACTTTGCCAGCTACAAAACTGGTCACTTGTATCGACTCAGACTTTCACCGGCTCCTCAAACTGAGACACCAGCCAGTCACTTGTCACAGACTTGGGACGAATGATAGGCATGCCCATCGCGCGGCTGAGAACTAATTGAGAAATCAGACCAAGTGTGCGAGAAACCGCGAACATGACGGTGTAATAGCGATACTCCTTCAGGCCGTAGTGATATAGCATTGAGCCGGTAATCGCATCCACATTCGGGAACGGGCTTTTGGCTTTGCCATGCTCACGCAGTATATCAGGAACTAAGCGGTAAATCTTATCAACGATTGTAACCAGCGGCTCATCAACCAAATACTTTTCGGCAAAATTATGGAAACCGACAAAGCGCGGATCCGGACAACGCAACACTGCGTGTCCGTAACCTGGGATTACCTGACCGGAATTTAGCACCTCCCAGGCATACTCAACTAATTGTTCGTCAGTAGGTATTCCGTCATAACGCTCACGAATGCCCAGTACAAAGCGCAGACACTCCTGATTCGCCAGTCCATGCAACGGACCGGCAAGTCCGTTTAGACCAGCCGAAACAGAATAATATGGGTCTGATAAGGCCGAGGCGACAGTCGCGCAACTGAAGGCCGAGACATTGCCGCCTTCGTGGTCAGCGTGAAGATTCAAGTACAGATTGATGAACTTAGCGAATTCGTCCTGGTCGACATCCATTCCCAGCATGTGGGCAAAATTACCGCCCCAGCCAAGCTCAGGCTTTGAAGCCAATGGAGCGCCCTTGTCGTAGCGAATCCGATATACTGCGGCGGCAATTGTCGGAATCTTTGCGATGAGATTCAAACCGTCCTCAAGCGCCGCCTCCCAATAATCCTGCTTCTTCATTCCCTCGAAATAGCGAATGCGAAAAACTGATTCGTTCTCCAGCGCCAGTATACAGGTATTGAGCATAGCCATCGGATGGCATTCAGCCGGAAGCGCGTTCAGGATTTCAAAAACGTAGGCAGGAACCTCCGAGCGACTCGCAAGCTCCTTGTCGAGGTCATGACTCTCGCCTTCGCTCGGCAAATCACCAGTGAGCAACAACCAGAAAATCTCCTCGGGTGTGCGCTCAGTGAGCTCAAGTATCGGCAAGCCGCGAACAATCAAGCCCTTCTCGGGAGACACGAACGAGGTGTCACAGATTAGTCCCTTGATTCCGCGCATGCCGCCAAATACTTGCGCGACCGTCACATCTGAAATTTTTTCCGAGCCGTGCTTCGCCACAATATCCTTGGCTTTCTGGCGCAAACCCGGGACTTGGGCGGAAAATTTATCTATTAGTTTTGACATTGTAGCATCACTCCTTCTCGATGAATCAAAACAGCATTAGCTGCCGCTTTGTTCATTATATCGACAGCCCCTTGATACTTATGAGCGCTGAAAAATGCCGGTCCCACCAACTTTCTCCAACATCTAGAAGTACACGTAAACCTTCTGAAAGACACCGATTTGGCCTCTTTCACCATAGGTTATATACCGCGCCCCAAAATTGCTGTCAAGACATCCCGATGGAATAGCGTATCTTAATTGACTGAATGCTCAATTTATTGCCCAACGAGGGCAAATGTGGCGCTAGGACTTGCTTTTGCCGGACGAACCGGTCGCACCAGTCGCACCGGTCGCACCAGTCGCACCGGTCGCACCGGAGGCGCCGGAGGATTTGGAAGAGCCTGAATCTGATTTAGTTGAACCGGAGGAACTTGATGTTGATGACGTAGCGCCGCCTGATTTCTTGCCGTCGCCTGCAGCCGAACTACTCTTGGAGGAATCTGAAGATTTCGAGGAAGAGTCTGCGCTATCGGCTTTTGCTGATTTGTTGTAGCTGTCAGAACGATAATCAGTGATATAGAAACCGCTACCCTTGAAAATCAGCCCCGCTCCACCGGTGATTAGGCGCCTTGTTTTTCCACCACAAGCCGGACAAACTTCTATTGCG
Organism: Candidatus Zixiibacteriota bacterium; assembly: GCA_024280775.1. Classification (GTDB taxonomy): domain Bacteria; phylum Zixibacteria; class MSB-5A5; order GN15; family JACZUZ01; genus JAJRPJ01. Next base: position 8,904 of record JAJRPM010000002.1, on the reverse strand, counting down.
TTATCGGTTATCGGCTGGAATTCTTCGAATTCGTGCGAACATTCTGGACATTTGTATTGATAAGTAGGCATAATAGATTCTCTTGAAAGGTTACAATTAAGTCAGGCCCTTTTGAATTCTCAAACACCCTTTTTCTACCAGGGCTTTGTCGGTAGAAAATGAGAGACGCAAGTAGTTACCAGCGCCAAAAGCTTCACCGGGAGTAGTGGCCACTCCAAGTTCTTCGATAAAATACATACAGACATCAGTCGCGTTTTCCATGGACTTCCCGGCTAGAGTTTTGCCGAACAAGCCGGATACATCAATCATCATATAGTAGGCCCCGCCCGGCTCTGCAATTTTCAAAGGCGGAGTCGAGCCGAGTATTTTAGAGACAATCGAACGTTTCTCCAACAGGTCAGGTATTAGCGCCGCAAAAAATGAGTCGTTTTCTCCCTTGGCGTCACCCAGCAACGCGCCCAATGCCGCCGCTTGCGAAATAGATGAGGCATTCGAGGTGGAATGGCTCTGTAATCGCGCCGCGCCGCTGATAACCGAAACCGGACCGAGGGCATAGCCGACACGCCAACCGGTCATGGCATAGGTCTTTGAAAAACCATTGACCACAATCAAACGTGACAAGTCCACCTCGGGAGAATCCAAAGGGCTGTAGTGTGTATTCGGCGGATATACTATTCGCTCATAGATTTCATCTGTCAAAATCCAAATACCCTCTGAGGCGCATATTCTGCAGATTTCATCAACAGTGTCTTTCGGATATACAGCCCCGGTGGGATTGCTGGGAGTATTTAGGATTACAACTTTCGTGGCGGGAGTAATCGCGGCCTTGAATTGTTCAATCTCCAACTGAAAGCCATTCTCGATTGTCGTTTCGACAACCACCATCTTAGCGCCACTAGCGATGATTTGCTCCGGGTAACTTACCCAATAAGGACTGAAAGTAATCACTTCGTCGCCGGTCCCGCAAAGAGCCAGTAGGATGTTAAACAGCGACTGTTTTGCTCCAGCGCTGACTAATACCTGCTTGGGGGAAAAGTCCCGCTTATGCTCACGTTTGTATTTTGCGCAAATCGCTTCGCGCAGTTCAATCGTACCAGGGTTCAGAGTGTAACGTGTCTGGTTATTCTCAATAGCGTTGATTCCGGCCTTCTTTGCCGAATCGGGTGTGTCACAAGCCAGCTCACCGGCGGAAAGGGCGATTATGTCTTTCCCTTCAGCGCGCAAGGAAGTTGCCAAAGCGCTAATCTGCATAGTCTTCGACGGCGAAATAGTTTTCGCCAACTCGGAGACTTCTCCCCGAATTTCATATCTGTCGTTACTTTTTGTTTGAGTTTCCAAAGTTACACTCTCCGCAATCATCCCTGCTCCGCCATTAACGCTGTAATCGCAACTGCATTTACTATATCTTCAACGTCGCACCCGCGCGACAAATCATTGGCCGGCTTGGCCAGCCCTTGCACAATCGGCCCGGTAGCTGTTGCTCCTCCGAGTCGTTGAGCTAATTTATAGCCAATGTTACCTGAGTCAAGGTCTGGGAATATCAAAACATTCGCATATCCTGCAACTGTTGAACCCGGGGCCTTGCTGGCGGCGACATTCGGAACTAAGGCGGCGTCAAGTTGCAATTCACCATCCACACACAATTCCGGCGCTTGCGCCTGTATCAACTCCAACGCCTCACGAACTTTGTTGACCTTAGAATGCTCGGCAGAGCCTTTGGTAGAGAATGAAAGCAAAGCAACTCGCGGAGTCTCTCCAATTAGGGCCTGGCAGACCTGCGCGGTACTAATCGCAATTGAAGCCAGCTCCTCTGCGTCGGGGTCTGGAACCACAGCGCTATCTGCAAAAAACAAAGTCCTGGCTCCAAGTGGACTACTCTCCGGAAGCGATATCATAAAACTCCCCGAAACCGTTTTGATTCCGGGGGCCATGCCGATTATCTGAATCCCGGCGCGTAACACCGCGCCAGTAGTGTTTATCGCCCCGGCCACTGAACCGTCGGCAATTCCCGCCTTGACCAGAGCCGCCCCAAAATAGAGCGGATCGCTGATTAAGTCTTTGGCTTGAGTGTCAGTAATCCCCTTGTGTCTACGCGCGGCGATAATCGTTTCGAGCGCCAACTCCCTAAACTCCGAAACCGACGGATTCTCACAAAGGATTCCAGATAGTGAAAGTCCCTCCGCTTCTGCGGCGACACTAACCTCAGCTCTATCTCCGAGGAGAATTGGAGTCGCAATTCCAGCAGATGCGATTTCATTTGCGGCCTGGAGCGTACGAGGTTCCAGCCCCTCAGGAAGAACTATCGTCTTGCCAAGCTTCTTGGCCCTGTTACGGATATCATCAAGCGCACCCATAGTAAACAGGCCTAGCTGGCGCTGACAGCGCTCTCTTTGAATTGCGGGTCACTCAAATAGGCGCGGATAAATTCGTCAATGTCACCATCCATCACTGCCTGCACATTCGAGGTCTCACATGAAGTGCGATGATCTTTGACCATATTGTATGGGTGAAAGACATAGCTACGAATCTGACTGCCCCATTCGATTTTCTTTTTGGAATCGGAGAACTTCGACATCTTAGCGTCCTCTTCCTCACGCGCCAATTGATAGAGCCGCGACTTTAGAGCCTTCATCGCCGTCGCGCGGTTTTTTAATTGCGAGCGCTCAGACTGACATTGCACTACGGTGTTAGTCGGCAAGTGTGTGATGCGAACCGCCGATGATGTCTTGTTGACATGCTGACCTCCTGCGCCCGAGGCGCGATAGGTATCAACTCTTAGATCTTCATCTTTGATTTCTATTTCGATATTGTCTTCGACAATCGGAAAGACATGGACAGAGCAGAAACTTGTGTGACGACGACTGTTTGCATCAAATGGCGAGATTCGCACTAAACGATGCACACCTGATTCGGCCTTCAAATACCCATAACCAAAATCGCCATGCATCTCCATAGTCGCGGATTTCAAACCTGCCTCATCACCGGGCTGATAATCAATAAGTTTGACAGTAAAACCCCGGCGCTCCGCCCAGCGGTTGTACATACGGAACAACATCTCGGCCCAATCCTGCGATTCGGTGCCTCCTGCTCCCGGGTGAATAGTGACAAATGCGTCCCGCGAGTCATCCGGCCCTGACAGCTGAGTGGTAAATTCGAACTCATCGACTGATTTCAACAAGCCAACAGTCGAAGTAGAGAGCTCCGCGATGTCACTTTCGCTGGCCTCGCCCTCACTGAGTTCTATCAACTCCGACAACTCGGTTACTTCATCGACAAACTTCTGATAGCGATTCACCCAATTCTTATTGGCATTGACTTCCTTCAGAACAACTTGCGCCGCCTGATTGTCATTCCAAAAACCTTCAGCGGATGTTTTCTTCTCTAACTCGACAATACGCTCACGACGTTTGTCGATGTCAAAGGAACCTCCGCAGTTTGTCTAAGCGGATAGTCAGTTGTTTCAGTGTATCTTTTATTTCTGATAGTGTCATGATGATTACTAACTCTTTCTAGGTTCTCTTTGTTGTATCTCTGTTCAACCTGTTCATTGCGAGGAGTCAGGCGCAGAGCGCATGACGACGCGGCAATCTCGTCGGCAGAAAACCGCACTTTGAATCCACGGGATTGCCGCGCTGCGCTCGCAATGACTGCCTGGCCCCAAATGCGACCCGGCAAAACCTGTCATTGCGAGGAGTCAGGCGCAGAGCGCATGACGACGTGGCAATCTCATCGGCAGAAAACCGCTCTTCGAATCCGCGGGATTGCCGCGCTTCGCTCGCAATGACTGCCTGGTCCTAAATGCGACCCGGCAAAACCTGTCATTGCGAGGAGTCAGGCGCAAAGCGCGTGACGACGTGGCAATCTCATTGGCCCAATGCGTTCTTTGAATCCTTGGGATTGCCGCGCTTCGCTCGCAATGACGATTGGGCGCCTTACATCTGTTTCCAATTTGACAATGTCTCAACCAACAACCGCACTCCGAAACCAGAGGGGCCTCGCGGAATGTATGGCTGTCCTTTTGGCTCCAAATCTACATAGGCAATATCTATGTGCGCCCAGGGATAATCACCAATGAACTCCTGCAAGAACGCCGCGGCGGTTGCTGTGCCGGCCGGACGTCCTCCACTATTCACCAAATCTGCAATCGCAGATTTCATTTGCTCGGTAAACTCCGGCCAAAGCGGCAACTCCCAAACTTTTTCGGCCGTAGCCTTTGAACCGGCGCGAATCCTATCTAACACTTGCTTACTAGCGCCAAGAATCGGAGCGCCGGCATAACCGAGAGAAAACAGAGTGGCTCCGGTCAGCGTAGCAATATCAATCACCGCCTGCGGATTGAATTCATTCGCGTAATCTAATGCATCAGCGAGAATCAATCGGCCTTCTGCGTCGGTGTTTATTATCTCAATAGTTTTTCCATTACGCGCAGTGACAATATCACCGGGCTTCAGTGCGTCACCTGACGGCATATTCTCCGTGGTTGGAACTAACCCGACAACATTCAACTTCACACCTAGACGAGCCAATGCTGACATAGTAGAAATCACAACCGCCGAGCCGGTCATATCGCCTTTCATCTCGTGCATATTCATGCCGGGCTTTAGCGAGATGCCGCCAGTGTCGAATGTGACACCTTTGCCGACTAGAACCACCGGCTTTTGACCCTTGCGACCACCGTCGTATTGCATAATGATAAACCGCGCCTGATTTTCAGAGGAGCCTTTGTTAACCGCCAGCAATGCCCCCATGCGCTCTTTTTCAATTTGCGCAACATTGAGAACCTTCACCGAAAAACCGTCACGTTTACCAAGCGCCTTGGCTTCCTCTGCGAGTTTTTCTGGAGTTAGATAGTTCGAAGGATGAAACGACAGTCGGCGGCATTGGCTCACCGCCGCGCCGATTATTGCGCCGCGCTCAACGCCTTTTTCGATTTTCTTTTCGCTTTTGCGATTCGCGCAAACGATGCTGATAGTCTGCTGGTTTTCTTTCTTGACTTCAGGATCGCTTTTGTAATCCAACATCTTCCAACTACCGAGACGGAATCCCTCGACCAAAGCCTGAGCGCGATTTGCATCTAATTCACTGTGGCAGTCAAAAATGATTTCCTGCGCTTTGCTCAGCGATACGTGACGTGAGACGGTTCCGGCCGCCTGACGGAAATTATCTTGTTTCACTCCGGCGCGTTTGCCGACTCCGGCAAGTAGCACATTCCCAGCGCCCCAGTCAGCCGGAGCTCGAAACAGCGCGGTAGAATTCACCTTGCCGCTGAATTCACCGCTTTTGTAGACCTCAGAGACAGCGCCATCGGTGTCTTTGTCTAACTCTTTGAGAAATGAACCCGACGGCGCATCTCCGTCATAGCAAAAGAACACCAAAGTATCAGCGTCAATATCCCTCGCTGAACCAACTACAGTATGAAAAATCTTAGATTTGAATGAAGCCATACGTCTCTCCTTGATTTGTCCGGGCGATAATCCATAAGAATTCCACAAAAATATTTCAAACAGCCAGCCCGGAAATAACGGCCAAAGCCAAGAAAGAGATAAGAGCCCCCAAACGCAAGTTTTGACCGTCCCCCCACTCCAACCAGTCATTGCGAGGAGTAGGACGCAAAGCGCCCAACGACGCGGCAATCTCGTCGCCAGTAAACCGCTCTATGAATCTGCGAGATTGCCGCGCTTCGCTCGCAATGACATCCAGAACCAAGAATCGGCCAATCAATTCGTCATTGCGAAGAGTCAGGCGCAAAGCGCCGGGCGACGTGGCAATCTCATTGCTGAATCTCATCGCTGAAAGTCACTCTTTGAATTCGCGGGATTGCCGCGCTTCGCTCGCAATGACTGGTTCTTCCCTTGATTCCATCTCACTTTCGTGGTCTCTAACGCCCAAAGCGCTTGTGCGGCAGACAGAAAGGCGCTTATATAGGTTGTATGATGGCCTTATTGAAAGCGAAAATCGTGGTTGTCCCTCTTGGCGAGGTGGATTTCACCATAGTCAACCGTCTGGCTACCGAAGTCGGGCCGGTTTTCGACCGCTCGGTGGATATTCTCAAGGGCATGAAAATGCCCGAGGAATCCTTTAATGTCATCCGCGGGCAATACTACGCCCGAGTCGTCCTCTCCAAACTCGAACGCGCCAAAGCTAATCAACGCGAAAAAGTGATAGCGGTGTGCGAAGACGACCTCTACCTTCCTGACGAGAACTACGTCATCGGCTACGGCGACCATTTGCCGGGAGTCGCGGTGGTCTCGCTCTTTCAAATCCGTCAGGAGTTCTACGGTCTCCCCGAGGATGAGAGCAAAGTCTATGACCGACTCTATAAAGAGGTAATTCACCAACTAGGCTACGTCTTCAAAGTCAACTCCTGCCGAAACTCCCGTTGTGTGCATTATGACACGAGTAACATGATGGAAATAGATCAGAAGGCTCGGAAGTTGTGTGATATATGTTCGCGGCAGTTGACTGGGAAGGCTTGAGGGAGTTTGGGCAAGAAATCTAAAAGGAGTATATCATGGAATTAGAATATTTCACGAAACTGGCTATTGGAATTACTTCTGTTGCGAAAAATGTGAAAGAACTTCTGGCAAAAGAGAAAGATCAAAAGATTGATCCTAGCGAGTTAGCAGGGCTGCTTGAACCCATCCAACAATTTGTAGCCGATCCAGACCTTATGTTTAAGGCTATGGAATCAATTCATAACCTCGAAAACGAAATCAGAACTCTTCAAAATACAATTGACAAGCTCGAAGATTGGGAAGAAGAGATTGAAGATTACAAGCTTGTGCATACAGATGGAGGTGCCGATGTGTACGTATCTGACACACCTCACAGACACTACATATGTCCAAGTTGTTTCGCCAATAAGCTAAGACAAATACTTCAAGACAATAACAACTCAACTGGCTACTTCACCTGCCCCAGTTGTAATCAAGCGTATCACATAAAGAGTTTTCATTCAAGCCCTATTCAAGGGGAGTCAAATTGGTAGTCCGGTAGGTCAGTTCGGTAGGTCAGGAGCCCTGTGCTCCTGCCATGTTTGCCAATTGGCAGAAATTATGATTCAACCATACTACATGACAACACAATGTCGGAAGCGCACAACTCCCAACCTACTCCTGCTACCGGACTCCTGGACAGGGTATCGAGGAATAAGACTGTGAAAGTTAAGGGAATGGGATCGGCCGCATTACTTGCCGTTTCAGTAATATCCTTCGCGCCCCAAGTATCAACTGCCGAAGATTTGTTTGAACTCAGAGCTCGCAAAGTCCGGTAGGTCAGGAGCCATGCGCTCCTGATTTGTTTGCAAAGAGATGAGCGCTACAATTCAAGCTTTCTGCTTGAAAACAAATCGTCGGGAGCGCATGGCTCCCGACCTACCGGGATGTTGCTCGGATGGTGAATGGATCATTGGTATTCGCAATTGCGTTCGAAGGTAGGGGTAATCATTATGTATCAAATACAGTTAGATGTTCCGATAAACCCGATCGAAGCGAAAGAAAGAAAAATTGACTCACGTTTTTCAAGGCTAATCGCACGAAGCAATGGAGTTGCAGATGACATTGCCAGGCTTCTACTCTCCTACACACGACAGGGGTATGAGCTATTTGCAATTCCCATAGTCTGGTACAGTTCACCAGCGCATTATGACAAAATTCTTGAAAGCGAGGGCGTTGCCCATTGGTTTGACAGCACGATTTGGGATACAAGGAGCAAATCCAAGGCGCTCATAATTAATTGCAAGACGGAAGAAGAATGCCGATTCGTTTTGGCAAGAATTGATTCCGAGAGTATGCTATTCTTTTTCTCAGTTGAAGATCGACTCTCCACGAATTCAATTAGAAAACTCTGCGATTCATCCTTGGACGGCTATGTAGAGCAAGCGTTTCTGTCACAAATAGATGCTATGGGAGTAATGATGTTCTTTGCTAGGTCCCATAAATCAATAGAAGTTTTCGGGTTGCAAGAGGAAATCTTGGAAGTATTCAATAAGTTCCTTGAAGTAGCGAATACCTATTGAATGGAGTAGGGCAATCCGGTAGTGTTTTCAAAGAGATAAGCCCTACAATTCAAGCATTCTGCTTGATAACAAATCGTCGGGAGCGCATGGCTCCCGACCTACCGGAGATGTTGCTTTTGGGGTAACTAATGTCAAATCTACGAAGATTCTACAGTGAGGGGGAAACGGTATTTGTGACATCGGTTACTTATGGACGTGAGCCTATCCTCGTACAAAATGCGGATTTGCTCATTTCTTCAATTGAGTCTATTCAAAACGCCAATAATTTTGAATTAATCGCTCAAGTTATTCTCCCCGACCACTGGCATTGCATTATCAGGCCTGAAGGCGAAGTTGGCGTTAGTTCGTTGTTACAACGGATTAAGATGAGCTTCGGAGTAAAGTATCGAATACGAATCGGGCGCCGATCAGGAAGAGTCTGGCAAAACCGCTATTGGGATCACATTATCCGAGACGAAAATGATTTGAATCGACATATTGATTACATACATTACAATCCAGTAAAACATGGGTTGGTGGACTCACCCCACAACTGGGAATATTCATCAATTCATTGGAAGCAATTCATTCAAATGTACCCCAACGATTGGGGAACCAAAGAACCCAACACTTTTGCAAATGCAGATTTCGGAGAATGAAACAAGAACGGTCGGTAGGTCAGGAGCCATGTGCTCCTGACATGTTGGGTGAAATACCGAACCTATAAATCATAACTACCGCTTGACAACAAGACGTCGGGAGCGCATGGCTCCCGACCTTGTATCTTGGAATTGGAGTTATATAGTAAGGGACTGGGAGAGGCTGTTTTCGACCTGAGGCCTTTGAGCCTGAAACGTAGATTAGTTCTCCCAGCCCATTACAACGAGCGCCAAAAGCCGGACGGTATC
>JAJRPM010000001.1 GCA_024280775.1 Candidatus Zixiibacteriota bacterium | reverse complement strand
CTTATGTTCGCGCTGGGCAGAGCGCCCCGCCACACACAAGCATATATCATGCTCCCGTAGCTCAGCTGGATAGAGCATCTGCCTTCTAAGCAGAGGGTCACAGGTTCGAATCCTGTCGGGGGTATTGTTTTATTGTCCCACGCCAGCATCTGCTCTAACAAGAACCGTTTGTACAAGCTCTTCAAGCTTCTGAACTCTGGCTCTGAGTTCCTCGATTTGCCCATCCTTGGAATCATTCTCAGACTTAAGCTCTTTGATGGCCTCAAGCAACAGAGGTGTCAGTTTGCTGTAATCAATACTATAGAACCCTCTTTTATCGGCGCTCACCACTTCTGGAACTACTGTCAAAACATCCTGCGCAATGAGGCCAATCTGTCGCCTTTCGCTGAATTTCTTCTCCGGAAACTCGTCCAGTCTCCAATTGTAATTCACACCCTCAAGTTTCGATACAGTTTCGAGCGCACCTTGCAATGGCGTTATGTCTTTCTTATAGCGCTCGTCTGAACAGGCGCCGATTGTACCTGTATAGCAAATATCTCCAGCGACATTAAGCGCAATTGTCTCATCAAAACTGGCGCCAATACGAATCGTTGACTTCGCAAAAACATGCCCCAGTGAATCAACATTCCATAGTGAATCTCCGCTGTTGCTGACCATTCCCACTTCGCCTTTTGAGATGTAGTAGTCATAACCCTTTTTCCCAAGTGAGCGAAGGTTACCGTCACCGTCCCAGATAAAAACTGTGTCTCCGGTTGTGTCTACCAATGAGAATTCGTCATACCCGAGTTTAATAGAACCGCCAACAGAGCCGCCGGGTCCAATAGTCCCCCTCTCAAAACGCTCCATGTCCAATACGACAGTTTGCGTGGACACTTCGCCCAGTCCGTTCTCTACCTTTTCCTGTAGTCTGATAAATCCACCGTTTGCTCCATCTACAATGACTGTGGTGTCTCCTAGAGAGTCGATTATTCGCAAACCTCCAGGGCCAAACTGAGACCTACTAAAGGGACCAAACCCTATCAACGACACCTTACCTCCCTTTGAACCATCAAGGTAAACAGAAGTGTCCCCAAGAGAATCGTACAAAGCAACAAACCCACCGTCTGAGTATGAAACTACTTCAACCATTCTTGTGGTATCGATTCCACCGGCCCCGACATTATCCATACTCAATCGACCCGGCGGTAGCTCGATGGTTCGAGTGACTGGCTCACCTGGCGGAAGTCCCGCCACCAAATCTACTATGACTCCAGTCCCCAACGCTTCGTTCGTGTGTGTGACTCTAATGAGACTAACGCTGTCAGCTACCCCAATAAGAATACTTCGTGTGCCATCTGGCGGAGGTTTCTTAGTAATAATTCCTTTGCCATCTAGGTAGATTGTGGTATCTCCCAACGAATCAAGAATGAAGAGCTGGCCTGCAGCGGAATGTATATCTCCACGAATACTCGCCGAGACTGCCGAGAGCGGTGTAGCTGTCAGCCGTGTGCGTGGGAAGAGCGGCGGATCAACGTTGACTTGAATCTCCAGCCAGAGAGAATCCGGCCGAAGGTCAAACACGCTGAAATCAAGCGGAACTACAGAACCAAGTTGAGCGCTATACAGTCCATTTGTGACCGTGACTAACTGAACCTCTTCCCAGAGCAAAGTCCCACCAGTCGAATCGGTGTAAATCCGATAGGTCAGCTCATATGTCCCACCGACAGGGACACCGACATCATCCAGCAAACGGCCCTGATGTAGCAATCGAAAAGGGTCAGCGTTTACAGTTGCCGCGCAAATACTAACGAGACACATTGTCATGAAACAGCGTGTAAAGAGGGAATCGACTCTACGCATGGATGACCTCCAGGACGAAAGTTATTGGAAATGTTAAATACCCTTGCGATCTCTCCAAGGGCGCGGAAGTACTGACGCAATATATGGAGTATTATTGTCCAGTCAAGAGAAGAATCACTGCCGTTGAGCTAGGTGGAGCAGGATATGGAGAGCTAAGAACCAAGGCAAGCGCTTAACGGATTGCGCCACAGGGATCTAAGCCAAAACTAACCAATTGGGGGTGTTGGGGGACAAGTCCTTGCCGATGCCGACCAAAACCGGAAGCCAACCCAGTCTATACGTTACATTCCGGTCGTACCACAAATCGGCGCCGGGCCACTTCCAAATATCCGCGAGATACCATAGGTAACATCCGCGATATTGTAAGAATTATCCCCATTAGCATCCGCTTCATCCTGACAAGCAGGCGCCGATCCATCATTGAATATCCGCGCAATGCCAAAAGTAACATCAGCGATATTAAAACTGCCATCATTAGTAGCGTCACCAGGTGTATCACAACAACCCAGGTCAACAGTCACTGAAACGATATTGGAGTTTCTACCAGTCTGATTCTCAGCGTCGATAGACTGCACAATGTAAGAATAATCACCGGCCGTTTTGCCCGTTAAGTCAACATTAGTAAGCGTAACACCTGAAGCAGCAGGCGCCGAGGAAGCATAGAAATCCACGAGGTTAATATCATCGATATAAATACCCTCTTGCAAGAACCCCAGATCGGTAAAATACGCTAAACGCAAGTAGATTTGCTGACCGACATAGGCGTTCAAATCAAACGCCAACTCCACCCAACCACCGGAAGGACCAGTGATTCCATTGCCCCGGTTCTGACCGTTGGGATTGGTATTGGTTGTTGCAGTCGGATGAGTCTCGTTTACATAGGTCAACCCGCCATCGGTGGAAATCTGAACATAGAAATAGTCCCAATCAGTCTCAATGTCATACCAGGTCCAGAATTTCAACGAGTCATTGGCCACGACGCGAACCGGTGTAATCGATGTAAGCCAATGGTAGCCGCGATTTACACTGTTGGCGGTCCATGAAGAAACACCACTATGCACCCGGGCGCTGGTCAAAGAAAACTTTTCGGTCTGCCAGTAACCGTTATCAACCTCTGCATCGTCAGTCAGTCGAGCGTATCCGGTCAGTTCTGTTACATCATATGACACACCGGGATTGTAAAGGTCATTGTCCGCCCATGACAAGCTTATGTTGCCTGTTAGCGAAGTATCTGCCGCAGATGCAAGAACCGGAGCGCGTGGCGGGCCTACCCGGCGAGGATTATCAGCAATGCTCATAATGAAAAGGTTGGGCGGAATATTCTCAGCAATAAGCGTAGGTATCCGTGATGGAGCCGCCCAAAATCCGTCGACATTGTTACCAATCTCAGAAGTAAAGGAAGGAATATTCAATTGCGAATAGGCCCAATCATCAGCCTCGCCATTGGTTGGATACAAATCCCAACCAATTGACGCCACATAGCCGTTATCCTTAGTCAAGGAATCACCAATCAACTGAAAGACATCCTCATCAACGGTAAAGAAGTTATCATAACCCACCGGCCATAACTCCAAATTCGAATACGAATGCTGATTATGAATGAAAGAGAAATTGCGAGAGATAATATAATTGCTAACCGCTTGAGTTTCAGGTTCAGAGAACGGCCCTGTGCCACGGTATGTTTGTGAGTTGCTTGCCGATGAACTGCCTATATCGTTATAACCCCATTGACTGCCATAGTTACGATTCAAATCAACTCCGGTATCCACTGCATTAGTGTGCGGGCGACGATTCCTCCGCCACAACCCGCCACCGGTCGGGTTTGTCGTCTCATTGTAAACGTAACCATCGGGATTATAAACCGGGAGAATGTATATTTCTCTAGTATCGACAAGGTTCGTCACAAAAGGATCGGTACCGTAGTTGGAAACCAGGTAATCCATAGTGGCGAGCGAAACGGCGGCTCCGGCAGGCTCTCGCGCGTGACACAACGAGATAAAGAACACTTCAGGCTCGCTCTCATCCACGCCGGGATTATCAGAAATCTTCACGACCCATAAATCGCGTCCCTCGACAGATTGTCCAATACTGAACTTTGAAGTCATAATTGTAGGATTGGCAGCCGCAGTCGAATCCATGTGAGCGACAATTTCCGAGAATGTTTCGTAGCCGCCCATAGTACTAACCTGCGCGCCACCTTGAAGAGGTTGCTCAGCCAAGAAACGATCGCGGTAGAAAGACTGCATATCTGCAATCTCAACGGTAAACGGAATCCCCAACTCCTGCAGTCTTAGCTGCTGGTCAGCATCGGCGTAAATAACAAACTCGGAGTCACCGAATTCTACGACATCAAACTCGCCTGAATAAATCTGGGCATAGTGTTCTTTCTCTACAGGAGTTACCCTGACTTTGCTAACCGATTTGGCGGCAGCGTTGGTCACATTGGTAGCAACCCCCGCGGCTAGAAGCGCCGTTGCCAGCAACACTCCAATTGATCTCAAACCGGATTCTATGTTTGGGCCGTAGTTCATATTTCTGTCTTTCTTATCAATGTATCAAAGGATTTGAATACAAATTAAAGGGAAAGCCACCTGGCCATCCCGGAACGGAGCTGTTGAAATGCTAGAGTTCGGCGCCCCGTGAGGTAATTATGGGCGCAACTGCAAGATACTACTTGTTCTGGTTCAGGCAAATCATTTTTTTGAGTAATAATCGTGGATAACGTCCTCACTGAATACTCAAACTTGCTGAATTTCAGCTGACAATTGACTTCAGCTACCTGGCGGGAATCGCTCTAGCCTGCTTCTGCTTAACGACGATAGCATTGGGAATAGGCCATGCGGAGTGATTGCTGTATTTGCCAAGATCAGACTCAAACCCGCCAATGAATTCTTCGTGACGCTCACCCACCTTGTAGAACATCTGCGCCTCGGGGCCTCCTTCGAGATGTTGAGCGCGTACGATATTCAGCGGCAACTTGAGAATAGTCTCATTGAATCGAAACATTGAAAACGGCTGGCGAGAAAAAATGAAAAGCGCATTTCCGGCTGAGTCTTCGGCCAGAGCAGACTCACTCCATTCTCTGGATTGCTCTTCCCAGCGATTTTCGCCGGGATATTTTATCAATCTCAGATTTTGAATAACATATTGATACAAGTCTTTCAATGAATCCAAATCCACCTCATCCAAATCAACAATCCGAAAATCAGGAATCCCCCTCACTTGCGGTCCAAACAAGGCGGCTGATAGGTATTGATTTCGCAATATCTGCGGGTTGTTAATGTGCTCACCGGATTTCATATATCCAATGTGAGCTGTGTAATCCGTATTAAACATTCCGGCGTTTGTCGCGGCAACAATAGCCCCGTCTTCTGCTGTGGCAAATGACCACTGTTTGGCGCTTTTGTCATTGGCTCCGCCATGCTCAGAGCGCGCGCGTAGCTCCAAATCCCATTGCGAAGGGTCAATCCTCAGGACTACTATTCTAGCTCTATCACCAGCTTCCCCTGACTTCACATTGAACGAGCGCACCTGAAGTCCTTCAGCCAGAGTCTCCCAACTAGAAGACTCACCGGGCGACTGACATGCCAGTGGTGAGAAAGCGGCCAATGTAACAAGAAAAAGCAGGCGCTTCATGTTCTTTCTATACGCGCTACTCATTTGCTCCAATCGGACTTCCCGGTGGCGGGGTAAGCGACTTTGAATCTGTAGCAGACTTTTGAGGACGTGACAAGAAACGCGTGATGGTATCCCAAAGGAGGCCTCTATGTGCACGTAGCATATCGGAGTCTTTGCGGGATGATGTTTGAAGTCGTTGCTCCAGCTCACGTAGCTTAGCTATTGCAATAGCTTTCACATCGGATGTCGCTCTATCATTTGCCGCAATCTTTATCAACTCTTCTACCAAAACAGTTTGCACTATTCGCATCACAGATAATCCGGGCTCGCTTAGTTGCCGTCTCGATTCTGTATGTGCAACGAGCAAATCCAAAGCCTCTTTGAATGATGGCAGGCTCTCATCCATTTGGTGTTGTCCCTGCATTCGCCCTGCGCGCTCGGGTTGGAGTATTGCGCTGATTGTCATTCGGGAAGCGATTTCCACGGCGCTTAGTGGATCAAATGTTTGTTGGGTCTTTGAGGGTAGATCTTCACGTGAGCTTCCGTATCCGAAAGAATTGGGTTCCAGCAAACTCGAAATCCTCTTTGAAACCGTTAGAGCTTCGGGAGTAATAGTCTGCAATAGAGCATCCAATGCCTGACGTTGTTTTTGAGGCGCTACCGGAGTGTGTGTGCTCTGACCATCACCCCGAACTTTGTAGTGATACATCACGCCGCCCAGAGACTTTGCGGTAGCCGCGATTTGAAAACGATGCGACAAATACAGTGGCACAAAGATCTTCTTCAATTCCGACAATGGCTCGCCAGGTCGCAGATTCTTTTCTCCGAATTGCCCCAGAGCAATTCTTCTAACGCGCATAAGTCGGGGTAATTCGGCAACCGGGTCTGCGCCATTGTCCCACAGGTTCGCCAGCGGATGTGCCGAACCTGATGCGCGCGCGTCAGCGTCACTAATGAATAACAACTTGCGCTCAATAGATTCGTCAATGATCCTGCTAAGCGCGGAATCTTCATTTACTCCATCAGGGTACTCGGTATAAGCATAGCGTATTGCTATCTTGTCCCATTCGCCGATTCCTACATCATAAGCTTCGGACATAACCAGCGTAGAATCATCTGTGATTTTCGCCAGAGGGGCGGGATAGTCCATTACAGATTCTCTGCCATAAGTACTGGCGGCAAAATTATGCGCCAGACCCAATGTATGCCCTACCTCATGAGCGCTAAGTTGGCGAATGCGCGCTAGTGCGACATCTACAGCATTTGAGCCTGAGGCGGATTGAGCAAATACATCAGGAGCGGGTGACTGTCCAACTTCACACCGCGTCGATGGCGCAGTTGATGACATCATTGATGACAGTCCACCAACTGAGAATAGTGGCGCAAGACCTTCTATTAACAATCTGTCCTGACGAACGCGGAGTGATCCCAAAGAGACATGACCTTTGATTATCTCCCCTGTGCGCGGATCAATCACCGAACCGCCATAGGACCAGCCACGAGTTGAGCGATGCACCCATTGGATAACATTGTAACGAACATCAAGCGGATCAGCGCTATCAGGCAAAACCTCTACTTTGAATGCATTGAGAAAGCCCGCAGCTTTGAACGCCTCGGCCCACCATGAAGCTCCCTCTAATAGCGCGCTACGAACCGGCTCAGGCGCTCCGGGGTCGATGTAGTAGACAATCGGCTCTACCGGTTCCGATAGCGCTTCATTCGGATTCTTCTTTTTGAGACGATGTCGTACTACGAACCTTTTTACTATCGAATTGTCTATTGGCGATGCAAAGTCCATGTAGTTAATCGCGAAGACTCCCGAGCGTGTATCAAACTTCCGCCTTTGATAATCGGCATCGGGCAACTTGATGAACGAGTGATGTTGGCGCAGTGACACTGAATTGGGCGACGGAGTGGTTTCTCGAACATGCGGCCCTGGTTTTTTCGAAGAGAATGTCAGGAGAGCTTCAAACTCTGTGTTCAACGGAAATGCGCGGCAGGCGTCAGGGTCTATTGCGCTTCGGGTTTTATCCAGTGAAAAGGCGCCCTGCTCACGAGCGGACAACGAGCCAATTACGTCATGAGCATCCCGAAGAAGAAAATCTGTGATATCGACCAACACTGTATCACCACTGGCGGCAATCACCTCTCCACCCCACAGAACAGACTGCGCAAACGACTCTTCGACCGCTCGCTTCTCTGATGCGTTTTCGGTATCCGCGCGATAGTCCAAATTCGGCTGTAACAGCAAAACCTTTGGCCCAAAACGAACGAACTTGACTACACGCTCGCCACCTAATTGTCCACGGTCAAGACCTACAGGATTGGAACCCAGACCAGTGCGCAGAGAGCTCACGTACAAGAACTCGCTATTGAAGTCATCAATTTGCAACCAAATATGTCCGTCACTTTCATTGTAGTAGTAAGTGAAGAAACCGGCAACTCTGGTGACTCCAGCGGTCTTTTTGGATACTGACGGTATTCCGGCTTTTTCTTTATCCTTGCCTGAAGGCTTCGTATGTCCTGAAGAGGTGAATACTATGAGTGCGACGAATATTTGTAGAATCAAAACTATTCTGTTACGGATATTGGTCATCATATTTCTCTTTTTCTAGTGATACTTCAGGAAGTTAAACTTTCGCGTGAAGCCATGTGCCTCTGCGGTAGTATAACCAAAAACCGATTGAAGAGACATAGGCGATTGCTACAGTTGCAATCCACAGGTCTTGGGGAGATGCATCGTAGACTTTCACTAACAGCAAGGCTACTGGAATTTGTAAAGCCCAAGCTTGAATCAGGCTAACTATCATGGTGGGCTTATTCATCCCTACGCCCCCAAAGATCCCTTCAAGCATTATCCAAATACCCCAAATCGGAAAGCCAAAGGCAAAGACTTGCAGGATAGTCACTGTTTCGCTAATTGTTTTTGGGTCGGTGAAATATAGTTCGGCAAATTGTGTGGCAAAGGCATAGACTAATACAGCCAATACCGTCATGATGCCTCCGGCAAGCGCCAAGGCCCGGTCACCGGTTTTGCGCGCACGCTCAATTTTCCCCACTCCCAGCGTATGCCCTATCAACGAACTAAGGCCAAGACCGATTCCCACCACTAGCATTATGCCGAAACCAACGACTTGCAAGCCGATTCCGTATGCGGCCACCACTCGTTCACCATAGAGCGCCACCAATGGAGTTAGCGCCAAACGCATCCCTGAGTCTGTCGCGGCGGCTACCCAGGAAGGCAATCCGATTCGTAACATCTCCCACATTGTGGTGATACTCAGACGTGTCTTGGAGAACCAATGCAGGCGTACGTTTGCAAATCCTCCATAGAGAATGAAGATTCCCACAAGTACAACTAATACATAGGAGATAACCGAGGCATAGGCGGCCCCCTGAATTCCTAGTTTTGGAAAGCCCCAATAACCGAAAATCAAGAGCGGGTCCAACACCAGGTTCAGCGCGGTAGATGAGAGCATCACTATCATCGCCATTTTGGGATTTGCAATACTTCGCAACGCAGTGAAACTTGAAAAAGCAACGAAAGCGAATGGCATCCCCCAAAACATTATTGCGCCATAAGAAACGCTAAACGAATGCATGGCGCCTCTTGCGCCAGCTAGTGTCACCACTTCACTTAAGAAAAACAGGCCCAGAGCGCCGAATATTGTTCCGGCTACGGCTTTCATCAGGAATGTTTCTTTGATTGCTTTCTCAACAAGGTCAAACTGTTTCTCTCCATAGCGGCGAGAGATTATGGCCACCGAGCCGGAGCCCACCATCACATTGATTGAGCCAAAGAACCACATGATATTGCTAAATACAACAAGGCCGGCGACTGCTGATTCACTGCCGGGCAATTGAGAGACCCACCAGGTATCGACCATGGTGTAGATATGTGTGGCCATAAACCCGAGCATCGACGGAGCGCCCATACTGATTATGGATTTGATTATTGAGCCGGATGTGTAGTCGGTGGTCGCTGGTGTAGTTTGGCTTTGTGACAAATCAGGTTTCTCGGATTGCGTGTTCTAGAACCTTCCGTTGGAGGAGCCAGGATTACGGCAACTCACTCTTTGGTATTTCTACATATGGATTTAACTCAAGCGCTCGTGAATACGATGCGAGTGCAAGAACTTTGTACTGGGGGCTTTTGCTGGCTCTATAGAGTGTCACATACTCTCGGCCAACAAGAAGGTGGACATAAAAGTAATCCTCGTAATCACGTGACATCTTCCTTAGCATCCACAGCGTTGCGTCAATCCTTACTTGATAGGCGAGTATTCTCGCTACAGTGATTCTAGCCCGGAAACTTTCGGGGTGTTTCTTGAGAAAATGATTGAAGTAGAACAGTGACGAATCGAACTTCTTCATAGCGAGAAAATCCATTCCACTTTCGTAGTCAGTCTTGACATAATCCACCTCCGGTACTCGGTATATTAAATATGAGCCGTCGCGTGTCCAAACAGTTGCCACTTGATGGGCTTTGATCAAGGCTGGATATCGCGATTGTGCAACTTTCATTTCCGACAGCGCTACAGCAATATGGGTTACAGGAAAGCGCGTGAAGAAATCCTTTTCATACAGTTTGCCTGCGAAAGGATGTATTAGGTTACGCAAGCCATTATCTATTGTGAACGCCGGTCCGTAAGTTCCGGCGATTACTGCTTCAGGTCCAATCAAGTTGCCAACATCTTGCACTTGGACGCGCAATGGATCGTGAGGATCGCTCAATCCGGCGTATAACAGTTTTGTCTGCCAAAAAACTAGAGTGAAAATGGCAACCATCGCAAGTGTTGCGCTAAGTACCTTCCTTATTCGAGTCCCTCGTAGTACCGCACGAATCAGCAGAAATGATAAGCCGAGTCCAGTACCCACTCCAGTCAAATTCAGTTTCGTCATGCCACCGTTCTCGGATATTAAAAACTGACGAATGGAGGATTCTGCCGCTACTGACAAATAGACTATTACAAAGGAACAAAAAAGCAAGAGCGCCAAACTCATGGGGGTTGGGCGGGCAATTTGAAATCTTCGTGTGAATGCTCCACGCAACGCCGCCGCTAGAGCGTAGGCCGAAAGCGCAGCGCCTGGAAGCATCAAGGGCATGAAATACCGTGAGGGACGATATGAATACGGAAGAAGCATTACCAAACCTACCAGAAACCAGATGCTAACGAAGAGCAGAAATCTATCAGATGTGTTGGTTGGCAAGAGACGTCCAGATGCTACCCTCAAGACCACCAGCAGTAGCCCCACTCCGGTCAGGGTTATGAATATAGGTTGAAAACGAAAGAGACCGTTTCTGGAACCATAGAGCAAGATTGAAGCTAAGAATTCAAAGCCCCCACCTGAGATTCTGGGAGTCAACCCTACGGCGGCGGTTTGATTGCGGAAGTAGTCGAACAAATCCAAAAGAGACATCCCGTAGACAATCTGCGAGTATGCGAACCCGCAAATAACGAATCCCGCTATCATAGAACCTGCAAACTTGTAAGACTCTGCCTTACTCCGGGTTCCTGAGCCTCGTAGCATGGTATCTATCAGCAAAGGCGCCAGTAGCGCCACGCCGATGAGTTTGCCCGCTAAGGCGATTACCACAACCATCGCGCCAGTCAGTGCAGCTCCCCATAACCGATCGCGATAGTGACAATGTAGCCAAACAGTCAACCCACTTAGAAATATGATTCCGTTTTCTAATAGAGGTATGCGCCCAGCAAAAAACAGTCCACTGGTTGAAAGTAGTAGGAACGCCGCAAAGACCACCTCAATGCGTGGCCTGTATCGCGCGAGAGCAAGGAGGAAGAATAGGAAACCACCCAACTGTAAAAGTAAACCGCTTACATTCGCTGATACTCTCGAAACACCGGCAACAAGAAACACTAAGAAGGAGAATCCGGATACTATGGACAGTCTCCAGGAATCCCAGCGCGCATAATGATAAGGGTCCCATTCGTCAAAGAGAATCTTGTTGCGAGCGAAACTGGTGTACATATAGGGATCGGAGATTTCCGATGCGCTATACCCGGAGTAGTACAAGGGCGAATCATAGCCCAAATTCACAAAACGTAAAGCCACTAGAAACAGTGACAGCGCGAACAGGACATGCACCAGTACTCGAATAAGCTTGTCGGGGCTGTCAGACGAAGAAGGGCGAACAACGTTCATACTTCACAGTACGAAACTATTGCTGGAGAGGCAACACGTAGAGACGAACTCAGCGACTACAAGCTATTGCCAAGAAAAGAGTTGCCTATTGTAAAATGTAGAATTGTGTTGCGCTGATTGGTTGGTTCGACTGCCATAATGGTGGTGGGGGGAGGATTCGAACCTCCGAAGTCGACGACGACAGATTTACAGTCTGTTCCCTTTGGCCACTCGGGAACCCCACCAAATGAAGATGTTTTCAACGCGTCCTCTCAGGACATCCAGAGCCGACGAAGGGACTCGAACCCCCGACCTGCTGATTACAAATCAGCTACTCTACCAGCTGAGTTACGTCGGCGTTCTCCGGATATTCACTGGCAACCGATGCGCCAGTCGAATCAGCGTCTAAATCAAGGCCGGTTTAACATCAAACCGGCTCCACTAAATACAGTTTTTTTGCTCACTGTCAAGAGTTAGAGACAGTTAGACTTTTTTCCGCCATTTTACGCCCTGCGGAGTGTCCTCCAGAACAATGTCCATAGCGGTCAGTTGGTCTCTAATTGAGTCCGCGGTTGCAAAATCTCGGGATTTCTTGGCTTCGGTGCGCCTCTGGACCAAATCTTCGATTTCGCTCTCATTATCCAATGAGCTTTCCTGAACCTGAAATCCAAGCACCGTATCAATCTTTTCCAGAACCTGCAAGGCTCTGTCGCGCTCGTCGGCAGTCAGGTTATTCTCAGAGCGAAGACGGTTGATATCTCGTATGAAATCGAAAACAGCCGCCAGAGCGTATGAGATATTCAAATCGTCATCAAGACCCTTTTCGAACTCGGCGGCGGCCTTGTCGATAAACTCACCAGCTGCGCCGCCCTTTCCTGCTCCTGAAAACTCCGCTAGATTCCGCCAGAAATCGTTGTAGCGCCGCAGTGCTTTTGCCGCAGCATCCAGCCCATCAAATGTGAAATTGAGCGGCATACGATATTGCGTAGAGAGCAACAAATAACGTATCGCCGCTGGTGAATAGTCTTTCTCAAGAATCTCTCTTAGCGAATAGAAATTCCCCAGGGACTTTGACATCTTCTTGCCTTCGACAATCAAATGGGCGCAATGTAGCCAGTAGTTAACAAACTTCTCGCCACTGGCGCCTTCGGATTGGGCGATTTCGTTTTCGTGATGCGGAAACTTGTTATCAACTCCGCCAGTGTGCATATCAAAATGGTTGCCGAGATATTTCATTGACATCGCCGAACACTCCAAATGCCATCCCGGGCGCCCCTTCCCTAAATCAGTTTCCCAAAAGACATCACCATCCTCGGGAGTCCAGGCCTTCCAAAGTGCAAAATCCGAAACAGATTCTTTTTCGTACTCATCGGAGGCAACTCTTGCACCGGCTTTTAGACCGGCCAAGTCGATTCGAGCAAGTTTTCCATAATCTGGAAAGGCGTCAATCTTGAAATAGTAATTACCCTTAATTTCATAGGCCAGACCATTGGTCATGAGCTTCTTGATTATTTCCACCATCTCAGGGATATGGGTGGTGGCCTCGGGATAGAACTCTGCGCGTTCAATCTTCAGTGTATCCAGGTCCTCAAAGAACCCGTCCTTGTAGGGCTGGGTGTACTCGGCCAGCGAAACACCCTGCGCTTTGCAACCCTTGATAGTCTTATCATCGATGTCAGTGAGGTTCATTACCTGCGTAACTTTCAGACCTTTGTACTTCAGGAAACGTCTGAGAAGGTCTTCAAACATATATGCGCGGAAATTACCGATATGCGCAAAATTGTAGACTGTCGGGCCACAGGTATAAAGACGGATTTCACCCTCTTTGATTGGGACGAAATCCTCTTTCTTATTTGCTAATGTGTTAAAGAATTGTAAGGCCATTTTTGCTTCCGCTTGAATTCAATGAAGTTTACCCACCAGATTGTATTATTTGGATAATCGGCATGTACTTGCTTTTGATTGAGTAACTCGACTCCTGTTCTATCGCTAGGGTGTTATGCCCTTGGGTATAGTCCTTCCACAGTCTTCTTATCGAGCCTCTTAACCACTTCGTAAACCAGCTTGACAGCATTGTCGTAATCACTGCGAGCCATTATGCCATTGTGGCTGTGGATATAGCGAATCGGAGGACCGATTACCACTGACGGCACGCCGATATTGCTGATATGCACCCGGCCACCGTCGGTGCCGCCTCTGTCCATGGTGGTCATAGTAAACGGGATTTTCTTCTTCTCGGCGGTGTCAATTACCAAATCACGAAGCTTAGTGTTCGGAATCATAGTTGCATCGAAGGCCAACAGTAGCGGTCCGGCGCCTAGTTTTTCGTCTCGGGAGAAACCAGTTGGCGGGGTGTCTTGCGCAATTCCTATATCGCAGATTATCGCGACATCGGGCTTAACAAAATTAGCAACTGTAGCGGCGCCACGCAATCCGACTTCCTCCTGAACGCATCCGGCTCCTACAAGCTGATTGGGATGTTTAGAGCGTTGGAACTTGCGAAACAAGTCGACGACCATCGCACAAGAGGCGCGATTGTCGAATGCTTTGGCTAAGTATAGCTTTTTGTTGGCCATCACTGTGAACTCGGATTCAGGAACGATCGGGTCTCCGATGCGCACACCCAGTTTTTTGGCCGCGTTGTATTTCTCTGTGGCTCCGATGTCGATAAACATATCTTTCGGCTCTAGCACGACCTGGCGCTCTTTGGCCTCTAGTAAATGCGGAGGACGTGACCCAACGATACCCAGTATAGGCCCTTTGGAAGTGACCACGCGCATACGTTGACCAAGAGTGACATGCCCCCACCAGCCGCCAAGTGGCAAAAACTTGATGTAACCTTCAGGAGTAATTTCCTTGACCATAAACCCGACTTCATCGAGATGACCGGCGACCAAGACTTTCGGGCCTTTGGAATCGGCGCCATGTGTGGCTATCAGGGAGCCAATTCTGTCGAATTCTATCTTGTCGGCATAGGGTTTGAGATGTCGGCTCATAACAGAACGAGCGCCATCTTCAAAGCCGGAAACACCCTCGGCGTTGGTTAGTTCACGCAACAACTCTTCGGAAAAATCTGATTTTTCAACGGGCATATGAATCTCCAGGTTCAGTTGCAAAATTGTTCGGACGTCAATTAGCGCCCTGCCACGGGGAGAAAGTATACATTATTTCAGCGGATATTTCCAGCCTGACGTTGATGACGTCAATATCTTGGAATTCCAACAAAAAAGAAGCCCGCTCTCTGGCGGGCTTCGAGATCTCAACAGTCTCTGTTAAGATCACATCCGAATGGTGGCCGTCAAACCGGCTTCCAAATACCCACAATTGTTCCCTCAGGGTCAGCAAGCCAGGCAAAATGACCAGCCTCTGGCACTTCAGTTGGAGGAACCACTGTCTTGGCGCCAAGGCCCTCTGCTTTATCAAGATAGGCCTGCAGGTCATCCACTTGAACATAGACGACGGTGTAGTTATGTGGCTCATGGCCGAGCGAATTCAGGTGTCCGTGAATACCCTCTTTGGAACCGGTGTCAATCATACGAGCCGGGCCGAATTCCTGAAAACCCCAACCAAAGAGCTTAGAATAGAACTCTTGGGTTTTCGCGCCGTCTTTACAACCAATTTCAAAATGAACTACTGGATTAGCCATGCAACTTACCTCAGTTAAGATGTGAATACGCAATCGGGAGGCTACACTGATTAAGCGCTGAACTCCCGCTATGAGTTGGTGGTTAAACGTTGCGCAGACACAAGAGTTGCATCAATAGCCCAGATTTTGCGCCACCAATATCACATTTTAGTGAGATTGAATATCTAAGAGGCAAGAGTTACGGCATGACAAGTCCTACTTCAGCTTGAAGTATT
Source organism: Candidatus Zixiibacteriota bacterium (assembly GCA_024280775.1). GTDB lineage: Bacteria > Zixibacteria > MSB-5A5 > GN15 > JACZUZ01 > JAJRPJ01. The sequence continues at coordinate 27,906 of JAJRPM010000001.1, read as the reverse complement.
CATTGTGAGGTTCGACATAGTTCTTTGGCACAAACTCCCCACTGCGGGTTTCTTGCTCGTAGTCACCCTTATAGTCCTTGCCCTGGATGCGAACTAGCATGTCGATTAGTTTGTCAATATCGTCGGTGGTGTTGTAACAGCCGAAACTCGCGCGGACCATCCCTGGCATATCGGTCTTATCACCGGAGAGCATTCTATCGCGCCATGATTCCTGTTGGCTATCATCAATGTCCAACAAATGAACTACATACGGATGCGCGCAAAAGCAACCACTTCGCACACCAATGCCTCCTTCGTAGCCGAGAATTGCCGCGGTGAGGAAGTGTGGCACATTGTCCAGATTGAAAGGAATCACGCCAACTTTCTCGTTGGCCTTTAGCGGATTCGATTCGCCGTAGACTGTCACTCCAGACATTGCGTTCATCTTTTCCAGAGCATATACAATCAGCTCTTCCTCATGCGCCGCTACATTGTCCATGCCGATTTCTGTCAGCGCCTCTATTGCGGCGGCCAGAGCTACTGCGCCAACTACATTCGGGCTTCCCGCTTCGTCTCTATCAGGAGTATCGCCCCAATAGACTTCATCTTCAGTGACAATGTTTACTGTGCCGCCACCGCTGTATTCAGGACCTTCGGCAAGGAAGATTTCTTTGGGACCTACGAGCGCTCCCGTGCCGAACGGGGCGTACATTTTGTGAGCTGAAAGAACTACGAAATCCAAATGTTCGGGGTGATCATCGGGGTATACATCTAGCTTACGATGCGCGACAAACTGCGCGGCATCCACCAAAATCTTAGCTCCGGCTTCATGCGCCTTGCGCGCAAGTCGATGAATCGGCTGTACGAAACCAGTGACATTCGATGCCGCTGACACTGTCACTAAGGCCACTTTGCCCTTGTGTTTTGCCAGCAGTCTATCGAAATCCTCTTCGTCGAGCCGTCCCTCTTTGGTTACTTTCACATGGACGACTTTGGCGTGATTCCGCCAGGGCAAATCGTTGGAGTGATGTTCCATTTGGGTGGTGATGACAATTGAGTCTGACTTCAATGGAAAGCGATAAGAGAGTTTATTGACCGCCTCGGTGGTGTTCTTGCCGAATATGACGGTATTGATGTTTGTGTCGGCCCCTACGAAACTCGCAACAATCTCGTGCGCGTCGTCATAGGCCACAGTGCTAAGACGAGACTTGAATCCGGTGCCGCGATGCACACTTGAATAGAACGGCAGGAACTCCATCGCTCTCTCCACCACTGAAACCAACGGCGGAGTGCTGGCGGCGTTGTCCAGATTGACATATGGAACCAGTGTTCCGTCAAGCAAAGGCGTCTTACGGTCAATTCCGTAAATGCGATTACGCATTGTATCTATTATTGGCTTCGATGAAGTCATATTAAGCGTCATATTCGTAAGTTATCCTTTGAATCATTATCATTGTTTTGCAACATGCACACATGGCAATAATACGAGATTCTCTTGGTCTAGACAAGCGCCTGCATGTAACGGACTTACCGGGGGCGCAGGTGAAACTGAATTCTATTCGTGATGCAGGGCTTCGATAACATCGACATTGGCGGCTCGGAAGGCGGGATACATACCGGCCATGATTCCGATTACCATACAAATCAACACAGAATTGAACATCCACAACCAAGGCATAACCATCTCATCTCCGACCACGACGAGATTGACTACCATTCCTCCGGCAATACCTACAACGCCGCCAACCAATCCCAAAGTGATTGCCTCCACCAGGAATTGGGTCATTATCATCAAGCGATTGGCTCCAACTGCGCGTCGGATCCCAATTTCGCGGGTACGTTCGGTTACTGAGACTAGCATCATGTTAGCGATGCCGATTCCACCCACTACTAGAGAAATCAAGGCTATTAGGATGATAAAGTCTGCAAGTTCTTTATTGGTGTCTTTGATTGTTGAGAGGTAGAAATCCTGACGGCGTACTCTGAAGTCGTTTTCCTGGTCCGGTCTGAGTCGATGATTGCGTCTTAGGGTGCTTTCGATATCAAATAGGGCTTCCTCGTAATCGTCAGCATCATTCAACTGGGCTAGAATAGAACTTAGATAGTCTTTGCCAGCCATTCGTTCTTGCGCAGTGGTCAACGGAATAAATATCTGATCGTCGGGATTAAACCAGCTTTCACCTTTGGATTCCAACACGCCAATAACCTTGAAGCGTTTGAATTTTACGGTGATAGTCTTGCCTATTGCGGAATTGCTTTCAAAGAGTTTGTCCTTTACTGTGGCGCCCAGCACACAGACTTGCGCGCGCTCCTGCATTTCCGCGTCGTTGAAGAATCTTCCTAGCGCAGTTTTACTATTATCTACCTGGCTATAGTTTGGAGTTGTACCGGTGATACGCGTATTCCAGTTTTTGTCCTGGAACTTGGACATACCGTTAGACGAATACACCGGAACGGTGGCAGTCACCACGGACGAAATAGAATCTATTTCGCGAGCGTCATCCCAGGTAAGGTTCACCACACTACTACCTGTGTGTCGTCCGTGCATATACGAAGCTCCCGGACGAATAGAGAGCACATTGACACCTAGGGCATCCATACGCTCATTGAATCTACGTTGAGTAAGTTCTCCTAGTATCACTACATACAACACCGCTGTGATGCCGACAGCTATCCCGATGAGGGTTAGAATTGAACGCAGTGGGTTACTGATAAGGCTTTGTGTCGCCTGTCCGATGTTTTCTGAGAGAGCCATAAAGAGATGAAGTAGCTTGTGAGTAGCTTACTTGCCTTTGCCCTTCTTAGACCCGGAGGATTTCTTTGAAGATTTGGAAGAACTTGCCCCGAAACTACGTGAGCTCTTGATTCGTTTTTCAAGTCTGTCATTCGCCGCCTTTAGCCTGGAGCGCATTGGCACACCGAGTGTGTCACCTTCTTGAAGACCTGAAATCACTACTGCGTTCTTGAAATCTGAACGACCGATTTCTACTTCGCGAGATACAAATTCACCGTTTTCTTTTACCAACGCGGTGCGGGTTTTGAGCTTGGCGCGGTCCGAACCGTGTTCCTCGCTGGAACCGTGTTCCTCGCTGGAACCGCGTTCCTCGCTGGAACCGCGTTCCTCGCCGGAATCTCGACCGTGTTCAGAGTTTTGCCCATCGGTAGAAGTCAGCGCCAGTATTGGAGCCAGGAGCATGTCATCCTCTTCTACGATTGTAATCTCTACCGAAGCGTTCATACCTGACTTCAGCAAGCCTCTTTCGTTTTCGACTTCGACAATCACATTGAATTGGGTGACGTTTTGAGCAACAGTCGCCTCGGGAGCAATACGGATTATCTGACCGCTGAATTTCCTGCGCGGATAGGCCTCAGCGACAACTTGAGCTTCCTGACCGATACGCACTTTGCCAACATCAATTTCATCTATGCCAGCCTCGATATGAACTCGGCTCATGTTTGCCAACGCCGCTATTGCTGTGCCACCGCTGACATTGCTTATTCCCGAGGATATTATTTGTCCGACTTCGACCAGTTTCTTGAGCATGATTCCATCGAGAGGTGAGCGCACTTCGGTTTCATCCAAGCGAACCTGTGCCTGGTCCAGCGCGACCCGTGCACGCACTAGCTTGCCTTTGGCTTGGGCGACCGATAACTCGCTTTGGTCCAGCTCTTCGACTGAGATAAGTTTCTTCTCAAATAGTTTCTTACGTCTGGCGAATGTATTCTGAACTTGCTTTAGCTCAGCTGTGGCTATGTCCAGGTCGGCCTGACGTTGATCGAAATCCGCTTGCACATCGGTTTTATCCAGTCGGCAGATAATCTCATTCTTACGTACGATATCGCCTTCATCAAGCGGGAGAAAATCTATTCTGCCGCTGGCTTTGGATTTTATCTCCACTCTGTCAATCGGCTTAACTACCCCACTGGCCGATACATCAACCCTAAATGTACCACGCTGGACCACGAACTCTTTATATCTGTCCTCGCCTGTATCGGCATCATGGCCCGTGGAGGCATTGATTCCGTACTTGAAGACTAATAAAGATGCGCCGGCGAGAACAATTACGCCGGTTATGATTTTTGATTTTATACTCATTTATGTGAATTCTTCCCGTTGATGGTTGCCACCCTCTGTCGGTAACAATATAAGGAAGTAAGATGTTTCAGCAAATCGGGGTAGAAGGTTATTATTTGAGGCGATTGGGGCGTCACCTATCTAGTAACTCTTTGTACCAATCCTGAATTACGACAAATCCTCTTTCTTCTTTTTTGCTCATTAGCGCATTCAGCAAAAATCGTTGACCATCAGCGCTGACCTGATAGGGCGACATCCTGAAATCTCCTATCTTAACTTCCCTTTCAAAGAGATGTTCCACCGCTCCAATTACAAGAGCGCCCTCAATGTCGACTTCGACCGCCATCACTTGCCTGCCAGCGGCAAGGTAATAGAGTTCCTTACCATCAGCTCGCCAGATAGGGTACAAACCTACATCTTTGGATATTTGCCACTTCCCGCCCCCCCCATCCACTTGACGGACATAAGTCTTAAAATCTCCTGACTCATTGGAGCTATAGGCAACAAACCTCCCATTCGGTGAAATCTTGCCTCCGAATTCAGTGAAATCGGAATTAGTTACTCGTCTTGCAGAATCTCCACCAGAGAGAGAGCGTAACCAGACATCAAATCTTGGCGCAACAGAAGTATAGCAAACTGTCTTACCATCACTGGAAACATCCGTGATTACCCCTTCATTGACTCCCGAATCAAAAAGCTCATTCTCAGCCCCGGCCCCATTTGAAGCCTTAGACCAGAGAAGATATTTGCCAGATGTCATACGAGTAAAATACAACCGCTCGGCGTCGCGAGACCATATCGGACTCCATATTCTTTCAGCGCCAAAAGTCAACTTTGAGGCAATGTCGCGCTTGAGATCGTGCACCCAAAGATCCCTGGATTCATCACTTGAATTGGATACTATATACGCCAAGGACTTACCGTCAGGTGACAGCGCTATGTCATCATATATATTGGGGTTTCCGACTTTGGAAATTATCTCGCCGCTTCTATCAACCCAAACTAGCTCTGTTTGGTCACCTGAACTGGAATTATCAAGAATCAGAGTCCCTTCATCGGAAACACTAAACCCCGCCCTGCCGAAGACACCTGATGGAACATTCTCCGCGACAGGAATTGGCTCACCCTTTAACTCCCAACTACTTGCATCGAATGCATAGGCGAGCAATACGTTTTCTTGCACATAGAGAAGGTAACCGTTGGTTGTATATACTACTCTAGAGTCCGCGGTTACTAGTGCGCGAGTTTCTTTGGATTCAACAGAACCAACCATGAGCTCAAAATCGTTTGAAAAGCCTCTCGTATCCCTATGTCGCGTGAACAAGAAGCTCTTGCCATCTGGCAAAAAGTACGGCCACGCATAATTGTTGTTCTTGCTGTCGATAGAGTAGATAGTTTCAACCGGCCTTGTCAGTCCCCCGGAGGCGGAAATCTGTAGAATTGAATCAATTTTGCGACCGTCAAGCAGCATATTTCCTGATGTTCCCCATGTACCATCTGCGACGAATTCAGCTTCGCCAATAAGTTGAGGGGGCCCGCCGGCCACAAGTATTTTCTTGATCTGCTTATTGTTAATAACGAAAGCCAAATATCGGCTATCAGGCGACCAGAAAGGACGCCCCGCTCCTTCAGTTCCCGGAAGACGATGTGACTCCAGCGAATTCAATGAACGAATCCAAATTGATTGCGTCATGGAAGTATCTACCCCTTGAAAAGCGAGCTTACTACCATCGGGTGAGATTACCGGCCAGAACATACTCTGAAGATCCGGCTGAGGCCGAATAGTGTAACGCCTGACTCTATCAGGAGCGTCTTTTTGCGTGAGAATTACAAAAGCCAGCGCGGCGGTAGACAATAACGCCAGCGCCGCAACTCCCCATGCTAATCTGAAACGGAATCTTCTGCGCGCCGACAATGGCGCCGCGATTCCAGCCTGTGAACCTGATTGCGCTATCCAGCGTAGCTCATCGGCCAAATCACGAATTGACTGCCAGCGAGCCTCCGGGTCTTTGGCGAGACACTTTTGAATAAGACGGTCCAGACCTGGAGGGGCCATTGGTTTCAGTGTCGTTATGGGAGTCGGAGTGCGTTCGATAATTGCGGCGATTAGACTCGCCTGACTCTTGCCAGCGAACGCGGATTGGCCAGCTATCATTTCATAGAGAACTACGCCAAAGGCAAATATGTCACTACGCTTTTCTGCCTCGGCGCCCTCTAGCTGTTCGGGAGCCATGTATTGAATTGTGCCGATTAACGTGCCAACTCCGGTAAGCGGGGTGGTTTGGGTGATTGCCGAGAAACTATCACCTTCACCTGCGCCTATTTGGGTTTTGGCCAGACCAAAGTCCAGCAACTTTGCGCCGTCTTTGGTGAGCATGATGTTGCCGGGTTTTAGATCACGATGTATCAGTCCCTGCCGATGCGCCGAATCCAGCGCGTCGGCGGCTTCAATGGCAATACCGAGAGCTTCAGGAATATCCATTGGCCCCTTTTTGAGACGCTCGGCGAGGGTCTCGCCTTCAATGTATTCCATCACCAGGTAGTCAACGCCGTCCTGATGGCCAATATCGTGGAGAGTGCAAATGTGCGGGTGATTCAGGCTGGAAATCGCCTTGGCCTCGCGCTCGAATCGTGCCCGAAGATCCGGATTCTGTGCGGTGCTCTCAGGCAGGACTTTTATCGCAACAGTTCTATCAAGCCGGGTGTCGCGCGCCTTGTAAACCTCGCCCATCCCTCCAGCGCCTGCCGGAGATTCGATTTCATACGGGCCAAGTTTCTGCCCTACTGTCAGCGCCATGGAATTACCTGTAGTTTTAGTGAAAAAGAACTCTTACTGATTCACGGGTTGCAGTGGAATAAGCAAGAAAACCGGATTTACATCGGCGCTAAGATGTTCAAATAAACAGGACTGCGCAAGTCTTGAATCTGCAAGACAGGCGCGCGTATTTTCAAAGCAAGTAATTACTTAGCTGGCTGAGATTGCGGACTGGTAGCCGATGCGGCGTCCTTGAGATGCCAGGGCAAGTTGAGCTTCTTGGGGAAAACCAGCAGAAATTCTATGACTCCCGCTTCTTCTTTTCGAACTCTAACATCCCCGAAATGATTGTTCATCACATTGATTACCGAAATCAATTCGTAGTCATGAGGATAATCAGATTGCCGGGTCGCCAAGTCACTTTGAAAGTAGCTATCAAGTTGAATGTTATCAGAAGTTGCCCCAAGCCACACAAAAGTTGAAGACTGGTCGGCGTAAAGGGTGATTTCAGAGACACCATTGGTGTTTTGAAGCATGGTTTCTACTAATTGTTGAAGGATCTCGTTTATCGCCTTGTGATTCAAATGCGCCATCAGTTTCAAATCTTTGACGGATTTATTGATTTTGACATTTCGTAGTTTTAGATGTATTTCCATCTGTGAAGCGAATTCAAATAGTGTAGTGGTGAGGCTGTGCTTCTTGAGTCTCAATCGCTTGCGCTCTACCAGGGAGATAAGCTCGCCTCGGACCTTCTCAATAGTTTCAACTTCCTGCCGCATGACATCCAATAGCGAGTTCAGCCCCTGATCGCGTTGCGCCATTGGCTCAACCGCTATGAGCATTCCCCTAAGCGATTTCAATGGGCGTTTTAGGGAACGAATTATTGATCGTGACAATGTGCCGAACAGCGCCATTTTCTCATACGATTGCAGTTGACGTTGTTTTTGGAGTTTCTGCTCAAAGAGAAATCCAGTTGCTACACCAGCAACTGGAAACAATATGATTTCGATTATCTGTGTCACTTGATAGACTGGATGTGATTGCCAGGCAAGAATTATGTGTGGCAGATATAACAGTCCGCTCAATATCGAAACCAATAATCCACCGCGCATACCATAACTATAGGCGGCCCAAATAATCGGGATATAGTAGAGCCGCTGTAAGATATTGTGGAGAATATGATGCCCCTCGGGGGCGATGTAGTGCCCGACGGTAATGACAAACAACAAAGCCCCTATAATCATAGAGGCTTTCTCGCGCAGGAAAAAGCTAACCGACTCTGTCGGAGCCATCTCTCTATCCGATACGCCAGATCTATTGCCGTGTGAGACAGTTTTCGAATTCAAGGTAGAGTTTAATTCGACGTCGTGTGACATCAATACTTCCTCATATAACAACTTCTTGTGGTTTCTCATCTACTGCGAATACATCTCAAGCACGACTGGCGCAAAAACAAGTCCGGCCAACCTGAAAAAGATACGCTACTGTGCTCTATATCGGAATAACCGCCATGAAGTCAAGGTGACACTTCACTACCGACCGCGCGTTCCAAAGTGATACATCAGAACATTCTTATCGCCGCCCATCACCCCCATCGAGTGCATGAACCGATTCATCATACCATCTTCGTACATTACCAGCATATATTCTTCTTGTGGCGCAAAGGCTGAATCAGCGTTAAACTCGCAATCCTTTAGGCCCGGGCTCCACACAAAGTCTCCCGATATTTCGCGAGAGTCTAGCTGACGCATCATATTGGTGAATTGATTGTCGGACATGTGACCAAAACCTTGCTCATGGTTAGTAGAATTCATCCACTCTCTCATGTCCGCTCCACCCAGCAAGTGAAAGTTCTCACGAACCGCTCCGGTGTCCATAGACTGCTTGAAGCTTATAGCAATACTTGATTGCAATGGCACGCCGGTAGCGCCATCCGCCGGAATTACACTTCTAACCACCTTCAAAGAAGGGTTTGACATCATCGATGGAGACATTGAATTGCTACAGCCCGACAAGCTGAATATCACTAACATTGAGATTCCCACACTCAACGCTACAGACACCTTGCCCCTTGCTCTTGAAAAATAGCTGAACCTCATATTGCCCTCCTTTGAGTATTAGACTCGGGTTAGTCGCACTACGAGCGGTTAACCTGCCGCTCAACAACTATCTATAACAATATACACCGAATCCCAGCAAGAAGTTCAACTATTTCAGTCCATCAAGACCAGCTAATCACTCTTCCCTGATTTCATATCCAGCAGAGGCCTGATAATATCGATTGGTAGCGGGAATATAACAGTACTGCTATTTGTCACTGAGATTTCGGTCAGAGTCTGCAAGTATCGTAGCTGTAGAGCCTCAGGATGTTTGCTGATTATCGCCGCGGCGTCGCTTAGTTTCTGCGAGGCCTGGAATTCACCTTCGGCGTGGATTATTTTTGCGCGGCGTTCCCTTTCTGCCTCGGCCTGCTTGGCAATAGCTCGTGTCATTTCAGCGGGTAGATCAACATTCTTAACCTCTACCACGGAGACCTTGATACCCCAAGGCTCGGTTTGCTCGTCAATCACTGACTGCAATCTCTCATTGATGGTATCACGATTCGAAAGTAATTCATCTAATTCAAACTGTCCTAAAATAGACCGTAGTGTCGTTTGCGCTATTTGATTCGTTGCTTCAAAGAAGTTCTCTACATTGACAATCGCTTTTTGCGGGTCCAGCACCCGGAAATATAACACAGCATTGACTTTTACAGAGACGTTGTCCTTGGTAATAATATCTTGCGGTTGCACATCAAAAGTGATTGTCCTTAAATCAACTTTGATGAGTTTATCTACAATCGGTATCAAAACAATCAGACCCGGCCCTTTGATGCCTATCAAACGTCCGAGACGAAAAACCACACCTCGTTCGTATTCTCGCAAAACACGAAGCGCGTTCATCAAGAAGAACAAGAAGATAAATACTATTACTCCTAAACCCATTACTCCCGGCATATCGTAACTCCTTAGGTTGTGACTCGTTTTTTTCTTGCCGATAATCCTGATAACTTAGCGCGCAAATCATTTCTTACGCACTTGCAAATGAATCCCTTCAATCTTTTCAATAATCACTTCTGCGCCTTTTTCAATTGGCTCGACGCTGGTGGCTTTCCAAAGTTCTCCATAGGCGAAAACCGAACCTGTCAGGTTTATCTCAGATCGCGCCTCACCTAACTCACCAATCATTCCTTCGGCCCCAGTCGAAACTTGGCGACGATATGACCGTGCAACCATGTATCCGACAAATGCCAGTAACAGGCCTAAACTGAGGGCTACAGAGAAAATAATACTCTTGCTGACCTGTAGCGCAGTATTTGAAGAGTCTATTAGCATCATTCCACCTAGTGACATCGATAATATACCCCCTACTGTCAGTAAGCCATAACTAGTAACTTTTATCTCTACCATAAACAGCACAAGGGCCAGTATTATCAACAGCAAACCAGCAGTGTTGATTGGTAAAGTTTGGAAAGCATAGAATGATAGAATAAGCGAAATACCGCCAATGACTCCCGGGAAAATCGCGCCAGGGTGGTACAGTTCAAGAATTATGCCCAAGCCACCAATTGAGAATAACAGAAATGCGATGTCCGGTGAGGTGATGATGCGCAGGATTGACTCTATCAAACTGATTACCAAAGTGACAGTCTTGGCGTCTTTGGTTTTCAGTTTCTTTTCACCGACGGGAGTTTCAACTGTGCGACCGTCGATAGTTGAAAGCAATTCGGGAATAGACTTCGCGCGCACATCTATTACACCCAGAGAGTCGGCTTCGCTATCGGTGATGTTAACAGATTCACGAACAGCTCTCTCTGCCCAGTCGGCGTTACGGCCATGTTTGTCGGCCATGGTGCGAATTGAAGCGACCGCATCATTGGTCACTTTTTCGTTCATGGTCGAATCTATGTCTTTCCCCTGCCCGCTTACCGGATGCGCCGAACCGATATTGGTTCCGTAGGCCATCGCGGCAATATGTGCGGCATAGGTGATGTACACTCCCGCAGAACCTGCGCGAGCTCCAGCCGGGCCAATGAATACTACGACAGGAACGTGACTATTGAGAATAGCTTTATCAATAGCCCAGGTGGCTTTGGTAAAGCCGCCGGGTGTATCCAACTGAATAATCAGCGCCTCAGCGTCATCTGCTTCGGCTTTCTCAATTGCTTCAGTTACACGTTTTGCAGTAATGGTGCCAATCGCGCCATCAATATCGAGTATGTAGACAAGTCTACCTGCTGTTTCTGTACTGCTAACTACAGCGTCAATGGTATCTGTTTTAGCATCATCAGCGCGTAGCAAGCTGGACATCGCTCCCAGCGATAACGCTAAGAGCCAAATCATCAAGCGCAAGCTTGATGAAGAGAGAATCTTTGGCGTAGTCATAGGATTAGCCCGTAGCGTCTTTCGCCAGGTCATTTTCCCCACATTTGCCTCCTTTTCAGATCTGTTACCCTAATAGGCGTTCAGATATCAAAACTACTATCTGAGTATACTACTTTACCGTCTACAATGGTAGCGACAACTGAGATATCAGCCACGCTGGTAAGATTCACTTTCCGTAGGTTCTGTGACAATATGGTCAAATCCGCACGATATCCCGGGAGAATTGAACCGGAGTAGTCCTCTTCTCCTGCGGCATAGGCAGCGCCACGAGTGAAACACATTGCGGCTTGATGGGCTGTTATTCGCTCGGGCGAGTTCAGAATCGTCTTGCCGTCTGATGAACGTCTACGAATTGCATCTCTGATACCAGCTAATGGATTCAACTCGACTATCGGAACATCAGAGCCAAACGCCAATGGAACACCCAGATCAATTAGTGATTTGTGTATGTAGCAATTCTTCGCACGTACACCCCAACAGGATTGTATATCAGCTACATCATCGGGCAAATGTGACGGTTGCATAGAGGCAACTATCCCTGCGCGTTTGAGAAGCGGTAGGTCCTTGCGTCTAATCATTTGCAGATGCTCAATGCGATGACGCGCTTTGGCATAGCGCTCATCGGGAGGGAACTTGGCCAGCGCTTCAATACAGTTGGTTACCGCCCTATCACCTATCGCGTGAATGGCGCTCGGGAGGCCGTATTGTTGCGCCAGGACTATGAGTTTCCGCAATTCTTTAGGCGAAGTAACCTCTAAGCCGGCGTTTCCGTTGGATTCGTTGTAAGGCTGATGAGTAAGCGCTGTTCGAGAGCCTAGCGCTCCGTCGGCGAAAATCTTTATACCGGCAATTCGTAGCCATTCATCACCCCACCCAAAGCCTAGAGCGCCACTTGTGATTTCCTGAACTCTCTCCAGATTTGGAGGCTGGACGTAGTATGAGATTCGCAGGCCCAGCTCGTTTCTCTGGGCTTTGTTGTGAAAGAATTCAAAGGCATGTGATGAATCGAACGAATGGACACCAGTGACACCTTGACGATATGCGATTTCCAATGCCTCTGCATACAACTGATTTTCACGTCGATTGGATATTCTCGGAGCACAACCAAGTACCAAGCCAATGGCGGAGTTTTCCCGCAATATCCCGGACGGATCACCACTTGAAAGTCGTTCAATTTTTCCAGCGGGCGGGTCAATTGTCTTTCGTGTGATACCGGCTTTTTTCAAGGCGGCGCTGTTGGCCCAGAGAGTGTGCTGATCACGTGTATATATCGCAATAGGCCGGGACCCGACTCTTGAATCTAAAACCGCCGCCGCATTCCATCCAGGTTGGGTCGTCTCGTCTATGAACAATCCCTCACCGAGAAGCCATTGGTCGGACTTAAGAGTATCGGCGTGTTTTGTGAGCCTGTCGAGCGCCGACTCTAAGGTGGCACAACCTGTCAGGTTGGCCTTGCCTAGTGATAACGCGAAATAATAGAAGTGAGTATGCGCATCTACAAAACCGGGGTAAACAGTTGCGCCTTGCAGATTGATTCTCGGATAGGATTTGAATTCGGTGTCATGTTCCAGCCTTCTCCCTACTGCCGCGATAGCGCCTCTCCTGATAGCAAGAGAATCACACTTGGAGTCACCGTCGACCATGGTTTCAATGACACCGTTATAGAGTAGGAGACTAGAAGTTTTGATGGGTTTTCCTCATGCGCTGAGCTGCGCCATACGCTGGCAACGTGGTCATACGTTTGCAAGCTCTTCGAAGAACACAGAGAATTTTCTACCGCGCACGCGATTGTCGCCGATACGCTCGGTAACTTCTAACTTATCCAACGCCTCCAGCATTGGCAGAGCGTATTTACGGCTGGTTTCCAGATCAGACCGCAACCAGGCCACATTCAGCTCTCCACCGCTTTCAAGTAACACATGTATTCTATTGAGCGCAATACGCCAGCTCTTAGCGCTCAATACAAGTTCGGAGTTTACCTTGAAGGCCTCACCAGTGTTCAGCAGAAACCCCAACGCCTCTTTGGATACTTTTCCGTTAATCACCAGTTTCGCTATCAGAGGAGGAGCGAATGGATTTGCTGTCAGTTCGGCCAGGATTCGTTCGGACTCTTTGCGCACCGCTCCCGAAACAGTCAGTTTCTGACCCGGTAATTTGTAAAGCCCTTTTTCTGCAATCAGCAATTCACGGCTCGCCGCTATATCCAGAATCGCGGGGCCATTGGCAACCGCGTTTGAATAGGCGCCTGGAAACAATCGCAGTATCTCTTGCTGACTCAGGCCCTTCAGGTGTGACGCTTCTGTAAAGCGCTCTTTCACATTTGCAACGAAGACTGATAACAGGTTCTTCAAACTCTCAGCCGGGAAAAGCAGAGAGTCATGCTCGGCTATCTCGTCATTGCTTTTTAGAGACTCAATTGCGTTTTGTATTTGCCGATGCGAGAAAATCGAACGCAGGAGAATAGCGTCTTTATTCTGTGGAAATTGGATTTGCAAATGCAGTTTCAACAGGCTACTGAGAAGATTCTCAGCGCCGTCGCCGACAATTTGATTTTCCGCAATCTTCAGCCGTCGCTTGAGTTCTTCTTTTTCCGGCAAAGTGGCGCTCCAGTCGAGAACTATGCCACCGCCGATAGTTATCTGCGGAGTAGGAAGGCGCAGTATAAATCTGTCACCTGCAAAACAGAATGGCATTTCGTCACAGCGAAGCGCGGCAAATACTGACTCACCGGAGCGTAATTCCCGGACGCCGGCAAGACGCATCTCACAAGGAATCTCAGCGGCTCCAAAAAACAGCAGCAACTTTCTGTGATGTGTTAGTTTGACAGGACAATCAGGTAGCGCTTCAATTTTCACCAACAAGACCCTTCCGTTGTGCGCAGGGTCTCCTAGTTGCGGGGTTGTAACAAAAGCTCCACGCAGTAGCGCGTTGCGGTCAATGCCAGAAAATGAAAGCGCCGCGCGTTGCCCGGCTGAGACAGATTCTACTTGTTGTTCGTGACGGTGCAATGTGCGAATCTTACCGGCGGCTCCTTCTGGCGCTATGACAATCTCATCGCCCACAGCGAAAGCACCACTGCGCGCTGAGCCAGTGACTATTCCACCTATGCCGGGGAGCTTGAACGAACGGTCAATAGTCAATCGCGGCTTGCCAATGTCGTGATGACTGGCAATTGTATCCTGTCTCTCCGGTTGCTGACTTTCGAACTCGCGCGAGAGCTCTTTTAGACATTGCTCTAACTCTGGGAATCCCTCTCCGGTGGTCGAACTAACAGGGATTATTGGAGCGCTTTCCAGGAACGAACCTGCCACATGCTGGCGCACATCATCGATGACCTCACTTAGCCAGTCCGACTCGGCAAGATCGGTTTTATTTATCACTATCAAGCCCTTGCGAATATCGAGCAATCGAATAATATCGAAGTGCTCCTGTGACTGTGGCATCCAACCATCATCAGCGGCAACTACCAACATAACCGCTTCTATGCCGCCTGCGCCCGCTATCATATTGCGGACAAAGCGCTCATGCCCTGGGACATCGACAAATGACACCTCGGTAGCGCCGGACTCACCATCGGGAGTCCAATGCGCGAATCCCAAATCAATAGTCATCCCGCGCGCCTTCTCCTCGGGCAACCTGTCCGGGTCAACACCAGTCAGACGACGCACTAAGGAACTTTTGCCATGATCAATATGTCCGGCGAGTCCGATAGTAATCACAGTATGCTCATGCAGGTATTAGTGTATGCGTTGCAACACATCTTTAAGCGCAGAAATCAGCAGCTCTTTGTCATCGGTGGAAACTGTTCGCAAATCCAGCAGGAAGGTTTCATCTTCGATGCGCCCGATTATTGGCGTGGCTTGTTCACGGAACAATTTGGCAACGGACTTGGCTGTGCTCTTTGTCTTTAGACTAATTGCGCATGACGGAATCTCGGCATCAGGTACTGAACCGGCTCCATACCTGGCGGTACTCGCGACCAATGTCATAACCGTATCTCCAGCTACGCTAGAATCAGTCACACTTGAAAGTATTTCTCTTCCCAATTGGTAGAGCTCTGAATCCGCTCGCAGGGCCATCTTCCATAGCGGTATCTCTTCGCGCCAAGTGTCATCCAGATAACTTTTCAATGTCTGCGCCAAAAGGGCCAGTGTAGTTTTGTCGGGACGAAGCGCTCGATATAGTGGGCTCTTCCTTAATTTCCCAATAATACCTTCTTTTCCGACAATCAATCCTGCTTGGGTTGAGCCAAATAACTTGTCGCCGGAAAAACAAACTGCATCTGCGCCATCACGCAAAGCGCCAATCACCGATGGGTAGCCCGCCAGATTCACGTCAGCAGGATTAACAACCAATCCTGAACCAAGATCATACACTAAAGGTAACTCCCCTGAAGCTCCTAGAGCCGCTAACTCTTTAATTGTAGCCTCACCTGTAAAACCATGTTGTGAAAAGTTGCTACGACTTACTTTCAACAGAAGCGCCGTTTTCTTACTTATTGCTTGTTGATAGTCGTCGGCGCTAGTGATATTGGTGGTTCCAACCTCGATGAGTTTGGCGCCGGAACGACGCATAACATCCGGTACGCGGAAACCTCCGCCAATTTGCACCAGCTCTCCCCTGCTGAGAATAGTCTCCTTGCGATTCGATATTGTGTTTAGTAGTAAGAACAAGGCCCCGGCGCAATTGTTTACTATCAGCGCAGATTCAGCGCCAGTTAGCGCACACAGGTCTGATTCAACATTAAGGCCACGCTTCCCTCGCGCTCCCGAACCCAAATCGAATTCAAGTGTCTGATAACCGGCTATGATTCCTTGAACTTCTGCCAGATTTTTTTCCGAGAGCGGAGCTCGTCCGAGATTTGTATGCGCAATAACACCGGTGCAGTTTATGACGATTGTTAGAGAACCCCGGCCGCCCTTCTCGGCTTCCCTAAGAGTCCTGCGGACAAGCGATCCATAGGTCACTTTGCTCTTGTCGTCTTTGCTTTTGTCGTCTTTGCTCTTACCATCTTTGCCCAAGTCGGCAAGCTCCTCACGAGCTTTTGAGAAAACGCCCCGAGCTATCTCAGCGAGTGTCCTGCGTGAGACACTGTCTAGAGCCAAATCAATGCGCGCATCGGAAAGGAACTCATCAAGAGCGGGCAAATCACGTGGTGAGTTGATTCGCTGGTCAAGCGGACGTTCTTTTTTTGCTGAGGTAGACATAGCCTAATAAGCCTCGAACTATTTCTCCTGGTACATCACCCACGCAACTACCGAGCCAACATCATAAAGCGCGGCGCTGTCACACTTATCCGGTGTGTCAGCTGTGGTGTGCCAGTACTTGTATTTCATGTCAATAATATCTGCTGTCGGCAACCCTGCATTGAGCAATGGCAAATGGTCATCAATGACTCCTTGTCCCACAGTGTCAATGAATCGTGTGACTCCCATTTTCTTAGCCGCAGACCAGATTTTTTTAGTCACATCGCCTGCGAACTTGTCAGAAAACTGCTCTCGATAGAATCTTGCGTTTGGGTGAGCGATTATATCAAAGAGTACAGCATATCGGTACGACTCAGCGCCCAAGTGACGCGCAAATTCTTTGGCTCCCAGGCTGTATTGATTTACATCACCCTCCTGTCCCCAGTCTTCACCATCGAAAAGCGCAAAACTAACCGGAGCGCGAGGCGGAGACTCCTTGAACATCGCCGCTAACTCCATCAACATCGCCACCCCAGAGGCTCCGTCATTTGCTGCAGGTAGTGAATCGGCTCTTCGCGCAGGATCAGGGTCTTGCTCACAACGAGGCCGACTATCCCAATGCGCGCAAAACAAAACTGCCGAACCTCCAGCTCCCGAAGGCGGCTCTTTCTGAGTAATAGTCAAATTAGTCAATGGAATTGTTTGACCTGTCAAATAATCGACATGCATGAAATCACTCTGCTCAACGGCATAGCCCAATGAATCAAAATATGCAATAAGATAGTTTTTGCACTGCGCCCAGGCCAGTGACCCGGGGACACGAGGCCCGAAAGCGACTTGCTCTTCGATGAACCTCAGCGCTCGCTTTGCATTGAATTTCGCCGCCGGCACAGTATTAGTTGTCGAATCTGCGCACCCCGAAGTTAGCGCCACAGAGCCGAGCAATGACAATACCAAAATAATTAGCATTGCTTTTCGTAGTTTAACGCCAATAGGTATATTGTGTCTCATAGGCTTCCTAAGATAGTAAACTAGTTTGAAAAGGCAACTAACTGAAGCGCGATTCGCTAGAAGCGCATCTCTGCAAAAATTCTTAGTTCTCTAGTGTGGGTTCCCGGCCGTGACCGGCTCTTGGTGTCTGTCCAGGTTCCAGTCATTCCACCTCTCACTTGTGTCGAGAAAGAGTAGTTTATGGTAGTGCTCACGGTAAAAGTCTCACGTTTAGAGCTAGGTGAAAATTCTCCATCGGAGCCGGCCACTTCGGTCTCATTGACTCGCTTCAGCACATCCACCTTCATTGACACCGTTGAGTTGAGTTTAACTTTTCCAAAAATGGGCAACCAGATACCATTCGGCGAGCGGAAACTATATTGTGTAGAAAGCCGCAAGGTGCTGTTATTGTCGCGACTTGAGTTTGACAGAGCGCCAGTCTTGAGGAACGATTCACGTAGGGACTTACTTTTTTCAAGCCTGGCGGTAATGTTCAACGAACGCCTGATAGGGATTGTCACGCCAAGAAAAGGACCACGGTCGATTGATTCGGTGCGAGATGTTGCGAACCCTGTTGCACGATCAATTCTCTCGGTGGTGCGACGCGCATAAGAAGTCTGCGGCCCGAACCGGCGAATCAAGGCGTTGAGTTGCCCCTGTAAGAAGCGCAGTCCCCATATATTATTGAAGGTGCGGAATTCACGAATTGTAATCGTCAGCCTCGGCCAGCTTCTGTCTATTGAGATGTTACCAGCGCCGGTGGAAGGGCTAGTAGTAGCTCGTGTTTCCGAAATATCGACACGCGTAGTGATACCGCCACCAAATAGACGAGTTCCAGATCCTAGTCGCCATCCTTCAGACTCGGACATGTTGTTTGTCTGGCGATTGACCCCCACTACCGGCACTTCCAGATTATCAGAAAACCCAAAACGGAATTTCGCTCCCGGACGGTAACGCAAACCATTCCGCTGTAAACTCTGGCTCTTATCGAAACTTGCGGTTACCGGGTCTATGAATCCTGTCAGTTTCTTCAGGCCGAGTCTCCCATAGCGAGAGAGCTTGGCGCCTATCCAAGGGCCTCCAGGCCCCACATCCTTGGGCTCTTTGTTCTCCTCTTGCTTTAGGCTATCAACAGTCAAGGTATCACCCGCCGCACGACGTCTGCGTTCTTCGCGAAGTTGTTTGGCGCGCTCGGCTAGTCGGCGCCGATTGTCGCTTGCAACGCTTGTTGTTCTAGCGCTGCCGGGTTCGCCAAGGAATTTCTTCAAATCAAAGTTTCCACTAACAGAGAAACGTAAATTTTGCGAAACATCAAAGGGCTCCAGCAAACTGTCAGTCGGATTAGCCACTAGATAGTCACGTGTAAGTGACGCGCGCTGTCGGTTTTCGGTATAGCCGGAACTGAAAGAAAATTTGTGAGTCAGGAACGGAAATATCGTCGGTGAGAATTCATGACTGAAACTCTGTTGCAACCGGGTGATTTTCCCTAAACGAATGTTACTTGGGGAAAGACTGAACCATTCGGGGTTACGTAAGTCACTTTGCAAATTAACCGATAGCCGGGAGGTTAGGATAGTAAGCCAACGGGCGCCGGTTTGAATATCGGTCGTTAGGGTGCGTGTATGACTTGAAGTTATTGCTCCCTCTTTGTTTTGGGTGCGCACTGACAAGCTTCGCGCAAAATTACTTCTTAGCCGGAAATTCGTTGGTGATAATCGAAGGCGAGTTTCCGCCAGACGTTTGATTATCGGCGCTTTCGAGAACATGAAAAATATGGGTAGTGGTGGAGCCTCTGGAAATTTCTGGACATCGTAGGCGAAACTCGCCGAATAGCGCTCGGTCAAACTGCGTGGAATTGTCGGCGAAGTGCTCTCTGACCGATTGTAGTCGAAACTTGTGCTTACTCTGTTTAGCAACAGTGTAAATAGCGGATTTTTAGTGTTCTTCTTGAAACTCTCTCTTATGGAGAAACCTTTTGATTCACTTATAGTGCGCTCCTCAATGCGCCGCTCCTGAGGCAATATAATATCACTATTCCCCGCAGTCACTAGCAGAGGGGTGCGTATTGATTTATTGAAAGTAAGGCGAATAGGAATACTGGCCTTCATACTCGGGGGCAGAAACTTCGCCATTTGGAAATTGACATTGAATGAATAGCGCAAGTCTGAGCTACCGCTACCGAGTGACACGCCATTTCCTCTGCGAGTTCCTCTGGCTATGTCTCGATAGAAGGCGTCTGTAAACGAAACGCTGGCGCCGTAGGATGAAATAAAGTCACCTATGTTACCACTGGCAGACAATCTGAGAGCTGTTCCGGCGTCTCGTCTCACATTCGTCAGGCGTAATTCATCAATCCACACTTCCCCTGTCGCACCGGCAGTGATATCTGTTGAATCGGCATTGACAACACCGGAGGACATGTAGCGAATTGAGCGCACTGTTGGAAGGCCAACGACTCTAAGATGTGGATTTAGATCTCCTGTGTTCAATCTTCCGGTAGTAGGATCAATCAAGCTGTCTTTGAGCCCTCTGTCTTTAAGGGCTGTTATTTCATTGAAGTCCATCACAACTTCATTGTTTAAGCTCCAGCCCGGCTCCAATAGTGTGCGGAATTCATAGTAATTGAGTGAATCAGTTCCAAGACGGAAATAGTAATTTATCTTGTGATTGGCTCCCAGACTGGCATCACCATGCACGAACATGCGTAGCTCACGATACCCCATGTAGTTCACCGCAGTTTGCGGTTTGGTGATTTTACCGGTATCTCCAAAGATAAAGTTTTCATATCTAAGCCTTAATGACTGTTCAGGCTCTGCGATTTGATTGATTTGATCAAAGCTACCTGTTACACCATCCGGCGGGGTGTAGACACTATCTTCTGAAGTATTGATAACTGATAGGTTGAAAACTGATTCTCTAGTGGGGAGTACAGCGTTCGAATCAATTTTTAATCTAACAGAATCCGGCATTATCAAGAGTGTGTCCCGCCAGTTTGAACTAACAAGGTCGATGGTTGCGATTTCAATCATCGTCGTGTCAACCAGAGAATCAAACCAGATTCTTACCTGATTGATATCTGTCCAGCTGGGATCGCCGATGATAGTGTCAACTACTCTCAAGTCCTGCACCGGGATTCGCATGGTCACCCAGCCAGACCTCTCAGAGCCCTTGACGAAAAAGTTATTCTCCAAGGCTCCGGTATCAAGGCTGGCTTTGAAACTGAAGTAATTGTTATTCAAGTTTATGGACACTGACTGGAGTAGATCAATTTCAGCGTCAACAGAGTTTATTGTCCCGTCAGACTGGTTGTTCTCAGTGCCATTTATCTTCTTTAGTCTTTGCAATGAGCTATTTGCCAAGTCGTCTCGGACGTTTCCACTCGTATCAACCAGGTCACGAGCCTCGTTAGCATTAGTAGAGTCAGTCCCGAATGGGAAATTGTCACCTTGCGGATCTAGAGTGTCTGGCAGAAAACTCAAAACATCCTTATACCACACTTTCTCTGCGGCGTCATTGCGTCTGTCAATTCCAATATCATCCTCAAAGTTCGGGTCATATACGTTGTCCTCACCCTCCTGATCCTTGCGACGATTTGTAATGACGTCTTCAGAGACTTCTCCGAAATCGAAATGTATGTTACCTGTGGGCCGAAGTGGATTTCGCCGGACTCGCATGCGAATCTCAAGTAATTCGGCATTGGTTTGGTTCCACACTGCTTTCTGGAGTCCGTTGGTTATTCCAGACCAGTTATCAATCGGACGCATCGTATCTACTGCAACCATTCTGAATTTGCTGTCATTGCTACGTGCGGCAATTGAAGCCAGGTGGTAAGGTTGCTCCACTACACTATCAAGGGTAATAATCGGCGTGTCCATTAGAGGGTCAGTGGGAGCGAAGGTTGTATCGAAGAAACTGTCAACTACAATCGTATCAACCTTCAGCGTGGTCGGCATGTAGACGATATTTAGCGGATTTATTCTATTAGTTGAGCCTGTTACTTGCTGGTTGAATACCTGCTGCGTCGGGATACCGTTACTAGTTGTGTACCAGTAGAGATTAGCGCGAGTAGTAGCCATCGGATCAATCTGAACCGGCCGTGAAGAGCTCAACCAGCGCCGACGCCTGACGCCCAGACTAATCTTTTGTCGCGAACCTTCGAAATCATCAATAAACGCTTCACCGTCGACGTTTGGGTTCGGTATAGAGCGCGCGATCTCGCCCTGCAATGACAATGCCGAGTTGCCTTTCACACTAAGACCCGGGATAAAACTAAAAAGTGACGTAAGAGGATTGATATTGAATCTCGTCGCGGCGCTCAAATCATAAGCGACCATCTTCGAGGTTTCCTGTCCGACCTTAGGTTTCCTGGTTGTAGCCTTGTCAGTCTTGAACAAGGCAGTTAGACCTACCTGGAGATTTTTAGAGCCTTGATATTCAATGCGAGTTCCAAGTAGTGTTTTCTTTTCGACTGTAAAGAGGGGCGCGACCTCATAGTCGACGGTAATATCTGCGGCAGGATCTGTGGCATTGTCAGAAATCAACTGGACTGAATTTCCCACGACGTTATAGTCAGTTCCGGCAACCAGCACTTGCGAACCGTTTCTTACAACTATTCCCCCATCAACAATATTGGCTCCGGTAAGCTGAATAGTGTTCGAACGCACTCGAGATTCAAACACGAAGAAATACTTAGAGTCATCCTGCCAATCCTGGATGCTTCTTTCAACGTCATAGATTCCCGGCACTCTTGTATTGAGAGTGTCACCCGGTTCATCGCTGTATGAGGTATCACTATTGAATGGCTCCCGGGCCGGCAGAATCATTATCCTTCGCTGAAAATCGAACAGACTACTGGTGAAATCCGCCTTGCCGTCGGGCGTGGCGTCCGAGGAGCTAATCTGATCAAGCCCCACCAATTGTATGTATTCGCGATTACCCTGATTCGACAAGCTGGTGGTGGCGTTTTCGTCTTTGTCATTTCCCTGGTATATTTTTATGTCGATGGCATTGATATCGGGGTTATCCCAATCTACACCCAGCCTGTTGGATAGTGGATAGATATTGCGGTGTTCGTACTTGTCAATTGGGGAAGAGTTGTTTGGCCTGTTTTCTTTGATATAGAGTAGACGCACTGTCACGCTATCAATATTGCCGATTTCGTATGTGGCTCCCCTGGGATCGTTGGGATTAGCGCGTCGCAATTTCAGCCATATGCCAACATTGTCCGCCAACGCCGGAAGGGTCCTTTCAAAGATAATAGTGCGTTGGCGACTAAAAATAGTGTAGTTTTCCTTTGGTATTATCTCAACACCCTCTGGCGCCCCACCATTGTTCACTGTGCTATCCCGCACTATTCCATTTGCATCCAGGCGTGGATCAAGAAACATCCTGGCGCTGTCAAAGACCTGGAGGTTGGTCGAACCTATTTTGCTCTTGTATACCTCAAAATCAATAATCGAATCATCAGGGCTGTCGTAAAGATCTTTGGGCCCGAGATCAAACATCTTGTTTCGCAGGTAACGATAGTCGCGCAGTGTGTCACCACGAGCGCTTGAGCCTGAGGTAATTGACGCACGTTCGGTATTTGCTTTCTCCTGTGAGGCGATACCTACAAAATTGAAAGGACCGATTTGGGCTTCGGTCTTGATGCCAAACAACCCTCTGACGCTTGAAGAATAGCGCAACAAAGAAGCCCCGGGCAACGACAAGGTCGTGTTACCGGCTTCGATTGAACGAATCACATCGTCTTCACTGCCTTTGAAGCGAATCTCCAACCGATTAGCCAGCGGAATGTTTACTCGGGAATCCTGATTAACCTTTACAAAAATCTTGCTACCAATTGTTCCCACAATATCGAATTGGAAAGACTGATCCATCCGAAGGGTTGGAAAACGGCTCTGCGCGCGACCGATGGTTGTGACACCATCACTCCAGTTCGAGTTTCCGGCGAATGAGATTCTCCTTGAACCAGAGACTTGCAACCCCGCGCCACCCTCACCGAAGAGTGACTCAAAGGTCTTGGACTTGATAGGAATTGAGACACGCAGACCACCGGGCCCTGACTTTTGGCTGGCGCGAATCTGATCAAATGAACCTTTACGAAGCTCGCGCCTCATTTCAAGATTGCGCCGCCAATCAAGGAACGCATAACTGTCATATGTAGCCGGAACATAGCTTTGATTCTTGTAATAACTTTGGCCGACAGTGATAGTTCTATTCTGCCAGCTAGCGGCAACTATCTTTGCCTGCCGACGTCTGGTTCGACGTAAAGATGGAAGAACTGTGTGGGACGGAGAAATTGACAGAGTAACCTGCGGAAGCGGCTGTGGAGCCTGGGCAATCTCGGTAAGTTGATAGTCAAAGACCGGATATATTCCCGGCTCTCCAGAAATAGCCACTCGTCCCAATGGGCACAGGCCTAGAACAACGATTGCGAGTAACGCTAGTCGCTTTGGTAAAACAGAATGTGAGTGTTTGTTACGCGTAACTTCCGCCCTGAATTTGCTGAGGAAGTTGTAATTCGGTTATTAAAAATGGGCGATAAGTTATCCTCTTGAATTGTGGTAAATGAGAAGAATTTTAATTTTCAGCGCCTCATGAAATCTCAGATGAATCGCTTGGTGAGACGACCATTCAAGTCATTCTCCCATAACAACTAAGTTAATCAAATTCTCCGATAGACACAACTTCTTCTTCAAGTCTTATACCATGTTTTTCGAGCGTTCGCTCCCTCAAAATATCGGCTAATTCCCGAATATCTTGCGCGGTCGCTGTACCAGAATTGATCAATATATTGGCGTGTTTCTCGTATACCCGGGCGCCGCCATGACTCAACTCTTTAGCCCCTACTTCGTCTAACAGCTTGCCAGCTGGTAGCTTACCATATGGCTGAGTGGGGTCTACTATGTTCTTAAAAAACGAACCAGCCGAGTTTGGAATGCGTGGATGCTTTTCTCCACGAATCGTCAGGATTTCCTGTACTCTTGAGGATATTTGCTCTTTTTCGCCAGGTTTGAGCTCAACAGTGGCCGAAACCACTATTTCCCTGGTCTTCTTGAGTTTGGAACTTCGGTAGTCGAACTCGAAATATGGAGTTTTCTCGGTGCGGATATCGCCTTTGCGATCTACTATTTCGGCCTCCACCATGACATCGCAAATCTCCGAGCCATAGGCCCCGGCATTGCCAACCACTGCTCCACCGACAGTGCCCCAAATACCCGCCGCAAATTCCATGCCGGTCAAACCTACAACCGATGCGGCATTCACCAAGGCCATATAGTCTTCACCGGCGGCGATGGTGATTCGACGTCCTGAAACCTCCAGCCCCATAATGCAGTTGCAAATCACTAATCCACGGCAACCCCTGTCAGCCACCAATAGGTTTGTACCAGCGCCAATTACTTCAAATGGCACACCAAGCTCATTCGCCGCTTTTATCAACTCACAAAGTTGACCAGTTGTCCGAACTCGAACAAACAAGTCCGCCGGACCACCCACACCGAAACTGGAATGTTCTGCCAGTGAGACTTGCGTTTCGATTAGCCTTGGAAAGGCTTCTTTTAATCGATTGTAGGCGCTAACCGGATCACTGCTATAAAGACTGGAATGTGGTGTGAGATTCATTGAATCAGTCAAACCTCAGCAACCTAAGCGTCAGCCTGCTTCTCACTGTCCACCGGAGGCGCCAAATCCTCTACCGCATCGCTTTCTTCGGCTTCCGGTGTATCCGGTTTGCCCGCTTCATCGAGGAAGTTCATTTGCAATTCGGAGAGTGTGCGCGTGATGAAAGTCTCTTCGTCTTTGGTAAGATTCCCTTTGGTGCGCGCCACCAGCATTGCAATTAAGTCAATCGTGTATTGCGCCTGCTTGAGGTCACGTTCAACTTTGCCGGTCATTGGTGATGCGACTTTGCCAAGTTGGTACATAGCTCCCATGTGCATGGAAGTCACCAACTGCAACAACAAATGACTGTGCCGCTCCTCTTCACTGAGGGCGTCGAATGTTGCGCCGTGGCTTTCTGCGCCGTCTACTTCTGGTGGATTGGTTCCGTTTTCTGTATCGGTCATGATGTTTTTCCTTCTGGTTTATCAGATATTCGCTCAGGCTATTTGTGCGATTTTTTCGCGCAAAGATGAGCGCTCCTCATAGTATTGTACCAAATCCGGAGTTGTTCGGCTAGGCAAATCAGCAGTTTTTTTTCTCTTGGAAGCGGCAGGTTTGGCCTCTAATAAGGTCTCCATCAGCGAACGAGTGGCCTCCAGCAAATCCTGATCTGCGCTGAGATTCACCATACGGAAATTAAGCGAGCCGCTTTGCTTGGTTCCGAACATCTCGCCGGGGCCTCGTAGCTTCAGGTCAGCTTCGGCCAGTTCAAAGCCATCGGTGTGAGACACAAAATAATTCAGGCGCTTGCGAACCAGATTGGATATCGGCGGTGTCGCCACTGCCACACAGTAACCCGGTTTGTCTCCCCGGCCAATGCGTCCTCGTAATTGATGTAATTGCGCCAATCCGAATCGCTCTCCGTGCTCGATTACCATTACAGTGGCTCGCGGAATATCCACCCCGACTTCGACTACAGTTGTGGCTACCAGAATATCTGTCAGCGCGGCCCGGAATTCGGCGATGGCTTTTTCCTGTTGGGTGACTTTCATCTGGCCATGCACCAACCCGATTTTGAGATTCGGAAACACTGTCTCGCTGAGATCACGATGCGCCTCTTCAGCGGCCAGTAGATCGATATTCTCTGAGCGTTGCACCAACGGATAGATTATGAACACCTGTTCGGAATTGGCCACTCGTTCGGCGATGAATTTGTATATCTTCTGCCTGTCGGCGGCTGTGCGCCAGACACTTTTTACTGGCTTGCGCCCCGGTGGCAGGCCTTTGATCGTTGCGAAATCCAGATCGCCATAGAGCGTCAGCGCCAAGGTTCGCGGAATCGGAGTTGCGCTCATCACCAGCACGTCAGGTGACTCACCTTTTTCGATTAACTGCGCGCGTTGTGACACACCAAAACGATGCTGTTCATCGATGATAACCAGCCCCAGGCGCTTGAACTTTACGGTTGCTGAGAATAGCGCATGGGTGCCGAAAACAATTTGTGTTTCGCCGGTCGAAATGCGCGAGGCGATTAGATTTCTTTGTGCGGTCTTTAGTGAGCCGGTCAGCAGGACGCAGGAGATTCCTATTTCAGCCAGCGAGTCTTTCCAGTTGTGATAGTGTTGCTCGGCTAGTAATTCTGTCGGGGCCATGAATGCGCTTTGGCGCTGGTTTTCTGCGGCATACACCGCTCCGGCCATCGCCACTACTGTTTTGCCGCATCCTACATCGCCTTGAAGCAGGCGGTTCATCGGTGTATCACCTGCCATATCCTGATAGATGATTTTCAGAGCCTCGCGTTGCCCGGGTGTCAGTTGAAACGGAAGTGACTCGGCAAAGCGCTTCACTAAGGCGCCGTGTTTTGCCAGCGGTTGAGTTTTCTTGATTTCTTTGATATGCGCACGGTGACGAATAATCAAGAACTGTAATTCCGCCAACTCTTCAAAGGAGAGCCTGCGGCGCGCTGCTTCGCGGCTTTCATCGTTATCGGGGAAATGTATTTGCCGAATGGTGGTTGTCAGGTCCGGCAGGCCTAGCTCTTCGCGTTTGGTTGACGGGAGATGGTCGTTGATTTCCTCGGCGCAATTATCGAGCGCGTATTTGATAGCTTTGCGGAAGCCGCGACTTTGCATTCCGACTTTGGTGAGGTCCGCGCTTGAGGGATAGAGCGGCACTATGCGCCCGGTGTGCACTCCCTCGGCTTGCTCGTCCTCCAATGGTTCAATTTCCGGGTGCGCTAATTGGTAGCCATTGTAAAACCCGACGACTCCGGTTGCCGCCAGCAAATCACCCTTTTTGAAACGGTTCTGTAGATATTTATGTCCGGCGAACCACAGCAAAGAAATGTGACCGGAATCATCGCCGATAATAATCTCAAAGCGCTTGTTCTTGCCGCCATACATAGTCCCCTGCGCCATCACCCGACCCAGCACAGTGACAGCCGCATCTTTGGCGACTTTGCCGATAGGAATCGTGTTTGACCTGTCAAGATACCCGCGCGGATAATGCCCCAGCAAATCCAACACAGTCACAATACCATGCGACTGCAAGACCGAGCCTTTGCGCGGCCCGATGCCTTTAACAAATTGAACAGGAGAGTCTAATGAGAGCGCCATAGTGCAAGCAAACTAGCGCAGGTGGGCGTGGTTGTCAACGTAGGTCGGGTTCCGAAAGCGCTTCAGCGCGAGAAAAACCCGACAATTGCATACCCGGGAGAATGTCGGGTTTCTACGTCACATAAATGAGACTCCGGAACCCGACCTTGTATCTTGGAATTGGAGTTATATAGTAAGGGACTGGGAGAGGCTGTTTTCGACCTGAGGCCTTTGAGCCTGAAACGTAGATTAGTTCTCCCAGCCCATTACAACGAGCGCCAAAAGCCGGACGGTATCTGAG
>JAJRPM010000017.1 GCA_024280775.1 Candidatus Zixiibacteriota bacterium | reverse complement strand
CGAAGATAGTGATCTTCGGGGATGAATGAATCCAATGAAGGCAAAAGCATCATCGAATTCTCGGAATAATTTCGTTTCGTTTGCATAAAAGAATCTATTGATTCAATATCCAAAATACCAATACTTTATCAACAGGCCCCTTCGCGGGCGAGACGGGTTGGGGGTGAACTGATGGTTTCTTCATGAATAGTCTCGTAGTTTCGTAGGTTAGGTTCCGGAGTCACATTCATGTGACGTTGAAACCCGACATTTTGATAGTTCTGTCTTTCTTTTGGTTGTTGCTGTCTTTGTGGCGATGGTTGAAACCGTGGTCACGGCCACAAGGTCTCGTTTTTTTCACACCATGCCCCCTCGATATTGCTGCGCTTTGCTGGTGACAACACTCTGCTACAAGTCTGTTTTAACAAAACATCGAGTCAAATGGTCCGAAAATAGCTCTTGGAATAACTAAGTTCAGATATTATATGTATTACAAGAAGTAGAAGTAGACAAAGCCCACTGCATGTCACTGCGGGAGTATCGAATGGTAGTCCACCTGCGAACCGGAGCGAGGTAGAGAACAATGAAGAACAAGAGTGTAGGACATAGCGTTCGAATCGCTATTCGATTATCGATATTCTTCGGGATGGCGCTCTTTTTGACATGCGGGGTATCTTCGGCGTTTGCTGTTGACAGTGATAACGATGGTATAGACAATTCAGTTGACAATTGCCCCTATGTCTTCAATCCCAATCAGGTTGATACGAATAACGACGGTTTTGGGGACGCCTGCGAGTGTATTAGGCCTTTCTACAGCTTCTTCGCTGAAAATGCAAATAGTGATTTTGGCTTGTCTGTGGCCAATGCAGGGGATGTTAATGGGGATGGAATTGCTGATATTATTGTTGGCGCCAATGAAGCCGGTGACACGCTTTTACGTCCGGGAAGAGCATTTGTTTATTCTGGCGCTGACGGAACTGAGTTGTATCGTTTTACAGGAGACTCCTCTCACAACCGGTTCGGGTTTACTGTAGCAGGTGGTGATGTTAACAATGACGGTTTTTCGGATATGATAATTGGCACTTTGTATCGCTCATCACCAACTGCTTCTACAGTTGGCTCGGTTCACATATATTCCGGAGTCGATAGTTCGCTCCTGTTTTTGATCCATGGTGAGGCGGAGATCGATCAATTCAGTCAGTCTCTGGCTGGACAGGTGGATATCAATCAAGATGGTTTTGATGATTTTATTGTGGGAGCGATTGGCAGTGACTCGGGGGGAGTGGACGCCGGACGCGCCTATGTGTATTCGGGCGTTGATGGAACTATCATGTTCACTTTCACAGGGACAAGCCCTGCGAGCATGTTCGGTTGGTCTGTATCCAGCGCCGGTGATGTAAATGCAGATAGTGTAACTGACATTATCGTTGGAGCTCCTGCAGACGCTTCGCTTGATGGGCTCGCCTATGTTTACTCCGGGGCAGATGGAACCCTGATACATGTCTTAACCTCAGGTGAAAACGCAGGCCAATTCGGCGAATCGGTAACCGGCGTTGGCGATATCAATGGAGATGGCTTCGGAGAGTTATTGGTTGGCGCTCCCTTGACAGCGGCAACGGGTCTTGGCTCGGGGCGCGCATTCCTTTTCTCGGGATTTGATGGATCAGTGATTGCCTCATTTGATGGCGAAAGTGAGGGTGATGTATTTGGCAGCTCTGTGAGGGGGATTGGCGATGTAAACCATGATGGTGTCAACGACTTTGCTATCGGAGCTCCGAATTCTGATAAGGCAGGATTGGTTGCCGGACGTATATACGTCTATTCAGGAGCGGACTTTGAGCCGATCTATGTGATCAACGGAGACACAGCCATTGAGTCTTTGGGAGGCTCTCTTGCGCTTGGCGGAGACTACGACGGAGACGGTTTGCCGGATTTGATAGCTGGCGCTTCTTTTAGTAACGCGGGAGCCTTTCAGGGAGGTAGCGCCTATGTGTTCTCAATTAGCGACTCGGACATGGATTTTGTTCCTGATGCTTGTGACAACTGTCCGACTGTTTCCAATCCGGGACAAACAGACAGTGACAGTGATGGCCAGGGTGATGCCTGTCAGTTATGCTGTGACACTGCCGGGGACGCTGATAACAGCGGCTCTGTCAATATTGCTGATGTGACATTCTCTATTGCTAGAATCTTCGCCGGAGGCCCGGCGCCAAGCTGTAGTGATAAGGCTGACGCGGATGGCAACAACTCAGTGAACATTGCCGATGTAACTTTTCTGATAGCGCTTATTTTCGCTGGCGGCCCGAATCCGGTCTGCGGCACGTCAGGCGCTTGATTGAATTTACTATTCACTTAGAGTGACTAGGGCGGCGCCTATTGTTGAGGTGTCGGTGTCGTTGGTCCAGGCGATTAGGACGCCGTCTTTTGTTGGGGCCATTCGAGCGAAGCCGCTGGCGCGACTGGTAGTTGATTCGGTTACGGTCTTGGGTTTTGAGAGTGAATTGTCGGGCTGTACCGCGCGTACAATTATCTCGGCGGACTCACCTATTTGTTCTAACCAACTCACTAATGCGGTTTGAGAGTCATACATTACAGCATCGACTCGTCCCAGAGGATTTCCGCCGTCAAGACGCATTGGCTCGCCGAATGTCAGGCCTGAATCATGAGAAAACGCACAATAGACTTTTGGCTTTTCATCGGAGCCCATGGTGAACCAACTTATTACAACCAGTGAATCCGACGAAGCTAACGCCGGTCCATTGACCGGACAGCCGGCTATTTTCCATTTGTCATTTGAGACTCTAATTGGGGCGCTCCAGGCGCCGTCTTGGTTGCGGACAATGTATGTGTCACGCACTTCATCGTCTGACCTGTCGCGATAGCCAACGAGAGTTGTTCCGTCACTTAGGATTGCCATTGTGGTTTGGCAACAATCACAGGTGCGATTATCAAGCAGGGCTTCATTGCTTACAGCGCCTTTGGAATTGACAGTGGCGAAACGTAGTGACATTGCGCCGCCTTTTTCTGCTGTTTGACGTCCGTCCAACCAGGCAACAGCAAAGCCGCCTTCGGCGAGAGGTTCGGCGGATACGAATCCATGTTCGGTTTGGGTTTTGTCTGTATGCGGTACGAAAGATTTTGCCCAGCTTGTGGCGCCATCTGCGGAAATTGCCAGGTGGACATCGTAGGCGTAAGTGTCAGGCGCCGACTTTTTCAGCCAGCTCGCTAGTATATTCTCGTCTTTGTCTATGGCTATTGAGGGGAAGTCCGCCCAGTTGACGAACCAGTCATCGCCTGATGCGACTAGCTTTGGCGCTGACCATTGCTTATCGGCATAGTAAGAAACCAATAGAGAGGAGAGGTTGTCGTCGGATTTTTCTACCCATGAGAGAGTTGCCTGACCTGATGGAGAAACGGCAAAATTTGGTTCACCGGAGTTGGGACCAGCCGGTGATGTGAGGGGCTTCACCGATATGTTAGCGTTAAGCACTTCGCCGGTTGCGGTCGCAGGGGTTGATGAAACCAAAGTATCTGAGGCGTGACTATGCTGTGGCGCTACGCCGCTTATTACTATCGCTAGTGTAAGATATGAAGCGATGCAACGGGCAAGCCTGTGAGGTACGAATATGTTTAACGGCAAAGTAATTCTCCCAAATGCTCGGTGAGTTTTAAGTTTTCTCTATAATCAACAGGTACAACAACTATACTAGGTTTGCTGGTTTCGGCAAACGCCTTTTTCATTGCCGGGATAAATTCGTTGGTGGCTGTCACTTGTATTCCCTGACAGCCAAAAGAATCGGCGAGCTTCATCCAATCCGGGTTTGTCAAGTCGATATGCGAATGTCTCTGATAAGCCGCTTCTTGTTTCCATTTTATTAGGCCGTATTGGTTATCATCCCAAATCAAGACTGTAAGCGGAATTTTGTAGCGGACGGCTGTAATCAAGTCCTGCACATTCATTAGAAAGCCACCATCGCCGCAAAGCGCTACTACGTTTTTGTTGGGGTAGAGTCGTTTGGCGCTAAATGCCGACGGGAGCGCGAAGCCCATTGAGCACAGGCCGTTGGTGATGAAGCATGATTTCGGGGCGTAGGTGAGATAGTGACGCGCTACCCACATTTTGTGCGCTCCGACGTCACTTATGAGAATATCATCATCACGCATGATTGAGCGTAGGTCACTGAGAATTCTTTGCGGTTTGATGGGGAAGCCCTCATCGGAATCGTGCATGGTCAATTCATGGGTCATCATCTCGCGCGGTTTTTCAAATTGCGGTGTGCTTTTCTGGTGGACAGCGCCAATACGCTTATTCATTTCACGTAGCGCTTCGGAGATATCACCAATTATTTCGACATCGGTTTCATAATGACTGTCCACTTCCGCAGGGCGTGTGTCGATGTGAATTATTGTTTTCTCTTCACCGGTATTCCATTGTTCCGGATGCCATTCTACCATATCGTAGCCGATGCAAATCACCAGGTCGGCCTCCTGGAATGCATCAAGGACAATATCACGAGCGCCTAGCCCGACAGTGTATAGGCACTTGGGGTTGCGCGCCGAAAGGGCGCCTTTGCCCATGAAAGTATTAGCCGCATAGATTCCGGTCTTATTGACAAACTCTTCCAGTAGATCCGAGGCTCCTGAGCGCACAACTCCCAGGCCATTTAGCAAGATTGGCGTTTTGGCTTTCTCTATGCATTTCATGGCCAGCTCGACCAACTTAATATCAGTTCCAAGATGTCTTTCGTTTGAAGAGATGATAATCGGACGAGCGTCGGTTTCGGCTTTAGCAATATCCTCGGGGAGTTCTATCAAAGTTGCGCCGGGTTTTTCATCATGGGCGAGTTTGAATGCCTTGTGCACGACTTCGGGAATGTTTTCGGCGTCATATATCGATGACGCCCATTTTGTGACTGGTTTGAACATGGCGATTGAGTCCATGTTTTGGTGGGATTCTTTGTGGAGTCTTGTAGTTGTTCCTTGCCCGATTATTGCAACCAGCGGTGAATAGTCAAGTGTTGCGCTTGCTACGCCTGTCAGGAGATTAGTTGCGCCGGGACCTAGGGTTGCCAGACAGACGCCGGGTTTGCCAGAGAGTCGGCCATACATATCGGCCATGAAGGCGGCGGCTTGTTCATGACGGCAAGTTACAAACTCAATCGGTGAATCCAGCAGGGAGATCATCAAGTCGGCATTTTCCTCACCGGGCACGCCGAAAATTGTGTCCACACCTTCTTCTTCCAAACAACGCAGAAACAGTTCTGAGGCTTTCATTATGATCCTATTATTTGTGCTAGCTTTTTGATATTTCGGCGCGATTCCAATGAGCCGGCCAATGAGCCGGAATGAGCCACGCGCTATACTTCGCGGCTGTAAGATACAACGCCATCGTACTATGAACAAACGATGAACAAACGATGGTTTTTCTAGTTCCCTGGGAGCCTGGTGTTCAAACAGAAAACCCCATCGAGACTTTCACTTGTCTCGACGGGGTTTGCATAAGAGGCTAAAGCTAATCGCGATTACTTCAGTAAAGTCATTTTCCTGGTCTGAACAGCTTTTCCGGCTTTGAAGCGATAGAAATACATTCCGGAGGCTACCTGACGACCATTGTCGTCGGTGGCGTCCCATTCGACTGTGTGGGCCCCGGGACCAACCTGCTCATCAACTAATGTACGCACTGTTTGGCCCATTACATTTAGGATATCAATATGAACACGTTCTGTGGACGCCAGGGTGTAATCAATCTTGGTATTCGGATTGAAAGGGTTCGGATAGTTTTGTGACAATGCGAATCCTTCCGGTAGAGCCGACGGGTCTCCGAGACTATCGGGAGTTTCCTTCGCTAGAGCATCATCGTTGCCGATGAAGTCAACAACTTCCTTCTCCTCGTGGATGCTACCATCTCCGGAAGTAGATGATTTTTGCAGGACAATTTGCTGTTTGCCGTCGTCAGTTTGGGTGATGGTTACCGAGTAACCTTTGGCTTCCAGCTCGGCTATTTGCTCATCCGTTAGTTGTCCATCGCTAAAGTCAAATCCGGAGAGGTCTCCTAAATTGCAATTAGAAGAATCGTTACCTGGCATTACTAAATGACGAAAGTTTAACTGAGCATCAACAACCGAACCGCCGAACACTAACATTGAATCACCTGAAGCGCTATCGACAAACCACATATGTTCACCGTCATCATCAAGCATATTCAACGCTATTGTTAGAGAATCGGAGCCCCTATGAAGCAGTACTTGCTGACTGCCGTCATCTCCTAGCTCTACAGTAACTGTATAGCCCTCTTGCCGTAGGCGGGCTATCTGCTCATCGGTTAACTGTCCGGAGCCAACGTCAAAACCTTTCAGGTCATCACCGGAGATTGCTCCGAAGAACATCATAGCCGCATCACCTGTCGAGCTGTCCATCACCCAAAAGTTACCGCCATCTTCGCCATCCAAGGTGTTGATTCCAACGCCTATCGAATCACCGGATATAGTCTTGAAACAAGCTTCTATCCGTGTTTCATAGTTATCGCCTAGTCTCTCAATGATAATACTATTCAACTTTTCAGCCCCAAACTCTCCATCATCGCCACTGATAAAGATAAAGTTGCTGGCTTTGGACAAAAGACTGCCCTGAATAGTGTCGACTATCGGTGTAACTCCATTTGTCAAATGCACAGCGCCGACGCTTTCGAAGGCGGCGATTAACAAGCGACCGTCTTCAGCGGTCTGAAGGTCGGTAATTTTGAGATTGCAAGTTGTTTCGCAACCACTGACATCAACGGTGGCGCCTTTAACGCCAAGCTCATTTAGTAATTTTGAGATCTTGTCACTATCGAGAGCCAAGACTTTATTTACACCGGCAAATGCTACTTCATAGCCGATGGTGTCGTCATACTTGAAAGGTATTACAGTCACTGCTAACAGAGCAACTGTTGCAAGCGCCACGCCAATTGTTAGACGCGACCGATTCTTGAGTTGATTGAATATGGTGGACATTGTTGAGTTTCCTATTGGTTTAGTTGCGCTTGATGTCTTTCCATCTGCGCGCGCTTCGATTCTAGGGCGCAAAAACTGCAATGGTGTCGCGCCTTCGAAACTTGCTTGTTCTAGATTGGTTTTTGATTCAGTGAAAGCCTGAGAGACAATACTCTCTATCTCAAAATGCTTCACTGCTTCATTGAGACAATCGGGACAATCTGTCAAATGTTCGAGAAGGTTCTTCTCACACAATTGATTGTCAATTTTCTTAATTCCTGCCCGGCAATATTCTTCAATCTTGCTCATTGCTTGCTGACAATCCATTGGGCAATTCACTTGATAATTCATGAGCCGGCCTCCCTTACTCGTGATACATTCTTGACACTATTGAAGTTACTGATGAAATCACTCTCGCGGAAGTTACTCTTGATGGGGAGTGCGAAACGGATTTCAATATCACTTTGTTTGAATTGTTTGAAGCTACATTTTTTGAAACCACATTGTTTGCTACGTCCGCTCTGTCCGTATTGTTGGCGTCATTCTTAAGTTTTGTTTCCTGCAAATCCTTCAAGAGTGTTTTTTTCATTTTCTTGCGAGCTCTTGAGAGTCTGGCTTTGATTGTTCCTGAAGGGCATTGATACACAGCGCCTAAATCGGCCACAGTCCAGCCTTCAATCTCGAAGAGCGTAACTAGAGCGCGTTCTTCGACTGTAATACCAGCGTACGCCTTTTGCAAGAGTCTGCTAACCGTATAGCCGTTAGTTGGGTCTACGGTCTTCAGCGAGGCGCTGATTTCTTCGGTTATTGGAATAACTTTTCGATACCAAGGTGTCCGAAAGCGATTATTGAAGCAATTAACTATAATCCGATAGAGCCAGGGTCGGAAAGCGGCGGTCTCTTTCAAGCTCGAGAACTTGGTTAGCGCTAAGACCAACGCGTCCTGATAGAGGTCGTCGCCATCCTCCCTATTCCCCATCAGTTTTCGGCTAAATGCTTCAGCCTTCGGATGATCCGGTTCCAGAAGCTTCCAGAATAGGTTCCTATTACGTTCCATCCTCTACTTAGACACTGGATTTTCTAGAAAGGTTGCCTTTGGATTTGTAAAATTACTGAAACCGTGGCTGATAAGGCTTTAGAGTGTCTTTCTTGACCAAAGAAAGTAAGAGATACGACAGGTGGGATGTATCTGTAGGTTATTTCTTTTCTGCGCCGCTATCGGGGTTTAGTTGACTTGAAAGCGCTTCAATCTGCCGCTGCAATTCCAGGTTTTTCTTTTTGACTTTGTCTATGTCTTTTTTGAGGTCGGCTATTTGGGTCTCTTTTGAGGTTTTGCTGTGAATCCTGCCAATGGCTGCTTGCGCTTGTTTTCGTCTGCCGAAGTGCGCTTCGGTTTCTGCGCTTCTTTGTAGCGCAGAGATGGCTTTGGGGTCGCCGAGCGCCCCTAGAGCGTTTATTGCCGAGCCACGCGCGCGATAGCTTCTGTCATCAAGAAACGAAATCAGGAGTTCGCGGATTTCATCCTGACGTTTGTCGTCTGTTTCGGCCAATTTGGGTAACGCGGCTATCGCCGAGGTGCGAACATCCTCTGGGCGCCCATACTCAGACCATTTTAGCGCCAGGTCGATTCCACGTTTGTCCTTTAGCTCCACTAGGGCTATGAAAGCCGCCGAGCGAATCCATTGTCGATATGAATCCTGTTTCAAGGCAGTCTTGCAGTCTCTAAAGGTTTTGCTGGCTCCGGTTTTTGCCAATGATTTTAGCGCTTCAGCTCGGACTTTGTAGCTGTCGTCAGAGCCGAAGACTCTGCGTAATGCGCTGGCAACAGCGCCGTCATCATCGAATTCCCCCAGCGCGACAACAGTGGCGACTCTAGCTCTTGAGTCGAGTTCGTTTAGCGCCCCAATTAAGCCATCACGAGCTTGTTTGCCGCGGATTATCCCAAGTGACCTAGCCGCTTCCGCTCGCACTCCCCAGAACTTATCTTCTTTTAGCGCTCTCACTAAGGCTGACGTTACTTTGGAATTGTGGGTGTTTTTCTTGAGTCCAATTGCCGCTCGCATGCGACTGGTTACGGTTTTGGATTTTGCCAGTTGTTCAAGCCATTCTTCTTTGGTCTTTTCGAATTTCAGCTTCATCAGGATGTTACCTGACGGGTCAAACTCTATTCGAGACGGACGTGACGGGGTTGCGAAAACGAATGTTTGGTTTTCTTTTGAGACTCGGATATCAAATGAACGTGCGACGAAGTCACCATAGATTACAAGATTGACATCAAGATCAAATAGGGGTGTCAGGGAATCTACCTTTTGAGTTTGTGCGACGTCTAAGCTGACAGTTTTTCTACTGGCATTCCATTTCCAAGAGACTTTCAACTCCGGGTAGCCGGCTGAATAAATCCATTGCTTGAAGAATTTTTCCAGGGGTTTGCCGGTGGACTCTTCTATCGCTTTGCGGAAGTCACCGGTTTCAACTGATTTTTCTCGATTAGTTATGGCGTAGTGATTGATGGCTTTCCAAAACAGTTTATCGCCGAGCTTGGAGCGAATCATGTGCATCACAAGCGCTCCTTTGCGATAGGTGTGACTATCGAACATTTGTTCCGGGTCTTCAAAGAGATTAGTGACTACATTACGGCGATAACGGCTACGGTCTTCTCCGAAATATGAGGCGCGTGTTTCTCGCAGGCGCATACTGAATTCGTCTACTCCGAGATCATGTTCGGTGTACAATAAGTCAAAATAGGTAGTGAAGCCTTCGTTTAGCCAGGTGTTGCTCCAGTTTTTGGTGGTTATTAAGTCGCCCCACCATTGATGCGCTAGTTCATGCGCTACCAGTCCGTGGCTGGTGTAATCCTGATGCGCGCGTTTGTCATGTAGCATGCGTCGGGTCATGGTGGTGGCGCTGATGTTCTCCATGCCGCCCCAGATGAAATCCTGTACCGCTACTTGTGCGTATTTTTCATAGGGATATGGCACACCTATTTTTTCTGAGAAAAACTGCATCATATCGGGAGTTTTGGAAAAAGAGCGCTCAGCTAAAGCGGAGTCTTCGTGCGGCACATAGTAGTTTACCGGAATGTTATTCCAGGAATCATGGATGACCGCGAATTCACCTATCACTAGTGACACAAGGTAGTAGACATGTGGAATATTTTCGCGCCAGTGGAATGTTGTTGTGCCGTCCTGATTCTTAGTCGAACTTATTAAGGCTCCGTTGGAGATGGCTTTGAAACCTTCATCGACTGTTACTATCATCTCGGTTGTGAGACGGTCATTGGGGAAATCCCAGCAGGGGAACCAGTAGCGGCTTTCTTCCATTTCACCCTGCGACCATACTTGCAGGCCTTTGTCGGGGTAGCCTTCATCGGGGCGCACGAAGTACAATCCCTTTTCATGGGGATGCGCTGAATAGGTAATTACGACGCTTAGAGTTTCGGCGCTTGAGTATGCTCTTTCCAGAGTTATTTCTAACTTATCGCCGAAGGTTCGGTAATCTAGCGCTAGTCCTGAGCCGTTAGTGACATCACTTACTTCTAAGTTTACTGCATCAAGAGTTATTGCAGTGAGTCCGTCATTGATTGGGGTGAGGGTAGTGGTGGCGATTGCGTCAATTCGTCCATCGAGAATGTCAATTGACGGCTCGAGTTTTAGGTGTAACACATCGAAAGTGCGTTCGGGGGTGAAGAAGGATTGGGAGTTGTCGTTTGAGAACCCTCTATCCTGTGCCAATATAGCTGAAGTAAGAGCTAGGATTGTTATTGACAGTCACAGTGTATATTTGGCGGCGTTGGTTATGATTGCAAGTATTGCCATTTTCAATGCTTTCTTCTATTTCGACCCGATTATTACTATGCAGTTTCTGACCAAGCCCTTAGGAGCCGGCTTTCTTTTTCTGGTGAGAGCCCCGCACTCAGTTTACTTTTTGGTTCTTGTGACTTAACCCAGGAAATAGTATCGGAGATTGTTTCTGAAAGCGGACGGAACTTCAGACCATTGGAAATCGCCTTAGAGTTATCAAAAACTCTGTCAGTTGAATGACCATTTACCGGAGGTAAACAGAGCGGTAATTCTGAGCTGTAGCCTACTTCGTGTTCTATCAGGAATTTCTCTGCGAGCCAAACGAAATTGGCTGCTGGTAGATTTTTCTCGGCGGCGACCTGGACGCAGGAATCTAATAGTTCTTTCATGCTCAAGTCTTTTTCGGGGCCTACCGCATTGTAGAATCCCTTGCGGTCATTTTCGC
Organism: Candidatus Zixiibacteriota bacterium; assembly: GCA_024280775.1. Classification (GTDB taxonomy): domain Bacteria; phylum Zixibacteria; class MSB-5A5; order GN15; family JACZUZ01; genus JAJRPJ01. Next base: position 37,337 of record JAJRPM010000017.1, on the reverse strand, counting down.
AACATTGGATGGTCCATGCCGCCAAATCTCGCGCATCTACGATTTGCATTTTTCTACCGGGAGGGTTTGGGGCCAGCGCATTTCCTCCTTGGGTTGCTCTTAGCGCCCAATAGCTGAAACGGTCAGTTGGATCATGCGGGCCGACTATGTATCCGGGTCGTATTTGCAGAGAGCGTCCGGAGAAACACTTTTCTATTTCTTTTTCGCACAGGACTTTCAGGGCGCCGTAGGTTTGGGCGTTTACTTCTTCTGTGCTTTCATCCTCCATGATTTTGAGAGGGTGACTTTCGGAGATTTTTCCGGCGCTACTGAGGTGAGAGTCGTAGACTGAGAGAGTTGAAATGAAGAGGTAGCGCTCTGCTGAGTCCTGTAACAGCTCAACTGATTGTCTGACGATTCGGGGCACATAACCGCAAGTATCGATGACGATGTCCCATTTTTGTCCTTTCAGAGCTGAAAGTCCTCCGTCCCGGTCGCCAGTTAGCGTTTCGATATCTTTGAAAATATTCGGATTCGATTTACCGCGATTGAAGATGGTAATTTGATGATTGGCGGCGAGAGCGGCGTCAACTAGCGCGCGGCCTACAAATTTTGTTCCGCCGAGGACGAGAATATTCATGGGGCTCCTTTGTAACAGGGAAATCCGTAACACTCTGATTTCAATTTCAAAACCCACCCACAGGGCATCTTACCTGACAATTATACTCGCGATTTCGCGGCTTGGCAAGGGAGCGGGATGGCCGATAATAGAGACTGTTGCAGTGAAGTACCGGAAACTGGCACATAAATGGTTTTTGCTTGCCAAATGGGGAGTTTTGCTTATCTTATTACTGACCTCACGTTGAAGCCGAGACGTTATTTGGCTTCGCATTTTCCGCAAAAATGTACTGTCAAGCTTGTATCGCGTTGCGCTGTAATAGTCATAGCATCCATTGCAACGCGAAGCTAAGAGGCGGTATCGTCAACGACTCGTAGAACCTCTAGAACAACAACTTCTAGAATAACCGATGAAAGCTTTTTTCCAATGAAAACTACCTCTAGCGCTTCTTTCCAGACTGGCAATCAACTTCGCTACATAACGCTGGGAACCTTATTTGCCGCAGTGGCTATGCTCTATTCGGCTACGAGTATTTTGGCAAAACCTATTACCTATCAGGATACTCCCGAGTATCGCGCTCTTATTCGGAGCCAATACACTGAAAATTCTGCTTCCTTGCAGGCTCAGCCCCCAGGACGGTTTAATCTCGATAGTGTGGCCACCTTTACCTTCGGCACGAACGATGGAACTGATTGTTGGGGATGGCAGGCCCCCGGTGGCGACCAATATGCCATTATGGGAATCCGAGATGGCTTGGTTTTTATCAATACCACTACACTTACAATCGCCGATACGGTGCCGCGTGTTGGTACGGCGTGTATTTGGCAGGATATGGCGACGGTCGACAACTATTGCTATTCGGTTTCTGAATGCGGGAATGGATTGCTGGTGATGGATTTGAGTTTTCTGCCGGATAGCGTTCATTTTGTGGGTTCGTTTCCGGTCAATAACACCGGTGGGATGTCCTCGCATAATCTCTCGATTGATTCGTTGAAGAACTTTATCTATTTAGAAGGAACGGCATCGGCAAATAGTAACATTTATGTGCACGATATTTCAAACCGTGAGAATCCTGTTTATGTGACAAAGTTCAGCAATGTTGGTAATTCTATTCATGATATTTACGCCAATAATGATACTGTATATGTTGCGGACGGCTCTAATAATTCTTATTCGATATGGGATATGACGGTCAAAGCCAACCCGCAACTATTAGCGCGCTGGTTTATTTTCAATCAGGGTTATGCTCATAATATTTGGCCGACTGAAGACGGCAAGTATGCAGTTACCACCGAGGAGACTATTGGGCATACGGTTAAAGTTTGGGATATTCAAGACTTCAATGATGTGAAGCTTATAGGCGAATTTCTTGGTTCCTCGCAACTAGCGCACAATGTTCATGTGAAAGGTAATTTCGTCTACGTTTCTCACTACCAATCCGGTGTGTATGTTCTCGATATTACACGGCCGGAATGTCCGGAGGAAGTTGCGCAGTTTGACACCTGGCCTTCAGGTGACGGTTCGGGATTTGCCGGATGCTGGGGGACATTTCCCTTTACGAATGATAGTACGATTTTTGCATCCAATGACAATGGGAAGTTGTTCGTCTTGAAGGTTCGAGAAGATCCTAGTATAGCCATTCCTGATTCTGACAGCGATGGAGTTCGTGATTTTTGTGATAATTGCATCAACACACCGAACCCGGATCAACTTGACACAGATGGCGACGGAGTCGGTGATGCTTGTGACGCATGTCCTGCCGCCGCAGGTAATGACACTGACAACGATGATGTGTGTGACGACGTAGATAACTGCGTATTTACTCCAAATACTAATCAGCTCGACAGTGATGGTGACGGCGAGGGAGATGTATGTGATTTCTGTCCCAATGATCCGAATAATGATTTTGACGGCGACTTAGTTTGCGCCGATGTGGATAATTGCCCAACAGTCAATAACGCCACTCAAGCTGACTCTGATAATGACGGTATTGGTGATGCTTGTGATAGTTGTCCTAATGATGCGCTGAATGACATCGATGGCGATGGTATTTGTGGTGATGTGGACAATTGCCCAAGCGTTGCAAACCCGGGGCAAGAGGATGCAGATGGAGATGGTGTGGGAGATGTTTGTGATGTTTGCCCGGGTGGAAATGACACTGCCGACGCAGACAACGATGGTGTCCCTGATGCTTGTGATGAGTGTCCTCTCGAGCCTAATCCTTGCACTTGTTGTGTTGTAGCCGGTGACGCTGACCATGATGGCGCATTCAACATTGCTGATGTGACATTTGGTATCGCCAGGATTTTCGCTGGCGGTGTGGCTCCTGTCTGTCAGGACGAAGCCGACGCTAATGGAGACAACGCTTTCAATATTGCTGATGTTACTTACGGTATTGAGAGAATCTTCGCTGGTGGCCCGGCGCCGGTTTGTGGAACAACAGGACAGTAAGTCGAGGAGATGAGAAGCGCCTGCTAGGGCGCATTCCAGGTGTAGCCGAAGTCTTCAGTGGTCCAGCAGGAATCAAGGCTTTTTATTCCCAATGGGAATAGGAAGCCGTTTCCTTTTTCATCCAGAATTACACCGTCGATGACCAATGTGGCGCCCGAGGTGTCACTAACTGTGACAACTCCCCAACTGTGTCCACCGTTGGTGGTGATGGCGTAGAGTGTGTCGAACAATGCAAAGGCCACTTGTGAGGTTACGAATTCGGCATAGACTTCGTCTAGCTTTTCGGCTGTAAGCGCGGTTACTTCGAAGACTGTAATCAGGCTGTCGGTTTGCGTCGGTTGGGCGGTAACTCGCAGACGTGGTGGTCCGCCGGGTAGAGTATTGAACTTCGAGCTAATGGCGGCCCTGATAGGGAAATCACCGACGAATTCCTTTTCTGCCTCGACTTTCTGGATATCGAAAGCGCTCTTTAGCCAATAGGCTCCGGCGGTCAAGGCCAGGGGTATACCAAATCCTACCAGAATCACGGCCAATCTACGCAATTGATAGCGACGTTCGGTTTTGCTCATTTTGCGAAATGAATCTACCAGCCTGACCGATGAACCTGAACCGCTGGCAGTTGAGGCCAAATCATGGGCGCTTAACTGCTCTTCAAGGGCTTTTATGGGGTCTTTTTCTTCCTGGGGCGCCATCGTTTTCCTGCGGTTCAAGTCATATCCGGATTTTCCGGTTTTGCTACCGGATGTGCTAATATCCGGTCTAATGGATGAAACTGCAAAGAAGATTTTCTCAAAAGGAGATTTTGCTAATTGGGTCCCGATAAAGCTTCCTACAGGGTCCACTTGGAACTTTGACGCTCAGAAAACGTTAAAATTCCATCCAGAGAAGGCTTCTGGGATTTGCAAAGACTACATCAGCCGTATATTGCCTGATGTAGCTAAGAATCGTATATTCAGCGCTGAGGACAACGCAAGACCCTCTCAGAGAAATAGTCAATATCAGCAATACATCAGAAGAGCGGCTCCCTGATAGGGACGCCGATTGAACTTCGATTCGTTGGTTATTATCAAAACCTGAGGCGTTGCGTCCCTCGTAAAAGATCTATACAGAGTCTACGTACAAAGAGTCTACAAAGAACTCAATCAAAGGATGTGATAGAATTATGAGCCGCGAACCTATATACCTTTCTAAAGCCGGTCGCACCAAACTCGAAAGCGAACTGAGACAACTCAAGTCAGTTGAGCGACGCAGAATAGTCGGAGAAATTGAACGTGCGGCGAATATGGGTGATCTCAAAGAGAACGCTGAATATCATGCCGCCAAAGAAGAGCAGAAGTTTATCGAGCAAAAGATTGGTCAGCTTGAAGACAAACTCTCAAGAGTGCGCTCGATTGATCTTGACAAAATTCCTACTGACAAAGCCTATTTGTTCGCCAAAGTCAAAGTTCGTGACCTTGAGCGTAAAGAGGATATTACTTATCATCTCAAACCTGCCGAAGAGACGGATGTAGAGAATGATGAGATTTCTGTAAAATCTCCTATTGGCGCCGGGTTACTGGGTAAGGGTGTTGGTGATGAAGTTGAGATTGAGATTCCTATAGGTAAGTTGCGCTACAAGATTCTGGAGATTAGCCGAGACGAGTAGGTGTGTTGATTGGTTTGGCGCAGGTTCTTCTTGTTCTGCATTCTTGAAATGCTTTTATGAACTTTATTCACCGGCTAACTGTTAAACAGGTAGTCGGTGAGCGATTGCGCTGAATTCTATTTGGGTTCAGGTAGGCCGATTATCTATTGCGCAATGTAAATTATTAGCTATTGTATAAGCGAAAGTCCAAGTAATGGAAACGACGAAAACAGCAACAACAAAAACAGTATCGACAAAATCAGTGACACAGAAGAACAATATGAGTTATCACGAAGATATATGCTCTACGATTGGCAATACGCCTTTGGTGAAAATACGAAACCTTACTGCTGAAGCGGGTGTCACTTGCACGGTTCTCGCTAAGCTGGAGTTTATGAACCCGGGCGGTTCGGTTAAAGACCGGATGGCGGTTTGGGTTATAGAGGATGCAGTTGCCAGCGGTTTGCTGAAACCGGGTGGCACGATTATTGAGGCTACTTCGGGCAATACTGGCGCGGCGGTGGCGATGTATGCGGCGGCTAATGGCTATAAGGCTTTGATTACAGCGCCGGATAAGACCTCTCCTGAGAAGCTCAACACTATGCGAGCCTTCGGGGCTGAATTAGTGGTTTGCCCTACTGAGGTTCCCGCTGACTCTCCGGATAATTACTATGAGACGGCTAAGAGATTGCACAGCGAAACACCGGGTAGTTTCTTCTTGGAGCAGTATCAGAATGTTAAGAACATTGATGCGCATTATGATGTGACTGGTCCTGAGATTTGGAATCAGACTGACGGTAAGATTACTTGTTTGGTTGGCGGGATTGGCACTGGTGGGACGGTTAGCGGTTGTGCGCGGTATCTCAAAGAGCAGAATGCATCTGTTGAGATTGTAGGCGCTGATCCTTATGGCTCTATTTATTATCAGTATCACAAAGACGGCACATTGATTGAGCCTAGCACCTATTTAGTTGAGGGTATTGGCGAGGACATGATTTGTAAGTCAATTGACCTTTCGGTTATTGATAAGATATATCAGGTTAATGATCAGGAGTGTTTTGACACCGCTCGAGCTATGACTCGTAAAGAGGGTATTTTTGCTGGCGGTAGCTCTGGCGCGGCGGTTAAAGTTGCTTTGGAGCATGCCAAGACTCTGCCTGCTGAGGCGGTGGTGGTGGTTATTCTTACTGATAGCGGGATGAAGTATGTTAGTAAGATGTATGATGATGAATGGATGAAAGAGAAAGGGCTGAAGTTTTGAGCTCAAAAGATACACAGGACACAGGCAATACAAGTCAAAAGCAACTGCGGTTCGAAACTAAGGCGGTGCATTGCCATCCGGCCGACCCGGCTACCGGAGCGGTTTCAGCCCCCATATATCAGACTGCTACTTTCAAACTTCCGGCTCCGGGTGATGAGTCTGGTTATGTTTACACTCGTAGCGCCAACCCGACTCGTGACCTTTTGCAGAATGCATTGGCGAAACTTGAGAATGGCTCTCAGGGTTTGGCTTTTGCCAGCGGATTGGCGGCCACTAATACAATTATGAACCTGCTCAAGCAGGGAGACCATTTGGTTGCCGGAGATGATTTGTATGGTGGCTCGGTTCGTCAGTTTCAGAATGTGCATCAGCCTAATAGCGGTATTGCATTCACCTATGTTGACGGACGTGATCCGAAAAACATTGAAGCGACTCTTACTGACAAAACCAAAATTATCTGGATTGAAACTCCGACTAATCCTCTGCTGAAAACTTATGACATTGCGGCGATTTCCAAGATTGCCAAGGCACATGATATTCTACTGGTGGTGGATAATACTTTTGCGACACCGCATTTGCAACGTCCTTTGGAATTAGGAGCTGATATTGTTTTGCATTCGCTTACCAAATATATGGCGGGGCATAGCGATACTGTAGGTGGGGCGCTGATAGTTAAAGACAAAGCCCTGGGTGAGAAGTTGGCGTATTATCAGAATGCAGTTGGAGCGGTGATGGCGCCATTTGATTGCTGGCTGGCGATACGTGGTATTAAGACTCTCGCGGTGCGGCTTGATAGGCAATGCGCTAACGCTCAAGCGATTGTGAAGTTTTTGCAGGGCTCCGATGATGTCGCTAGTGTCATTTATCCAGGCTCCGATGGCTCTCCGCTTCCTAATGGTATGAAGTCTGGCGGGGCGATGGTTTCTTTCCGGCTTGACGGTGATTTTGAAACGGTTAAGCGTTTTGTGATGAACACCAAGCTCTTCACACTCGCTGAGTCGCTTGGCGGGGTGGAGTCGTTGATTAACCATCCGGCCTCGATGACCCATGCGTCGATTCCTCGCGAGACTCGCATGAAATTCGGTATTGATGACGGACTAATTAGATTGTCAGTTGGGGTGGAGCATGTTGATGATTTGATTGATGATTTGCAACAGGCTTTGAAGGCATATAAGAGCTATCGTAGTTCCGCGATGGCTTCCGCCTGATACCCCCGAAGATAAGACAGCAAGAAGTTTTAGCCGCAGAATAGCGACCTAGTAACCCGGGTCGTGTCTGCGGCTTTCTTTTTTATTGGCGCTATCTTTTTTGTTAATGCTGTGGCGTTTGATGACGGTGTCTTTTACTACTGTCAAATCCATTATGTCATTTATCATTAACGGCTCAAAGGCAAAGTATCCTTGCGCATATTTACACCGCCCCATTTGACCGTAAGTGCGCGCCATGGTTTCCATATAGAACATGTAGTCGCCTTCCTTATCGGGGTTTTGAAATTGGGAGGCATGAGCTTTGAGCGATTTTTTCCAGGTGTCGAAATAGTCTGTTATATCCACTACAAATGACGGAGCCATTCCGGTGGGTAAGAAATAATGGAACACCCTGTCTACATGATGCGGCGCTAGTCCGCAGTCGAATTTTGCCAGGCGCGCCAGGCCTACTGCGTTGATGGTGATTTCTCCGGTGGCTATGTGGTCGGGGTGACACTGCGCTCTGCCGCTGGTGTTTTGCGGATAGGGGCAGAGGACAATTTTCGGTTTTACCTGGCGAATTAGCTCTGCGACTTTCATGCGCTTTTCGTAGGTGTCTACTAATTGAGTGTCACCGAAGTCATAGACTTCAATCAAATCCGCGCCGAGGATTTTTGCGGCTTTGGCGGTTTCTTTTTCCCGTATTTCTACTGTGCCACCGGTGCCCATCTCGCCTTTGGTGAAGACTGCTACTGCGGCTGTGTATCCCTGTGCCACTGATTTGGGGATTAGACCGCCGCAACCTACTTCTACATCATCGGGATGGGCGCCAATGGCGAGAATATCATAGCTCTTGGTATCTGAGTCTTTGTTTGCTTTTTTAGCCACGTCTATGTGTTTCCTTGGAATACTGAGATTTTATTTTCAAATAAGCAAAGCTAGTTGTAGGGACTGTATCTCGCAGATGCGAGAAACTTCCTGTCAACCAAATAATATCCATTTACTTGTTGTTGCATGCAATAAAAAATGGCCGAACGAGGAATCGTTCGGCCATTATGTTTTATTAACTTCTTGATGAATTATCAGGACTAGTATTTAGCCTTGTAGTTTTTCACCTGCAAGTCCGCCGGTACAAATGGGTGAATCTTATCGGAGTGGAACTTTAGGATAGATGGCAACACCTCAAAGAGATAGTGTGAGCCACCAACATCAGCGAATCCGTCATAGCCTGAGTATTCTTCGAATACGGTGGAAACCGGGGGGACCATCGAGTTTAGCTTATTGACAAACATGGTATCCTGATCGAAGTGATTGAATTTCGCTTGCTGGGTGGACATAATCAAAATATTGCCGCTCAACTCGTTTAGGACATCGGGGCGCATGGAATCGATAACATTCGCCATGTCATGCCGTTTCCACAAATCCCAAATCAAAGGATATGGCGCTCCGGTTGAATCAAAAGGTAGATACATTCGTAGAATGGCATCCTCACCTGTGAAAAGATTCGGGAAAGTCGGAAATATCAGATCTGTCGGTGGGTTGTAAACTAAATTTGTGTCAGGTGGCGCTATTGTAGTGTCGGTAGTAATGACAGTATCCGGGGGGGCCACTAAGGTATCTACCAGCGTATCTACAGTTATCGTTGTGTCAATAAAGACGACTGTATCTATCACCGAACTGTCATAGATTCTGTTGATAGAATCGATAGCGGTAAATGTATTATTAAAAGAATAGAGTGTGTCCTCAGGTGAAAACCCTACCGCCGCGGCAATTAAGAAACTTGTGGCCTGAGCGTCAGTAGATGAATCGATATCGCTGTATGAACCCCATTCTGCCAATGCTTGGGTGAACAAGCGCGGAAAGCCGTAGGTGTTATCGGTGAAGAACAGTGGCGCAGAAATAGCAGACACAGAACCAAAATTCACTGAATCAGATCTCTGCGTAAATGGACTGGGAGCTATCATCGAACGTATTGCGCCGTAGCCTCCCATTTCATATCCGGAAATCGCTCGAAGATTTTTAGGCTGACTTATAGAGGGGACATTACCGAAGGTATTGAACTGCGTGTCTATAAACGGCACCAAAGAATAGGTGACAAGGTTTTCCCAAAGTCCGTTGGTAAGGTAGTTGCTATAGAAAGACCCGCCGAAGGGATTGCTTGAGCCATTGATGGTCACTACAATCATCGGCTCAATTTCACCACTTGCAATCATGCGATTCATCACAGTTTGCAAGTTATTGTGCATGTAGAAGAATTGATCGCCTCTGAAGGGACTCAGGAGATACAATGTCGGATAGGGTCTGGAGAAACCTTTTTCGTCATACCCGGGTGGGGTGTAGACGTTGATCCCGGTAGTGGGCAAGTCTCTGAACTGGGTGAAGACGGTTTCCAGGAAAAAATGATTTCTAGTCCAGGTTGCAATTCCCTCTTCAGCATCTGACCTAAAGGTAGGGTTGCCTCTATCTGTACAACTGACAATAATTGAAGTCGTAAGAGCCATAGCGGCCATAGTCAGGAGAGTGGCGATTTTCTTGGTTCTGAGTCTCGGTAATTTATTCATCATCATTCTTATTTTTCTATCGACTAAGTTGTCGTCTCCGACACTTCGATTTCGCATTCGCTCCAATGACTAGAAACGATAAACAACTCCAAATACTGATTGATATTTATTTCCACTAATGCTGGCTGGGAGATTGTCAATAATGGTATCACCATTTACGTCTGACGCTTCGGTAAAAGTTAAGTCATCCTGATGAGTTATACTAACGACTCCCTGAACAGTCCAACGATCCACATCTACAGAAAGACCAAAACTGCCGGTATAGGTAGTTCCGCTGTTGATAAACTGAGGCGAGGTGGTGCGGGAATCTGAGGTCACTGACTGGTCAACCCTAAAACCGCCCATGAAGGCGGTTGTCGTATATGGCTTGAACATCAAACCAATCATACCACTACCTGCGTCATCCCAAATGTTCGGGCTGGACAAATCAGTCTTAACCAGTCCGTTTAGCAATGGGAACGGATCGGCGACACCCTGGGGTATGGTTATATTCAAACTATCATACGAGCTGAAGGCAAAGTTGAGGCCCTCAAACTGCGACCAAAGTGTGTACTCTCCATCAATTGACACAGTAAACTTTTCGGATAAGTCAATTGCGATGCCAGCTCCGAATTTGGCAGGAGTCACGACATCAACAGAAAAATCTGAGCCGGACTCTAAAGTAAATCCAGAGGTGAGGAAGAACTCATCGGTTCCTCTTAGGAAACCCTCTGACCTCTGCAACTGACTGTCCGCCGGCAAGAACATTTCGAATGCAGTTCGACCGTCAACAGTGACGGTTGTCTTGGGTGAGAATGTTGCGCCGACACGAATATTCTTTTTTGCCTGCCATAGGAGTCCTAGCTGTCCACCTATACTCCAACCATTTCCATCGGATGAGGTGAATTCAGGGATTTTTTCATACGGTCTGTCAACCAAAGCTGGGTCAAGCGGGTTGTTGCGAAGCGAGACGTTATTGTAATTCAAATCGGCTCTAACCAGGGCAATGCCTATACCTACAGACAGCTTGTCTTCAATGAACTCACGAGCAAACGACGCCTGGAAATTTACAATGTCCATGTTTATGGCGAATTGTTTTTGGTCAACAGGAAACCGCGCAGAGCTATATCCCTGAATTCCCTCAAATAGTGACCAGCTCATGTTTTGGTCGCCGGTTTGAAAGATGGAGAACCCGACTACGGTCTCTCCCCAGATTGGCGCACGGAGCACAATGCCGCCTTCAGGTGATGAATTTATATCGTGCCGATTGGGAATATCCTGTCCGTTTGCGAATCCGGTTTCGAACGTAGAACCGAATTTGTAATTTACATTGTAGGTGAATCTGTTGTGGGTAAAGCTATTGGCAAAACCGAATTCATTGTCCTTGATTTGGGCCAACCCAGCGGGGTTGTATGCGGCGGCTGACCAATCGTCTGCGATTGCTCTGAATGCGCCACCCAATGCGCGGGCTTTGATGCCAGTATCATAACCGAAGCCGGCGGCAAGAACGCTTCCGGATCCACACAGGACGCATCCCAGGGCAATGATAAACAAACGAGCTTTATTCATTGAAAACCTCATTGCCGATGATCTAACAACCGACTGTTTCCTATCTTCCATACCTGTCATATCTCAATAATCCTGCGCAAATTCGCTACTTTGACTTTTATCGTTCTTAGAAATCGTTCTTAGAAGTATCTTTTGTTACAATCTTTTGTTAAAGGATCTTTTGCTTAAGAGTTTTCTGTTACTGTCAACACAATCCAACGTGATAATCTTTTCAAGAAGTGTTATTTTGGGGACACTCTAGAAATCATTGTTAGTGAAGCGGGGGAGTGAGGCGCCGCGTAATAACTTGATGGTGAAATCACGTCGGCTAAATGCGGAATTGACACTTAGAGAACCAACGACGTCGACAACAACATTTTTATTAGAGAAGACTGTGTTGTACTGTCGCACGGTCAATTATTTTTCCGTCGTATCCCCGTTGAGTTTCCTGATTCCGGGTATTCCCCGGGAATGGTCATTGCTACTTAAGGCAACAATGAGCATCGCGCCACCCCTCCTAAGATCATCCCTTCAAAGACTACCTTCTCACAGATTACCTTTTCGAAAAAGACCTTATCTTGCCGAGATTTGTTAAACTCCCTTACTTCAGTTATTCCAGTTTTTTGAATCAAACCTCTTCTATGGCGGCAGGGTCACGATTCGACTGCCAAAAGTAGCGCCAAGCCTGCAAAATGTCAAGACGCCTTAGAGGGAGGCGCGCGCAACTTGGGCGCATTAAATACGCGCTATCGACCTGTATACTTAAGCTATAACCCCACAGGGCATTACAGCTAATCGAGTTAGCTCACTCAGGCAGAGGATTATTGTTAATAAGTATCGTTTCGGGCGCTGATTATTGCCCCAGGCGAAGCGCTGGTTGTGAGTCTATATCCATCTTTGATGCGCCTCGCAGGCGATATTGGAAATATCCGGCGGCGGCTATCATTGCGGCATTGTCGGTGCAAAGATCTAGCTGGGGGAAATAGAACTTGATTCCTCGTTTTTCGAGCTTTTCGGCCAATAGAGTCCGCAAACGGCTATTGGCGGCGACTCCGCCGGCCAGGGTTACTGCTGATATATTCAGCTCCTCGGCGGCGTCAATTGTCTTTTGCGCCAGTATATCGACTGCGGCTTCTTGAAATGACGCGACCACATCGGCTATATCACTCTGCTTTTGGGTGTCTGATAGAGAATTCCAATGCAAGGCCACTGCAGTCTTTAGACCGGAGTAGGAAAAGTCATAGTCACCGCTATGACGCATTGGACGGGGGAATCTGATTGCTTTCGGATTACCACTTTTGGCGAGCTGGTCTATCTTGGCTCCGCCGGGGTAGCCTAGGCCTACGAGCTTAGCGACTTTATCGAAAGCTTCACCTACTGCATCATCTCTGGTCTCGCCCAGCACGTGATAATCACCTGTCCCACGCACTTCCACCAGCAAGGTGTGGCCACCGGAGATTAGCAAAGTTAAGTGATGTGAATCCAGATCGACACAGGCCAGGGAATTGGCCGCTATGTGTCCTTCAAGATGATTGACGGCGACCAAGGGTTTTCCTGTCGCCAAAGATAGGCCGCGAGCGAAGTTTAGCCCCACCAACAGACAACCTATCAGCCCGGGGCCACGAGTTGCGGCAATCAGGTCGATTTCGCTCAGTTCCAATCCAGCCTCTGATAGAGAGCGTTTGAAAATTGGGCCTATGGATACTACGTGTTTGCGACTGGCTATCTCAGGGACAACTCCTCCGAAAACCGAATGCTCGGCCTGACTCAGTATTATATTCGATCGCACACGGGAGCCGTCCTCAACGATAGCGACCGCGGTTTCGTCGCAGGAGGATTCTATACCAAGTGTTAGGAAGGCCATCGGGAATAGCGAATTCTTGATTTGGCTCTAGTGAATGATAATCTGCGCCAGGGAGTCAGAGATTGAAACGAGCTTGAGTCTGGCTGGAAGTGAAACACCTATAGGGGCAAAGCCAGAGGTGTCGCGTCGTTGAAAATCAACTGTGACACTAACATCCCCGCTCTGGATTTTCTTTATCTCATCCAAAGCGCCGGAAACGATTGCGCTGATTACTTTGGGCAATACATCTATGGCGTATTCTGGAGCATTTAGCAGGGCTATGGGGATATCCTCTATAACTTTTTGACGCACTGCTGTTACGTTGGCGCGATAGGTTACTTGTGACGGGCTGAATCGCACTCCATAGACTTCGGAAGTATCCAATGCGACACTCATCACAACATCATTGCTAACATTCAGCGCTGTTTCGACTTCCATGCTTGCAAATGTAAGTCTCTGCAAGGAGCTTTTGGGTCCTATTGCGCGAACAACTGCGGGACTGATAGAATCCACCGTGCCGACTACGAAGCCCGCCGCCGGTGTAATATTTACTCTACTGCGCACCGGCAAAAGGGCGCTGTCGACCACATCGATGGTAAAGCGATAATTTCGCGGCGCAAGAACACTTTGCAATTCTACCCCGGAGCCATCCAGTAATGCCACATTGTCGGTTGAAAGCTCCAATTCGCGTCGCCCAATTCGTGTTTCGCCTACGCGGATAGAAACACCTTTTTCTTTCCAGGCGCTTCTTAGTAGCGCTTTTCCGGTCGCCGAGATTAGCATGCGTAACGAATCAGGCGGCGGCTCAGCTAACGCTCGATTTTCAGCGGTCAGAACCAAAGACACCGGAAGTGTTTCTTCGACTTCGTAGTTCTTCTCAGTAACCACATGTAGCCAAAAAAGTAAAGCCAATGCTACAGCCAGGGCTTTTAGAGGTAGATTTGAAAACATATTTGATGAGCTTTCCTATAAGCTTCGTGTCACTAGTGTCCACACACCATTGATTTTGCCGGTGTTCTTTTGTTCGATTATCAAATCCATTTTGCCGTCACGGTTCAGTTCTCGGGTGATTATGTTCGCGGCATCAGGGATAGACACTTCTATGTCATTCTCTTTTTCTAAACCATCGATGCGTGATCCATAGAATATCTCCAGGTGATCAGCGCCATCGGTATATACCAAATCGAGCAGACCGTCATTATTAAAATCCGCTGACCAGTCAAACAAGATTTCATTGTCCGGATGTTCGGTTGAGTAGTTGAGTGCAAATGAAAACTTTTTCCTCTGTGAGAATTCATCTGCGGGAATGCCATCTAATAGCTCATAAATAAGCAAATCCAAAGAGCCCTTTTTCTGCATCATCATTTTAATAGTGGCCACCGCGCCAAGCTCAACTGCTGGCAAGACTATTTCCGGTACTCCGTCACCTTCGATGTCGATTACCATAAGCGAGCTTCGCGCTTGTGTCAGACGTAGCGTTTTATTCGGTGTTTGGCTCAAGTAACCGGACTTGTCACTAAGGAAAATGTCCACCATGCACTCCGGAGCGGCCACCCCACCGCGCATCCGAAGCGAAACAACATCAGGTCGACCGTCGGCATTGCAATCTATCAAAATAGGATGACATGATTCTCCTGCCGATAATTCGGTTAGCTCCAATAGTCTGTCAGGTGTACGCGAAAAGTTGCCGCTTTCATCCTGTAAGAATAAATAGAGGCGGTTTTCGTAGAGGGCGTATAAGTCCATACGGCGGTCGAGATTTGCATCGGCTGGGATAAGCTCCGGAGTTTCTACTGTGTAGGCATGAGGGCGGTTGCGTTTGCGAAAGAAGAGTCTCTCAAAGCCAAATGGCACCGCGGCGCTTTTTAATTGAATGTCGGTAACCAGCTCGTAGGACGAGTTATCCGATGTTTGATAGATTGAGAAACCCACCTCGGTGGGAATAATGAACTCCAAACCGGGCAAGCCATTTAGCTCGAGAGCAAATTCTGAAATAATTGCTCCGCGGAAATCTGCGGCCCGGTAGACTGTTTGTTTTCGGATTATTCTCTTGGGTGAAGTGATTGATGAGCCAGCCAGTGAGATTTGTTGCACACCGCTATTGTCCAGAAAGACAATTTCGTCATCGCTATCACCATCGATGTTTGCTACCTGGAATTGCGTTGCTGTTGCCGGAGCGGGGCTGACATAGCTTGGCGCTGAGTTGAAACCGGTTGATTTATCCTGTAGGAACCATCCGAGAAAACGACGCTGATCGCGGATTTTGGTGGGGAAATAGACTATCACGACATCACCGAGTCCATCGCCATTGAAATCGCCAATTAGAGTCCCCAGCGCCCAGCCTTCAACCGAAAGTTCTCTGACATCGAATTGATCCTGATCTGCCGCTTTGGTTGTTGTGACTGACACTAGTAGAATAACCAAGAAAACCAGACTAAGTAATCCGAGGGTAACGCTAGAGAAAGCAGATTGGGAGCGCGTTCGCATAGAGTGGAAAATAGGATGTTTTGTCATGATACACAATGATGGTACAGCAAAGATGATATATCAAAGATTAACAATTCTTAAGAGCTATCGCTTGATAGACTGAGTCTGACGCTGATTGTCGCTTCTTTTAATACGTATGAAGATGCTCAAAAGTCTCAATAAACTCTGGAGGGGTTATTCCACCAAAATCTGCTTAAGCCTCTATCGGTTCCTATCCAAAGGAAATCTCCGGCAAATTCTACTGAAGTAATGTAATTCGAGGGCAATCCGTCGTTTGCGGAAAATCTTACAGACAATGACTTTTTGCCTTTGCTGTCTCTCTTGCGATAGGGGATTATTTCCAAACCCGACTTGGTCCCGATTGCTATTAGCTCTTCGTTAACGTCAAACGAAGTATGGTCGGTGAATCGACTTACTTCCAAAAAGGATTCGGCCTCTCCGGTTTGCACATCGATTTTCACCAGTCCATCTTGAGCCAGAAGCCACAGCTCTGAGCCACGCAGTCGGATTTTCCACACCGGACTTTGGAGAATCATCTCGGGATCATTGAGTTTTTTGAGCTTTAGAGTTTTTACATTGAGTCTGTATGCGCCCTTTTCGGCTCCGACCCAAATGTAGCGAGGGCGCACCTGGCTGGACTTTGGTAGCTTGCGCCTTCCTGCCGGGTAGGCAGGCTCCAGGCAATAGACATGCGAAGCAGGCAGGACATTCTTTCTTAGGGATACTGCGCCGGTGGTGTCTGCGTAGAGCATACCCAGTCCTAATTGTGTCGCCACCAGAATTGTATCACCAAATCCCAGAGAGGCGTTGACCTGGGTATTGGGTAGGCCGTTGAATCTGTCATAGCGCGCCAGCGGAGTGTTGTCTTTTTTGCTGATTTCATAGAGGCCGCTGGCGGTTCCGACTAGAATCGCCCGATTGGATTCACCCAGCGAAGTCACATTGACTTCGGGGAAATTGCGATAGATACCCTGTTCGATATAGTCGAAGGCTCCGGTGGTTAGATTCAGCTGAGTTAAGCCGACTCTGGCGGAAGCTCCCAAGTATCCGCCTATTACCAAATTGTCATCAATGGCGCGAATAGAGGTGATATCATCACCCAATAGGCCAAAGGGCAGAAACTCCAAATCGCCGTTATTGACCTCGCTTCGGGCGGGACCAAACCCTTGAATCCCCATCCACAAGTAGCCAGCTTTGTCCTGATATATTGGCTCGGTTATGAATTGCCGGCCAGCGTCGCTCATTATTACGCCATCAGGGAAATAGGTGTAGCCGAATGGTGGATTATGAATCGGCTCAGGAGCTACGTAGGAGCCGCTGTTGATACCATTGGGAAAACCACTTGTCTGTGTCCAATAGCCGAAGACTCGCTCATACAAAAAGACGCCGAAATCAGTTTCGACCCAGAGTTTTTCATCATCGAATGAGGCTACAATACGCGAAATCGTGTTTCCGACTAAGCCATCGGCGCTGATGCTCAACGGCTCGATGAATTCACGATTGAGTATGTCGTAGCGCAGTATCCCCGAAGATGAGCCGAAATAGGCGTAGTAGTCACTGGAGGTGATTGCGGTGATGTATGAATATGAGCCAATATTCAGGAAATCTTTGCGATAGGTATCCAGTGATTTCCATTGCGCCTGGCCAGGGACGGCAAAAACCAGCAGAAAGACTCCGCACGCCAGAGCGCAAAACCGTCTCTTGCGTAGATGTAGATTTGATTCCCGCTGAATCATTAAGTGGAGCCTTCCAGCTAAATCGGCCAGGTTTCTTGATGAATATCAAAGTAGCGATTGGCCTGCTAGCGCCGGTTAGGCATAGGAGTCAAGCGCGACAAGTACGGTTTTCGCCATCATGGCGACTCCGTAATATATGGCTTCTTCGTCCACAACAAAACGATCAGAATGCCAACCTTCGGTGGCCCCGATTGCAGGGTTGCGAATGCCCAGTCGAACCTGGGCTCCGGGCACATGCTCTAAGTAGCAGGCAAAGTCTTCACCACCGAGGACCTGATCGGTTTCGATTACGCGTCCTTTTCCGAAGAGTGAGGTCATGGATTTCTCGAAGCACTGATTAACCCGAGGCGTATTGGACAGCGATGGATATTCAGCCAGGACTTCCACTTCTCCGGTAGCGCCATAGGCTTTGCAGATTCCTGCCACACTGCGCTTGATGGATTTCAATGCGGTTTTGGCGTCGGAAGAGAGCAAAGCGCGAAGAGTCAGGGTTAGTTTTGCATTTGCGGCGATTACGTTTCTGGCGTTTCCGCCTTCTATTTTTCCTATCGTCACCGCTACTGAATGCAAAGGGTCTATCTCACGGCTGACTATCCGTTGAAGGGAAGTGACTATTTCAGCGGCAACTACGATTGCGTCGACGCCCTCATTGGGTCTTGCGGCATGCGCTGATACTCCGGCGATGTGGATGTCGATGTCGGTTACTGAGGCCATTGTGGGGCCGTCACGTAAGCCGATTTTTCCGGTTTTGACTCGCGGGTCAACGTGCAGTCCCAGAATACAGCACACAGTGGGGTTCTCCAGCGCCCCTTCTTCTATCAAAGGTCTGGCTCCACCGGGGGGTGTTTCCTCTGCGGGTTGAAACAGGAAACGCACATTGCCGGGGATGTGTTCGCTGATTTCATTCAGTAGCTTGGCTGTTCCCAGCACTGTGGCCATGTGCGTGTCATGCCCGCAGGCGTGCATCTTTCCCGGTACAGTTGAGGCGAAAGGTAATTCTGTTTTCTCAAGAATCGGGAGAGCGTCAATATCTGTGCGCACCGCGATAGTAGGGCCGGATTTTCCACCTTTGAGTTCGGTTAGAATTCCAGTTGGCGCTTTCAATGGGAACGGCTTGAAACCGAATTGCGCGAGTTCTTTTTTCAGATACTTGGTAGTGGCGAATTCTTCGTTTGATAGTTCGGGGTTGCGATGTAAGTGACGTCGCACCTCAATTAGATATGGATGTAGCTCTTTGGCTTTTTCGAGGATGAGGGAATTGAGTTGTGAGGGGCTTAGGTTCTCTTTGGCGCTGGCGCTACTTTTTTGTTTTGTGGGGCTCATCTTGGTTTCATCCCTGATTCTTGTTTTCTGCGACTATCTGCTGGCGGGCGCTGTTACTCGACTGGGAGACTCTTTTCGCTCGCGTTCGATTCTTGAACGTAACCTGGTTGCCAGCAGGTGCGCAACACGTATAGGTTCGGGTGTGCGGAATCCGCGCATCATGTGTTTCACGAGCTGTACTGAGTCATCTAATCCTAGATGATAGCCGGGAGAAATGTAGATTGACTTTACTCCCAACTTTGAACGCAGGGCGATGGCGATTTCTTTTCCATCGCGGAGAACTTTCGCCTGAGAGTTTTTGGGACGTCCGACACGAGGCTTTGGCGCTGAAGGTTTTCTCCGTGCGCAGCCTATTGACGGTATATCGTATATAATTCCAAGATGTGAGGCAATGCCTATCCCGCTGATTGCGCTGATTCCTTCGCCGTGAACCATGAGTAAATCCGGCTTAGCTTCGATTTTCTCCAAAGCTTTGGCGATTATTCGGCCTTCGCGAAAAGAGGCTATTTCGGGGTTTGGCGGAAAAGGAATATCTCCGAAAACTAGACTCCTTTCGATTTCGGTGAAACCGGGATAGCGCATCAACACTGCGGCGCAGTACACGGTTTGGGAAGATTCTTTGAAGGCGGATTCGATGCCCAGGACCAGGCCTTCTTCCGGCGCTACGCCATATAGATCCATCCTTGGCGCGAGAATGTTCTTTTGGATTTCAATGGCGGTGGAATAGCGCTTGGTCCAGCTATGGGGTATTTCAGGTTTCATATATTTTTTCGCTACTATTAGGTTCGGCTCTCTCACTCATTCCTGCTGGGAGTTATCTCTTTGACTGCAACAGTACATAGCGGATTCTGTTTCCACCAGTCGCGGCCCATCATATTATTATATGTCTGAAGCGCCTGCAGGACTAATTCTCAGGGGAGGTGGTTGACCTTCTCCCGATACGCAAACTCTCATTGGCAGTTTGAATTCCTAAGCCTTGACATCCCAATTCATTTCGACTATTATCACGCGTACTATTACCCTAAGGTAACAGTATTTTTTCTTATGGGAGACTTATCCAATGGCCGCATTTCGGGCTAAGCAAGCAGATTACGACTATGACTTTTGATACACAGGGACAGGTAGTTGTTAAGAAGGGCAATTGGTTTAGGCGACTTTTCGTCTTTATAGGCCCGGCGTATCTGGTCAGCATTGGATATATGGACCCGGGGAACTGGGCAACCTCAATTGAAGGCGGAGCCAAGTTCGGCTATGCGCTGATTTGGGTAATCCTGATGTCCAATATCATGGCTCTGGTCTTGCAGACATTGTCGGCCAGGCTGGGTATTGTTACCGGCTATGACCTCGCGCAGGGTTGTCGCCGCGAATATCCCAAGCCAGTCAATCTGTTCTTATGGGTTCTGGCTGAAATTGCGATTGCCGCCACTGATTTGGCCGAGGTGATTGGAACAATAATCGGGTTGAATCTTCTTTTCGGTATGCCTCTTTTGTGGGGGGCGGCGATTACGGCATTCGATACTTTCCTACTGCTGGCTATTCAGCGTTTGGGGGTTCGGAAAATGGAGGCCTTTATTGTGATGCTGGTGGCTACCATCGGAGGCTGTTTTGTAATTGAGATATTTTTTGCCGATCCGGATTGGAAAGGAATCGCCCACGGCTTCATTCCCCATATTGATGGTTCCTCATTGTATATCGCTATCGGAATTATCGGCGCTACGGTAATGCCTCACAACTTGTATTTGCACTCTTCATTGGTTCAGTCACGCAAGATATCCAAGACCTTTTCAGCCAGACTTGCCGCTTGCAAGTTTAACCTGATTGATACGACTATAGCGCTGAATGCGGCGTTTTTTGTGAATGCCTCGATTTTGGTTATGGCCGCGGCGGTGTTTTTTAGTCGCGGTATTGTTGTTACAGAGATTCAGCAGGCGCATGAGCTTCTAGCGCCGATTCTAGGCAATGATATCGCCCCGATGGCTTTTGCCATTGCGCTACTTGCCGCCGGGCAAAGCTCCACTCTGACTGGAACTCTCAGCGGCCAGATTGTTATGGAGGGTTTCCTAAATATCAAACTTCGCCCCTGGCTGAGGCGATTGCTTACTCGTAGTCTGGCGCTTATTCCTGCGATAATTGTGATTGCGATTTACGGGAATGAGGGGATTTATGAAATGCTGATTCTTTCGCAGGTGGTGCTCAGTTTGCAATTGCCTTTTGCGATTATCCCACTGATTCACTTCACTTCGGACAAAAACAAAATGGGCCAATTTGCCAGTAAGCTGTGGTTAAAAATCACAGCCTGGACTATTGCCGGTATCATTATCGCTTTGAATCTCAAACTTGTCTTTGACGAACTTACCGGTTGGCTGACAGATGAACCTCTGTGGGTATGGTTTACCGTTATCCCCGTAACGATTTTGCTGTTTGCCGGTTTGTCATATATCACCTATCGCTCGTTTTCGAAAGTTTCAGGAAGTTGGTTAAACGGAGATCGCAAGAGTTTTGCGATTGAACAAATCGCCAGCGAAATAAAGCCTGTAAAATACAAGCACATTGGAGCGGCGCTGGAACATAGTGACGGTGACGCTGAGATTATTTCTGCGGCAATTTCAGTTGTCAAAAACCAAAAAGCGTCACTGACGCTTATTCACGTAGTGGAAACTCCCGGTACATTTCTCCTTGGGGCTGAGAGCGATAGTTTGCATTCGCGCGAAGATGAGGAATACCTTGAGAGTCTAGCGAGCGAAATTGAAGAACTTGACATTCAAGTGGACATCAATATTCTCTATGGAAATCCTGCAGAAGAAATTATTGGAATCGTTGGCAAGCTTGACATAGATTTTCTAGTTTTCGGGGCGCATGGACATCAGGGCCTGGGCGATGTGGTATTTGGGGAAACTTCATCGAAAGTTCGTCATGAAGTGGATATCCCGGTGCTGGTGGTCAAACTCAGCGCGCCAAAGTCAGAGCCTCCGCAAAAAAATTGATTTTGACTTAGAGCATCCCTAATGCAACGTGTGGCAATCATCAATTCACGACAAGCGCTTCGTCCTACCGGAGCTAGCGATTGGCTACGCGCTACTATCAAAGCAGTTGAGACTTTTGCCTTCGAGGGCAATAGCGCTTTTCTAGCTTCTCTAGGTGAAATCACCTATGAATTGACACTGTTTCATTTGGTCAAAGCGGGTGTAGAAGTAGAAATAATCCTGACTACTGACCAGCTCAAGAAGTATGCGGATAGTGAAAACGAATTGAAGCGGTTTTTGGAATTCGAATTTGGATTGTCGCCAGAGAAGTTGCGAGTTGTTTGTATCGCGGGTAACCAAAATGTATCGGAGAATCAGGCGCATGTTCGTGATTTGGAGATACTAAAACGGGCTAATATTGTTGCGCCGGTTTCGATCCGGCCGCGAGGCTTTTGGGACGAACGTTTGAAAAATTGTGGCGCTACCAGGTCTAAAGTCGACAGACGATTCGGGACTTCTTACAAGAAGGCGCACACTCAAGTAAAACAGGATTATTACAATCAAGCTATCAATCTAAACGCTGAGCGGCTTCTTGAAGGTCATCTCATTCACTGGACCAGAACATCAAACCATCACTGGCCAGGCGAGAAGCGCCGTGATTTCTATCAAGCTCTTAGCGAGGCGCGTGAGTTGTATCCACGTTCAGCCTATGCGACTATCGAGCAAATCCTACGACAAAGACTAGTCCGCGGATCAGCGCGGCATATGTTTGCCGGTATTGCTATGGTCTCGGCAACCTCGGCTTCACTTACCGAATCGGTAGCGCTGATGAAGTACCGCACTCGTTATCGCGAAATGACTTTCGAGCCTTTTGCTATTGCGATTCCAGTTGACGTTGCCAAGAAACTCGGCGCTGCGGAAGCGGCGTATTGTTCTGCCAATAACTTCGCAAGGCTATCATCAGAGGACAAGCTTTACGCGCATTCTAGTGGAGCTAGTGACGCTAACTGGGCAAAAGAAAAAGAATGGCGAATTCGCGGGGACATTGACTTGAAACCGATTTGGAATGAGTTGATTGTTTTGACTGAGAATCAAGAACAGGCGGACAACATTGAAGAGTCTTTTGGGGTTAAGACTCTCTCGGTATTTGAAGATTAGGATTGTTGTGCGAAAAACGTGGTCTAGAGTCGATCTAGTATCTCGAGATATTCTTCAGCGAGATGCTCTCGTCTGAAGTTGCGGTCGGCGTATTCGTGGTATGACTTGCCGAGTTTACCGCCGTCAATGCTCCCTGATTTTAGCTCACGGATGATGCCGGCCAACTTTATTGAATCTCTACCACCGAATGAAAGCGCTCCGCCGGCTTTTTCCAGTTCATTGGTCGCTTCTCCACCGGAGGAGCCGAAGACAATTGGTCGACCTGACGCCATGTACTCGAAGAGCTTGCAAGGGAATGTGCCGCGTGTAACCGGTGTCTCGCGCAGACTTTCAATTAGGACATCACTGGCTCGCAGGAAGAACGGAATCTGATCTAGAGGTTGCGAGCCACAAAACTCGACATTCTTCAAGTCATACTTATCCCGAAGTCCTTCGAGTGATTCTCTGAGGTGTCCGTCACCTACGAATGCAAAGTACACATCGGGGTCGTCTTTTAGAATCTTGGCGGCTTCAATGACAGTTTCAAGCGAGTGAGCCCATCCCAATGTACCTGAATAGAGCACCAGGAATTTTCCTTCCCAGGCAAAGCGCTTTCTGATTCCATCTGAATGTCCTTGCAGGAAGTCATTGCCAACACCAGACCTAATAGCTGAAATTCGCTCTTTGGGGACGCCAAGTCCTATCAGGTAGGTTTGAATACCCTCAGTAACGGCTACGACATAGTCCGCCCGACGATACATGAAGTGCATGATCTTTTTTATCGTCTTGGTGAACAGTGATGGCTTGAGATTTCCAAATTCCTCACTGGATTCTGGTTGCAGATCACGAATTTCAATAATGTGTTTCTTGCGATATAAAGCGCTGAGTGTCATTCCGATTATCGGAGTTGTCACCGGCGGGGTGGAGGACAGGACAATATCGAATCCTTCTTTGATTCTGAAGGAGTTAAACAATGAGGTTACAAAGAAGGTGAGAAAACCAATCATGCGTTTGCGCGGTTGACTATTGGCCGCCGGTAAAGCCCAACTTCTATAAACAGAAACACCTTCCATCATTTCGTGATAGAAAAGTCTCCCCTTATATTTCTCGGGCACAATCCCATCGGGATAATTCGGCATCGCCGTTAAGACTGTGACTTCATGCCCATTCGCTTTGAATATCTTGGCGAATTCAAAAAGACGACGCACGGCGCCTTTTTCGGGTGGGAAGTGCTGTGTTATTATTAGTATTCTCATATTACAAACGCCCAACAGGCGGCTAAGGTACAATTGAAAGCGCTCAAAAGCAAGTCAATTTGTTTTCGGCGTAACTCTTTTATTTGTAAAATGTTACACCCTCAATAGGGCTCATCTGGCGCCCTATACTGACATCTGTGAAGATTAGTTTTGACACAAGGTCAAACATCTCGTCGAAACACACATTCTCAGGCAAGACAATCAAACTTTCCGGATTCGCTTTAGTGGTATTTGGATGGATTTGCGTTGGACTACTGAGGGCATGGCGATTGTCAGTTATCGCGGCGCTATCCAGGGTCACGATGACTCTTTCTACACATTTTGAGCCAAATAATCAAGCAAATGCTCACCTCATTTTCGTTTTTTCTCTGCTTTGAAGCAATTTACTTACTTTGGAACAGTATTTCTATACGTCTATTTTTCTTTCGGCCTGCCGATGTGGCGTTGTCGGCGATGAAATTGGTTTCGCCACGCCCTCGAACAGTCATACGTTTTGAGGCAATCCCTAGTTTCTTTAAATAGTCCCGCACGCGACGAGCGCGTTTTTCCGATAGCGCCCTATTTGCCTTAGCGGAGCCGATATTGTCGGTATAACCAATTATTTCCACATGAACATTTGAAGCGGCTTTCAACATCAAGGCCAATTGCTGAAGCTCAACTTTGCTCTTTTTGTCTACTTCAAATGAGCCCGAGGGGTAGGTTATGTTGAGAACCATTGCCTGCGCGAATAGCGACATATCGACACAACCACGCTCATCGACTTTCAGCCCGCTCACAGTTTCGGGACAGTCATCCAAACCATCGGCCACTCCGTCTTTGTCACTATCAAGAGGACAACCGCTTTCATCTACATGCGCTCCGACCGGGCCGGAAGGACAGGCGTCACTATAGTCGGGAATACCGTCGAAATCACTGTCTATTGGACATCCATGAATATCTACAGCCCCCAAAGCCCCGGGAGGAGTATCAGGGCAGTCATCCAAGCCATCGTAGACACCGTCACCATCGGTATCCATCGGACAACCCAGTGAATTGACCACTGCTCCTGCTGCGGTTGAGGGGCATTTGTCCATCTCATCGCCGACGCCGTCTCCGTCGGAGTCACGCGCTGACTGACGTAGCTCGTTCTTTTTGGTCGATGTCCTCTGCGTCCAGGTTCGGTCACTGCGCCAGTCTTCCTTCTTTATTGTGGAGCCGAAACTAAACTGCAGGGCCGTTGAGACAGAGTATGCCCATCGCGGACGCGCATCATTGACGGAGTTCGCAAACTCAGCCCCGGGACCAGCCAGGTATACACTGCGTCCTTCTACTGAAAGAGCCAGGCTAGAGCTTAGATCAATTTCCAGTCCGGCGAATGTCGCAAAAACCAGCTCCTGCGCTTCAAAGGCGATGGGGATATTTCTGCCATTTGGCGCCTCAAGGGTTGAATCGCCCATTGGATCCAGGAATTTCCAGGAATCAACACCTACTCCGAATCCCAGCGATGGGCTGATAGTATGGAGGTCACCAAGCGGGAAATATTCCAGAGCAACAGTGGCGCGCCGAGATTGGAAACCCCGGATGCGGTCGGTCTTGTTGGAGCCGAATTGAAGATTCGAAGTTGCCAGTGAATCGCTGTAGATAGTTGTTGTGAACAAATCGAATCTAACATGAAAATGGGGACTTATACGGCGACCGAGAGTCACGTTGAATCCAGGACTAATCACAAAATAGGGGCTGGCCTTGCCGCTTTCGCCACCTGATAGAGTTTGGGGCGCATAGCCTAAGGACAGGCTGTAATTGTATGGCGCCTCGCTGTGGCTTGGAACCGGAAGCGCCAGGCAAAACGCAAGTGTGATTACGCAAGCTCTTAGTATTTTGATATTGATTCTCGGAAGCATATAGGAGGTTCCCGCCTAGCAGAATCTGCCACTACAACACACAGATATTCAACTAAAAGTTTATCTGAAGGCTATTCCATAACGCCGCAATATGCGCAACAATTACGGCTAAGGCGTTCCCTCGGCGGATAGAGAGGAAGGTTGTAGTTCTTTGTTACCGGTTTTTGGGGCCGGGCGCGCCGCGATAATAAACGCTCCCATTCCAATTACGCCAGCCAGGAAGAACAAAGCCCCGCCGGCATAAGGTATGGCGCTTATGGCAAAGAGTATGACGAGACCGACAAAGACGCGCGCCAGGCTTATCCCCAGGTCATCTCGCGTCCTGGACGATATGACTAGAGCTCCAATCCCGCTTGCGGCATAGATGGGGCCAAAGAGGAATGTGACCACGATTATTACCGAGAACAATACTGCCGCTGAAAATATTCCTATCAGGGTTATCACCAGAGCCATCGACACAAAGAAGCCAACAACAAGAGCAACTATCCCGAAGGCAAAACTGCGAAGCGACTCTTTTTTCACTGCTGTGGTGGCGCGCTGAAAATGTGATCGAGATAGGAACAGGGTTATCAACGCAAGAACGAAGAAGGCAAAAACTAGGTATATCAGCAGTATTACATCGTCGAATGAAAAAGTATTTGAATCACTTTTCTCGCCCTCGAGCCTAACAATTTCACCGCTGATAACTGCGCCGTCCTCGATATCCAGAGGAGATGTCTCTCCGTGAATTATCAAGTCACCGCCTATTCTGGCGGTTTCAAGAATTCTAATACTTGCATCCGAAGTAATCTCCAAATCACCATCTACAGTTCCGGATATTTTCACCTGTGAGCCGACTGTGCAGTTGAGTTTTCCGTTGATAGTTCCACCCATAAACAAACTATCGCAAAAGAGTGTCACGTCGCGAGAGAACAATGCCTCTTCACCAATCTCAATTTTCTGCACAAACATGTATGCTGAGCCTCGCACAGTGGCTCCGACGT
Organism: Candidatus Zixiibacteriota bacterium; assembly: GCA_024280775.1. Taxonomy (GTDB): domain Bacteria; phylum Zixibacteria; class MSB-5A5; order GN15; family JACZUZ01; genus JAJRPJ01. The sequence continues at coordinate 10,520 of JAJRPM010000017.1, read as the reverse complement.
AGGCCTGACGGCTGAAGATTGCAAGAGAGTTAGAGATATCACCATCAATGTTTGAGTGTTCTGAAGCAACCAATACTACGCCATCTATAGTCCCGCGGAGCCGAAAATCTCGCGCCACAGCGAAAACATCACCATTGACAAAACCATCGACCTCAAACATGCCTGCCGCAACTAGCATGTCATCATCTATGCGTGAACTTTCTGAAACAGAGACTCTGTCGGTTGATCGTCGCGTGGTAGCGGAAGAAGGCTTAACTAGTATTACTCCAAAGAGTAAGACACTCAATATCATGCCTGAAATGAGGCTTTCAACCGCTGTGAATTGCTTTAGTGACTGCTTTGGCGAAACGTATGCTTTCATAACAACTGTACTGTGTGGTCTTCCGTTTTTTCTTATGCTCGAATGAAACCGGCTTTGCAGTGCATTGGCAAGAATCACCGAGGGTGAAGAAACTCTATGAAATCAATAAATCCAATCAAAAATTGTCCTGATTTTGTCGCCTGAATACCAGCCAGATTCACGCGGCTCAAAACTCAGGTGACACCCAAAGCCATTGCAATCTATCAACTCAATTCAAGAACTCTCCAAGGGGCAAGGAGCAATGGGCAATGGGCAAGGGGCAAGTTTGTGGAGAATCAAGACCCAATAATGATACGAAAAGATAGAGTCGTTGGTTGCTTTCATAACCGGCAAAATCGAGTCCGGTAATTTCACTTTGAAACCTGGATTCTCCTCTCTGAACCTCATATACCGCAATCAATTATGTTCCTGAGTTTTGCCGCAAATGATTGTGCGATAATAATGAAGAAAGGCCGATATAAAGCCAAGTAAGGGCTGGACTATCTATAGAGGTGGCGGGGGGGTCTGCCAATCAACCAGGTCAGCAACAATCGCAAAATTACCGCATCAGAAAAAACTGCGCAAAACGACAACACATGAACATATTCTATAACAGCGCTAAGGCATTTCTTCCCAGGATTGACGCGATATATCTTCAAACCCGCGCATTGGCATTGACGACCCTTGTCGGCTGGCTGGTGTTGGGGTTCGTTCCCCCGGAAAAGCGGGCTCTTTCGGAAATGATTCTAGCGGCCTTTGTGTTGCATTTCATTGCTTTGCTAGCTTTAGCTCGTCGCAAGAAGGGCCATACCAACAAGCTGTATTTGGCGGCGGTTATTTTGGATTCCGTTGCGATTTTCGTGTGGATCGGCTTCGACAGTGGACTTGACTCACCATTCTATGTCGGGCTGTACCTCATTGTTTCGTTTGCCTCGTACCTGTTGACCCGCAGAGCGGCAATCGTGACCACATCTTTGATAAGTGTCGCCTATATTGCAATACTTTGGCCAGAACTGAGGACATTGCATGACTGGCTCAGCCTTTCACTGCGGCTTAGTCCTTGTTGGGTATTTTTGGCGGTTATCTCGCATGTTGCGGAACATTTGCATCGCTCCGAAGGACGCATGCTTAACCTTTTCGATACACTAAACAGGCGAACCTCCGAGCTTGAAAAAATCCAGGCGCAACTTGAATCTATCTATGATAACTCTCGAATCCTCGCAGGCATTCTTGATGTCAATGAAGTAATCAAAGCAGTAATGCAAATAGTAAATAGTGTTTTGAAGTATCCTGCGGCGGCATTGTTGATGCGTCAAGGTGAAGCCGGGTTTCTCTATCGCGGGCGAGTAGTTGAAGGTGAAATAAACCTACTGTTGAAGTCAGCCCCTGAAGACTCAGTAGGCTTGCTCCATGGAGTATCGAAACTCGGCTCTCCAGTGTCGATACCTAACGTTCTAAATCGCGATGACTATACGGCTTTACGTCCGGATACTCGCTCGGTGATGATGGCTCCTATGACTGTACGTCGTAAGACTTTGGGGATTTTGGTTGCTGAGTCTACTGTAGTTGGAGCGTTTTCTGAGCGTGACGAGAAGATGTTCTGGGTGGTAGCGCGTTCGGCGGCGATGGCCATTGACAACTCGTTGGTTCATCAGGAAATGGAAGAGTTGACTATCACCGACGATTTGACCGGAGCTTTCAACTACCGCTATTTTACTGACAAGTTAGAAGAGGAGCAACGTCGCGCCTCGCGTTACAACCAGCCTTTATCACTGATAATGTTGGATATTGATCATTTCAAGAAGTTCAACGACACCTATGGTCATGAGTCCGGTAATTTGATTCTCAGGGAGCTATCGAGAGTCGCTTACGGTTGTGTGCGGGACACTGATATTTTTGCTCGCTATGGCGGTGAAGAATTTGCTATTATTCTACCTCAGACGAGTTTGTCTGAGGCGAAACAAATCGCCAGTCGTATTCGGGAGTCGATTGAAAAGACAAGGTTCTTAGTAGGCGAGGGACTTCCCCGACAAACGGTGACTGTCTCAGTGGGACTGACTAGTTTCCCGGAGAACGGCAAATCACATGAGGACTTGATTCAACTTGCAGATCAGGCGTTGTATCGCGCAAAAGGTAGCGGACGAAACGTTGTCCAGGTTATATAGCAAGAATACTCCTCTCTCGCGCGACAAGAGCCTTCTGATTCCAGCCGCTATTTTCGGCTAAACAAACCAACAAGCTAACAAGTATAGCTTTTGATGTAGTTTCAAACCCAAGATATAATGTCCTCATTACCAAACAGAGTCGGAGAGCTATTGATTTCAGGCTTTCAAGGCCCGGACGCCCCTGCCGAGATTATCGAACAAATTAGAGATTCCTCATTGGGGGGGATCATTCTGTTTGCCGAGAACTGCGTCGCTCATAAGAAACTTCGAAACATAATAGAACAATTGCAGTCATACTCCGAGAGACAACTCATTGTCGCAATTGACCAGGAGGGCGGCAGAGTGTGCCGCCTGAAAGGTAAACCTGCGGAGTATCTTGCCGCCGGAGACTATGGCGCCAATGCAGATGCAAGCGCTGAGGCGCTCGAAAGGGCGTTGGAGCGGTATCGGAAAGACTTCAACCTGGCCGCTGAGTATATGGCGGAAATAGGAATCAATTTGCTACTGGCGCCGGTTTGCGATTTACATCCCGCTGACACATTACCCAATGATGCCACCGCCCTGAGAGGCAGAACATTCAGCGCTTCGCCAGAAGTGGTGGGCGCATTTGCCAAAGTTACAGTTGAGGTGTCACATAAGCACAATCTTTTGTGCTGTCTCAAACACGCGCCGGGGCTTGGCGCTGTGGTTGCCGATCCGCATGTGGATTTGGGGGCTAGTTCGCTGGGAGTTGATGAATTCAAGGGCCGCGATTTGGTTCCGTTTCGGATGGGGTGTGAGGCCGGGGCTGATATGATCATGACTTCGCATTTCTTGATTCCTGAACTAGACTCACTACCGGTCACTTACTCTGAAAGAATAATCGATACGCTGGTGCGCGGTGAACTATCTGAAGAAGTAGCGTTGATTACTGACGATCTGGATATGGGCGCATTGAGTGACATTGACGAAGAGGGTAGTGTATTTCCTAATGCTCTCAACGCCGGACATGATATTTTGCTGGCGCGCTCCAATGATACAATAGTTAATGGGATAGAGAGCCTGCGAGTTGGGCTTAGCGCCGGGACTGTCAGTGAGACTAGACTTGCTACTGCGCTGAGTCAGGTTGATAACTTGCGGAATAAGTTGGGGCAAGTAGTATGACAGAGCTGGCGAGTTTGCTCAAACGAAAATCTATGACGGTTATGGGTGTCAATACGGGCACTTCAATTGATGGACTTGATTTATCAGTTGTGCGAATTCAGCAGACAAGCAGAATGGCCAAACCAAGAATTAGACAACTTCTGCACCGGACTGTCTCTTTTTCTACGGAGATGCAAACCGAGCTTATGCAGATGGCTAGTGAGCCTGCTACTTCGCTCGATAGAGTCGCGCTACTTGATGAGGCGCTGGGTGAGTTTATCGGCAGGGCCTGCAGGGCGTTGATGACACATGGTCTCAAGAAGGGGGTCAAGGTTGATTGCATTTCTTCACATGGTCAAACTGTTCGTCATCATCCGCAGGTTGAGTCTATCGGGGGTATACCGGTGCGGGCCACCTTGCAAATCGGCTCACCGGAGCGAATTGCAACAGCCACAAACCGTATTGTCGTTTCCCATTTTCGTCAGGCAAACACTGCAATAGGCGGCGAAGGGGCGCCTATCACTACTGAGGCGGTGTATTATTGTCTTGATAGTTCTCAAAAAAGTCGACTGCTGGTTAACATCGGTGGCATCGCAAACTACTTCTATTTGCCATATCGAAAGAGTTCAGCATTTGCAATCGCCAAAGATATAGGGCCGGGTAATATGTTGCTTGACCAACTGACTCAGATTTTGTTTGGCCAACCCTATGATAAAGCCGGGGCTTTAGCGAAGAAGGGAAGCATCAGTGATAAACTTCTAAAGATGCTGTTGCAAGACAGTTTCTTTGGAAACGCAGACTCCAGGAAGCGCCAGTCAACTGGCAGGGAACAGTTCGGAGCAGATGCAGTCAGAAGAATATTGAAACGCGCCGAAAAGCTGGAAGTCACTCGATATTCTGTTCTGGCGACACTGACGGAGCTAACTGCTTTGAAGATTTATCACGCGCTAGCCCCACTGTTGAGCGCTGACAAACACTTAAGTGAAATATACCTTTCCGGCGGAGGCGCCAGGAATGCTTTCCTGGTCAAAAGATTGCAAACGCTCTTTGGCGACGGTGACTCTGCCTGGAGGGTTTGGCCTGTTTCTAAAATCGGGATTGACCCGGATTCATTCGAGGCGACCTGCTATGCTACACTTGGTTGGATGACATTGAAGGGTATACCGGCGCTTTCATCAAAGAGGGCGTCCGGCTCCAAGAAAGGTTCCAGAGTAACTGGACGGAAACAGCTAAGCCCGGTTTCGGGAAGAATAATTCAGCCACCGCATTATGGCGTTAAGTAATAATTGAGTGTCATAAGACAACAGTATTGGATATGTTGTTGCGTGTTTTTGAGAATACGTTAGAAACTCTTCAGAAGACTAGATAGGATATAGACAATTGGGTAACAACGCCAACATCACGAGACGCTATTCAACCAGTCGTCGCTCGCGCTTATTGCGTGTAGCGGCGCTATCGCTATTGGCTTGGCCTTTTGTTACTCAATGCGCCGCGAGAAGCGCTTCTGTCAGTCAGGCTGAATCATCGCACATCCAACTCCCATTCGTGCGCGTCCTGATTGCCGATGGCGCTCATTCAGTGACTATCGGCGGCCCAAGTTCTATCGCTATTGAGTGCGTGCGCGGGATTGAAAAGTTTGTTTACTATTCACCGCAAAGTATACATGCAAAATCTAATGGAGCTTCACTATCACTACTTAATTCCAGCGGCGAGGAAATCGAATCGGGATTGGAGATTATCACGGTTTCCTCACGTAGTCGCAGGCGCACTTTGCTGATAGATGGTGAACAATATCGCGGCATGGCTCGGTTAATTCCCGGTGAGGATGATGATGATAGCTCAATTGTTGTAACGAATATTCTGAATATCGATGACTATCTTATGGGCGTCGTTCCTCCGGAGCTTGGCCCGGTTAAGCCTGCGGATATTGAAGCGGTCAAGGCGCAAGCAATTGCCGCACGTACATATACAATGTCGCATCTGGGGCAGTACGGCGGTAAGGGATATGACGTAACTGCGGAGGTTTCCGACCAATTGTATCGCGGGATGAAAGTTGAGAAGGATTTCGTTTCCAAAGCTGTGATGTCTACCGCCGGCGAAGTTATCCGCTACAAAGGCGAGTTCATCAAAGCCAACTATCACTCCACTTGCGGCGGACGCACTGACAATGTAGAAAACGTTTGGCCTAAGCCACCGGCGCCGTATTTGAAGAGTGTTGACTGCGAGGAAATGTGCGCTCCCTCAAAGTATTACAGATGGCGCGAGACTTTCACAGGCAAACAAGTTGCAAAACGGATTTCAGACTACGAAACAGCCGCTGGAGAAATTGTCTCGATTTCTCGAATCGATAGCATGTATATAGACAACAGCGCTCCGGCCTCTCCCAGCAGGGGATTGCGAGTACAAAAGCTAATAGTAAAGTCCGGCTCACGACGTTTCACATATATTCGTGATAGAATACGCTGGGTGTTCCGGCGTAGCTCTGATCCGAATCGGATACTGCAATCAGACTACTTCACACTTAGAGATATCCAATATACACCCGGCAAGGGTATAACTTCTGTCACCTTCGATGGCGCAGGTTACGGGCACGGCGTAGGTATGTGTCAGATGGGAGCGCTGGGTATGGCTCGCTCCAATCGAGGATACACGTATGGTGACATCCTTAGGCGCTACTACACTGCAGTAACTATTGACAAACTCTATTAGCCTTTAGCGCTTTTCAATGAAGAACACTTTCCCGTCCGGATAACTTAGTCGCAAATGCAGTCCTGTCGCTAGGGCCGCTGATGTCAGTTTCAGCGGGGGAGTTTCCTCCGGCTCGAAGAGGTCTACCATTTTGATACTTGGCGTTTCGAAACCGATTTGTTTTAGATCTACACGCATAAAGAACTCTTTGTCCTGAGTCTCAACTCTGTCCCCAAGCTCACCTGCAGGCGGCGCGGTTAGGAAAATCACAACCTTCTTGGCTGAGCTATGCACTGTCACATCAATCATCGGATCACTGCAGTAGACTGCTGATTTGATTCCTTCTTCTGCCAGGAAAGACTCCAGGAAGGTTAGCTTGTGATGATCAAACCCGCTGGCTATATCAAAGCCGAAGAAATTGAGGGTGGAATCTTGTTTGCTAGCCGCCACACCTACTAGAGATTTTCCGGCATGGGCGATTTTCTTGGCGCGTGTATCAGATGTTTTCAAAGCGCTGAAGACATGCGCCGGGAAATCTACTGACGCAAACTTGGTCTTGGTAGCAATAGTGTCAATCGAATTCATGAGCGTTGACTTTGTTTTCAGGAAATTCGACAGCAACGTGCAGGAAGACATGTTCTCATCTAACTTTGGCAAAACACCGATAACCGCGACAGAGACACCAGCTTTGTAGAGGTCGATTATTGCCTGTTGCTCGGATTCGGCCATGAACTCCGCTGACGGAATAATCACTAGCCTGTATTTTGTGAGTTTTTCGATTGAGCCTGACTCACGCACATCGTAGTCGAGTTTCAAACGTGACAAATCGCGGCAAATTCCTGGAATCGAATCATTCACCAGACGCTGAATGTATTCAAAGTCTTTCGGATTCGGCAATTGCGAGAACCACTGATAGAGTCGATTTCCGACAACTGCAACCTGACTATCAGGAGCCAATTCATCGAGACCCATTCTTTCGGCGGATTCCACTATTCGCTTGACAAACTCATAGCCCGGGGTAACTGAGCCATCGCTCTTCAGCGGAGCTCCATACCAATGGTTATGGTCGGCGAACATTTTCATGTCAATGCCCTTAAAGCCAGATCCCAAAGCCGAGGCCAACATGAAGCGACGCTCGCCATCGGTAATAGGCTGGAGAGATTCACCAAGTTTGGGGTCTTCTGCGGCGCGTCCGAACGGGTAGGCTGAGCTCCACGGCAAAGAAGTCTCACCGCGCAGGTAGCGCCCCCGGCGTATTACTTCGCTGTAACTGTCCTGATATGAAATCTCGCAACCAGATAGATTCTGTTCGTCAGAGTAGCCTACATCATAGAATGGGATTAGGCCTTTTTGGGTGAAGAACTTGGAGCGTGAGTATAGCGGTTGAACTGTGTATGAATCATAAATGGAACTCAATGATTCAAAATAGCGACGGATGAGATGCTCCTTGAAGCGGAACCAGTCTAGCATTCGGGGCAAACTCTTTTGGTCAGCGTGCTCGAATTCGCGAAGCGGCTCAATTTCGTCATAGTCTTTGAACTTGGTCTTGTATGCGCTGTTTAGCTCCTTGAGGCCCTCGTAGCGACCCATCAAGAACGGATTGAACTCTCGGGTAAGCATATCGGCGTTGTAATCCGAAGCGGCCGGGTCGGTTAATCCTCCGAAACTAGGGCTATCATCAATTTCGATTATGACAACCGGTCCTCTCGGGTGTATGTAGTTGCGAGTTGCATCCACGAAGGCTTTGTAATAGTGCTTAAGAGAGTTCTGAAACGCAGGGCTCATATAGCTGGCGAGATAGCCGGCCTTCTTGATTCCCGGGGCTCCGGTCAATGGGATTTCGTCTCCATTGTGATCTCTGGCTAGAGAGCGGAGATCACTGGTTACGAATTCTGGAGTTCCTCCATTGGGCCAATCGGCGCCAATGTATGGCCCCGGCCTAAGAATGACTTTGAAACCTAGTTCGCGAGCTAGCTCAAGAAAGACTGTCAGGTCCTTGCGCGGGTCGTCGTAGCCGAGGAAATCTATATTGCGGGACTTGTCTTGATGGAGATTCCAGGGAACAGGAGTTGAGATTAGACGAATTCCGGCGCGTTTTAGTCTTTCAAAGCATATTGACCAGTAGCGCTTTTCTAGTCTGAAGTAGTGAAGTTCGGCGGCGAAGGCGTATATATCTTCCTTGCCGAGGGATATTTTGTTCTGCGAGATTTCAAACATGTATATAGCTGTCTTTCAAGTACTTAGGTGAAACAGTCTTCTGCTGTTTGTTATAGACTACGAAATTATTGAGGCAATGTCAAATTCTCCGCCCTAATCTGCTGACTGACAATGAGTTAACATTTTGACCTCAATTACAGCCCAAAAGCAGACATTGTAAGACTATTGGGCCGCGAGATCATAGAAGTTGTAGCAAAAAAGCCCCCGACCTGTTATAGTCGAGGGCTTTGCTAGAGAAATAACTCTAGAGATATATCTTCTGATGATGAAATATTATTTCAACATGACCATCTTGCGAGTTTCGACAAAAGCTCCGGCGGTGAACTTATAGAAGTACATTCCGCTCGAAACCTTGGATCCGGATTCACTGTCGCCTTCCCATGTCGCCTGCCATACACCGGCGTCACGAACACCGCTGACAAGAGTCTTAACACGCTGTCCGAGGACATTGTAGACCTCTAGCTGTACGTGAGACTTCTTGGGTACAGTGTAATTGATCTTGGTGCTAGGGTTAAATGGGTTCGGGTAGTTCTGAGACAAGCCAAATGTCTTAGGAAGCGAACTGCCGTCTTCAATTTTTATGTCGTTGAAAGTTACCTTTTTAGCGCCCAAGAAAGTTGGAACTCTCGACCCTGCGGCAAGCACCATCAGGAAGTCACTTGAAGGCGGCAAGAATGACGAATCTAGAGTCACTTCACTGCCATTGGTCCAACTGTTAACAGTTTTCAGGCTCAAATAGATTTTTGCCATCAATTGGTCCGAACCCGGAGCTACACCACCTGAGAACGAGAATCCACCGACTGTGACAGCTCCAAGGCTATCAGCTATGGCTTTCGGAGGTGGCACTGTGTTCCAGCCACCGCCCGGGGCAAAAGCTCCCTGATAAACTAGAGAGTCAAACTGCCAGTCTGAAGTTGAGGCAGTCGGCGCCGGGTCTCCATTGGAAAAATAGCGGTCCCAGGTAATTCCAAATGTTCCACCTGTCATGTTTGAACCGCTATATGAGACGAAAACGTTGACGACGAAGTTACCGTCTGTAACTCCGGTTGCGTCCTCTCCATTTTCGATTGTCAGATATACAGTGTCGGTCAAGCTCGGCTGGGCTTTGACTGTGGAGTTTAACCCCACCACTAATGCAACAGCCGCAATAATCGTTAATGTTCTCTTCACTTCCGGTTCCTTCCTTTGTTCATGCTTACAATATATATCATCTAGTTTATTTGTCGCTGAAACATCAGCGGGCTCCAAGAATCTGCTTCCCTTGGAAGTCTAAAAACATACAACTCTCTTATCGCTGAGTCAATACACCCTCCATACTCATTCAGACAATTATACACTTTACTAGTAGTGAATTGTCATAAATTCTTACTCTATCTCTTATTCTATAGTAACTTTCACTAGGTCGTGAGGAGATATAGTTGTTGGCGGTAATACTCAATACTCAACTATTTGATAATAAGCTACGCTGAGTCCAAATCATGGACTACCACTTATGTTCGATAACGGTTATTTGAACTGCGACTGCGTTATCATGCAACCGTGCCCTGACGCGAAAAACCAGCTTCAGGCCCATCAGTAGAATACTCAACTCCTCACACAAACGTCAAGGAAAAAAGCTGCCAAGAGCGACCATTATCTGGGGACATGAATTGTTGAGGGAGCGGGGGAAAGAACCACTCCTGTGGCTGAGATTTGTCATTTTCACGGCGACTTAAAAATGAAGAAGGCCGGTTTGATTAGCTCAAACCGGCCTTCTTCTTTATTGCATTCCGCTTAACTCAAGTACTTGAGTTTCAACGGCATGGCTACTCAAAACCTGAGTAGCCGATAAGTCACATCAAGTGCCTGTAGTGCCACAAACCGGAGCCGGACCACCCGAGAAAATACGAGCGATTCCGAAGGTCACGTCGGCAATGTTAAACGCATTGTCGCCGTTGGAGTCGGCTTGATCCTGACAAACAGGAGCCGGGCCACCGGAGAAGATACGT
>JAJRPM010000016.1 GCA_024280775.1 Candidatus Zixiibacteriota bacterium | reverse complement strand
GCGAAGATAGTGATCTTCGGGGATGAATGAATCCAATGAAGGCAAAAGCATCATCGAATTCTCGGAATAATTTCGTTTCGTTTGCATAAAAGAATCTATTGATTCAATATCCAAAATACCAATACTTTATCAACAGGCCCGTAGGCGGGCGCCTAGGCAATTAACTATATGGCAACTTGCTATGTGTGTACTGACGAGTTAAGATGACGGGACACTTTGCTAGAAGATTATCTGCGGAATCAGCTTGCCTGGATGCCCGCCTGCGCGGGCAAGACGAGGGGCGATTGAAGCTGATAATCTTGGGTATTTTGGCGTGTGATGTTGTCGTGGAATTGCTCTGTATGAATCGTTAGTCTAGTAGGTCGGGTTCCGTAGCGTCGCAGACGTGAAGAAACCCGACATTTCTACTGATTATCGAAACTAGCATATTGTCGGGTTTCTGCGTCACATGAATGTGACTCCGGAACCCGACCTACGAGATTTCACCGCTCAGACATAGATCAACGCTTCAAAAAAACCTCTTGACCACTAGTCCTGCTTATGCTATCCTGCCAATATCCGCCTGGTTCGATTCTCTCTCGAATTTCAAACATACATTGGGAGGCAAACATGAAAGCCCTGAGAAACATCATCCTCACATCATTAGCGCTGGTATTAATTGGTTGTTCTGATAAGCCAACAAGAAGCGCTCAACCGGCCGCTTTGCCGACTCCAGTTCTGGTAAACTGGTCAAGTATCCCGTCGGGAAGTTCCGCGACGCTGTACGAAGTAACTAGCAGAGCTCTTCTCGAGAGCCCTGAACCCTTGCTGAAAAAGATAATCAGCTCGGGGTTTGTGATGAACCGCGCCTGGTATCCGCAAACAACACCTTGCGCGGTAGTCTTTCTCGAAAAATCACTGATAGTCGAACTTCAGGCCCCCAATTCAAATATCGAAAGCCTTGGCTTCGTCCGTGACACCGCCACATCCCATAGCGGCTGCTGGCGGGGTTGGGATGAATATGATTTTCGGAGCGCCTCAACATCGGGCGACGACTAGCCACGCTACTAGGTTATTATCCAAGTCATTGCGAGGAATCAGGCGCAAGGCGCCTGATGACGTGGCAATCTCGTTGCAAGAAGCCGCAGCTCGAATCGTTTGAGATTGCCGCGCTTCGCTCGCAATGACTGCTGCTGTTCAATCTTGTTAATGGAATCTCGCTACCCTATTTTGGCGAGATGAAGTTAGTAGATTCTGACACCCTCTCTTCTCAAATACTCCGCGCTGGTTTTCGCTTGATTCTAGTGAGCGCCGCTTGCATATGCGCCTTACTTCCCTCCCAGACCACTTATGCCCAGGCAAGTGATTCGACAGTCTTAACAATCACCGAAATTCAGGAAAGAGAAAAGCAGGGATTTGAGACATTGCTCTCCTACCAACATTTGCGTCGGAGTGATTTTGGGTTCCGTGATGATTATATGCCTCCGGATAAGTATGGGTTGGAGAGATTTGTGCATTTGAATCACCATCCTCTTGAATTGGTTGACTATGTCGATGACTGGTCGAAAGCTGAGGCTGAGACGATTGAGCAGGTTTTGAACCGAGCGCGGAAAGATTTGCGCCGTGGCTCCGGCGTACAAAATGCCGCTGTTGCTGAGGCGCCGATGTCATTGCTCAGTGGTGTTAATTTGTACTATCAGAACAATGATCTCAATGCGCTATTGACTGCCCTTTACCCGCTGGTGTTTGCTACACTTCCCGCCGCAACAGATTCGGCGCTGGCAAAACTGAGCGCAAAAGAGCGCAAGTTTATCAGGAACGTGACGCCCGGTATTTTGCTTGAAGATGCGAATGTCAATCAACGTAATATCTATTCAATAGACTCAATCCAACAGGCCGAACGTCGGCAAACTGTCAAACTTGCCGATATCGGCGTTAGATTTCGTTCGGAATTTCTGGTTCAGGAAGGTGTCACTAGTTTTGTTGAGACACTTCGTCAGGTAAAGATGTTTGTCACGGCGCTGGGGAAACGTGGTGTTTCGATGAAGTCCGTGCTAAAATCGGAAGTTGAAATTCCTGATCGAGTCAGCGCTAATTCATACTTGGGAAAATACAAAGACTGGAAAATCAGTGGACCCGGTGATGACTATCATCGCGGGGAATATTCGGTAATAATAGATCTGGGCGGTAATGACCGCTATGACCTCAGTTACAATCCGGCAAAACCGCATCCGACAATCATCATCGATCTATCTGGTGATGACATCTACAATGGAGAAACGGCTTACACTATTGGCTCGGGGATGTTTTCAGTCGGTATGCTAATCGACTTGGGCGGAGATGACGTTTACCGCGGGTCGAACTATTCAATCGGCTCAGGGTTTTTCGGAGTCGGGATTTTGTATGACACCGAAGGTGATGATAGTTATTTAGGTGACACATTCACAGAGGGCGCTGGCGGTTTTGGTTTGGGTGTGTTATTCGACCGCGACGGACATGATATGTATCGCGCGGCATTGCTATCGCAGGGCATGGGGTTTAGTGTCGGCGCCGGTCTTTTGATAGATAGACATGGCAATGACAATTACATCGCAGGGAACAAATACAGTGACTATTTGCGCTATGACAATCACTACCTGACACTTTCGCAGGGATTCGGTTATGGACTGCGGCCACATCTCTCAGGGGGCATCGGGGGACTGTTGGATTTTTCGGGCAATGATACCTATGTGGGAGATATTTTCGCCCAAGGTTCCAGTTATTGGCGGGGCATCGGTTTCCTGTTCGACAAGAGCGGCTCAGACCAATACTTGGCCTATCAATACGCACAGGGCGCCGGGACACATATGACATTGGGAATCCTGGTGGACAATGACGGCGATGATGTATATCGCAGTAAAGGTGTTTCGCAGGGTTGCGGGCATGACTATTCATTTGGAGCGCTCTATGACAGACGCGGCAATGATGTGTATCTCGCGGTGGATTTATCGCAAGCGGCTGGTTCAGCCAATGGAGTGGGTTTGCTCTCTGATGTTTCGGGAGACGACAGGTATCACATAGGGAATCCGAAAAACACACATGGCTACGGCAACCCTCGTCGTGAATTTGGCTCGATTGGTTTGCTGTTGGATTTGGGCGGCCTCGATGACTATGACGGATACGGCGCAAACAATAGCGTCTGGCAGGCCGCAGGTATTTGGGGTGGCGGCTTCGACTGTGAGTGGGAGACTTGGTTTGTTCCGCAGAATGTTCTCGATAGTGTTAGTGAGGAAAACCGATGATGTGTAGTAAAACCAGACGGTGGATATTTGTGATATCGCTGGCGCTATCTAGTGTCACTGGCGCTAGTGTAAACTCACAAACAGCAAACATAGACCAACTCGTTGACTCGCTTTTTGTGGTAGCTAGCTCAGGTGAATTGAAGTACCGCAATCAAGTTGAACCGGCAAAAACTAAACTCGCAGAACTTGGAGCCAAAGCTGTTCCTCGTTTGATTAGCAAACTCACGACACCTGATGCGCGCGAACGACTGACGGTGATTCGTATCCTAAAGAAAATCGGCGCCCCTGCAGTTCCGGCTTTGCGTGATGCGCTACGTACATTGGAGGCGCCGATTCAACTCAAGCGCATTTGCTGGGCGCTGGGTGATATCGGCCCTGCCGCTAGTGACGCAGTTGTCGATCTAATCGTTGCGTGCGAAAATGATAACTGGCAGGTGCGAGAGTATGCTCTACGCGGGCTGGGAAAGATTCTCGCTGGCTCTGCAACTGATAAGGCGCTCAATGTTGTGTCGCGCTTGATGTCAGATTCGGTGGGGCAAACCCGGAAATCAGCGGTATGGACCGCCGGTGAGTTTCTTGATTTGTCTCTCACGAACAATCTGATGCAGGCTCTCAATGATGACTACTACGGAGCGCGTCTCAATGCGGTCGCTTCACTAAAGAAAATCGCTACTGATTCAAGTACTGCGCAAAACAAGCAAAACAATATCTCCCAGGTTGTTTCTGAACTCAGTGCATTTATCAATTCCGATAACTCCGATGCGGGGGATTTGGCCTGTGAGACTCTGGGCAAGATAGGAGCAAGTTTGGCCGCTCTTCCCGATGAGCTAAAAGATACTACTCAAGCCTATATTCTGCGCCTGCTCGGCGAACAATTGCGCTCCAAACGTGAATTGCGACGCGCTTCGGCGGTGCGGGCTCTTGGCGAATGCGCCCCGAACGACGAATGGGGTATTTTGATAAATTTGCGATTGACAGAGTCCTCCAGTTACGTTATTCAGACTATAGATAGCGCTGTTGAGCGAATCAGCTCACTGGATTAGCTTCCGGTTTTCCAGGTATTCAGACCGTACATTGATTCGTTGGGGATTGCCGCGCTGGCGCTCGCAATGACTGCTTATTATTGAGTTCCATGATGAACAAAAAAGATACAAGCATAACAGTGAAACAATCCTCTTCGAATGTGAAGGATCGTCTGCGTCGTATGCAATCACAGCTAGGTCGCGCAGCGCCTGCGAGCGCTTCGCAGTCTACTAAGTCGTCGCGCTCTTTGCCTGCAAGTAGCTCTTCACCAATCGCAATATCCAAGAAAGCGAAAAAACTGCAACAGGCGCTTGGTGGTAAGATTATCAGCTCTCAGGCTGGCGAGTACATTTTCTTGAAGCAATTCTACGATAGTGATTACATTCACGGACAAATCGCATTTGGGACACTTGCCGATACTAACTACCAACTTTCGCATTTCTCCAAGACAGATGAAAACGCCAAACTGAGTCCGGCGAACTGTCTGTTCTTTGACACTGAAACCACCGGACTCTCTGGCGCAGGGGCAGTGCCATTCTTGATAGGGTTTGGAATGTTTGTCGCTGGCGGTTTTGAAACCAGGCAGTATATCATTCCTGATTTTGCTGATGAAGCGGCAATGCTTGAAAATGTCTTTACCGAGTTCAGTGACAAGAGAATACTTGTAAGTTACAATGGCAAGTCCTTTGACAAACCGTTGATTGAGGACAGGCTCATCATTCACAGAATTGCTCGCGCTGTTCCGTTTGATGAACATATAGATTTGCTTCACACTTCCCGCTCTCTTTTCAAGCGGAGACTGGGTAATTGCTCTTTAGGAAATATTGAAGAGCATGTCTTGGGCTATACGCGCGATGACGACATCCCTGGATACCTTGTGCCGTCGGTGTATCTTGATTGGATACACAATGACGCGGCCGCCCAACTTAAGGAAGTGATTGAACACAATCGCCAGGATATTGTCTCATTAGCGGCGCTAGTGTCAGTGATATCAGAATCATTTGAAAGCGCCGGAGAGACATTGTCATCACCACTGGATGCTTTCTCTCTGATGCAGGTTTGTG
Source organism: Candidatus Zixiibacteriota bacterium (assembly GCA_024280775.1). Taxonomy (GTDB): domain Bacteria; phylum Zixibacteria; class MSB-5A5; order GN15; family JACZUZ01; genus JAJRPJ01. The sequence goes on along the minus strand of JAJRPM010000016.1, from coordinate 39,778 downwards.
AAAGACGCCGCAAGAGTGAATTACGTAAACTAGCCCTACAAATTGGTTTAGACCGCAAGCATGAGTTTGTCGCGTTGGGTAATCCGGAAATCGAATTCCGACGCTCGATGATTTTCAAACGCGCCGGAGAATTTGACTCAGCAGTGGAAATATGGCGCCGACTTGAAGCCGACAAAAGCCAACATCGGGAAATGCAAAGACCATCGCAACTAGCCAGATTAGAACTGGCCAAATGGTTTGAGCATCGTTGCCAAGACTATCCTCAGGCGCTGCGTTTGACTGAAAGCGGCTTGCGTTTCAAGCTGAAACAGTCACGACCTCTTGATGACTGGGACAAGAGACGCAAGCGCCTGCAAAGGCGTTTAGCCGCTAAATCGTCCTCCTAAATAAACCTCATTGTAACCTCGCCGGTAAGATTCACAATTTACTCGCCGATAATACGAGTATGGACCACCACGTATCCGACACTAATGCCCGGACTAATCCGGAGGGTCTCTTTGAGCGAATTCTAGCGGAGAATCCGGAGCTTTCCTCATTGCCACAAACACTGGCGCAGATTATCTCGCTTTCGAGCGATGACAATGCCTCTATCAATCAACTAGCCGATGTAATCCGTCGCGACCCGGGACTTACCGCTCGCATGCTACGCGCCGCCAACAGTCCAGCTTTCGGTCAGTCCCGAGACGTGGGCAGTATTAACAAAGCCACACAACTTATCGGTTTTCGTTCGGCCCTAAGCTTTGCCCTGGCCTCTTCTGTTTATTCATTGACTGAGTCCCTCAGCGGCGAATTATCACGTCCGCGCTTCTGGAGGCATGCGCTTGAGACGGCGGTAGCCGCAAAATTACTTGCCGAAGTAATGTCAAGTCCAAATGCGGCGCCAGCTACAAAAGTTGATCCCGGTGAGGCGTTTATCGCCGGCTTGTTGCACGATATCGGAATGTTGATTTTGGATAATTCGTTTTCTGTTCGCTACCAAGAGATTTTCAACGAAGTAGAAGCGGGTGGCAAACTCTGCACATTGGAAACAGAAGAGTGGGGCGCATCACATGCCGGGGCCGGAGAGTTCATTCTCAAACAATGGAACATCCCTGAGCGCATCGCCAAAGCAGTCGGAAACCATCACATCGCCAGCGCCGATCTTCGAGCCGAGAACGACTCGCTTAGTCCCTTGGATATGTGTGTAGCTCTGGCAAACACACTGACTCGCAATCGCATGTTCGATCGCTCTGGTGATGCAGTGGAGCGTCATGAGCTACGCGCTGAACTCATTGATAAGCTGTCACTATCAAACGAATCGCTCTTTGGAATCGAAGAAAAGATGGCTGAGGAGTTGATTACACAGGCGGCCTATTTGCAAATCGATGTCGGTGATAAGAACAGTATGCTCAAAGACGCTAATCGCGCCTTATACGCGCAGTATCTGTTAGTTGAGGACCTGTTGAAAAAGAACCGCGAATTGCAAGACGAAATTGTGCGCGAGAAAACCGAGAAGAGTTTCCTGAAATCACTGCATGCAATTTCGGGCTCCTACAATCACTATCTCAACAACGCAAATGCTACAATTCAGGGTCATGTGCAACTATTGCAAATCAAAGCTTCTCGCGGGGAAATCACCGACCCCAATGGAGTAATTGACAGAAGCTCTGAGATTATTCAAAGCTCGGTGGATGTCATGAAAGCCACCTTGCGGGCGATTGATGAGCTTACCGATATGCGCACAGTGCATTATCACGAAGGCTTAGAGATTATTGACCTCGAAGGCAAAATCGCCAAGGAGAGAGCCGTAATCGAAAAGCTCAGTCAAAAACTCGTTCCTGCGCCAATAGAATCCTAAGGGTTTTGCCCGAATCCAAGTGTTGTCAATCCCTTTGACGGCCAATAATACCTTGACTTATCCCGCTATCAGGGCTATCCTTAAGTAGCGCCTGAGGTTGCGCTGTTTGTAACAATTCAGGTGTTTACAGTTCAATTGAAAAGTCTCATAAGTAGCCTTCAAGTCGTCACTTACCTTCACTCTCCATCGGGCGAATAATCCCTTGAGAACCTGTATTGCAGGCAATTTTCATTGCTGATTTTTCTTGTCTCAGGAGTCCCACTAAGTGGCATTTGCTCTTATTTCCCGCCAAGCAACTGGGACCACCTATATGGAAACGCATCACGCCATAATTGGATTGAACTAAATTGGATGGAATTACTTATCAGGCAAAGTTGCGAGATATAGCAAGTACGCAAATCATTGCGCAATGATTGCGCATTGATGTCAGCCGCTGGCGGCGCAAGAATTCAAAGGAAATACAGCGAAGTGAATTTGAAGATTTCTCAACAACCATAATACAGCACATGTTTTCGGAGGGATTCCAGGGCTTAGCATAAGTCACTAGAAGACAACTGAATACTACTTTCATCCTGCGACAGGAGTAGCAAGAAGTCCCAAATTAGTTAGTCATGAATTTCAGGGAAAGCGAATATTTCAAATTAAGAAAACTCTGAAATACAATTACACTCAAAATGGCATGGACTTTGCGCAACAGAAGAACTTAGATAGAAGACTCTCGAAGAAATCACATTCGAACGCATAAGAGATTCTAGTTTAGAGCATAATAGATGAGCGACGAACAACTACAGACAATACTACAACCGCAGGGCAACTCTCCTGTGAATCGTCAATTGCAGAGAATATGGGGCAGTAACCCAACTTCGCTTTTGGCGACGCTGTGGGTGGCAATTATGCTTTTCTGGGCGGTTTGCGGTGACCTGGCCGCATCGGAGATTTCTCCTTCGTCCACTTCGATCTCTTTGCCGTCAATCGCCAATAGGGTCATCGAACATAGCAAACGAATTGATTACTACCTCTCTGGCGCCCAGGCAAAGCCTTATGACGCCAATCAGGTAATCGAGTCCGGTAGCCTCGAGTTTCAGGCTGTGAGCTTCTCAGGCGCTGGTTTCGGTAGTGACACTCGTTTGTCTGAGTCAGTCGCCCCGGGGCGTTTTTGGCAAAGCAATCCTGCCACCTGTGTGCTAAATGATGGCTCGATTATTGTGGCCTTTGAGGACGAACGTCAAGGCAGCAAAAAAATATTCTTACAGAAGTACACCTCGGCAGGCTCTCCGGTAGGGGCTAATGTAATGATCGCCGGACGCGTTGATGGTTTCGATTTAGTTGAGCCGGAAATTGTAGCAACTGTTTCCAACAAGTTCTATTTGGGATACCGCGATGTAGCGTCTGGACAGGTGCGGGTCGCTCGAATCAACAGCGACCTGACAATCGACTTGCCGGATTTCTCAGCTAGTGACAGTAGCGCCTCGGTTTACGCCGGGCCTTTTGCCTTAGCGGCAAGAACAAATGGAGAATTTGCTATCGCCTATGAGTCATACTCAAATGGCAATACAATAGCCTTGCGCCGTTTCACTCCCGCTGGAACTCTTGCCAGCTCAACGAGTGCGGTAAACACTGACGGCGCAACTGTATCACATTGGACCCCGGATTTGGCATTTGATGAAACCGGGGGAATTGGGGTTGTTTGGGAGGATTATCGCTCTGGTGTAGCTGATATTTTCCTGAGGCGTTTTGACTCACTGGGAGTAGCTCTCGGCAGTGAACTTAATCTCATAGACGCAGACGCGCAGACACAAGGCCAGTTTTTGCCCTCACTGGTGTTTTCTAATATAAGCGGGTTCGTCGCGGGTTGGTCTGATAGTCGTGATTCATGGACTGTCTACATTCAGCGTTTCAGCAAGCAAGCGGGAATCGGACTTGTAGGCGCAAACCGAGCTATCACCCCGACAGACACTCTGACGAGTTATCTAGATATAGACCTTGCCGTTAGTCCCGTTGGAATAGTTTCCGCGGCCTACTGCGCCTATGGCGCTTCTTCGGAGGCAATGGCCCAAAGATTTGACGCCTCATTAACACCGGTTGGAACGCCGCTAATCCTTGCCAGTGAATTGTTTAATCAACCAGTTAAGCCGGCTATCGCTGTTGGAGGTAATTACGCATTAGTTTGGGAATTGATTACCAATGGTGACAGGGACATTCGCCTCACTATTGCAAATTCGAATTTGACACCTATGTTGGCCAATCCAATTCTGGCGCATGACGATGCGCTAGGAGCAGTTTCCGACCAACCGGAAGTTGCGGTGATTGGCGCACGAACGGTAATTACTGTCTTTCGTGACTTACGTCGTGACGCCGGAGATATTTACATTCAGAAGAATACTCTTGATGGCGCCCTAGTCGGCGCAAATCTCTTGATAAACGAAGACAACTCCGGCGGTATTCAAAGTGAGCCGTCGATTTCGGCCAACGCTGATTCATATGTCGTAGCTTGGAATGACCAGCGCTTTATTTCCGGAACAACCTCTGCGCGGATATATTTGCGCTACGGCGGCGCCCATGCATCTTCTGAGATTCTGATTTCCGGAGATAGTCCCGGCGCATCGAGCGCCACCAAAGCTACTCCAAGTGTCGCCTTAGCTCCTAATGGCACAGCCTTGGTTGCCTGGTTGGATATGCGCAATGGCTCTCCGCAGATTTTCATTCGCCTCCTGGATTCAAATAGAACGCCGACCGGCCCGGAATTTCAGGTTTCAGATGATGTACAAGGCGGCGGAAACTCGAAGCCTACGGTAACAGTCGACAACGGTAATGTCTTTGTCGTCGCCTGGAAAAACACAACCGGTGTAGGTAAGCCTCTGATTAACATGCGCCGCTATGGCTCAACCGGGGCGCTTTTGGGTTCGTTCTCTTTTGTGGCCGACCAAACTGGCGCGGCAATCACCGATTATGATTTGGATGTAGATAATTCCGGCAAAGTGTTCTTGCTGTGGAGTAGCGCCAGCAACACAGGCGGGGCTTCACTATTCCTGACAGCATTCACCAATGGCGGAGCCAAAATCGGTTCAAGTATGGAAATACCGGATAATCTCAACGCCTCACCGGCGGAGCCGTCGATTTCGGTTGATGAGTTTGGTAATATTCTGATGGCCTGGGTGGATTCACGCGGTCCTGAGAGACGTATCTACACTCAGAACTTCAACTCCGATATGACACCGGCAGGTGGTAATCAGCCGCTTTCATTTGCCGCGGCGCCTGCGATGTTCTCACCGAGTACCTTGGCTGTTGGTGGTCGTAGCTGGGTTGGCTGGTCTGATGCTCGTAGCGAGGGTATGAATGTCTACGTGCAAGGGTTTGTGCATTTTCCCACTGCGGTTGATGATGACAATACTGCGATTCTCCCGAATCAATTCGCGCTGGAGCAAAACTTCCCGAATCCGTTCAACCCTACCACACATATCGCATTCACCCTGCCGCAACGGGCTAATCTGACTCTGACTATTTACAATGTACTGGGGCAGGAAATCCGCGAATTGGCACAGGGAGAATTCCCCGCCGGTAAACATCAGGTTCTTTGGGATGGCGCAAACAACAACGGCGCCTCAGTAGCCAGCGGCATATACTTCTACCGCCTAAAAACCGACGCCTTCGCCGAAACCCGCAAGATGACCCTGCTTAAGTAGCCGCTCTACTACACCGTCACATCATCAACAACAGTCCCGCTCACCAGTCATTGCGAGCGAAGCGCGGCAATCTCGCCCGACTATCTTCTTCTTGACCCGCAGAATAGCTATCTCTACCTTATAATGTAACTCAGCTATTCGTTGTTCAATCTCTAGCCGGAAAAGCGAGAACAAAGAAATGACTTCACGCGCACATGAGAGCTTCTATTCACAGGCGGAGCTATATGACATTGCCTTCAGTTTCAAGAAGTATTCGGCTGAGTGTGATTTCATGCTCGCGCAATTCAAGAAACTAATCGGTCGAGACGCATCAAGCTGGCTTGAGCTGGCGGCCGGACCGGCGCGTCATTCTTTGGAGATGTCAAAACGCGGAATCGAGGCCCATGCGTTAGACCTATCGCAGGCAATGGTTGACTTCGGCACAAAGCTCGCGAAAGAGTCTGATGTGGCGCTTGAGTATTCTCAGGGGGATATGTGTGATTTCAAATTGGCAGAGCGCATTGATATCGCAGGACTCATGATTGATTCGATGAGCTACGTCCTGACCAATGAATCACTGTATCAGCACTTTGACTGCGTGGCAAATGCGCTAAATGATCATGGATTGTATATCATCGAAATGACCCACCCCAAGGATGTATTTGGCCTTGAGCAAACCGCTAAGACCGAATGGGAGATCGAAAAGAACGGCACAACAGTGCGGACTCAGTGGGGGGACAAGTCGGACACATTCGATGCGGTGACGCAAATCACAGATGTGACTGTGCGAATCAGTTCAGAAACCGCAGGACAAAAAACCGAGTTCGTAGATCACGCCAAACAACGCAGTTACACTTGCACAGAATTTCAGGCTCTAATACTTGCAAGCGGACGATTTGAACTGATAGCGCAATACGGCGCCATGAATCCCGCAATTGACCTGCACCACAAAAAAGCCTGGCGAATGATTTCAATTCTGCGTAAGAAAAAGTAACGTTCACATTGTGGCAGTCCAAAGCATAGACTGGGAGATCTAGTTGTTGACACTCATTGCCCATCTGTCATTGCGAGCGAAGCGCGGCAATCTCGGGGCCTGCAAGAATCACTTCAACAGAATCATCTTCTTTGATTGCGCAAACGAATTGCCAACTTTCAGTTCATAGTAGTACATACCGGAAGCTACTTGCTTGTGTTTATCGTCGCTTCCATCCCAAATCACACGATAGGCGCCTGCGCTCAGTGGCTCATCGGCTAGAGTTCGGATTCTCTGGCCCAGCGTATTGTAGATGATGAGCGTTGCATGGGCGCGTCTTGTAAGTGTGAACTCGATTGTCGTTTCGGGATTGAAAGGATTCGGGTAGTTTTGCTTGAGAGTGAATGTCCCTGGCAATACTGGGTCGTGAATTATCTCAACATCAGTTGAGAGGTCCGAGCCTGCTAAAATGTATACGACCCCTTTGCCATTGAGATCAACTCCGGATACCGCAAAATCATCAAAACCATCATTATTAACATCGCCAACTCCAGTAGCATCCATTCCCATTAGAATCATGAACTCTGGCATGTCTGGAGTTCTGAATTGAATGTCTGCAATGCTGTCCATTTGTGGTCCGCCAAAATATATATTTATTCGACCTGCGCTTGAAGACTGTATTGGATAGCTTGTTATTAAATCCATGTAGCCGTCGTTATTGAGGTCTCCTACAGATTTTCCGAATCCAGTTCGATCAGGGATTGTAACGTCAGGTAATGAGTCAATGCTTGGCCCACAAAAGTATATTAGTCCGACAGTATCTTGCGATGAATTCCCCGATTCGATGTATAAGTCATCATATCCATCGCCGTTGACATCCCCAAGGTTCTCCAAGACTTGCCCGAACAAGTCAAAGTTCTCTTCAAATACTGAACTTCTTGGAATAATCAAGTCAGGTATAGTGTCAAACTGCGGGCCTCCCCAATACAAAAGCACACGACCAACCAGAGAGTCGGAGGGAGAGAAGCGCAGATTTACCGCCAAATCAACGAAACCATCACCATCGAAATCTCCAGCGGCGATTCCCTCACCAAAAGGCCCATACTCGTTTGACTCAAGATTCGGAGGTTCCAATGCAAAGTCAGGTATAGAATCACTGTCAGAACCGAGTTCAAGAAAATAGATTGTCTGGTTCAAATGGTTATTGAGGATGATTTCAGGATTGCCATTGGCGTTGATGTCCATGCCATTCACCGCAAAACCCGTCGGGCGAATTGTATCCTGTCCAAACCACAAGTCGCGGACGGTGTCAGCATTAGGGCCGCCGTAGTAGAGGTTCAAGCGCCAGAGCGCTGGATTCCGGCCATTGACAACGAAGTCGATGTATGAATCACCGTTTACATCGCCAATAGGAGAGACTCTGTTGAGGACAGTGTTGAATTGAAGTCTCCTAACATCTAAGGGAGGATTACCGCCATAGTACAGATAAGCATTAGGTCTTCCATCCCAAATGATGAAGTCATCAAAGCCATCATTGTTTTGGTCACCCAGCGCTACGATTTGACTACCAAACAGCGTATTTGAGGTATCAGACCGAAAGACACCGATTACCTCAGGCAACTGAGCAGGTATATCAATTCCAGTAAGGGAGAAAAGTCCAAGGGTAGTTATGAGAATAAATCGATTCATCACATTTGTAAAGATACGACAAATGCGATAATCGACAAGAGAAAATGAGAATTTTCGCTGGCGCTTAGAACGGCTTTATTAGGCTGAACTCGATGCTACCCGGTGAGGGCGGAGGTGTATCTGGCAGGTTCTCGGCGCTGTAGTTGTGGGCCTCGAAGCCCTGCGCGCAGGTGAGGACTTCATCGGCGGTAATAGTAGCATACAGGGGCGCGTTGTGATGCAGTGTCATCGACAAATAGATTTCCGCCATCCAATCTGGAAAGCGATTCAAAAACGGCAGAGAATAATGCGGATCAAAAACCGCCTTGGCATCGGCGGCGTGCAAATATAGAATTCCTCCCGGCGCCAGAATGCGACGAAATTCGGCAAACAACTCCTGCCAGTCAGCACAATTGCGATGGATATTTCGGCAAATCACAAGTCCTACCGATTCATCAGAAATCAATCTCTTGCCGGCGCCTGCGCAAAACGCGCCCTCAATTACCACTCTTGGAAGCGTTAAAACCGCTCCCTCAAGATACTCATCGCAAATACGACGCGCCCGTAGTTGCATTCGGCGATTATCCAGTGGAGCCGGCCTATCGGCCCGATAAACCTCCACCCGCAAAGCATCAGGCCTGGCAACCTGAGTTTGAGCGTTGGCCTCTAAGCCGCTATCAGACGGTGTTTCAAGGCTCGTATTGAGGTTATTATCAGTCATGGTGTAAGTTTTTGCTCCATATCCCGGATATGGGCTAAAACGCTCGCATCTGGGTTCGGTACTAGTCTATGTCCGTTACTAGAAAGTATCGACAGATTGCAGGAGTCCATCCACTGTAGCTATTCCCAAAGACGAAAAAAGCGCCCGCCGATTCGGCGAGCGCTTTTCTCCGGTCATAGCTGACCTGTTATCTGGTTCGGCCTGTGGCCGCTCAGACTTAGCTTACGAACTTGCTTAGGTAGTAACGTCGTTCGTAGTGTTGATTAGATTACCATTCTGGTCAATTGTCCAGACATCATTGGTAGCGTCATCATCAAGACCTGTCGCAGTTGCGGTAGCGGTGAAAGCTGTACCGGCGGTGACTGTGATGGTGTATGAGTACAAAGCGCTCGGCATGATTTCAACACCTAGTGTCGCCAAAGCGGTACCGGTTGAAGAATCAGCAGGGCCACCAGCATAGTAAGTGCCGTTTTCCTGACGATAGGTGCGCTCCATGGTGTAGATCTGCTTGAGAATCTGCTTGGCTTCTGACTGCTTGGATTTGGTTGTCGCCTGCATGAAACGCGGAATTGCGAGGGCGGCGAGGATACCGATGATGACCACAACAATCATCAACTCGATGAGTGTGAAACCTTTGTTGTTGTTACGTAGTGTGCGTGTGTTCATTTGTCTCTCCCTTGGGTTTTGTTAAAACTGCTTACTCTAGTGTCTTCTTCTTTTCTCTTATTTCTACTCTGATTCTTTGTTGCGTCTGTTATTCTCTTCGGCCACTTGGTCTGCAAAATCGACTCTAATTCTTTTGGCGCTTTCGATTTTGTCGTGTACGTCTATCCTGCATTGCAAGTCAGGCGCCAGTTTCATTGCGATATGGTGCGCGCTTCTCTAATCTGTTAGCTCTATGTAACTTACTTCTCCAATAATTCTGAATCACTTCTGATAATGTTCCATTCTGAAAATGGGTTTCTAGTTTCGTAGCTATCCGAGCGCCGCGTTTTGCCTTTAACTCTTGCATTTTGCAATAGCAGAATCCCTGAAAGCCCCGCTACACTTCGCCTCATAACTGAGAGTCATCTGAGACCATCACCAGCAAGCCATTGTTATCCATCGTCCAGGTATCAGGCGCCGGATCGTCATCCAAACCATCGGCAGTTCCAGTTACCACGAAAGAGTTTTGCGTAGCCGATATTGTATATCGATATTTGGCTGTCGGCATAATCTCTACTGTCAGAGGCGCAAAATTCTGTCTATTGGCGGCAGCGCTATCGGCGGTGATTCCATCACCCCAATACGCGTTGTTTTCTTGGCGATACGCTCTCATATTGACATACAGTTGCTTGAGAGTCATTTTCACTTCGTTCTGCTTTTCACGAGTAGTGGCGGACATGAAGCGCGGAATAGCCAATGAGGCAAGTATCCCGATAATCACCACCACAACCATCAGCTCGATTAGCGTGAAACCATCTTCTCTTTTTTGAATACGGCTCGCATCTGGTCTTGCTTTGAGTTCATTCATATCTATACTCTCCCGGTTTGCAATCTTTGCTGTCTGCTCTCTTAGAGATTGCAATCCCTGTTCCAATTCTTGCCACCCTGCTCAATCCCCTGTGTGATTGCTCTACTGTTCAACAAAACTGTTCAACAAACGTGTTCAATACCTATGTATTTTTCTTAGTCAGATTCGGCGCTTTCAGGAGCTTGATTCTTTTTTTTGCTCCAGCCATAACGCTCCAACTTGCGATACAATGTCGAACTATCTATCCCGAGGGCCTTGGCCGCGCGTGATTTATTGCCATTGTTCTCTGCCATTATGTAGTGGATATAGGCTTTCTCGATTGACTGTAGCGTCGGTGTGAGGGTTTCGCTATTTTCGTCAACTCCAGCGCCTATCACATTGCGATTAGAATTTCCCGTCTCACTATCAATTTGACTATTGGCAAGATTCAAAGTGGCGTCACTTTTTGCTTCCACCAAACAAGCTGGAAGGTCTTCGGGAAGGATAGTGTCACTCTTGGACAGCAAGACTGCGCGCTCAATTGAGTTTTCCAACTCGCGCACATTGCCCGGCCAACTGTAAGCCAACATTACCTCACGCGCATCAGGTGAGAAATTTCGCAGTGGCTTACGCAGGCGCTCGCTGTATTGCTTGACAAATTTGTCTGCCAGCAAGAGGATATCCTCCGGACGTTCTCGCATACTGGGAATCTCAAGCTGAATGACATTCAGACGGTAATACAAATCCGCGCGAAATGTCCCAGCTTTTACATCCTCTTCAAGATTTGCATTGGTAGCGGCTATCAAGCGCACATCGACTTTAACAGGCGCAGTTTCTCCCACCGGAGTCACCATCTTATCCTGAAGCACCCGAAGTAGCTTCACTTGCATCGCATGCGAGATATTTCCAATCTCATCGAGAAACATCGTTCCGCCGCTGGCGCTTTGGAAGAGTCCCTGTTTGTCACGTATCGCTCCGGTGAATGAGCCTTTCTTGTGCCCGAATAACTCTGATTCCAAAAGACTCTCAGGAATAGCGGCGCAATTCAAGGTGACAAACGCTCCATTCACTCTAGGACTGGAATTGTGTATTGCGCGCGCCAGTAAATCTTTGCCCACACCGGATTCGCCCCGAATCAGCACTGTCGAATCCGATTCACTAACTTTTCTCGCTAAATCAATCACTCTTTTGAGAGAGTCGGAAGCGCCGATTATGTTCTCGAAGGTCACATCACGACCCAGCTCTTTACGCAGACTAGTGTTTTCTTTAACCAGCCTGCGTTTATCGAGCGCTTTCTCAACGGCCAACTTGACCTGATCTACATTGAACGGCTTGGTGATATAGTCTGCGGCGCCGAGTTTCATGGCCTCAATGGCGCTATCCATAGAGCCGAAGGCAGTCATGACAATGAACTCCTGATCTCCATTGATCTCTTTACTCTTACTCAGCAACTCCAGACCGGACATTTTCGGCATCATCATGTCAGTAACTACCAAATCAAAGACCTTCTCACGCATAGCCTCAAGCGCTTCATTGCCAGAGCTTCGGGTCGTAACAGAATGCCCCTCTTTGGTCAGCATTATTTCCATAACGCTCCGCAATGACTCTTCGTCATCAACAATCAGAATCGATCCGGATTGCGTGGAATGTGCGTTAGGCTTTTTGCGTGACGTTGGCATTTGTATCCTCTGATGTCTCTGAAAACCAGGCGTAGGTAGTTCAATCGAAATTCAATCTCTGCGTTACTCGATACATCGGCGAAACCTCACTGCGGCAAATAGCTCGGAGGCTCATTGTTCACTGTTTTGGCGCCCAGTGGGGAGTTCCCGAGAGGGGCAAAACCCACTCTCTGAGAGCAGTATCCAAACCGCCGCCTGTACTGATGTAAATTGGTTGCTCCTGTGGGGCCCTCCCCATATATTCCTGCGGAGAATGGCGCTTTGCTCTTTCTATAGTTGTATAGTGAGCGTTGCGAATACCGTTAAGAATCGAGATAAAATGTGCGAGAAAATAAATGACACCCAGAGAGCGAATTGACGCATTAGTCAAAGGTGAAACACCTGACAGGCCGGCAGTAACAGTTTGGCGGCATTTCTACCACATGGAATCCACAGCCCAGGGATTATCTGATGCTATGTGTGGTTTTCAGGAGAAGTTCCACTGGGATTTGATGAAAATAAATCCGCGTGCAAGCTATCACATGGAAGACTGGGGCAATGTTCTCGAATGGTCAGATTCAGAGTTCTCTAAACACAAGAAGACTAAATTCGCGGTGGAGACAGTTGCGGATTGGGACAAAATTCAAGTCCTGCAACCCAGCGCTCCAGTACTTGCGGAATTACTGAAGGCTGTGACAATGATCCGCAAACGCATTGGATCAGATTTGCATTTGCTTATGACTATGTTTACGCCTCTTTCAATCGCCGGTGATTTGGTTAAAGACGACCAAACACTCTTGGCGCATCTATCCGAAGACAAGTCCCGGGTAATCGGCGCTATCGAAAGAATCGCAGAGACTTTTCGCTTGTACGCAATCGAATTACGTAACGCCGGCGCGGACGGACTGTTCTACGCTACTACTCAATGGGCGTCTAAGACACTTTTGACTTACGAGCAATATCAAGAGTATGGACGCAAGTATGACCTGATTCCTCTGGAAGCTACAGGTAGTGACGCTCTGAATCTCCTTCACGTTTGCGCCAGCGACAATTATCTCGCCGAACTATCAGACTACCCCACCAAAATCACTAATTGGGACGAGTCCGATCCAACCAATCTTTCGCTCGCTGACGGCATAACTGCCATAGATGATAACCTCGCGATGGGCGGTTTGGACCACAACGGCTGGTTGTTGAAAGCAACGCCGGAAGAAATCGAGTTCAAAGTTCGAGATATATATCACCGTCACCGGGATTCACGATTCATTTTCGGCCCCGGTTGCTCGATTCCACCTGAAACACCAATGGACAATCTGCGCGCACTCGCAGATACCGTGAAATCCTTAAAATATTGACCTATGAACAAAGCCTCTACAGAATCGACCTATCAGAAGGCGTTATCTGATATCCAACAGCATGCGTCTTCTGCGACCTCAAGAACAGATCTCTTGGAAAGAGTCGTTAAGACTCTGGACAACTCTTTTGAGTATTACACCTGGACGGGTTTCTACCTGGTTGACGGAGAGCATTTGCAAGTTGGGCCTTACATTGGCAAACTGACACCACACACACGAATAAAAATCGGCGAAGGAATCTGTGGCGCCGCCGCCAAGAGCGCTGAGACTGTTATCGTCGCCGATGTCAACGCAGACTCGCGCTACCTAGCCTGCTCTATTGAAACCAAATCTGAGATTGTCGTGCCGCTAATTGACGATGGATTAGTCATTGGCGAAATTGACATCGACTCAGACAGAATCTCCGCCTTTGGTGAAGATGATGCAGAGTTTCTCGCTGAAGTGGCGAGGATTGTGGTAGAGGCATTGAGGACACTGGAAGCCAAATAGATGCGCTTAGATATTATGGAGAATTAAGCAATGATGTTTTGGGGAGCTTCGCTAATTGTAATAGGAATCCTGATCTTCCTTGATAAAGCCGGAGTATTAGACTTACGACTAGGGGAGTATATCATCCCGGGGCTACTAATAATTTTCGGAGTTCGTATGCTAATCTCCGGGAAGAAAAAAGACTAGCCTCTTGGAGGCTGGTTTCTCTACCAGGACGCGCCATATCATGTTTCGTAAGAAAGGCCATAAGCTAAGTCGATTCTTCGGCCAACTCGAGGCGGATATCATGGAGATACTCTGGCTCAACAGTCCTCTTTCAGCCAAAGAAATACGTCTACAACTCCGCCTCAAAAAGAAACTAGCGCCTACTACTGTTCTAACTGTGCTGGCAAGACTGGTAGAAAAAGGGCATCTGGAGAGGTCGTCAATGGGACGCGCCAACTCATTCGCCCCGACTGTCACTAAAGATATTTTCTTGAGAAGTCAGATTGAAATGCTGGTTGAAACTCTGCAGGAAGAGTTCCCGGGAGAACTCGAAAACGCCCTCAACAAGAAAAACTAGCTCTACTCTTCCTCAAACTCAATCAAGGTTCCGCCGGTTGACTTGAGATGCACAAACGCAATGGGCTTTCCGAGAGCGCCTATTCTTGGAGTCTTGTCAATCAACTGAAAACCTGCCTCCGAGAGAGCTTGTAGCTTATCGGTAAGATTCTCACAAGTAAAGCAGACGTGATGCAGCCCTTCGCCGCGCTTGGCGATGAACTTTGCCACTGAACTATTGTCATCCAATGGTTGCAAGAGCTCAATTCTCCCCTGGGAGCTGTTGGCAGGAAAATCAAGGAAACAAACAATCACACCTTGTTCGGCTACGGCAATCTTCTCGGTAACTCTTAACTCAGGGCAAAGCTGACGATAGATCGCCACTGACTTATCTATGTCACTAGTGGCAATCCCGACATGCGACAGGACATTTGCAGTTGAGCTAGACATAAACTCCAACGTCCTGGCCCCTACTCTCGGGACTCTTTCTCTGCGTCTCTTTCGTAGTCGTCCATGCGCTCGTAGAATGCATCATTTTCAAAAATATTGGTCGACAGCGGCTTTATCCAGCGTCTTTTTTCGCGAAACAAATACTGCATCGTAGGCATATATCGGGGTGGAATACCCTTCCCGCCATCCACTGTTAAGGTCATATATGCCTGCGCGGTATCCCCGGCAATCACTGCGCTATCTAGCGTCAAGACCGTAACACTATCAGAATTCGGCTTAGGTATTCTTCTAAACCTTATTCCGGTTACATACTTGTCCAAAGTAATTTCTTTTCTAAGATAGGAGAATTCGTTTTCGTAAAAAACGCTGTTGTCATTGGCTCTAGCGCGCCAGAATATTTCCTGCAATACAGCGTTGATTTCTTTCTCGTCGGCTGTCATCTCATGCACTGGTGTATCAACAACACCCGTATCAGCGCCGTCCTGCGCATACGCCACCGCGCCGTTTGCTAAAAACACCAAAGACAAAACAACCCCACAATTCTTGAACCAAACTCTCGGGGTTTTGCTGATTATCTCTCTTATGGCGCTTATGCTAATCATATTACTGTATCTCCGTTTAATATACCTGAGGCTTCTCTGCCCTA
Organism: Candidatus Zixiibacteriota bacterium; assembly: GCA_024280775.1. Classification (GTDB taxonomy): domain Bacteria; phylum Zixibacteria; class MSB-5A5; order GN15; family JACZUZ01; genus JAJRPJ01. The sequence goes on along the minus strand of JAJRPM010000016.1, from coordinate 24,287 downwards.
TATGTCACCACCGGCGCGATACTCTCCCCATACTTCCCGCAGAGCATCTGAGATTTCACCTACTGTGGCATATACTGAAACTGCATCTATCACCGATTCTACGATATTCTCAGAACCACCGGCTAGAGCCTTTAGTTTCTGTAGCGCCTGACTGACTTTTGCATTATCCCGCGTTTTGCGCAATTCGGCGAGACGCTCCAATTGAGCGCTCTCCAATGCGGGGTCTACATTCATAATTTCGGTATCTGACTCGCGCTCGTCCACATATTTGTTTTGACCGACCACAATTCGCTTTTGGGCCTCCAACTCTAGCTGGTATTGGTACGCCGAGCGAGATATTTCGTTCCGAAAGTAACCATTCTCAATTGCGGCTATCGCGCCGCCTGCTTCATCTATCTTCTCGATAAGCTCCCCGGCGCGATTTACAATATCCTGAGTCAGACTCTCTACCAAATATGACCCACCAAGCGGATCAGCAGAGAAAGCCACCCCGGATTCCTCGGCGATAATTTGCTGAGTGCGCAATGCAATTTCCGCCGAGCGAGGTGTCGGCAAACCGAGAGCCTCATCGAATGCATTGGTATGCAATGATTGTGTGCCACCCATCACTGCCGCGAGCGCCTGTACCGTCGTGCGCACGATGTTGTTCTCCGGTTGTTGAGCAGTCAGAGTCGAACCACCAGTTTGAGTGTGAAAACGCAGTCGCTGAGACTTCTCTGATTGCGAACCGAATCTATCGCGCATTATCTTTGCCCAAAGCAAACGCGCCGCGCGAAACTTGGCTACTTCCTCAAACAAATTGCTATGCGCCGCAAAAAAGAATGACAACCTCGGCGCGAATTGATCAATCTCTAAGCCAGTGTCAAGCGCACATTGCACATAGGCAATCGCATTCGCCAAAGTAAACGCCACTTCCTGCACCGCAGTAGCCCCGGCCTCACGAATATGATAACCAGAAATAGAAATGGTATTGTAACGCGGCAGGCGTTTGTGTGAGAATGCCAAAATATCGGCAACCAAACGCATTGATTGTTTGGGAGGATATATGTAAGTCCCGCGCGCAATGAATTCTTTTAGAATGTCATTCTGAACTGTACCGGAGATTGATTCATCAGAGACACCTTGCTTGCGCGCTACTGTGACATACATCGCCAGCAATATCGCTGCTGTGGAGTTAATAGTCATTGAAGTGGACACATCGGCTAGAGAGATTCCATCAAAAAGCATCTCCATATCCGCCAAAGAGTCAATTGCAACTCCTGTGCGCCCTACTTCGCCGCGCGCTAATTCATGATCACTATCATATCCAATTTGGGTGGGCAAATCAAAAGCCACCGAGAGTCCGGTTTGTCCCTGAGCGAGCAAGCGCCGAAAGCGCTCATTGGTCTCTGCCGCTGATCCGAAACCTGCATACTGACGCATAGTCCACATTCGCCCACGGTACATATCTGAATACACACCGCGCACATAGGGGAATTCCCCCGGCAAAGATTGAAACTCTTTGCCCTGCGGTAAATCACTACCAGTTGCAACTGGCGGCATTTCTATGCCTGAAGTAGTCTTAGTATTGGGTTCGGACTTGCGCGTCATTGACACTCCGGAGATTTCACTAGAATCGCTCCCGCTCAGTCGGCAAACTCGATTAGCGGGGAGCCTTTTTCGACAGAGTCTTTCGCTGAAACGTGAACCTTACTGACAACTCCGTCACCGCCAGACTTTATCGGGTTTTCCATTTTCATAGCCTCAAGCACAACCACCGTATCCCCGGCTTTTACTTTATCCCCCACCGAAACTGCAACCTGCAAAACCAGCCCCGGCATCGGAGCCTTGAGATTCTTGGTCTTCGTTGCGCTATGGTTTACTCCCAGACGATTCCGCAATTGAGCAAGCTGAAAGTTCTGAACTGTAACGTTGTAACTCTTTCCGGCGGTGTAAACACTCCAGGAGCCATTGTGCTGTTTCAGATCTACTTGATATGATTTGTTATCAATTAGCGCATGCGAGCTACCATTGGCGCTATCGCCTAGTGACACTCGTCTCTCGGAGCCGTCAATAGTCACGAGATAGTCATCGCCCGCACGGCGCACAACTATGTCGTACTCTGAATCTTCTACACGCGCTAGTAAATGCTGTTTCATGCTAATCTCAATCAGAATGTTCTATTTCTTGCGTAACATCAATGAACGCCCACGACGTTTCCAATGTGAGACGTTTTGAGTCTCCATCACCGAAGCGCCATTCGAAGCGCCATTGAAAGCGCCATTGAAAGCGCCTTTGAGTCGTGTCGATTCTTTTGTAGGGCCTGTAACTTCATTTGATGCAGGAAGCGCTCTCTCGTTTTGACGGAACTGAGCAACAGCGGCAATGATGGCCGCAACTTCGCGTCTGTCATTTCCCTCTGCGATGGCATCGTCTTTTACATAACGATTGTCAGGGAAGTGTTCCGTCAAGAACGCGGTGGAGATATCCCCTTTGCGAAATGCCTTACTATCAATAATCACACTGGAGAACTCTATTGTCGAATTCACACCCGCTATCCGATACTCCGCCAGCGCACGTAACATGCGCTCAATAGCCTCGTTGCGAGTGGCTCCATAAGCGCATAGCTTTGCCAATAGCGGATCATAAAACACGCTAACCTCAGCTCCGGCGCGCACTCCCGAATCAACTCTAACTCCGGGGCCTGAGGGCTCTTGATAAGTTGTCAGTGTTCCGGTTGAGGGAAGAAAATTATCTTCTGGTGTTTCGGCGTATATCCTAGCCTCAATCGCCCAGCCCTGTAGAGATACATCCTTCTGACTGAAAGATAGCGCATGACCCTCAGCAACCCGGATTTGCTCTTTGACCAAATCCTTTCCTGTCACCAACTCGGTCACTGGATGCTCCACCTGCAGACGCGTGTTCACTTCCAGGAAGTAGAAATTCTTTTCGGCGTCAACTAAGAACTCAACTGTCCCGGCGCCCACATAGCCAGACTCCCGGCCAATCGCCACAGCCGCCTCACCCATACGTGACCGCAAATCATCATCGACAAAACTCGACGGCGCCTCCTCGAATACTTTTTGGTGGCGACGTTGGATTGAGCATTCGCGCTCAAAGAGATGCACTACATTTCCGTGACTATCACCGAAAATCTGTATTTCAATATGCCGCGGGCGTTCGAGATACTTTTCTACAAACACTCGCGAATCACCAAACGCCGATTGGGCTTCACGCCCCGCTGAGGCAATCGCCTCGGCCAACTCAGAATCCGAGCGCACAATACGCATCCCTTTGCCGCCACCGCCAGCGGCGGCCTTAATCAAAGCCGGATAACCAATGCGTTTCATTTCTTTTTGAATCAGCGCAACATCAGTGACTGCCGCATCAACTCCCGGAGCCACTGGCAAACCTGCGGCCAACGCCATCTTGCGCGCCTGAATTTTGTCACCCAAAGCGGTGATAGTCTCAGGTCGCGGCCCGATAAATATTATTCCTGCATCAGCGCAAGCCTGCGCGAACGACGCATTCTCCGCAAGAAATCCGTAACCCGGATGGATAGCCGTAGCGCCTGTTTGCTGCGCCGCAGCAATTATTTTATCGCCAACGAGATAGCTCTCGCTTGCCACCGACGGACCGATTGCGAGCGCTTCATCGGCCAGTCTTACATGCAAGGCGTCTCTATCTGCGTCAGAGAACACTGCAACGGTAGCAATTCCCAAATCACGACAACCACGAATTACCCGCACCGCAATCTCACCTCGATTCGCAATCAGAACCTTGGTTATTGCTTTTGCAGTGTCTTTGGAGGTATTACGTTTCGCGTTCATATCATGTCACTATTGGGAATAGCCGAATCAATTACAGCGGTATGTTACCGTGTTTCTTGGGAGGGTTTGTGTCAACTTTGTTTTCAAGAGTTTGGAAGGCGCGAATAAGTCTGGCGCGAGTCTCTCGAGGTTTGATAATATCATCGATATAACCACGTTCGGCGGCCTTGTATGGATTCGCGAATTGCTCCCGGTATTCTTCGGTTTTCGCCTCCAGCGCCTTTTCAGGATCCTTGGCCGCCGCGATTTCCTTGCGGAAAATTATCTCCGCGGCGCCTTTGGGACCCATCACCGCGATTTCAGCGGTAGGCCAGGCGTAGTTGAAATCGCCGCGAATATGCTTGGAGCTCATAACATCATAAGCGCCGCCATAAGCCTTGCGCGTGATTACTGTCACCTTCGGCACAGTCGCCTCGCAATATGCATACAATAACTTAGCGCCGTGCTTGATTATACCGCCGTGCTCCTGTTGCGAACCGGGCAGGAACCCGGGCACGTCCTCAAAAGTCAGCAAGCCAATACCAAAAGCGTCACAAAACCGCACAAACCGTGCGGCCTTAAGCGAGGCGGCAATATCCAGCGCTCCGGCAAGAACCATTGGCTGATTGGCAATCACACCAACTGTCTTGCCGCCAAGTCGACCAAAACCAATTACTATATTGCCTGCATAATCCGGTTGGATTTCCAAAAAGTCCGCGGAGTCAACCACATGCTTTATGACATCCTTGATATCGTAAGGCGCATTAGGGTTATCCGGGATAATCGAATCAAGCTCGGTAATCTCTCGGTCAAATGCATCATCACAGGCGACAATCGGAGGATCATCAGCATTGTTCTGTGGCAAAAAGCTCAACAACTTTCTCGCTGTTTCGATTGTGTCTGCTTCATTATCACAAGCCAGACTTGCAACACCGGAAACCGAAGCGTGCGAATCAGCGCCACCCAACTCTTCGGAGGAAATCTCCTCATGTGTCACAGTCTTGACTACGTTCGGTCCGGTGACAAACATGAATGACGTTTTACGCGTCATCAACGTGAAGTCGGTAATCGCCGGACTATACACGGCTCCACCGGCGCACGGCCCCATAACCAATGAAATCTGCGGGACTACACCTGAGAGCATGGTATTGCGCAAGAATATCTCCGCATACCCGCCTAGTGACACCACACCTTCCTGAATCCTTGCCCCGCCGGAGTCATTTATTCCAACTAACGGAGCGCCAACTTTGCCCGCCATGTCCATAACTTTGCAGATTTTCTGCGCGTGAGCCTCAGCGAGTGAGCCGCCAAAGACAGTGAAGTCTTGCGAAAACAAAAATGTCAGTCGGCCATTGATTAGCGCTGAGCCAGTAACAACTCCATCACCTAGTGGCCTGTTTGAATCCAGACCAAACTCGCGAGAGCGATGCGTCACGAACGCGTCATATTCTTCGAAAGTCCCGGCATCCACCAGTAACTCTATTCGCTCACGAGCAGTCAATTTGCCTCGGTCGTGTTGAGCGTCAATGCGCTTTTGCCCGCCACCCAGCTGGGAGTTGGTCCGCGCCTCGGCTAATCTGTCCAGTTTTTCTTTGTGTGACATTATTCTGGATTGCTCTATTGAGTAGTGAAAGTCTTTAGGCTGTAGTTGGCGCTAACACTGAATCAGCGATGATTTTTCTGCCGTCACTTCTGAAACGCACTAAGGTTTTGTCATGATCATGCGCCAACGCCATCACTACATCGGAATCTACCAATGGCAAAATATGTGTTTTCTTGAAAGCCAGCGTCTGCAGTGGATAGAGATCAACTGATGCGCCATAGGGTAGTTTGATATGACTGCTGGTAGGCACGACATCGCAATAGTTGACCACTTTCTTGCCTTCAGAGATAAACTCAAATCCCTGATGAGCCGCGGTGTGTCCGCCTGTGACAACCGCAAAGACTCCAGTGGCGATTTCAGTGTCCCCATCGAGCAATTGCAACTGACCTGAATCCGCCAGCGCCTTGGTGCGTTCGTGTGAGTATGCCGCTTCGCTACGCTCATCGGGAGCAAGCGCATCCTCTAGTTCACGTCGTTGCACATAGTAGGTGGCATTTTTGAATCTTGGGACATAGGCGTCGCCACTCCTTTGCATCGCCCCGCCTGAATGGTCAGTGTGCAAATGTGTCAGCAACACAACATCAATATCATCAGCTGATATTCCCAGGCGCTCAAACTCAGCGTCAAAGGAGCTTTCATTACTGGCGCTGTAGATCTTCTCTTCCATCGAGTTCAAGCAATCACCCAAACCGGTGTCTATCAAATAGCGCTTGCCGTCTGCCTCAACCACATACAAGGTGCAAGACATGGGAATAAAATTCTCATCATCCACCGGAAGCATGCGCCCCCAAATTTTGCGCGGCACCACTCCGAACATAGTTCCTCCATCAAGGAAAAACCGATGCTCCACAATCGCCGATATCTTAAATTGTCCGAATTCGTATGTCATGAATGTTATTGGGTTAGAACTTTCGCAGAGGATTGCGGGAAACTTAGAGAAAGCGCGTCATACTCTTACATGTGAGCATTACATAATTTTCTCGTCAGCGCGATTGCGGCCGACTTCGTTACGCACAAAATCTATTATCTCCACAATCGGAGCCCCGGGGGTGAAAACTTTCTTAACTCCGGCTTTTTCCAGCTTCTCTTTGTCTTCATTGGGAACAATCCCTCCGCCAAAGAGTACGATATCATCAACACCCTGCTTTTTCAGTTGCGCAAGTATCGCCGGGAAAAGTGTCATATGCGCGCCGGAGAGAATCGAAACACCGATACCATCCACGTCCTCTTCAATCGCCGCATTGACAATTGTTTCAGGTGTCTGGCGTAGTCCAGTGTAAATCACTTCCATCCCTGCATCACGAAGCGCTGTGGCAATAACTTTGATGCCGCGATCATGTCCATCGAGTCCCGGCTTCGCCAAGAGCACGCGGATTTTCTTATTTGAGGTATCTTTTTCTGCCATTTTTTCTACCACACTGCCCTTTCAAAAACAGCCGCATCAAATAACTTTGTTAGCTTCAAATAGCTAAATAACCGGCGGCTCAGTGTACTCACCCCAAACCTCGCGCAACGCATCGCAGATTTCGCCAACTGAAGCATAGGCCCGCACTGCATCAAGAATCGGATACATTGTATTGCCATCACCACGCGCGCAAGCCTGCAACTCGGCTAGCGCCGATTTGATACGCTCATTGTCTCGTTCTGCGCGAACCTTCTGCAATAACTTGACTTGTTCTTCTTCCACTTCGCGGTCGATTATCAGAACCGGAATTGACGGCCCGGTTTCTTCGATTACATAATCATTGACACCCACAATCTTGCGCTCGCCGGACTCGACCTCACCTTGATAGCGCGAAGAAGCTCGCGAAATCTCACGTTGGAAATAGCCTTCCTCAACGCACTCTATCACCCCACCGCGCTCTTCGATTTCATCAAGATAGGCCATTGCCTCAGCTTCAATTTTGTCAGTCAAAGCCTCGATGAAGTAACTACCTCCCAGCGGATCAACAGTGTTAGTTACACCGGTTTCCTCGGCTATCACCTGCTGAGTGCGAAGCGCTATCAAAGCCGCTTTGTCACTAGGTAACGCCAGAGTTTCATCCATTGAATTTGTATGCAGAGATTGTGTGCCACCTAGCACCGCCGAAAGTCCTTGAATCGCGGTGCGCACTATGTTGTTCTCGGGTTGTTGAGCTGTGAGACTGCAACCTGCAGTTTGGGTGTGGAACTTCAACTTCAAACTTTTTTCACTCTTAGCGCCGAATCGCTCTTTCATTATTTTATAATATATCCTGCGCGCCGCGCGATATTTCGCTATCTCCTCAAAGAAATCCGAATGCGCATTGAAGAAGTGTGACAGCCGCGGCGCAAATGAATCAACATCCAAGCCGCGCTTGATAGCCTCTTCGGTGTAGCAAAACCCATCGGCAAGTGTAAACGCCAATTCCTGCGCGGCGGTAGAACCGGCCTCGCGAATGTGATATCCCGATATAGAAATCGGATGCCACTGCGGCGCTTCTTTGACACAGAACTCAACCAAGTCAGTAATCAGTCGCACCGATGGACGAGGCGGATATATCCATTCTTTTTGCGCTATGTATTCTTTGAGAATATCATTTTGCAGAGTGCCGCGCAGTTTATCCCAAGCGACTCCCTGCTTTTCAGCCAACGCCAAATACATCGCAAACAAAATCGACGCCGGAGAATTGATGGTCATTGAAGTAGAAACACCATCTAGCGCGATTCCCTCAAAGAGAACCTCGAAATCCGCAAGAGTGTCAATCGCCACTCCGCACTTACCCACTTCACCGAGCGAATTCGCATGGTCAGAGTCATAGCCCATCAAAGTCGGCAAATCAAAAGCCACTGAAAGACCACCGGTTTTTTGAGCCAGCAAATAGTGGTAGCGCTCATTGGTCTGGCGCGCATTACCCATACCGGCAAACTGACGCATAGTCCAGCCGCGCGAACGATACATATCACGATGAATACCGCGCGTATACGGCGGCTCGCCCGGCTCGCCCAGTTTTTCCGCCAGCTTGCTCTGGTCAATATCATCGGCAGTATAAAGCCGATTGATTTCGACATCAGATATGGTGCAGAATCTCTTGGCCTTAGCCTCCGGCGCGGATTTGGGCTTTGGCGCTTGTTTTTCCTGTAGCTTCTTTTCCTGTAGTTGCTTTTCGGACATATATTTACTAACCCCTATTGGACCCCGGTTAATTCGACTAATTGGAGCCGAAGCGATTCATGCGCTCCAGAGAGGTAACGCAGAATTACCGCTTTCTCGTTGAATATAGGGGATTTAGAGCGATTAGCAAGACTGTGGAGCTAGGTTGGTCTCGGAGAAAAGCCTATCGGCGGTCGAGTAGGGATCGTCTTTTCCGGCTAGAATACTATCCACCGCGCGATCTATTTCGGCCTTCGACGAGCTTCTTTGCAACGTTTCGGTCATAAATCTGTGCTGGAGCAAACGAGAAACTTTGCGCAACACCTGCCTACGCCTGCGAACATCAAATTCGCCGCTTTCTTTGCGATCGGCTATCAATGAATCGAAATAGTTTACTAATTCATCCAGATTGGTCTCATGAACCGCATCTGTAGAGATTACCGGAATATTCGGGTTCTTAGCGACCGTAGGATGTGTCTTCTGGCCACTACGCAACATCAGCATCGAGGTCAAATCAGTCACGATTCTATCTGCTCCCGAACGATCCGCCTTGTTGACCACAAAAATATCGGCAATCTCAGTCAACCCGGCCTTGAGCGTCTGAACCGCATCCCCGGATTCGGGCACCAAAACTACGGCCACCAAATCGCAGTTATTCACTATATCCAATTCAACCTGTCCGACACCGACGGTCTCAATCAAAACAAAATCAAAACCAAAACTATCGAGAACCAAAGCCACATTATCAGTGGCCCCCGATAATCCACCGCTTGAACCACGGCTGGCCATCGAACGAAAGAAGTGCCTGCCGCCTTGAGTTTCCTCTTTGAATCTAACTCTATCACCAAGCAAGGCGCCGCCGGTAAATGGCGATGATGGATCTACTGCGATTACGCAGACATCATTGCCCGCTTTGAGCATTTTGCGCGAGGCGCTATCGACAAGGGTAGATTTGCCCGCCCCGGGAGGGCCGGTTAGACCAATGCGCACCGCATGACGCGGCTTGCGGTACAGACGCGAAAGCAGTTCGCGATAACCGTCTTCCTGGTTTTCGACGAAACTGATTATCCGCGCAAGGGCTCGAATATCGCCAGCCTCAAATCGCTGTAGTAGAGTTCCGGAACTCACTTAATCACTCCGTTACCGCGCCGATATCGCTCTGATATCAATCCGGTTTTAGGCCACATAGCCCGAATCAAGAGATTCAGAGGTATAGCGAACATCCTTGAGTTGTAATTGAATGCGCTTGACACCATTCCAAACATTGAACTCAGCCACATAGACAATATCCAATGGTGAGCTGTTAGCTCTAAGCGGCTCAACAAAACGGCCGAGACCAAATCCAATCACATCATGTGACACCCCGCCCTTGCTGACTCTCATGCGAATATGATTGCGACCGACGAGCATAGGCTGACGTGAGACATCACAATTGCGAGTGATAAAGAGCGGACGGAGATTCTTAGGGCCAAATGGTTCAAAATCCTCCAGAGAGTTCAGGAAATCTTCATTGATATCACTCAACTCTATTTCCATATCGATAAATGTCTTAGGCGCCAAATCTTCGCTATTGAGCTTGCGTTTTGACACGGCCTTGAAGCGCTCAACAAACTCAGGAATATTCTCCTGCGCAATAGAAAGTCCCGCGGCGTACTTGTGGCCGCCATAACGCATCAGCAGGTCTTCACACTCTTTTAGAGCCTCGCACAAATGGAATCCCGGAATCGAACGAGCCGAACCGCGACCTATGCCTTTGTCAATGGCAATCATAATTGTCGGCACATGATGACGCTCCACCAAACGACTAGCTACAATTCCTATGACACCCTGATGCCATCCCTCCGAAGCCAGCACAATCGCACTGTCCTCGTCATCATCAATTTGGCCGTCAATTTGCGCCAGCGCTTGATTCAATGTCTCTCCGTCGATTTCCTTGCGGCGACGGTTCTCCTCATCAAGGGTATGAGCGATTTCCGAGGCAATTCGGTCATCACGTGTGGTAAGCAAGCGAATCGCCATTGAAGCATCACCCAGACGACCAACGGCATTTATTCGAGGAGCCAACACAAAAACAATGTGACTGGCATTTAGCTCTTTACCAATCAACCCCGAAACGAACTCCAGTGACTTCAAACCCGGCTTATTGGTGCGAGTGATTTCCCTGATACCGAATTTTGTCAATATGCGATTTTCTTTAACCAGCGGCACTATATCAGCTGAGGTGCCAAGGGCCACTAAGTCAAGATGCTCATACAATTCCGAAGCGTCCTGCCCCAAACTTTGATACAACCCCTGGGCGAACTTGAATGCAACTCCCACACCAGAGAGTTCACCGCCTTCATAGTTGCACTCCGGTTGCTTGGGATTGACAATAGAAACTGCCTTGGGCAATTCACCAGCGGCTTCATGATGGTCAGTTATCAACACTTCTATGCCTTTGCTACGGGCGTATTCAACTTCTTCGTTAGCGGTGATTCCCGTATCAACAGTGACAATCAACTTGCAACCAGCTTCGGCGGCTTTGTCAATGCCCTGATGTGAAAGCCCATAACCCTCAACCAGGCGGTTAGGCAGGTAAAATGACACCTGAGCGCCAAGGCGATTCAGCGCAAGATAGAGCAGGGAGGTGGCGGTGATTCCGTCGACATCATAATCGCCGTAGACCGTAATCTTCTCATTGGCGCGCAGAGCCTCGCCGACTCTTTCGACACCTGCCTGCATCCCTTTCATTGTAAAAGGGTCCTCAAGTTGGTCCAGCGTAGGATGTAGGAAATCCTTAACCGCTTCAGCGGAGTCAACGCCACGACTAATCAACAGTGAGGTAATAGTCTTTGATAGTCCACTCTCTGCGGCAATCTTCTCAACCAAATCGCCAGCTGGAACCGCAGAGACTATCCATCTGTTTTGAACTGCTGTAGCTGTTTTCACATCCGCCTCATTTGTGCCTTTGCAAACAATTCTACCTTTACCAGGAATTGTGTCTTTGCAAATAGATAAAGTGTATGGGCCGTCGGTTTCTGCCAGGCTCACTATCTCTAAAGATAGTGAGCGATAAAAAACCGAATACAAAAAGAAATCTGTCGAACGAATCTAATGAGCGGAAAATAAGCCGAGTTCTGTTCGCTTCAAACAACGCTGTATTGCTACTCTGCTGTGTGTAACGGACGACCATTTATCTTGACGCGCTGTTGCCAACGCGCTCTTCGCGACCTACCCGGAGATATTAGCGGGCTGAATCATCCCTCTCTCCCTATTTGATCTTGCGCCGGACGGGGCTTGCCTCAAGAATCGGTTACCCAACTCAGGCGGGGTCTCTTACACCTCGTTTTCACCCTTACCATCAAACTCGAAAGCCCAAATGGCGGTATACTTTCTGCGGCGCTTTCCGTCGAATTGCTCCGCCCCGGCGTTACCGGGCGTCCTGATTCAGTGGCGCTCGGACTTTCCTCACTATGGGCTTAAAGCGCTGTCGATTACTCGATAACACTCTTTCCTTTCGCGCGGTCGTCTTCTCCACTCACATCAATTCCGTTTTCTCTCTTACCAACCCCTTGTAGTTACTAATTGGATACCGGGCCGCCTGAATAATCCGCCGACTCCTCTGCCGAGATAGCCGAAATCATTCTGACTCGCAACCGAAAAAACACTCTTCGGAACAGCCCACCTGACTATCATATTATAGACAAATTGACATCAGGACTAGCTAAAACCTAAAGCTGGAACACCGGCTTCACTTGAGCATAGGTAGGAAGGACGCTGTCTCTGGCCGTCCACAACTAGACGAAAACAACAGACCCAACCGGCCAATCCGGTAAGATAGCCGTAAGGCTAAGCAAAATGGCTAAGCGTAACAGCTAATCCGCCCCCACCCACGAGGATATGATACCACTAACTGGATTAATCGCCAAGTAGACTAACTGGCGAAACAGACACAAATTATCACATTCGGCGATAATTCGGCGGTTCTTTGGAGATAGTAATTGAATGTGGATGCGATTCAGCGACACCGGAATGGGTTATACACACAAATCGCGCATTTTCACGCAGGGCCTCTATATTCGGCGCTCCGCAAAGGCCCATACCTGATCGTATCCCGCCAATCAACTGAAAGACCGAGTCAAGCAGAGGTCCCTTTACAGGTACCATTCCTTCGACTCCCTCAGGGACAAACTTTGAAATATCGTCAGAGCTTTGCTGGAAATATCTTTCAGCTGAGCCGCTACGCATAGCGCCCTGTGAACCCATCCCGCGATAAACCTTGAATGACCGTCCCTCAAACAGAGCCGTCTCACCTGGTGATTCCTCGCATCCGGCAAAAATCGAGCCGACCATGACCGAACTGGCTCCGGCGGCCAAAGCCTTAACAATATCTCCCGAATAACGAATCCCACCATCGGCGATTACCGGTATCCCAAGACTATCAGCAACATCAGCGGCCTCCATCACCGCGGTAACCTGCGGCACACCACAACCTGTCACCACGCGAGTAGTGCAAATTGAACCCGGCCCAATACCAACTTTGACAGCATCAGCTCCAGCGCTGATTAAAGCCCGAGCGCCCTCCCCGGTGGCTACATTTCCAGCCACAATCGCAATCTCAGGATACAAACGCCTGATTTTCTCAACACCATCAAGCACACCTTTGCTGTGGCCATGCGAGGAATCCACTATGAAAGCATCGACTCCATGTTGCGCCAAAGCGCTTAGTCGCGCATCCAGGTCGGCTCCAACGCCTACTGCGGCGGCGACACGTAGCCTGCCTCTTGAATCTTTACACGCTTGCGGATATTGAATTTTCTTCATTATATCTTTGACCGTAATCATCCCTTTGAGATGATTGCTGTCATCGACAATCAATAACTTTTCTATGCGATGCTGATGTAACTTCTCCTGAGCTTCTTCCAGCGTAATTCCCGCCGGCGCGGTAACCAAATTCTTGGTTGTCATCACCTCTGAAATAGGACGGTGCGTGTCTCTGACAAATCGCAAATCACGATTGGTCAGAATACCGACCAGGGTTCCCTGCTCATCTACAATAGGAATCCCCGATACAGAAAAACGCTTCATCACCGCCAGCGCCTCTGAAATAAGTTTTTCCTGCGTAAGAGTAATAGGGTCGACTATCATCCCGGATTCGGAGCGTTTTACCTTGTCGACTTCCTCGGCCTGATGATTCGGCGACATATTCTTATGAATCACCCCGATACCGCCCTGACGAGCCAGCGCAATTGCCAGTCGCGCTTCGGTGACAGTATCCATAGCCGCTGAGACTAAGGGAATATTCAATTTAATATCGCGCGCAAAAGTAGCGGTAACATCAATATCCGCCGGCAAAACCTCTGAGTAATCCGGAACCAAAAGCACATCATCAAAAGTCAAAGCCGTCGCGGCATCCATATTGCCAGACTCACGACCGGCGCTCTTTTCTTCACCTGCGCCCAGCGCGGCTACTCGCACAAATCTGTCAGTCATTCTACTCATAAAACCCTACTTCTTCTCTCGAATTCACTCAAATACTAGTCTTCACTGGACTGGTCATGCACCAGCAGGCGACCACAATTATCACAACAAACAACTTTTTCACCCTTACGGATTTCATAGTAACGTTGCGGAGGGACAGACTTAAAACATCCGCCGCAAGCCCGCTTCTTAAGAGCCACAACTACTGACGCTCCCTTACCGCGACGCACTCGTTCATAAATGGAAAGCGAAGGCTTACCAACTTGCGTGACTATTCGTTGTCTGTCATGCTGACATTTGGCAATCTTATCACCAACTGAGTCAATCCGCTCTTGTAATTTTTCGAGTTGCTTGCCATTGTTCTCGGCAATTGTTTTGGCGTTACTGGCAAGGGCTTCCTGAGAGTTGTTCAACTCTTCAATACGCTCCTCCGCGGCAAGAATATCATTCTCACACTCTGCAACCCGAGTCTTAATAGTGTCAATTTCCGTAACCAACGCATCATATTCTTTGTTGGTTTTGATTGAAAGCATCTGACTCTGATAACGCTTGAGGTCTTCCTGCAACGAGGAAACCTCCAACTCACAAGTCTTTTGCTTAGTAGTCAAATCCATCAACTCCGCGCTGGCCTCTTCAATCGCTTTGCCCGATACTTCAATCTCGCCTCGCAACGAGTTCATCATATCTGGCATATACTCTTTCGAGCGCTCTAACTCTCCAATGTCATAGTCAATATGCTGTAACTGGAGTAACAATTCCAAATCCGGGTGCATTGGCTGGACCTCACCGGTTTTCACTTGGTTCATGCATCTGCCTCTATCATTGTACTGTACGTATTTGCTATCATGGTTCTATTGCTCTGAAACATTAACCCAAAATTCAACACCTAAACAAAAGGCGCAGTCGCCGTGCATTTTGCACTGTGCGTCCGCGCCTTACTTGCGTTTTCTGCTCGAAAAAGAGTTCTCAATGAACCTTCCGATAGATAGGGCCAAATTTCCGTGAGCCCTAATGAGATTCTCGTTCCCGACAATCTCTTTCCCGACAATCTTTTCCCTGACGATCCTTTCCCGGATGATCCTTTCCCAGATGATCCTTTCTCAAAGGACTGCTTCGGGTATGACCTCTCGAACTCAAGCAACGCCTGAGCTAGCGGGTGGGCTGCGCCGTATTTGAGAATTGGGGTTCTCAACTTGCCACCTGCTCGATGGTCTTATCGTTCTGTGGTTTCATTGCCATTACTAATTACTATCGGAATTCTATTGCTACTCTTTGCTATTGATAACTTCGCTTTTGATAGACCTTACTTTGAGAAAACTTTGAGAAAACCGCTACTTGAACTGTTTCCTGCGGGCTACTACACTCCCTTGAGCCCGCTACTTAAACCGATTCGATGTTTCAAAGATCCAAACTTGTGACGACAAATCCGCCGCAACAATCGTAATATAACGACCTCAACAAATTGGGCAATACTGGATTCGAACCAGTGACCTCTCGGATGTGAACCGAACGCTCTAACCAACTGAGCTAATTGCCCTTGATTCGGCAGTCCGGAACCCCGCTGAAACCATCCAGCCTAATCCGGCATCTCCGCTATAAGTCTCTCTCTGACATCGCCTTTCGGCGACTGGCAACCCGGATTTCTTTCAAAAACCATCCGAAAATCTACCCCAAAATCATTGGGCCCACCAGGACTCGAACCTGGGACCCGCTGATTATGAGTCAGCTGCTCTAACCAACTGAGCTATGGGCCCAGAGACCATAGCCCACTATTATAGCAACCAATTCCAATCCCGTCAAGACCCATTGTGGGAGAATAACTTAGAAAAAACGGACATCGGTCACAGCTTGCATGGGCTACTTTTCACACCGCAAGCGGTGTGGTACCCGGTGCGTAAGTCACAATTAATGATTGAGCGAGTTTTGGAGAATCAGTTGGCCACACTTGAAACTGCTATTAGAGAGCTGTGTCAGAGTGACAAGGTTCTGCGAGAGAATGTTGAGTTACTCTGTAGTATACCAGGTGTCGCAGAACTTACCGCTGTGCGCATGTTGGCTTATGGCCGGGTGGCCCACCTTCCAGGTGGGTTTCTCTTGCCATTATAAGGCATGTGATACCTACATAGCATCTATTGTAAGCGGGACATCCTCCTCGTCGGCATAATGACTGCAACTCGACCAGCCGAGTAGGTTGGGAGCCTTGTGCTCCCGACATCTTATTTTCAAGAATTATTATTGAATCGTTGCGTTGTTCTTTTCTCAAACATACTAGGAGCGCAGTCGTAGCTCAAAACCCTTGCGGTTTTGAGGATGTGTGCGCTAAGACAAAAGGAGTGTCAAGACAGAAAAGTCGAATCCACAAGGGATTCGACCTACGAAACTGACCTACCGGACTATTGGCGTAAACCGGCAGATTGGGCATAGTTTGAGTAGTATTCCTCTGCTACCACACCTTTGTACACATGTGCAATACCACTTGTTGACTTTTATTTGTCAACAAAAATCAACACTCTTGGGGGAAGGTGTATGTGGGGCTATCTAGCTCAGTCGCTAGAATCGGCGCTGGCGTCATCATCGATGACACTCTCGGCCAGTGACAGCGCCACGCCGGAGAGCATGGCTTCTACGCCTAGTTGGGTGAAGTCGCCGGTGATTAGTTCGCGATTGAGAGTCGCATAGAGAGAGCAAAAACCGGAGCGCTCAACTACCAAACCGGATAGCTGACCATCGTTTTCGGTGACAAATGTCACTTCACCCAGTTCATCGGAGATTACATACGCCGAGCAATTGTGCAATTGCAGATGAGCCCCATGTGTGTAGGCCACTACCAAAGCTCCGCGTTTTTTCCCTAGCAGGGTTTGCGGATAAATAACCAATGACATTCTCTCATCGCTGTCCTCAGCGCCGACTCTAATGCGAAAACTTTCAGAATCCTCGGTGACCTTCTTGGCCCCCAGCGCTGTGGCAATCTCGGCTATTTTTTCTTTGGTAAACTCTGGCATTGTGTGGAATCTATTATGAGGGTAATAGTTAGTTTCGGGTACAGGCCTGAAACGCTCTAGGTGTCAGTGGGTTTTGAATTATCAGACTTGGTTGAATCATCTGTCTTGGGACTCTCAGGCTTTGCAGGTTCATCCATCGCCTGCTTCAGCTGGTCGGAAGTCTCACTAACTGCGCCACGGAACTCACGTATGCCTTTGCCCAAACCGCGCGCCAATTCCGGCAGACGTTTGGCTCCAAAGAGCAATAGAATCACCAAAGCAATTAGTAACATCTCCGGAAGACCGGGCATCCCCAGCGCTAGTATTGGTTTCTCAAACATAATCTCGCCTCCAGCCATAGAAAGGTAAATGGCTTAATTCAATCGTCAGATTCTTTCTCTGATACTCTACAGGTACCACCACTTGAAATAGACTATTACCAGCAACATAGTCAAGACTGATATTAGGTTAATTTTGAGTTGCGCCCCAATCGAAAGGGTAATCACCCACAGGTCAATTGTAGTTGTATCCCAGCCTATCACGTATGCGCGTGAAAAAAGAATCTTCGCCGGCCCATCAGGTAAAAACTGGCCAATTATGTCCCCTACTAATCCACCGACTATCGCCGCCAAGATTAGCGAGAATATAATGAAAGTCCGATCACGTGTCTTGAGTGCGTTCATTTCCTAAATCCACTTATGCCGCTGACACTGTTCCGCTGGTTTTCTCTCCGGCGCGCTTGTTAATCGAATCACGTAACGATTCAAATAACAACAGGCCATCATCGGAACCAAGAATAGCATCCGCGGCGCGCTCAGGATGAGGCATCATCCCCAAAACATTGCCTCCGGCATTTACTATCCCCGCTATTGAATTACGAGAGCCGTTGGGATTCGTTGCATCATTGACCACGCCCTCTTTGTCGCAATAGCGAAACACCACTCGATTGTTATCTTCAATCTCAGCAAGCTGCCCATCGGCCACATAGAAATTACCTTCGCCATGCGCTATCGGCACACGAATCACCTGATGACGCTGATAACGAGTAGTAAATGGCGTAGTGTTATTCTCCACTCTCAAATAGGCCCACTGTCCAAGAAATTTTATTGAGCGGTTGCGAATCAAAGCGCCGGGCAGAATTGCCGATTCCGTCAAAACCTGAAATCCATTGCAAATCCCCAAAGCAAAGCCGCCGTCGGCCACAAACTTTTGCACTGCCGACACAATCGGCGAAAAACGAGCAATTGCCCCACTCCGCAAATAATCGCCATAGCTGAACCCACCAGGCAGAATTACACAGTCATAACCGGAAAGATCGGTGTCCTGATGCCAGATGTAATCTACTTCTTCCTGCAGGCAGTATTTGACCGCCGAATAGGAATCATGGTCCGAATTGGAACCCGGAAATGTAATCACCGCTACACGCATTGGAAGCTCCTTGGGCTACTCAGGACTGGCCTTTGCCGGGCCATTGGATTTCAAATCTCTCGATGACCGGATTGGCCAGCGCCTTCTCACTTAACTCTTTGAGTTGTTTCTCAGATTCTGCGCTATTGTCGGCTAGTTCTATTTCATAGAATTTGCCCGCCCGCACCGAAAGAGCCTTGTCGTAACCCATCACCGCCAATGATTTCTGGATTGTTACTCCTTCGGGGTCAAGGACTTCGTCCTTAAAGCGCACATAGACGACAGCCTTGTTGGAATTGGAGTTGGAATTGGCCGTCTTCGCTGTCTCTTTAGTATTGGTCATTGTCTATCTGTCTATCTCTTGGTCTGTGAAGCTATTACGTTTACGAACCATTATTCTTCGAGCGCCCTACCAATCCCATCGCTTTGTCATAGAGTCGGTAGCCCTCCCGATACAACCCATATAAGATATAGATTCCAAGGAGCGGGAACAAGACAAGCTTGTAATTGAAGAACGCCCCAATGAGGGCAACAATCAGCAGGGCTATCTTCGGTAAATCCTCACGAGTCGGCTTATCGGGAAAAACGTCATATTCCACCTGCGAGACCATCAAGGCTGAGAAAATAATTACCATCCCCACCAAATACTCGGTGTATTCAAGCGCCCCCCAAACTTCGTAGCTAAAAATCACATAGGTAACCAACCCCAAAGCCGCCGCAGGAACCGGCAAACCCAAAAAGTTCTTCTTCTCATCGGACTGCGCCAGCAAATTATAACGCGCCAGCCGATAACTGGCGGCCATTATGAAAACCACGCCAATTATCCAACCCGACTCTCCCATGCCTTTCAGCTTCACCGCATGCACCAAAAACGCCGGAGCTATTCCAAATGAAGTGAAATCCGCCAACGAATCCAGCTCTACGCCAAAATCCGAATGCGCCCCGGCCAGACGCGCAACTTTCCCGTCAAGAATATCCAAAAACGCCGCCAGCAAAATGAAATTGCAACCGACCAGAATCTCTCCCTGAGATACTGAGATAATCGCAATAAACCCGCAGACCAGATTCCCCATGGTAAAAATCCCCGGGAAAAAGCCGCGATAGTCTTTACGTCTAGGTTCGTTGTCTTGTGATTCTGATTGGGTCATACTCTATCGCCAGGGAATACCTCTATGAACTGGCCTCTTCATTTGCTCCAGTAAGTGAGCTTGCATTCTCTTTATTTGCCGGAACCAAATTCGCCAACACAGTAAGCCCACCCTTGATTTTGTCCTTAGGTTTGACACATATCTCAGCGCTCTCCGGCACAAACACCTCCACCCGAGAACTAAATTTTATCATACCAAATTTCTCACCACGCTCAACCACTTGCTCGCCCTTGAGACGACACACAATTCGTCGCGCCAGCAACCCGGCTATTTGTTTGAACACCACCATACCATTAGGCGATTCAATTCCAATTTCTGTGCGCTCGTTTTCCTCGGAGGCTTTGTCCACAAAAGCCGCATGAAACTTCCCCGGGAAATAGTTCGAGAATTTCACCTTACCGTCAATCGGCGTCCAGTTCACATGCACATTGAAAACCGATAGAAAAATCGCAATTTTCCAAACCGGTGTATCAAACCCAGGATAGGATTCCAGCTTTGTAATATATAGCGCTGTCCCGTCAGCCGGCGAAATCACTGCATTCGCATCGGCATCTGAAACTCTCTCAGGTGAGCGAAAGAAATACACAAAAAACACGCCCAGCACAAAAAATATACCAGCGGGTATCAGCGGCCAACTAGCGTCAAGCAGAAACTGCCCCGCCAAACAAATCAGCGCAGTGACAAATGCGCCACATACAAATGGGAATCCGTCTTTTTCCATAGCATTAACTCTAGGGTTAGCTCTTTAGAACTCGTTCAACAATTTTCCCGGCGTTCTTCAAATAATAATCCAGTGTAAACAACTCTTCGATTTCCGCGGAACTAACATGCGCAGTCACATCCGGATCGGCGCTGATGCAATCTCTAAATGAGCCGTCACTATCATGCGCCTTCATCGCATTTCTCTGGACAATTACATAAGCATCCTCACGACTGCCAATTTTTGAAGTCAATTTGAGCAAAAGCCGCTGTGAGAAAACAATGCCACCCCGGAAGTAAATATTTTTGAGCATTTGCTTCTTGTTAATCACTAACCCGCTCAGCAGGTCATTGAATTTCGCGAGTCCATAGTCCGCCAGAATTGTGGCATCAGGTATCACTATTCTCTCAACTGAGCTATGAGCGATGTCACGTTCATGCCACAACGCTACATTCTCCAATGAGCTGACCGCATAGCCGCGCATCAGACGCGCAATCCCGGTCAGGCGCTCTGCAGTAATCGGGTTCTTCTTATGCGGCATCGCCGAGGAGCCTTTTTGACCTTTGGCAAAACCTTCCTGCATCTCACCTATCTCTGAACGTTGCAAATTACGCACTTCAGTGGCGAATTTTTCTATTGAGCTAAAAAGCAAAGCGATTGACGAAATGAAAGCCGCGTGCCTGTCACGTTGAATCACCTGAGTTGAAACTTCCGCCGGTTTCAACCCGAGCTTTTTGCAGACATACTTCTCTACTTTCGGATCCAAGTTGGCAAAATTCCCTACCGCGCCTGAAATAGCTCCCACTGAGATTTCCTCAGTTGCGGCGAGGAACCTTACCCGCGCGCGTTTCAATTCTGTATACCACACCCCAAGTTTCAAACCCACCGTAGTCGGCTCGGCCAGCACTCCGTGCGTGCGGCCAATCGCCGGAGTCAGCGCATGACGTTTCACCAATGACCTGAGCTTACTCAGCGCGGTCACTATACGTTTATCTATTATTTTTGCCGCGCGTTTCATACGCAAAGCCAGCGCGGTGTCCAGCACATCCGAGGAGGTCATACCATAGTGGATATACTGCGCATCAGGCCCGACTTTTTCGGCAACCGAGGTCAAAAATGCGATAACATCATGATTGGTCACCGCTTCGATTTCATTGATTCTATCGACCTCAAAACCCGCTTTGCGCCGGATATTTTTCAGCGCCTTGGCCGGGACTATACCGTCTTTGGCCATCGCCTCGCAGGCCGCAAGTTCGACCTCCAGCCAGGCTTGATACATCGCCTCCTGCGACCAAAGGCGCCCCATCTCTGGTAATGTGTAGCGTTCTATCACGTGCTAATCTCTTGTTTCGTTTCCATAGTTTTTGCCCAATTCCGATGCCCTACCAACCGCATCAGCACATCTCGTAGGTCGGGTTCCGAAAGCGCTTCAGCGCGAGAGAAACCCGACATTCTCACCCAATTCAAACATCCACTACCGAATGAGCGCACCAGCGCATACTTCGTAGGTCGGGTTCCGGAGCGTCGTAGACGCGGAGAAACCCGACATTCACCTAATTCAAGCTACCTCCTACCGCCAATATGTCGGGTTTCTACGTCCCTTGAAAGGGACTCCGGAACCCGACCTACGACGGTTTGAACCCACCTACTCTTCAGGATAGCGGACTTCGTCCAAATACAGCCCCTGTGGCGGGACTATCAGATGGTCGCTGGTCCATTTTCCCGCTTTGAGTATATCCTCAATGTCCCTGAGAGTCAACGGAGAGCGGCCTCCCCCATTTCCTTGAGAAGGTCCCGAGGCATATTTCACGCAAAAACCCACAATTGCGCGCACCATACTGTGCAGGAATCGATTAGCTATAATAGTGAATTGGAATTCGTCATTGTCCTGTACCCAAACGGATTCGCGAATGTCACACATCGCGCTATCGGGAACCGAGGCCGGAATACAAAGCGCCGAGCAATCTCGCTCACCGCGAAATACCCCGGCTACTTCATTGAGACGCTCCAGCGACAACTCGGCATGCTTCGGCGCCTCCCAGCGACGGAGATTCTCCAATGCGCTTCGGGTTGGACTCAGACGGTAGATATATTTTCGGGCGATTGCATCAAAACGCGAATGGAATGATTCAGTGGCTTCTCGCGAGCTCTTAATCAGTATATCTCGCCTGAGATGCTGTTGCAAAGCCGGCGCAAATTTCTCCGGCGGAACAGTAGACTCGCAATGAAAATTCGCCACCTGCCCGAGCGCATGCACCCCGGCGTCAGTGCGCCCCGCCCCATAGAGCGTAGTCGAAACCTTGAGAACCCTCTCCAGCGCCCTCTCAATCTCCTCCTGCACAGTATCCCGATCCGCCTGCCTCTGCCACCCAGAGTAAGCGCTACCATCATATTCGATTGTAAGTTTGATGTTCGGCATGTGTGGGAAAGTAAATCAAAATACGGAAACCGCAAGGGGCGCAAGTTACGCGACTGTTGCAAGCAGGCCGGGACATGCACGCACCACCGTGCTATCCTTTGTCAAAACCATCCTGTTGAATAAATTACTCTCCATAACAATGAACTCAACCCAATCATTGCTGAGATTAGCGGGATGTTCCTGTCCTTCCAGAGTGATTGCCTTCGTACATTGTGTAGTTTTTTTAGCGAAAATATGTAATCCTCTTGAGAAGATTCCTCCATTTTCTTGAACTGTTCGAACGCATCATTTCGATGGCCTTCCTTATACGGAGTTGAAGCAAGAGTAGCTTCGTATATCCTGAGGTTGTCGTTCTTAGAATCTATCCGTTTGGACTTGTAGTGACCTTCTTTATCCTCCTTCAAGCGTACCCAGTAATCAAATGCCAAGAACACGAGTACAGGAATCATACCAAGCGCAAGTACATTAAGTTCTTCCGGTAATGTCAACTCCAAGTATGGAGTGGATTTCAGCTTAGCATCAAATACTCCAACAGCAAATGATACAAATGTCGCTATGAATAGATTCCTTCGCGCCTTCTGGGTCCTATCGCTAAATCTCATATCATCCTTTTCGGCACGGCTGGGTGGCCCAGACGTTTTTTCGACTTCCTCTGTTAGGGTTACTTTCCATAATCAGAAACTCAATTTCACTACAAAACTACACCAAAATCCCCATGCCACTACTAATGTGAGGATGAACGCGCCAAAACACAACATTCAGGAGCCACCAAAATTACAAAATCACTACAACATTCCAAGCCCAACACCCATATATACCGAACGAACCCATTTCCCGATTTTGCGTTTATCCGTAGGTCAAGTCCCCTTTTCAGGGACTTGACTATTTCTTGATATTGGTCGCTCGCCTTCCGATTCGAAAGTGTTTTCACGAGGGTAACATGTCAAGTCCCGAGAAGGGGACATGACCTACTGAGGCTGGAATATATCTGTCAGGTCAAATCATGCCAAGCGCCAAGATACGTCTTACCCGCGCAGGCGGGTACCCAGGCAAGTTGGATGCATGACAAAGTTGCCTAGATTCCCGCCTCCGCGGGAAAGACAGTGGAGCTCCGTAAGACGAATTCTCTATGATTTCGATACTCTTGATTCAAGTTACTTTCCAAGATCAAAAATCAATTTCACCACAAAACTACACCAAAAATCCTCACACCACCACTAATGTGAAGACGAACGCGCCAAAACACAACATTCAGGAGCCACCAAGATTACAAAATCACTACAACATTCCAAGACCAACACCCATATATACCGAACGAACCCATTTCCCGATTTTGCGTTTATCCGTAGGTCAAGTCCCCTTTTCAGGGACTTGACTATTTCTTGATATTGGTCGCTCGCCTTCCGATTCGAAAGTGTTTTCTTGTGGGTGACATGTCAAGTCCCGAAAAGGGGACTTGACCTACTGAGGTTGGAGAATATCCCTTGAGTCGAATCACGCCAAGCGCCACAATACGTCATACCCGCGCAGGGGCCTGTTGATAAAGTATTGGTATTTTGGATATTGAATCAATAGATTCTTTTATGCAAACGAAACGAAATTATTCCGAGAATTCGATGATGCTTTTGCCTTCATTGGATTCATTCATCCCCGAAGATCACTATCTTCG
>JAJRPM010000015.1 GCA_024280775.1 Candidatus Zixiibacteriota bacterium | reverse complement strand
CTCAGATACCGTCCGGCTTTTGGCGCTCGTTGTAATGGGCTGGGAGAACTAATCTACGTTTCAGGCTCAAAGGCCTCAGGTCGAAAACAGCCTCTCCCAGTCCCTTACTATATAACTCCAATTCCAAGATACAAGGTCGAATCCCTTGTGGATTCGACTTTTCTGCCTTGAGACTACTGTTATCTTAACGCGAACATCCTCAAAACCGCAAGGGTTTTGAGCTACGGCTAGGGTGGGTTGGTGGTTATATTGGTTTGGATAGTCTAAGTGAACCCACCGCAAGCGGATGGGGGACTCGGTTTTTCGGTTTAATTAGATATTCGCCGAATGTTATACTCATTATTGACTATGTTATGGGGTCAATGCTACGATAGGACCATACGTAGCAGGTTGAAACTCATTCACAGGAGGTGCAATCTTCACAAGTACGCCAACCCATGTCGCATTCGTAGACGAATATGGCGACAACGCAATTCGCCCAAAGTCACATACAGAACACAGCTGGTATATTCTAACTGCGGTACTCATAGAACGTGACAAAGTTGCTCAAGTCGGAGCCGAGGCAGAGCAAATCGCAAAGAGGCATTTTCAGGGATCTGAAATCAAGTCAAGCAATGTTGGATCAAATTCACGCCGCAGGAAAAAGATATTAGAGGATATTTGTAGGCTCCCGATAAATATCCACACGCTCTTAATCGACAAGTCGAAACTCACTTCTTCAAAAGGATTGATCTATAAAGAGAGTTTCTACAAATTCACTCACAACTTGCTGTTCTCAGAATTACATAGGCAGTACGGAGGGTTGGATGTAGTATCAGATAGTTTCATCTCAGAGGAATTTCAGGATAGCGTCAAATTGTATGCACAAAAGCATGCTCCTTTCCATGACTTGTTTCAGAGCGAATTTGAATTCAAAAAGAGCTCATCTGAGCGGCTCGTTCAGCTTGCAGATTTTATTGCCGGTTCAATGGCTCGACATTTTGAGCCAAAGCTGAAAGAAACAAATAGCAGAGACTACCTCGGAATTATCAAACCTAAGTCCAGCAGACTGGCGGTGTGGCCTGAAGATGGTAGAGGGTACGACATTGACTTAGGCGAAGTTTCTTCAGAGTGTGATGCAAAAATCGCTAGAGCTGCGTTAAACACTGCGCACGTATTCATCGACCTTAACTCAGGCAATACAGAATATCCAATTTTTGAGCAGACATTGTTGTTACAGAAATTGGTGGAGGAATTTCGATTTGGATCTAATAGGTGGATTTACTCAGGTGAACTCGTGGACTCAATCGAGAGCGTGACACTACGTCAGTTGAACACGAAAGCATTCAGACTGCGTGTCGTTGCCCCTTTGAGGGATGAAGGTATTCTAGTCGCATCAAGCAAGACTGGTTACAAAATTGCCAGTTCTCACGAAGACTGTGCGAGCTTTTGCGCCAAGACCTTAAGCACTATCAGCCCAATGTTGACTCGTATTCATAAATTTGCAGACAGAGTGAAAATTGCGACAAGCGGCGAAATAGACCTCTTAGAGCCTGAAGAAATGTACCAAATCAAAGCTGCGGTGAATGCAGAATTACCTTCTCTTGCGCCAACGGAGGAGCCGACACCAACCGCTAAGCCTCGTACAACAAGATTGGAAACACCACGACATCAGGCATTGAGTCCTCCGTTGATGTAGGAGAACTACATGCACATTGTTGAATCCGCTAGTTTCGTAGGTCGAATCCCTGGTGGATTCGACTTTTCTGTCTTGAGGCTACTTTTATCTTAACGCAGACATCCTCAAAACCGCGAGGGTTTTGAGCTACGACTTATCAAGGCCCTGTCGTGAATATCGCGGAATTTGAAAGGGCAGAGAAGCCACCTCCGAATACGCGCATCCTCGTATGATAGGCTGTTGATGGCTTGAGTCCGGTGAGCACGGTCGAATCAACCGAACCGCCAGCCGTTGCCATAAGGTCTACTGTGATTTCTCTCGCCATGTCCAGAGTGGAGTCTGTTACTTCTACTGTATCCAGAAAGAATTGGGCGGTAGAGAGTCTGGTGAACGTTGGTCCAGGTTCTGTCCAAATCGCCAGGGCCGAGGTGTCATCAACAGGCTCGACTCTCAAATCAGTAACAGGTGGAGGCGGTGGATTTGGGAGAGGAGGTTTATTGTGAACCACGACACCGTTGGCAACGAAAGTATGGGGCCTCGAAGCAATCGAAAGGTTAAACACACGACACCTCTCAACTTGTTTGTCAATGTGAATGATTCTCGTCCGACTTTTTGCTTGGGACTCGGGAATCGAAACCGAGACGAAATCAGAGACGGAAAACTCGGCCGCAGGCTTGAACTCAGATTCCAGTGCATCCCACACCGGGTGTTCGGGAGTTACACGCAACACCGCTCCGTTTTCAAATGTCATTACCAGGCACTTTCTGGCGGCGGTTTGAATCGATACTACGCGCCCTGTGTACATCTGCGCTGTCACCGGGTCTGGGGAGAGAACGATGTCACCAACTTGGAGTTGCTCGACGAGTTTAGAGCCATAAGGCGTAGCAATAGAGGCGCCCTCGCTAACACACATGCTCTGTTGGCAGGAAATCAGAATAGCGAATGAGAATACCACGACTGCAATAAGCGCTATTATTTTCATTGTTGCCTCCTGTTTGTTGCTAGTAGGTTCGCCCATAGCTTGCTGTGGGAATGTATAGACCTTGATTCACTATATACGATTCAATAACGCTTATCCCAATCCTCTTCAATTTAGCATCCGGCCTTACGGAAAACTCTTCCGCTGGCCGGAAAATACTTTCGTATTTCGACCTCCATACATCTATTCTGCAATCCTCCCATCTAGTGTAACTTGTTGTTATTCATCCTGGTATGTCGAAGAGCGCTGCTCCGGCGCCGCTCTTGCAATACAGCAAACGGATAAATGTCCGTGCGCGAAAGAATCGTTGCGCACCAGGCATCAAAACCGAGTGGCCAGCCGAGATGGGCGGCCCCATTGAGAAGATTGAAGCAGAGTATGGCAGACGAAGAAAAGAAAAGTTCAGCTGAAGAGCAGTCGGCGGATGCGGCTCCGGCGCAAAAGCCTAAGAGCGATATGATGATGTACATCATTGTCGGGGTTGGAGCCTTGGTGGTGACAATCGGAGTAATGATGGGAATGATCTCAGGTGAACATCCGCAGAGCGCCGATGCCGAAGACGCATCAGCGGAAAGCGCTGAGCATGTCGAAGAGGAACACGCCGAGGAAGCCGAGCAGGAGACTCCGGATATTTTCTCTGAGCTGGATGATTTGAGTTTTCTGGCAGACACACAATTTACAGATCCGACAGAAACGTCACATGAGTCCAAAGGGCATTCAAGCTCCAAGAAGAAGTCATCAAGCAAATCATCAGCTAAGAACGGTTCGGGTGAGAGTCACAGCTCAATGTCGGCCAATGATTCTCTAGAGGCGCTAGGCTGGCTCGAAACTGAAAAGAAAAAGATTGCCACCAGAAGCAAAGCGCTTGACGAGAAAGCTAAACGCTTAGAGGCGCTGGAGCGCACAGTTAATCAGAAACTAAATAGGGTCGATCAGGTCGAGGCGGCGCGTTATATGGGTTTGGCGAAACTCTATAACGGAATGAAGCCCGAACAAGTGGCGCGGATGTTGGTCAAGCTGGATAACAAGACAATTGTGGCGATTTTGCCACGTATGAAATCCGCGCAAGCGTCAAAGATTTTGGGAATGCTCCCTGCATCACGTGGCGCAAGAATCTCACAGGAAATGATTACTCTCTCAGGCAAATAGATCCAGAGAGATATTGGGAAGTAACGGAAACAGATAATGGCGCTTACAAGCTCACAATCATCACTAAGCGATCTCTTCGCGGCGCGAGGCGCAGGCTCTCGTGTGTCGTCGACTTCAAGACGACGTAATGAGAGCGCCAGCTCCGGAGACTTTGGAGCTATATTCGCGAGCGCCAGCGCAAAACCGGCCTCGAAAGCCACAGCCAAATCCGCTACATCGCATGTCGAAAAGTCTAGTGACAGATCTAATAGATCCACAAGAAAATCAAACGTGAATTCTGCGTCGAAATCAACGACAGCTAAACATGAAGCAGGTAGAAGAGTTGCCGCGAAAACATCAACTCCGAAAGACAAGAACACTGCTCCGGTGTCAAAGCACAATGGCGCAGCTCACCATCAGGTGAAGTCTAACATTTACAACTCTGAAGGTAAGGCCGCTGTAGTCAAGAATGCTATCGAGCGAGTCGATTCTTCGATTCGCAACGGCGCGCAGGCGCCGGCTAATGTTTTGCTGAGTGAAGTGAATTCGGCCAACATGAGCGCAACCAAGCTACAAGCAACCCAGAGCGTCAATGGTTCAAGCGTGGAGCTTTTCACCGGGCTGAATTCAGCCAGTGACAGTGTCGGTTCGTTTGCCGGCGATGGTCTACTCGCAAGTTCCACTTTTGACGCTTCAATGGCCGCTGGTTCTGAGGAATTAACAGCGAAGATGTTTGGACAGAGTGGTAGCTCAACTGGCGCCTCGGGCGCTGTTGGCGCTAAGTCACTGGAGACATTTTTATCCGGATCTTCAGCGGGACCAAATACGCAGAACTCTATTGGCCCCATTGGTCAAACTGCGAGTTTGGCAGGCGGGACTGACTTGAGAAGCATCGGGGAGCTGATTAGAGACTTTGACGCTAAGTCGGTTGCTGATAATGGCGCAAACACTGAAAGTAAACTGGGGGCTGATAATCTGAAAGCCCTGGAGCAGTTGAATTCGGTGAAGCTAGTCGCTCCGACGGTTGTGCGCGCGTTGATGTCGCAAAAGCCAGAGCGAATGGAAGTAATCACCAAGTCGCAAACAGCAACACAACAGGGAATGACCGGAACGGTTCAAATACCGGGAATTACCGCCAGCAACGCAATCGAATTGGTAAACGTCGTTCCGCAGAACACTACTCTGAGCAAGGAGTTCTTTGCGCTTCAACAGGGTGGGCTTGACGAGGGAATTAAGCTGGACGGAAAGAGCGCGTCACTCGAGGCGCTGACTCAATTGCAAGCCGAAAGAAATGGGACTCGTGAAGCAAACGGCGCAAAGAGCTCCAAAGTAGCAGGCAAGTTAGTTGTGCCGGAGAAGTTTGGTTCAATGTTGAAATCGGGTGTTCAATCGTTGCGTTTACAAATAGCTCCGAAACATCTAGGCACAGCAGAACTGACAGTGAAGTTAATCAGAGATCACGTTCAGGGCACGTTAACTGTCACCAGCGAGGCCGCCAAGGTCGCGGCGTTGAACTCGATGGATAGTTTGGCGGATCGTTTGAGCGCCGAAGGATTGGTTCTTGATTCATTAGATGTTGAAGTTTCACAAGATGGATTCAATCAGGGACAAAATGAACTGGAACGTCAGTATTCAGATGTGTTACAAAGTGGACTGATACATAGAGCGCTTGAGAGTTCAGACGAGTTTTCTCAGCCGGCCAGTGTAAGTGAGGCAATCGCACCATGGGCCCGGAATGTAGTGAACGCCGGGAACGTTGATACACATGCCTAACGCCCAATCAATTACTAAATAGAAAAACAAAGTACAAAACCGGAAAAAGAAGAGTAAACAAAATGAACGTATCACCAGTACAAACCACCCCGCAAGGGACGCCAGCCCCGACAGGGTCGCAGAAAGAAGTAGGGAAAGATGAATTCCTGAAATTGTTCGTTACCAAACTGAGGTATCAGGATCGACTGAGTCCGATGGAGGACAGCGCGTTCATAGCGCAATTGGCTCAGTTTAGTTCACTTGAACAGTTGCAGAATATGAATTCTAACCTGGCTTCGTCTATTGATTGGGATGTAATCAACAATCAAACAATCAACAACTCAGTAGCGGCACAGCTTATTGACAGAGAAGTGATTGCCAATCTCTCAGAGCTTGCGCTGGGTGAGGAAAACACTCCAAAAGTCTCGTATGACTTGGATGAATTCGCCAGTGATGTAGATATTCGGATTTTAGACGCCAATGGCGATATCGTTCGTTCGATTAAGATCGACGATGTCGCTGGTGGTCGGAACAGTTTCGTTTGGGATGGCAACAATGATGCAGGAGAAAGAGCGACACCTGGTTCATATACAGTAGAAATCACAGCTACAGACGCCAATGGTACAGCGTTGCACCCGTCATTGTCTATTGTTGGAATCGTGAAAGGTGTTGTATACCGTGGCGGTATTGCATTCTTGAAGATTGACGGGGCCGAGATTGCTCTTGGTGATGTTCGTGAAATCAATACAGATGACGGCAACTAGCATTTGACTAAGTGGCGCCAGCAGGTAGGTAAGCAAGTCCGTGATGGTGTCAGGAGATGAAAATGTTGAAGATTAGCAATTACAATACTTCGGTGAGCATGATTAAGCAATTGGGAGCAAATCCCACTACGTCAGCGCCAAAAGCCTTGACAGGCGGAGCTCCAAAGGCCTTGGCAAAAGCAGTCGAACCCGTTGCAGGTCCGTCATTCGCAAATGAGCTGTCACAGGCCGCAGGAGAGGTAAAGGAAGTGCAATTTTCAAAACACGCTCTCGCTAGAATTCACAGTCGTAAGATTGACATGACTCCTGCGAAAATTGAAGAGTTATCCCGCGCGATGGATAGAGCCGAAAGTAAAGGGGCTCGTGAGACATTGATTTTAACTGATGACGCGGCCTATGTAGTCTCACCATCAAACAGGACAGTCATCAGCGCATTTGACAAAGACAACCTACGAGAAGGTGTGTTCACCTCAATAGATTCAGCGGTGATTTTGTAACGAAGAGTTAGCAGTAACTAAAGAAGAAAATAGAAGAAACAAAACAGAACGATAAACCAGGACATCGACAAGTAAGTCAGTTAAGGGACGGCTGGACTCTGCAAATAGCGCGAAAAAGTGTGGCGTTGTTGGAAGAAGCAGGGAGGCCTTATCGCTGATGAATGTCGGTAAGGAGGAAGAGAAACAATGAGTTTAAGCGCATCATTATTTGCAGGTGTTTCCGGATTGCGGAACCATCAGGTCCGAATGGACGTGATTGGTGACAATATTGCGAATGTAAACACCATCGGCTTCAAAGCCAGTAGAGCCAATTTCCAGGAGGCTTTGGTACAGACATCCAAAGGCGCCGGTCGCGCAACAGCGATTTCTGGTGGCACTAACCCGGTTCAGCTGGGGTTGGGTATGCAGGTTGCTTCGATTGATAAACTATTTCAGCAGGGTGGTCTAGAGTCAACCGGTCAGATTACCGATTTGGCGCTTCAGGGAAGCGGATTCTTTGTGCTCTCTGATGGCACAGGCACATTCTATACGCGCGCCGGGGCTTTTGGTTTTGACGCGAATTCCAGCATGGTTGATCCGTCTACGGGTCTTTTCGTGCAGGGCAAAATGGCTGACGCCAGTGGCAATATCCCTTCTACAGCTCAAATTGGAAATATTACTCTTCCGTTTGGACAGCAAGATCCGGCCAAGGCCACTGAAGTTATCAAGTTTGCCAATAATCTTAACTCAACCGCAACGGATTCGTTTGCCACTCTATCTAGCGCCGGTCCTACCAATATTTCTTTGGTGACTGGTAAGGCCAAAGATGGCGTAGGAGCGACTCATACAGTTTCGATAGCGCTACAGCCGGGAGAAACGGTGTTGCAACCGACACAATCCTCATTCTCTGGAACGAATCCGGCGGCGTTAACTTTGACCACCGGGACAAGTCTTAAGAACGACCTGGGAGTGACTGACTTTACACCGTTTAGTCTTTCTCTCGATGGAGCGCCGAGTTCCACGCTTATTGGTGGACTCTCTGACACTTCGACTGTGGGCGACCTTATTGCGGCAATCAATCAATTGACAGGTGTAACTGCGCAATTAGTAGGCGGAGAACTTCAGATTACTCGTGACTATGCGGGTGAGGGTTCAAAGTTCAACATACAGTCATCACTATCTTCAGGTTCCGGGGCTGATATCCTTGATAGAGTCTTTGGCATTGCGCCTAATGCGCGCCTCTCGGCGGCGAATGGCACACCTGATCATATGTTAATCGTTGATACGATGACACTATCAGCGCCCGGTGTCAGCAATCCTCCTGGACCGCAAATCCTTACACCAGTTTACGATCAGGATACTGGCATGGTTGTTGGTATCTCCGGTCTTGGCGATAGCGGTGTCAACATCGAAGGCAATGTTCCTCTGGCGGCAGGAACCGCGACTATTGTTACTGAGCCAACCACTCACTCCAGTTCGATTACTGTCTTTGACAGTCAGGGCGGAACGCATGCTTTGACTATCGAGTTTACCAAACAGTTTTCGTCGAATACCTGGAGCTGGGAAGTGAAGCTACCCAACGGTGAAGCGGCAGTTTCCGGGGCGATAGGTGAAGTGTCATTCAATCCTGATGGAACCTTACAGACATTCACCGGTGGTTCGCCAATGGTGATTGACCCAAGAAACGGCGCTGAGAATATGTCTATTCGCTTGGATGTAGGTTCGGTTGGGGCCTATGACGGTCTTACCGGATTTGCATCTCCGCATACCGCGTCGATTATCAACCAGGATGGATTCACAGTCGGTATTCTTGATAAGATTTCAATCGACAAGTCTGGTAATATCAACGGAATTTTCACCAACGGTATTAGTCGACGATTGGCGCAGTTGATGTTGGCCGATTTCAATAACCAGGGCGGTTTGCTCAAGGCTGGACGGTCGTTGTTCCAGGTTTCGGCTAACTCAGGTCAGGCGGTTTTGGGTATTGCCGGTGAGACTATCTCGGGCTCGATTTCTTCGGGCGCTTTGGAGTCCAGTTCAGTCGATATCGCAGTTGAGTTTACCAATATGATCATAGCTCAGCGTGGATTCCAGGCGAATTCACGAATCATTACAACATCGGACAGTATGCTCGATGAGTTGGTGAATCTGAAACGTTAGTTGAATAAGTAACAAACGGAATATCCCCGCCGGGCGCGCCTCGGCGGGGATTGATTCCAGGCATGGAGGCCAGGTATCATGGCAGACGATGAAAAAACAGTAGTGAAAGATGGTGAAGAAGCCGCGCCAGCGCCGGCGGGATCGCCTATCAAGAAATATGGCATCATGCTCGGCATAGTCATAGTAATGGCTGTTGGCGGGTATTTTGTCACTTTGAAATTTGTTAAGCCGATGGTCGGCGGTGATCAAAACGCTGAAATGGCTGACGGTGGTGACGAAGCTGGTTCGGAGCATGAAGCTCCCAAGAAAAAGAAGAAAAAGAAGAAGAAAAAATCTGAGCATGGCGAAGAGGGCGGTAGTGCGAGTCATATTTTTGAAGTTGGCGATGTGATTGTCAATCCCGCTGGCACTGGTGGGACACGATTCCTTTCGGCGTCTATTGGGTTTGAAGTTAGTGATGAAGAGACAATGGATTTGTTCAAGGCTCGTCAGCCGCAGATCAGGGACGCTCTAATCACTATCCTCGGCTCTAAGAACATAGAGCAACTAACTGACATGAAACAAAAAGAAATTGCTCGCTTGCAGATTAAGAAACGTGTCACAAAACTTTTGGACACCGAAGAATTGATGGCGGTGTACTTTACAGACTTTGTTATCCAATAATGGCGCTTCGAACAAGAATTGAAAAAAACTAGTTAAGATGGCCAAGATACTTTCACAGGATGAAATTGATGCGCTGCTCACTACTGTGGCCAGCGGCGATGTTGATATGGATGACAGCTCCAGCGATGTCGATGAACTTCTGCGTCCAGTTGTCGCTTACGATTTCAAACATCCGAATCGGGTCTCCAAAGATCAGATACGGACGATGGAGAGTTTGCATGACAACTTTGCTGGTCATTTTGGTAGTTCCTTATCAGCGATGATGAGAGCGGTTGTGGATGTGGAGTTGGTGTCAGTTGATCAGATTACTTTTTCTGAATTCATAATGTCACTGGTCTCACCCTCCTGCACATACACGTTCACCGCTGAGCCTCTCGAAGGCGCTTGTGTGTTGGATATAAGTCCCAATCTGACTTTCAGCTTTGTTGAGCGTCTCTTTGGCGGCTCAGGAAAAATTATAGAGGCGGAGCGTGAGTTAACCGGTATAGAGCGCACGATTCTAGCGAAAATAGCCAAGAATCTGTTTTTGGATCTTGAGACCGCTTGGGAGCATATAGTACCAATTGATGTCAAACAGCAATCCTTCGAGAGCAATCCGCAGTTTGTTCAGGTAGTTCCTCCGGGGGAGACAGTTGTGGTTGTTTCTTTTCAGTTGAAACTTTTCAAGACTAGTGGTTTGCTGAGCATTTGCTATCCGTATGTGTCGTTAGAGGGAATCATCAATAAACTCTCAGCGCAAAACTGGATTGATTCCACTAAGAAAAAGATTGGTGAGAATGATCGTGAAACTAATGAAAACAACTTGATGAGGACTAATGCAGAGGTAACCGCATCATTGGGTGAAGCCGGTTTGACGGTCAGAGAGTTCCTTAGCGTACATATTGGTGATATTATTCCTTTGAATAGACTTATACATCAGCCAATAGAACTCAAGTTAGCTGGTAAGACAAAATTTCGTGGGGCCCCGGGACTTTCCGGAAAGAAAAAAGCGTGTCAGATAGTTGAAGTTGTAGATGAGCTTCAGGGAGAGAAATAAGAATGTCCGAAGAACAAGAAATCAACGAGCAGAGTGACGAGAAGAGTGACGAGCAGTCCGAAAACCAGGATGGCGCCGCCGAGAGTATTCCGGCAGATGCTGTAGATGGCTTAGAGGCGGCCGCTGATAATCAGCCTGAAGCTCCGGCAAAGAGCAACCCGGAGGATGCCGAAGAAGGCGATGCCGAAGCGGCTATGCTGGCAATGATGGAAGGTGAGCCGGTAGGGGAAGATGACTCCAGTTTGGATGATAAGTTGGTAGACTTGCCCTCCGCTGAGCCGATTTCGCCGGATTCGATAAACTACACTCAGCCTAGCGCTCAACGCGCCGATTTTCAGCAGTTGTCGTCTGATTCGAATACTGAGGCCCCAAGGTCGATTGACATGTTGATGGACGTGTCTTTGCCTATTTCAATTGAACTCGGACGCACCAAAATGTCGATATCCGAAATACTGGCGCTTGGCCCAGGTTCAGTAGTGGAGCTTAACAAGCTAGCCGGTGAACCGGTTGAAGTGTTGGTGAATCAAAAGACTGTCGCCTTTGGCGAAGTAGTGGTGGTGGATGAAAACTTTGGTGTGCGTATTACACAACTGATGTCACCCGCTGATAGAATGAAATCGCTGTCTACTTAATGGGTATTTGTAAGCTGACTTAACACGTCAGATTTGATGACAGGAAGTCGTCAACTAGAAGGTTTATAAGCAAGGAAGCTGGTAAAGAAATGAAAAGAGTATCTGAAAACTTTGTAACATCGCGCGTCAAATTGTTTTTGCGAATCTTCAAGATAATTACGGTTTCAGTGGTTGTATTGTTCTTTGGTTATGGTGTTAACACGTGGGCGAATACCGCTCCGGATGCAAAGATTGCAGGGTCATCAGGCGCCTCAAAAGAGTATGACACGCAGCTTACAAGAAAGCTTACAACTCAGCTCACCTCACAGATCACCCCACAGCCTGAAACAAATCACGCAGAGAAGAAGCAAAAGTCCAAAGCCTTAGTCGAATCATCGTCAAAGGATCCGTTGGCGGGCTATATGGCTGGCGAAAGTATTTTCCCGAGTTTTTTCAAGATAATAATGGCGCTAGTAGCTGTAATTATCGGTATCTATCTGACATTGACTCTATTAAAGAAAGCGATGGGTCGCAAAGTATCCAGTGGGAACCGCACTAATGCCATTGAGATAATTGAGACATGTTATTTGGCTCCCAAGCGTTCGATATCATTGGTGCGAATAGGCTCAAGAGGAGCGTTGCTGTCAGTGTCGGATAACACTATTGCGACTCTCTTGGAGTTAAGCTCTGATGAGACCAGTGAAATTGTTGAAATGGTAGACTTGGGAGCGTCTGCTCCTGATTTTCGCAAGACGCTGAGCAAGGCCAAACAAAAGATTATTGATCTTGGGTCTTATGCGAAGAAGCATCGTGGAGATTCGCAGGTTAGCACGGCTCGGACTGAGAGCATGGGAGTTAAGTAGTTTAGGATTTGCGTAGTAGTTTTTGGAAAGATTTGCAAGAGACATCAGACGTTGACCATGGATGGATGACGGGATGTCACCGGGGTTGTAAAACTTCGGACTTAGACGAACGATAGGCGAGGCGTCAGATGACGCTGAGATTGAATCGTTTCGTGAACGCTCAATAGGATTGGTTGTATATGCGTACACGCTATTTGATATATTTTGCCTTGGCGATTGTGCTGACGCTGATTATCAGCTCTGATGCTTCAGCCCAGGGGCTACCTAAAGTTTCGATTGAGATTGGTGGTTCTACAGAGGGTCCTGATCTTTCTACTTCTCTGAAAATCGTCTTGATGATGACCGCGCTTACTTTGGCGCCGTCGATTATCATCATGACCACTTCATTTATCCGCATTGCGGTTGTAATGTCTTTTCTGCGTCAGGCAATGGGCGCTCAGCAGGCCCCGCCGAACCAATTGCTGGTGGCGCTGGCTTTGATAATCACTTTTTTCATTATGAATCCGATTGCCACTCGCTCCTATGAAGAGGGTGTGAAGCCCTATGTCGAAGAAAAAATAGGCAAGGAAGAGGCTTTCAAGAAAATCACGGCGCCTTTGCGTGAATTCATGCTAACACAGACGCGAGAGAAAGACCTGTCGCTGTTTGTTGATTTGGCTGGTATCGAGGACCCTGAAGGGCCGGATGACATTCCGTTGCATGTGTTGATACCCGGGTTTGTTATCTCGGAGTTACGTGTCGCTTTCCAAATTGCGTTTTTAATATTCATTCCGTTTTTGGCAATCGATATGGTTGTAGCTTCGGTGTTGATGTCTATGGGTATGATGATGCTACCGCCGGTGATGATTTCGTTGCCATTTAAGATATTGCTATTTGTGCTGGTTGACGGTTGGTATTTGCTGATTAAGTCACTTGTGGAATCATTCCATGTTGGCTAGCGCATGAACAAGAGCTAAGAAAAGAAAGAGGAATAGATGAGCCAGGAAATGGTTGTATCAATTGGTCGTGAAGCTCTAACGCTGACCTTGATGGTCTCGGGGCCTATGCTGATGTTTGGTTTGATAATTGGTGTGCTGATTTCGATTTTTCAGGCGGTTACTCAAATCAACGAAATGACCCTGACTTTCGTCCCGAAAATCATTGCTGTGGCCACTTCGCTGTTGCTGTTTTTGCCCTGGATGATCAACCTGATTGTTGATTTTACCAACCGAATGTTCGCGATTATACCCACTCTTACCAGCTGAATTTGATTTGAGCGACTTGGAAATGATTTCCACCCCCTTGGACAGATATTCCCTCTTGCTCTTAGAAACCTAGCTTTTCGACAGTCCCTCTGCTTTCGCTTTTGCGCGTATCGCGCTGTATTACAACAAGTTAAAGTGTTTCGTCGGCCGCAGTTTCAAAGTGGCGCCTCGTTTGTGTTAACCCTTGACGATGAAGGCGAGGTGTACCATAGAACGAACGATATTTGGAGCAAAATCCACCAAGGCCACCGCTAAATCCGGAGGCGTTTGTGTTTGATTTCATGAATTACGGCGCCGATAAGATGCAGGCTTTCCTGTTGGTTAATTTTCGCCTGACCGGGTTGCTGGTTGCCGCTCCGATTTTCAATCGTAGCGCTATTCCCATTATGGTGAGAATCGGTTTTGCGGTTGTGCTGGGAATATTGCTTTTGCCGATTGCTATGCAAACCCCGATGCCGCTGGCAACCTCGATGGTTGACCTGACTTTCATTGGTGTTAAGGAACTGCTAGTGGGTGTGACGCTAGGCTTATCGCTAAAGTTTCTTTTCTACGCCGCAGAAATGGCTGGCTCATTTGTCGGCTTCCAGAGCGGACTTTCCGTGGCCAGCATCGTTGATCCACTGACTCAGACTAGAGTCAATCTTCTTGGCTCGTTTTGGTTGTTGATAGCTTCATTGGTGTTCTTGGAAATCAATGGACATCACCTAGTTCTCTCAGGTCTGGCTGAAAGCTTTCAGCTAATCCCAATTGGCTCTGCGTCATTTGGCCCGGATGCGCTTGACTTGCTAGTGAGACTAAGTGGCGCTGTTTTCACAATGGCGTTGAAGTTAGCGGCGCCGATTCTTCTGACAGTCTTTCTGGTTGACATCGCTCTAGGTGTTTTGGCTCGCACAATCCCCCAAATGAACATTTTCATCATCGGTATTCCGGTGAAGATAGCTGTGGCATTGACCATGATGGGTGTGTCACTACCAGTTTTCGCTTGGGCTCTGCACCAGATGACAAATTTTCTTGACAGACAAATGCACAACCTAATCGGAGCTTTGGCAACTGGTAGTTGATACGACTTCCAGAGGACTCCAGGTAAAGAACAATCGATCATGTCAAAAGACGAAGCACAGGAAAAAACTGAAGAGGCGACCCCCCATAGGATACGCAAATCCCGGGAGGATGGTCAGGTCGCCAAATCGATGGAGCTTAGCTCAGTGGCGATTGTCGGGCTTGGGTTTCTGACGATGTTCGCTCTGGGGCCGATGGTCATTGACCAAATGAAAGAACTTATGACACACACATTTACGACAGCGCCGAGTGTACATTTGAACGCGGGTTCATTTGTGCTGGTGCTTCGTGACACTGTCGTCACTTTCTTTGTGACGATTGGCCCTTTCATGCTCTCGATGGTTGTGATTGGAACTTTGATAAATATCTCACAAGTAGGTATCCGATTCACAACTAAACCGCTTGAGCCAAAGTTTGATAAACTTGATCCCATCGCAGGGTTCAAGAGAGTTTTCAGCAGTAAGGTCGTGGTTGAGTACATACGTGACATCGTCAAAGTTTTGCTAGTCGGCTATGTAGCCTATGTAATCATCACTGACGATGTGATGGATTTCTTCGAACTTATGGATTCTCCGACAGAGCGTTTCGCCCAGCAGTTTGGTTCTTTGGCGCTTCTGCTGGCTCTTAAGATTGCCGCATCACTTCTGACACTGGCCGTCTTCGATTTTGCTTTCCAGCGCTTCCAGCACAAAAAGAAACTGCGTATGACCAAGCAGGAAATCAGAGATGAAAGCAAAGACACTGACGGTAATCCGGTTCTCAAAGGTAGAATTCGCCAGGCGCAACGTGATTTGGCGCGCAAGCGCATGATGCAGGATGTGCCGACTGCTGATGTGGTGATAACTAACCCGACACATTTTGCTATTGCTCTCAAATATGACAAGTCCAGCATGGAGGCGCCTACGGTAGTCGCCAAAGGTCAGCGTTTGATAGCGCAAAGGATTAAAGAATTGGCGCGTGAATCCGGTGTCCCGGTAATCGAGAATAAACCTTTAGCTCGGACACTTTTCAAGGTCTGTGAAATCGGCGCAACTATTCCGGCGAAACTCTACAAAGCGGTAGCGGAAATATTGGCTCACGTCTATCAGCTAAAGGGCAAAGAAGTCTAGCCCGTGGCTTGTAACTAAAGTCACAGAAGACAAAAAGTTATTATGGCAAACGAAACGCAAACAACTCAGAGCGCATCGGCAGGAAGCGAGAGCCTCCTGGGTCTCGGTCTCCTCGATTCGCTATTGAAGCGCTCGGATATCATGCTCGCTGTTGGTGTACTTAGCA
The DNA here is from genome assembly GCA_024280775.1 of Candidatus Zixiibacteriota bacterium. Lineage (GTDB taxonomy): Bacteria > Zixibacteria > MSB-5A5 > GN15 > JACZUZ01 > JAJRPJ01. Next base: position 405,531 of record JAJRPM010000015.1, on the reverse strand, counting down.
TCATGACGGTGCTAGTTGTGCCGTTGCCGGCGGGCTTCATGGATTTTGCCTTGGCGTTCAATATCGCTTTCTCATTGGTGATATTGATGACCACTTTGTATGTCAAAAAGCCGCTGGAGCTGTCGGTGTTCCCGGGATTGCTTTTGGTAGTGACACTATTGCGCCTCGCTCTCAATGTGGCTTCTACTCGGTTGATTCTCAGCGAAGGTTATGCTGGTGATGTAATCAACACCTTTGGCAACTTCGTAGTTGGTGGGAATTATGTGGTCGGATTCATCGTGTTTACGATTCTGATAATTATCCAATTTGTGGTAATCACCAAGGGCGCTGGCAGAATATCGGAAGTTTCGGCGCGTTTTACTTTGGATGCGATGCCAGGGAAGCAGATGGCCATTGACGCGGACTTGAATGCGGGACTAGTAAGTGAAGACGAAGCGCGTTCAAGACGCTCAGAGATTTCACGGGAAGCAGACTTCTATGGCGCTATGGATGGCGCCTCGAAGTTTGTCCGTGGTGACGCCATTGCGGGAATTCTCATCACGCTAATCAATGTAATCGGTGGGTTTGTAATTGGCATGGTCATGATGGACATGAGTGTTGCTGATGCGCTTAAGACTTACACCTTATTGTCAGTCGGTGATGGCTTGGTGACGCAAGTTCCGGCTTTGATTATTTCAGTTGCGGCGGGTTTGATTGTGACTCGCGCGGCTTCCGATCAGAGCATGGGCGGTGACTTAGTCAAGCAACTAACCGGTAAGCCTGAAGCAATTCTGGTTGCCGGGGGAATGTTGTTTCTGTTTGGCGTAGTCCCAGGGATGCCGACAATCACATTCTTCTTGCTTGGCGCTGCTGTAACCGCAGTGGGGTATATCACCAGGCAGAATTTGAAGCGCGAGGCAGTGGAAGCCGAAATTGCCAATGAACCTGTTGAAGAGCCGGTAGAAGAGCGCACCGAGGACTTGCTCAAAGTCGACGCAGTTGAAATTGAAATTGGCGCAGGTCTGATACCGATGGTTGACACCAATCAGGGTGGCGACTTGCTCGAAAGAGTTTCAACAATCCGCAAAGAGCTGGCGCTTGAACTGGGAATAATTATTCCGCCAGTTCGAATCCGCGATAATGTAGAATTAGAATCGAACACTTACCGCATCAAAATCAATGGTGTCGAAGTAGGGCGCTTTGAGTTGATGGGTGATCATTTGCTGGCGATAAATCCGGGTTATGTAGAAGATCGCATGGAAGGGTTTGACACAAAAGACCCGGCATTCTCACTTAACGCCACCTGGATAATTCCGAACCTGAAAGAAATGGCCGAAGCGCGCGGCTATACAGTAGTGCGTCCAACCGCCGTTGCCGCAACACATCTGACAGAACTCCTACGCGCAAACTCCGGAGATCTCCTGACACGTCAGGAAGTCGCACGACTAGTTGAGAATCTCAAAGAAACAGCCCCGGCGCTAATTGAGGACACAGTCCCGACGCTTGTGACTCTATCGCAACTCCAAAGAACTTTGCAGGCGCTACTCAGTGAGCGCATCCCGATTCGTGACCTGGCTCTGATAGTGGAGACGATAGCGGATTACTCACAAGCAACCAAAGACCCTGAAGTTTTGGCTGAATATGCGCGCATGGCGCTTAAGCGGCGGATTAGCGACTTGTTTCGCGACGATGAACGCAAGATTCAAGTGTTCACTATCGATCCGGTAATTGAGCAGACGCTTTCAGAGGCGCTTCAGAACACCAAGCAAGGGCTGATGTTGTCACTGGCTCCGAATGTAATGGAACAAATGATTAGCGCAATAAACGGCGAAGCGCAAAAGATGTCCGACAGTGGAATGGTCCCTGTTTGTCTTTGTGCGCCGAATATACGGTTGGCGGTGCGCAAGATGTTAGAAGGCGCCAATCCGAATTTGGCAATCGTTAGCTATAACGAAATTGTCACTGACGTGGAAATAGTATCGAACGGAATAGTGAGGTTGGGCGATGGTAATTAAGTCCTATGTGGCGCCGAGTGTCGCTGGCGCATTGAAGATGATACGCGCTGAGCTTGGGTCAAAAGCAGTAGTGCTAAAGACACGTGGCCTGAGCGTTCGTGAGAGTGGAGTTGGCCGAAGGATGGTTGAGATAACCGCTTGTTTGGAAAAACCGTCAGTTGGAGCGCTGAGCGCAACGCTCTCAGATAGGCAAAGGCCTGCGGTTAGGGATAATCGCCAGTCGGCGCTTTTGGCTATCCAGGCTGAGGATGTGACTGTCAATAAAAAAGCAAATACCAGTAATGAGATGACAAATGTACCAAGCGAGATTGACAACTCAATTGATTCTCTCGCAGAGGAGAGTGTAACAATGGAAAATCTCACTAGCGCGTCAGGCCGTAACGGGATGGTCGATATTCGTGACGTTGAATCATTCGCGAAACGACTGGAAGAAAAATTGGACCTGATACTCGATACGCATTTGAGCGCTGAAACAATCAGCGAGGTTCCCGCCGAATTGGCTCCGTTAGCGCGAATGCTAATGACCCAGGATATCCCTGAGCGTTTCTGGCGTCCGATATTAAAGCAAGTTAGCGAAAAACTCAGTGTTGGCTCAAGTGAGCGACTGATGGAATACGCCGAGGAAGCGTTGGTTGCGGAGTTCGCAGGGCGCTGCCAACCGGAGCTAGAATTACGACCCGGAAATGTTGCGTTGTTTGTTGGTCCTGCCGGGTGTGGTAAGACTTCTGTTCTGGGCAAGGTTGCAGTCGATTTGCTTTTCAAGAAGAATATCCAAACCGAGCTTTCAACTTTAGATGATTTCCGAATTGCCGCTCAGCAAGAGATTGAAAGCTACAGTGAAGCTCTCGGCGCTCCTTGCGTTGATCCTGATGAGGTTGGCTCAGGGATTATTCCAAATAGAAATGCAAAAGAGAGAGTGTTATTGGTGGATTGTCATTCAAATATCAATGACCAGCGTCAGTTCATGCGTCTCAAGAAGCGGGCCGCCGCTCTTCGTCCGACCAATGTGTTCCTGGTGATTTCCGCATTGACGAGAAGCGCCGATGTCTCACGATTGGTGAGAAGATTCGAATTGTTTAACCCCACGCACATTATTGCCACGCACACTGACTTAACCGAAACCATCGGCGGACTCTACACGGCCTCAGTCGATAGCGGCGTCAAGATTTGTGCGCTCACAAATAGTCCCGGCTCTATCGGTGATTTGCTCTCACCGGATCCGGCGGCGATGGCTCGCAGTATTATTAAAGGGAGCAAGTAATGACTGAAAACAGATTGCACAACCGGCTTTCAGATAGAGTAATTCTCAGAAACTCGTCAGAGGACAGCCCTTTAATCGGAGCTCCGGCAATAGTAAGCATAATCTCTGGAAAGGGTGGCGTGGGTAAGTCAGTTATTGCCTACAATGTCGCAATTGCCGCCGGACGAAATGGTATTAAGACTTTGCTGGTCGATATGAATTGGCGCCTGGGCGCATTGCACATTCTCGCCAATGCCAATGTCACACATGGTATGGAGCATGTAGTGGCAGATCATGGTTACGTTCGTGACGCTGTGGTTTCTATTGGGCAGAACGCCTCACTGCTTGCTTCGGCCTCGGTGAGTGGTTCAAGTGATTGGCCTACCAGCGAGCGCCTTGCTGAGTTCATTGGTAATTGTCGTGAGACTCTTCAGCTTTATGATCTGATTCTGATTGACACACCTTCAGGTATTAATGAACAAATCGCAACTGTGACAGCCCTTTCCGATGACTTCGTGCTAACGACAAATCCTGAAATCACCTCCATAGCTGACAGCTACGGAATGTACAAATGGCTGTTGTCACACAGGCTCAGGAGTTCTGGTTCGCTACTGATAAATCGTGTGAGCGGTATTGAAGAGGCAAAAGATGTAACTGCGAGATTCAATACTCTTTGCGAAAGATTCCTGGGGCGAAAACCTCTTCCGTTGGGCTTTCTCCAGGAAGATCATGCAGTTAGTGAAGCAATAGCGCGTCAGCGGTCGGTGTTTGCAGGAACAGGAACATCAATTATCGCCTCACAGCTTTCAGCGTTAACCGGCCAATTGTCGGCGCGATTGTTCAAAAATCGAACAGCGTCCTCAATTGAAACACACAACGGCATCAATGATCGCTTAGAGAATAACCGCATGGAGACTGTCACAAGCGCTGTCAGCGCTCTCAATTATGAACATCAATTGTCCGATAACAAGGAATAGCGCGTATGGCTACCACAACGAAACAGACCGCTACAAATAGAGCGAAGAAAAAGAAGAGCGCGACAAAAACTTCTTCAAAAACAAGCGCGGCTGTTAACGCGACTGCGAACGTGGCTGTGAAGACGCGCAAGACGAAGCAAACATCATCAAAGGCCACCGGGACCACGAGAGTAAGCGCATATGTGCGATCAAGTGAGTCGGTCGAGACAAACTTGTCATCAAACAGGAAGCTCGCTACGAAAAAGACGGCGACAGTCACCTCAAAGGATTCTACGAAAGACAACATGAAGAACAATATCACAGAAGCTGAAAATGGTGACACTGTTTCAAGAGGAGAGACTGTTTCAAGAGGAGAGGCTGGAGTGGCAGGCTCAGCCGCCGCAGTACTGGAGAAAAGGCCAATTGACATTCGGTCGAACGAGGAACAAACCGTGGACAGTATTTTATCCGGTGAAGGCGCGACAGTTGATGAGGTAGTCGCAGAAGTGATGACACCTCAAAAGAAAAGACGCGAGCGTCGCTCTGAACTTGCCGCTCTTGAATGGAGACGCTATCAGCGAACCGGCTCACCTGAAACCAGACGCAGGCTACTGGGGTTGTATTTGCCTTTGGTGCGAAGTGTCGCAGGTAGAATGGCAATGGGCTTTCCGCGTTCGGTGGATATTCAGGATTTGATTAACACCGGTGTGTTGGGGCTCTCAGAGGCGTTCAAGAAATTTGACCCCGATAGAGGTGTCAAGTTTGAGACCTATGCTGTGCCGCGTATTCGTGGCGCTATCCTTGATGAATTGCGAGCGTTGGATTGGGTGCCGCGTTCAACTCGCGCTAAGGCCAGAAATATCGATCGCGCTACAGTTTCATTGGAAAACGATCATGGGCGTCCGCCTACAGAGGACGAGCTCGCCGAGCGTTTGGAGTGTACGGCGCAGGAATTGATGACCGCCGTAGGCGATGTTAGTAGCGCCACTATTCTCTCACTCGATGAGGTTATTTTTCGGGATGAGGAAAACCGGCAGGTTCCGCGAATAGAGTCAGTGGAAGATACATCAGAAACTTCAGTGCTTAAGCAAGTGCTCAAGGAAGAAATGCGCACTTTCCTGAAGGTTGCGATTAACAACCTGACCGAGCAGGAGAAACTGGTTATCGCTCTCTATTACTTTGAAGAGTTGACACTAAAAGAAATCGGCGCGGTGATGACAATATCAGAATCACGCGTGTCGCAAATTCACACCAAGGGTGTGGGTAAACTGCGTGGGCTTATTCAGGAGCGTTACGAAGGTTCAGCCGGGTAACGTTCGCTGATTAGAGGATGCGCTGAAGTTGTGAGGATGCGAGATGATTGGCTCAAGTTCCATAGGAGGATTGTCGCGGGCGTCAGGTGACGAACAACTGCTGAAGTCACAACGTGTCGGTGACAAAAAGAATAAAGAGGACGGTAAGCGCAAGAAGGACAAGCGTCAAGGTGATTCTGAGAAGCAGGCGCAGGGATTTGAGGCAGTAATTGTAGATGTAGCCCTTTCTTCAGGAGCGACAGAGTCAGGGACAGGAACAGAGTCAGGGACAGGAACAGAGTCAGGGACAGCGTCTGGGACAGCGTCGGAGAAACAACTAGCCGATACGCAGACCTCAAAAGAGCAGATAGCAAAGGCACAAAAGGCAAGCATACAAGAAGCAAGCATACAAGAAGCAAACGCGAAAGCGGATGTGACTAAAGACGAAGAATCAGATGGAAACCCTGTAAGTCACATTGACGTGACCGGGTAGGCGCAAGGAAGCGCTGAAACCTCAGAGGAGGAGAGATGATGTTTGGAATCGAAATTGACAATGCGTTGTTAACGGAAGTTGGTTTGAATGCGCTGGGATACCTCGCCGCTGGCGGGTTGACAATAATGCTCTATAGCTCGGTAACGAAACGTCGCTGGAGAAGAATGTTCGCGGAGATAATCGAGCAAAGCGCAGAGATAGTCGCGATAAACAATGCGGCTAACGCTACGGCAAGCATAGCCAGGGAGGCGAAGATGCCCCCGGTCAACGAACCTTCCGTTGCCGGTAGGCAAGGATACGTTGATCCCGAGGCGCGTTCCGCTGCAGTCGATGAATCATCGGGCGGATTCGTATCGTTCGCGACCCCCAATAGATTGCAACAGGAAAGACCTGACCTGAGTGTCACAACAGGCGGTAGACCCGAAGTTGATAATGCGGTGTCTGAGTATCGTAGCGCACAACATCAAGGACAACATCAAGGAATGCGTGGAGCTACCGGTGACTACACTAGAAATCGCTCCAATGTAATTCGCCTGGCCAAAGAAATGCTGGAATCCGGCAGGTCAAGCGAGAGTGTCAGAAGTGAGTTGCCAATCACTGATACAGAAATGCGATTGGTGGAGATTGGCTCACGTCGCTAGTAGGTGTGGGTGTTGCCGCAACGAGAATCCAAGAAACTAAGAGTAATCACTAGATATAAAGAAGCGAATTATGGAAACAGCATTTTTTAACACGACAGTTGAGTGTCCAATTTGCAAGAAAGAGAATCGGTTTGAAACGATTCGCGTGGGGGCCTATGTAGAGTCCGGTCGCGACACAGACTTTTGTCCGTTGGACATTAAGTGGCGCTTCCCCGAATATGCCAATTGTAACCCATTGATGTTCTTTGTGGCCACCTGTCCGAATTGCCTCTATAGTCGTGAATTCAACGACGCTTTCAAAGGCTGGCAGAAAGACACAACCTTCAAAACCTATCGTCTCAAGCGTGTGAAGGAAAGCCATCTCGAAGAGTTGGCGAAGGATGGCTCGATAATAAAGCAACTCGGGGAGATGATTGACGCCAAGAAGCGCCCCACTGAGACTGCGATAGCAAGGTTGTTGCTAGCAATTTTTGATGAAAAGCTAAACGAGCGTCCTTCAAACTTAGATATGGGAAGGCTCTATATCCGCATTGGTTGGGTGTTCCGCGGAATGGGGGGCTCTCCGTCAGTAACAGAGGCAAGCTCTAGTGACGCTGGTTCTGGTATTGATAGTAAGATGAAGATGTGGAGCGATTCTCTTGAGGCCCTGCGAACAGCGCGCAAAGCTCTTTTTGAAGAAGTTGAAAGTAGCGCTTCAAATGGGGCCGGTTCCAGCGAAGAAAAAGCCACGCGCCTGCGTGAATCTCAGGAATCAATCATTGCTCATGAGGCCAAGCTTTTCGAGTTGGCGGATGCGCTCTCTAAGGAGCTATCGGCGCAAAGCCAGGATCAGGATGAATCAGGCGAGAGTGGCGCTTCGAATAGCGGTGTTCTAGATGTGTTCACACTCTTGTCGTTGCTAAAACAAAAGTGGGACGGCGTTCCGCTCAATGAGCGTGAAGCCTTGAAGTTTGCGGCAGAATGTTATCAGTCGGCGCTGGAGGATGGCAAGGAGGTATCAGCTGGTAATCAACAAGTTCAGGTGTGCTATTTGATAGCCGCATTGTCACGTAGGATCGGAAATTATGACCAGGCGCAGGATTTCTTCAATAGCGCCTTGAAAGTTGGACAAGAGTTTGTTCGTAGATATCAAGACGACAAATCAAGAACAGCTTTAGCGCGAAAGATTTTGGAGCTTGCGATGGAGCAGAGTCAAGTCAATCGTGAGGCAAGAAAAGAAGCGCTAGCGCAATAAGCAGTTTTGCAGAACACGCGCTAACTCTTGCAAAGTATTTAGAGTTGGAATAGATATGTCAGCGAACACCGGTGAAAAAAGAAGACAACGCCCGACTACATGCATCGAGCGCCTGGGGATTTGGGACAAAATCCAGGTGCGATACATGAAAGACGAGTCCAATGATTCGTTCGAGGTGCGCGTGGAGGATTTCTCTGAGAGGATGCTCTATGTCTCATTTCCGGATGCTCAGCAAAAACTTCGCTATGGAGAGCGTGTCGAGGCCACTTTTACCCGTGACCAGGGGCTATTCAAATTTGACGGGATACTAGATACAGGAGTTCACGCCGGACGGCAATATTTGACAATTCGGGTTCTAGGCGGCGCTCGCCATATACAGCGCCGTACTGCGGTAAGAGTCCCGCTAAGGTTGAAAATGGAAGTTGCCGTGATTACCCGTCTCATTTCAAAGCCGATTGACTTGAAGAAGCTTGTTTGGGACGAGACAGTTTCGGATAACTTCTCTTTCTCCGGAGCGCTTATCAAGACAGTTCCCTCTTGCTTGGTGGGTGATGTGTTGGTCTTGAAAGTTAACCGAGAGCAATTGCCGGTGGCGCCTAAGTATATGTTGGCCTCCTGGAGACGTCTTCAGCGAATGGGTGACCTGACCTTTATGGGCGTTGAATTCATAACCCGCAGAGGGATGAAGAGTTTCTTACTACCTGAGGAAATAGATCTAATACCTGAAGAATTCAAAAAGCTAAGCGAAATTACACTTAATAGTTTTAGCAAGTATGTTTTCGAGTATGAATTAAAAATGCGGCAAGAAGGAAGAATGTAAGCAACAGTCCATCAGGGCGACTCATTAGGGAAGATGATTGTAACATCTAACAAGGAAAGACTGGCGTAAAATGGGATTCATAAACAAGATGGAAATACTTGACGGAAATGTGAAAGTAAGTTCACCGTTTACTCTTGAGTCAGACGGACATCGCAAATATGTCCGATTGGAGCTCGCCGAGCCGGTAACTTTCCTGGAAATCAAACAGCCAGGTGATTCTTTTGCTCCCGAGGGAATTGAAGAAGTTCGTGAGGGAAGGATTCTCAATTTGTCATCCGGTGGGGCGTTAATAGATTCTTCTGATATTGTAGCCGCTGGTTCTCTCGTTGCGCTGACTTTCACTCTGCAGGGCGATGTGCGCCTCTCCGATGTGCTCGCTATTGTTAGGAGAGTTGATATTGTCGATGGTGTGGGTGTGATGGGAATGTCGTTTATTGGGCGCGATCAGCTTCAGGATGTTCTTTCAGGCGGTGAGCTTGAGTTACTTGATTCCCGTTTCAATAAATTCGTAATGCAAGCTGAAAGCGCCTTAGCCAAGTATGTAACGTCACAGGCGAATCAATCGAGACCAACTATTTGAAGTCTGGAAGTAGTACAATGAGATACACAATGAGAAGACATACAGTGAGAAGACATACAGTGAGAAGACATACAAAGCTCATGCGAAAACAGCAGGCATCACGTCTATTCCTGCTGACAGTAGTTTGCAGTGTTTGCTGGACTGTTTGCGCTGGTGTCTTTCAGAAGAGTGTCGCCGCAGACCTGTATGCAATCATGCATGTAGGAAAGCCGGTCTCCGCATGGAGTACGCCAGACTTGACCACCAAGCTACTTGATAGGCTTTCAGGTTATCGCGGGGTGGAGTTTGATATTGTCTCAGATTCGAGTTGGAAAACCAGTGTCTCAGGTTCGAGCTATGTTAGCTCTGACTTTCTCGCCAGAGTAGGAGCTGAATATCGCGCCAGATATGTCATAGTAGTTGAGAATCTCAGTGAGACGCTTGAGATGCGCAAAGGACTTTCAATCCCTTTGATACTGTCTCGCTACTCGCAGGTTGCGGCTCTTCGCGGAACGCTACGTATCGTTGATACTGAGAAAGGGCGTATGGTCTTACAGAAAGACTTCGAAATAACTCTTAAGAATCGCTCACGGTGGGAGCCTTTTGAGGAAGACCCTAATGTCCCGGGTTTGCGAACCGCGGCATCTGAGAAACAAGGGCTTTTCACGAAATTGGAATGGCGCGCGGCTGATAAGTTGGCGACAGATATACTAAAGATAATGAAACTGAAATAGTGTCCTCCTAGAACTTGCAACACAGCTTTAGTGAACGACCACAAATGACGAGCGGGAAGAAGCATGGATATCAAAGATAGCGGATTGAAGGATGACGGGACTAAGGACAAAGTAGGTGACTCAACTACTTCGGCGAGAGTCGTAGATTCCCTCTCTGACAAATATGGCGATAACGAAGAAGTATTAGAAGATGCAAGCGGAGTATCCGCCGATGCTGAAACTCAAGAGCGCCTGCGCCGGGCTGACGCATTGCTTAGCGCCAAGCGCGCGCTTGAACTAGCGGACCAGCTAAAATTAGTCTCGCTGAATGTCGCTATTGAATCAGCTAAAACACGAAGCTCCTCTGTCGACTTGAAGCGTGTCAAGTCTGATCTGTCCACTTTGACCAATCAGGCAGTCAAAGCCTCGCGTGAAATTGGTGGTATGATAAACGCTATAAATTCCGGCGAGCCGATAGTCTCAGCGATGGAAAGTGATTTCCGCAAAGCGGTAAAACTGAAGAAAGAACTCGAATCAATACTGAATCAAAGCGAACGTGTGCTAGAGAGTATAGACCGACTTGAGTCGCGTTAGAAACAAGGGCTGGGAAATGATGCCTGATATTAGGAATATGAAGCGACATGGAGGCGCTCAACGTGCAAAACAGATTTGAATTGAAACAGTGCAAGCGAATAGCTGAATTGTCTCTTGCGCATAAAAAGGTATTTCGGGGCCTAATCATCGATGATGAACCCTGGGTCGGGAGTGTCCTGCAGGAGTTCTGTGAGTTAGCTCCGGAACTGAGCGTGGATTTGTGTTACAACGGTATTGAGGCAATAGAAAGAGCCAAGGAGATCGACTATGATTTTGCGACAGTCGACCTGGTGATGCCTGAGCTCTCTGGGGTAGAGACTGTTAAGCGTTTGAAAGAGCTCAATCCTCATCTGCCAATTATGATAGTAACTGGAAACGCAACCGACAAGATGAAAACAGAATCCGGTTGCGCTGGGGCGCGTATCATATTGGAAAAACCGGTTGATGTAGAAGAGTTTCTCGATAGCGTGGCGGACTTACTTGCCGACCGATGAGGGAATATTTTGCCATCTGCAATTGTGTAAGAATAAGACACTTTATGCGCTTACGAGGGCTGTATTGCGGTTTGTTTCAATTTGAGACGGCTAAACCCTACGCTCTCTCAATTGATTGACGCCAGCGCCGATACTAGTAGTAAGATTATCACCCGTCCACTTTGCATAGCGAACTTTATGTAATGGAAGTTCGGAGGGAATGATGCGAGGAAGCATTAGAGTACTTGTAGTTGATGACGAAGAGACTCTGCGAAATTTATTGAATAGTATTCTTGAGCGTGAGGGTTACGAGATTCAGTGCGCTTCAAGCGTTGCGGAAGCTCGAACGGCTCTAGATTCGCGGGCATTCGATGTCATAGTCTCTGATATCAAAATGCCCGAGGAGAGCGGTTATGTTCTCTTGAAGTACACAAAAGAAAAATTTCCGGGAATCGGTGTTATTCTGATGACTGGTTATGGTGATATGTATACGGTAAAAGACGCAATGCTACTCGGGGCTGATGAGTATATAACGAAACCATTCAAGGGGTTCGAGATTGCAGTTATTGTGGAACGAGTCTATTGGAGAATGCGTGGCGCCAAAAGTGATTCAACTTCTCTTGTCTCTGGACAATCCGATACGACATCAGTGTAGTTCAAGGCCTAATACAGGACAGAAGTGAAAAATATGGCAGAGACAGATTCGTCATCCCAAGCAAAGACCGATACAGGCGCTTCGCGTATCGCCATAAATATTAGCAGTGATCGTCTAACCGCATCCATCAGACTGCCAGAGACTGGCAAGTCAGAAGCTCCTATTACAGTTGAAGAGATTAAGAGCGAATTGGAAAAGGCGCAAGTTTGCCATGGCATAAAAGCAGAGGTCATAGAACGGTTACCTTTGGAAGGTCCTTTCGATGAGCTGGTGATTGTTGCGGAAGGAACTTCGCCAGTAGTTGGCCAAGACGCGCAGATCACCTGCATGTTTGATGTATCCCCCGACCACAGCCCGAAGGCCGATAGCTCTGGAAGAATTGATTACCATGAAGTAAACTTTCTGCAAGGAATAAAAGAGGGGAGTACGCTGATGAAGCGGACTCTTCCTACAAAGGGAGTTCCCGGCAAGGGTGTCGATGGCAGTGAGATTTCAGCCCAGGAGGGAAGAGATCGCTTACTACAAAAAGGCTCTAATACAAAAATCTCCGATGATGGTCTTGAGTTGATTGCCACTGCCAGCGGAGCGATTGTGTTCACTCGCGGCAATCAGGTATCTGTTAGAGACGTCGTCTCAATCTCCGAAAATGTCGATTTTTCTACTGGCAACATTCATTCTCCGGGTTCGGTGAGAATCAACGGCGATGTGCGGTCCGGATTCAAAGTTCATGCCGAAGGTGACATAGAAATCCACGGTTCGGTTGAAGACGCTGAAGTTATTTCCAGTGGAAACATACTCATAAAATCTGGTTTCACTGGTCAGGGCAACGGGCTGGTCAAAGCAGAAGGCAATGTGACCATTCAACATGTTGAGGGCCAGCATGTCATCGCAGGGCATGATATTAAGATTGGCGGTGACGCCCTAAATTCGCGCCTTGAAGCCGGTGGCAAGGTGATTGTTACCTCACCAGAGGGCCGTATCAATGGCGGTGAGGTAATCGCTGAAAAAGAAATCAAAGCCGCGATGCTGGGGAACGACGTGTGGACCTTAACTACTCTAAGAGTCGCCGGGGATGAGAAACTGCGCCAGGAGTTGGCCGAAGTTGAAGAAGAGGTCGAGCGTCTCACAGAAGACGAACAGCGGGTCAAAAAGGCGATATATGATATGGTGCGCTTAGAACTAAATGGCGCATTGCCTGAGTCAAAGAAAGCCGCTTTGGTAAAACTACGTGAGTTTAGTAAGGATTTGCCTGCGAATATCAAAGGATTGAATGTCATCAAAGCTAAACTGACCGCTGAAATGGACGCCTTGCAGGACGCCAGAATCATCGCTACCAAGCTAATATATCCCGGCGTTAAGGCCCAATTTGGTATTGTCTACCAGGATATCAAAGAAGAACGTGGTCCCACCTCAATGTGCTGTTACTCAGGCCGGGTCGTCATGGATCCGTACAAATCCGACGATTGAGCTTCGCCGCGTACTGATTAAGCCCCAATTCAGAGCCAGTCAACTCTATTGGCTCCAATCAATTGACAATTCGACTACTCTCAGCTATCATCGGGCCAAGCGGCGCCGGGGTTTTTGGGCGTCGATTCCTGCAGGGGAGGTGGCCGAGTGGCTGAAGGCGGTGGATTGCTAATCCATTGTGCGGTTTATACCGTACCCCGGGTTCGAATCCCGGCTTCCCCGCCAGGTGACTTTATCACTTTTCCCATTCTCTCCAAAACACTATACTATTTGCTTGTGGCTTGCTAAGTGCTTGAAGTACATTGGGTTGTCGAAGCTGGTGGCTTTACTTTAGCAATACCATCTTTCGGGTTACGCTAATCTCTGCGCCGGCTTTTAGGCGGTAGAGGTACATGCCGGAGGCTACTGTGCCTCCGTTTTTGTCCTTGCCGTCCCAGATGATTCTGTGTTCGCCTGCGGGTTTTGATTGTTCTACCAAGGTGCGGATTCTTTGGCCGAGCATGTTGTAAATTGATAGCTCGACATCACTGCGTTTTGGTAATGAGAACGCGATAGTGGTGGTCGGGTTGAATGGGTTTGGATAGTTTTGTTTGAGCTCAAATGAATTAGGTTGAATCACATCGCCAGTGGTACCGACATCAGTTGCAAAGTCAAACTTAACTACCACAAAGGAGCCATTGAAATCCGAAGCGTCCGCCGATAGAAGTTTTGCATTTACGTGCTCTAGAATTTCACCGGCTTTGAGCTGATTATCACCGATATTGTAAATCAAGACATGTGTGTTGCCGTCAATAACCCCGGTTTCGAGAGTCATGCGGGAGTGATGGGACCCTTCATTGTCGTCATGGTCTTCATCCATGAAAGCGGTGAGTAAGCCACTACTACCAGCGCCATTGTTGCTATCACCATGGCCGCCATGCTCATCATCATCGCCATCTTCCAAAGTGACATTTGTTTCGCCTTCGAACACTAGATGCAAAGCCCCGAGTTGCATATCGGTGTAGATGTCATCACCGCGTTGAGTGATTGTTACGGTGTCGCGTTCGTGAGCGAGCCGCCAGGGCTCCAACTCATTGCCTTGAATGACGCGAATCATATATACCATATCTGAGACTGTCAGCGGTTTACCATCCCCATTTGTTTCTGATGAGGCTACAGAGCCTTCGATATGTGGGCTGAATACAGAATCACCTTCAGTAAAATAATCGATGAATAGCTGTAGGTCTTCTTCTTCAAATGTAAGTCCGTTGAGGTTCAGGTCGCCTCTAACATCAATTGGACATCCGCAAATAATGCGAATTGTCCCGTTCTTGAAATCGACAAATCGACTAAATGTGACCTCCGGTAGGTGAGGCATACTGTCACAGGATTGAGGCGTACCACTTAAGTGTGGATATTCGTCTTCTTTGCCTGTTAGCTCTTTACGTGATCCGAATACACCACTTCCGCCCGAACCTGCGACATCAAATACACGTCTACTTTGATACACTACCATATCCTGTTGAGAACGGCTGAGAGTTAGCGTGTTGCTATTGCAGTCTTCCCAGTACCAACGCATTGGCTTTGGATTACCCTTTTCATCGCGAGTAAGTTGTAGTTCAACGTCAATTAGAAGGAGAGTGTCACCTGGCTGGAATCTAGTAGCGGCGCTTCTAGATAGAGCAAAACCCGGCGCCATAGTATTGGTCGTGATATGCAGGACGCTCCGCTGACAGCCTGAGCCGCAATCCTCCAAGGTCGAGGTGTCGAAAACAGGGACAGACCATCCATTTCTAACAAGAGGCGACCCTGCGGTTACATTCTGGATTGACAGCGATGATGATAGAAACTGAATGGAAAGGTCCATGCCATCAATGAGCTCAGTGCCGCCATCATATATTACAGCTACTGTAGTTGTATGTCCGGGAAGAATTGGACGTGGCTCTGAGAGTCGTAGTGCGAATGGCGCTTGAAAGAGCGCCGTATATACCATCGTAGCAGTGTCTGCTAAAAAACCGTCGGAAACCGCGACTGTTAGGTGATAGTCGACGTCATGACCCGGAGCGTCGGCATCGTCCGCGGCAAAAATGACCATCCCAGTGGCAAGGTCAACCGTGACTGACCCCAAAGGTTGCGGTGTAACGCCAACTAGCGAGTATCGTAATCCGTCACATGGATCAATGTCAGCTCCAGTTGCCAAGACAGTGTCGGCGGCGCCGCGCGCCACCGCGCTATTCGGTGGCAATACGATTGTAGGGGAATTGTTTGTTACCGACACCATTGTCTCGCATACATCGACGGCGCCGCTACTATCTGTAGCTGTTACCGCGATAACGAGTGTTCCACCCACATCGGCTCTTCCCGGGTAATAACTCACCGCCCCTTGTGAATCGATTTGCAGTGTCCCGTCTCCAGTAGAGGTCGCCGCGAATATGACTCCACCTCCAACAATTGACGAATCCGGTGAAAAGACGTATTCCAATGGGTCGCAATGGGAAATAGAAACGCTATCAGGGCAGGGGAGTAATTGAGCGCCAACAGGTTGCGCTATCAGGAACAAACCGGCAATCACGCCATATTTAGCTAAACGCATGATGTTTTCTCCAATAAGAGAGGTAGAAAGTTTAGGACGTTACGTATCTGGTGGCGCAAGAGCTGACGAGTCATTGCAGATTATGCAACAGACCCGAAAGATAGCGCCCTACAGACCGCTGTCAATGCAAGAATCGTACCGATTTTGATAGCGAAAAAGTGGTGATTGAGGATAGGGCTGATTTGTATGAATCATCCCCTACGACAAACCAGTAGACAAGCTAGCAGGCATTGCGCCCTGATAGTCGGGCATTCCAAAGAAAGGCCCGGGGCGACCAATCTTTCAGATGGAATAAGCGAATTCCAGTTCAATTCAAGACTGGCAAAGTCAATTGTGGAAAGTGTTCAGGCATGCTCGGAAACGCGTATTTCCATAGTATTCAGAAAAACATACAGAGCTTTGCCCGCAGAAGTGAATGCGCTAACCCCTGATTTCTGCATAAGTTTGCATTGCAATGCTTTTGATACTACAGCATCAGGAACGCAGACTCTCTATTATCACAGTTCAGTTGAGAGCAAAGGGCTCGCAGAGAGGGTTCAACAAGTTGCAATTGATTCTCTTGTTTTGCGCGATAGGGGAGTAATTGCGGTGAGAGACAACGGGCGAGGGGCGCATTTGTTAAGGAGCATAATAGCTCCATGCGTAATTGCTGAGCCGTTTTTCATAGATAATGACTCAGATTTGAAACAGGCGAACGAGCGCTTCGAAGATTTGGCGCGCTCATTCGCCCGATTGATACAATATGTGTCTTTGTGATAGCTCCTGCGACAGCTTCCTATGGCGCTATCAAGGTTGCACACCTGTGTGACAATCAGAACAAAGCGTCTCGCGCCACTCTTCATCTATGTCTTCGGGATGCTTGAAGTCCAATCCCGAAGGTGTGCTCGCAACCTCGGCAAATTCGCCGCTACCCTGTGATAGTATGCTGTGACACGTTGTGCATTCGGTGGCCATGCTCTGTCCGGTTGTCGCAACCAGGCGATCATTGTGACAGCGGAAACATCCCGGTGAGGTGAGGTGTCCGAGATTGTTGGGGTAGACATCCCAGCGAACTTTCATTTCCGGGAAGATACTTTGCGAGAATGCCTCTTGAACGGTGGCAATTGCATTAGTGATATCTTCATGGCGTGATTCCAGTACCTCAGGGTACTCGACAGCATAGTAGTCAGTGATTCCAGAGGCCACAGAATCATGCGCTTCAGATTCAGATGTATACTCTTTGTCCATAACCGCAACTGCGATACTTTTGATATTGGGTAATGTAGAGTCGATTTTGCCTACTGAAAGGGCAAGGTCGATTGATTTATCTGGAGATTTATAGACATGGCTCGGGCGATTATGGCAGTCCATGCAATCCATGGTTCTTACCTCTAGAGTGTCACGCTCTTCAGGTGTCAAGGGATTCTCTGTGTCCTCATATACTAGTGAGCGGCCATTGTTGCGATCGCGAACTCTAACCCAGGCAATGTCCTGCCGTTTGTCATCGCGCGGGATGTATTCCACGTCGTTACCGACATTCATATGCCAGTGAATCCCGAAGTTTTGCCCGGAGCGCTCATCACCGCCGCCAGTTTTTAACATCAAATCAATCGGCCAGGCGGTATTGGTTTCGTCATATTTGAAGTGATTGTAACGCTTTTGTTGTGCGCCGTAGTATTTGTTAGGCCAGTGACACTGTTCACAGGTCTCTTGCGCCGGACGCATGTTTTCAATTGGAGTGGGAATAGGTCTAGGGTAGTTGTTAGTCAATACCGAGTATACCTGATATGCTCCAGATACTTTTGACTTGGCCCACCAGTTCGCTCCGCCTCCTATATGGCATGATGCGCAGGGAACACGCGCATGAGGGGAGTGTTGATAGGCCACATACTCCGGTTTCATAACTTCATGGCAGGTTGTGCCGCAAAAGGCAACCGACTCACTGAAATGATACATTTGGTATGCGCCGATTGTGCCCGCGAAAAGAAGAATCACTGAAGAAAATCCAACCACCTGAACGGCCCGTCGATGGCTTGGTTTACCCAAGTCGATTTTGAGTGAGGGTGGATGTCCTGATTCTTCACCACTCTTGATGCGGCGGTTAGTGCGTATTACGCCGATAGGGACTAAAATTAAGCCGAACATCAAAATCATTGGCAAAACCAAGAAAAGTATGATGCCCAGGTATGGGTTTGGAGCTAGGTCAAAGAGCAGGTTGACGCCTAGAAAGAGCATAATAAGAATTAGACTAACCGACGATATGTAAGCGCCGGTCATCGTCAACCAGTTGTAGTAGGCTGTTGGTAATTTTCTGCTGTGTTTCATGTCAATCTGTCCCTGTCATAACTTTTCTGTTAAAACGCGATTTGTTCTTGTGGCAATGTGACGCTCGTTTGCGAGAGTCTCTGGGTAAGAGATGTAGCGACACAGTAGAACAGCGCCGTTATAATTGTAAATGGATAGTAGTTGCGCGATATGCGCTGCAGATTTGCCACTGTAGCCCCCCAGCATAGTGTGGTAATTGCAAGTATCTTGGATTGTGTCTTTACCAGTCAATCCTATTTCTAGTCTAGTTCTCACTTCTCATATATCGGACGTTAAAGGTCCATGTCGGAGTCGTGAGTCAACTATTGTTCTAAAAAAACACACTTTCCGTTGTCATATGTCAAGGTGTCATGTATCCTCTCTATGGATTCCAGTCTCTGCAATAAAACTCCTCTGCGCAACTTGCAACTGTTGCGCAGAGGAGTTCCTGACTTATTCTTCTATTTTAGAGCTCCCGCTCAGAGAACGAATCTTCAAAGTTAGTAACACTGAAAGTAGCAGAATAACCGCCAAAGACAATAAGAATCCGCGTTTGCGGAAATGGAATTGCTCCATCAGTCCGCGTCCGGCAACTCCGGCCTCCTGAACTTTTTCTGTTCCGGCCTTGGTAACTTCCGCAACATCTTCGGTTTTGAAAGTATGCACCAGGGCGCGGCTCTTAACTAATTCGTTACGAGCTTCCTTCAGAATGTAAATAGCGTCTTCGGCGTCCATTCCGATTTCCCTTGCAGAATCGACAATCAACGTGATAGAGTCGATTTGATTTCGCAGGGCAACAATATGAGCGCTCATATCTGTAGCCACCTTCCAGCCCTTGCTGTCGCTATCATGACATTCACCGCAGACGCTCTTGTCCTCTGAGACCAGCATATCGTCAGTGACTTTTTGAATGGCATGATTCCCGTGACATACTTCACATTCGGAGATATTCTCTTCATCGAAAGCCGCTTTATGGGGTGAGGCCACAAACATCTCGCGAATGAAATTGTGACATTGGGCGCAAGTATTGGCAACGCCGCTAGGCTCCGGTCTGCGGGCGTCATGACTGCCATGACAACCGGTGCAGGACGGGGCGCCGCGATCGCCGTTTTCGAGAAGCGCTATACCGTGCACACTGGTCTTGTATTCGTCCAGCTGGTCAACCGGGATATGTCTACCTGACATATAGGTTGAGTCGCTGTGGCATGATGAGCAGGTGCCGGGGATATTGCTTACGTAAACAGGTGATTTCGGGTCATTCGGAGGTAGAATGCCATGCACGCCATGGCAACTAGTGCAAACCGCTACCTTATCGTCGTTTGATTTTAGCAGACGCTTTCCATGACCGGATATCATGTACTTGGCGTATTGATCTGTTGGCAAGTTGGGGTTGAAACCACGAATGTAATTAGGATCAGAATGGCACTTGGCGCAGAATTTAGGAATTTCTTCCCGGTCCGGGGCGCCTATAAATCCAGCGTCCTCATCCATTGCCTCGTCTTCATCCTCTGCTTTCGGGTTTCCTCCATGGCAGTCAGAACAAGAAACTCCCCGGCGCGCATGAATGCCTTTGAGGAAGTGTTCTGTCATTGCAGTGTTGTCATCGTCAACCTCGTTGAGATGGCAACTAACACAGGAATTGTCCTTCAAGTGATCGGCAATTTCCGCTTCTGATTCTGCGTGGGATGTTGCAACTAATCCTGCAAGGGCCATCATTACGTAAGCTAGTCCAAAAGTTGCAGTCACCAGGTAAGCCTTGCAGGATTTCTTAAGTTTATGGAATGCTTTCATCGTATGTATTTCAGTCTGCATGTGTGTTGGTTGCATGTGTTTTGGCTGTTTGTTTGGAAGTATGTTATTCATATCAACCGAACTTTCCCCAGATGGTCATGAAGACAACAAAGGAAATCATGAACCAACCCAGCGCTGTGAAGAGTGGACTTTTCTGGCCCTTTGCAGATTTCTTGTCTATGAAAGGCACGAGTAATAGGAAGACACCTGCAAGTGAGAAGAGCAGGATTCCAAATACCTCACCTTCAATGCCTAGTATGTGAGGCGGGAAGAGTTTTAGCGATTGGAACATGAAGAGGAAATACCATTCCGGCAGAATTCCAACCGGCGTCGGAGCCATAGGATTCGCAGGGTCCCCCAAGTGAGCGGGGAAGTAATAGCTTAACCCAACCAAGATCGCCAACACTACTAGCCAGACATTCAAATCTCGCAGGGCGAAATGTGGCAGAAACGGCATTGAACGTTTGGGTTTTGATTGCTGTGAGAGTGGGCGGCTCATACCGAGTTTTTGAACCAGCAACAAATGAATGCCTACGATACCGGCTAGTGTCAAAGGTAGAATCCAAATATGAAAGGCAAAGAAACGTGTAAGAGTTGCTCCGGTTACATTCGACCCACCGCGAAGGAATTCCTTCATTGTATCGCCGATAACAGGAACAGCGCTTGTCATTTCGGTTCCGACTTTGGTTGCGAAATAGGCTAACTCATTCCAGGGAAGCAGATAGCCCGTGAATCCCAAGCCAAGGCAAACCCCAAAGAGCGCCATGCCCGTCATCCAGGTGAGCTCTCTGGGTGGTCTGTATGCCTTCAATAAGAAGGTTGAGAACAAGTGCAAGAATATTGCAAATATCAACAGGTTCGCCGACCAAGCGTGAATTGAACGAACTAACCAGCCGAAACTCACCTTAGTCATGATGAACTTTACCGATTCATACGCGGCGGCTTCTGTCGGTTGATAATAAAAAAGCAACAGTATGCCTGTGATTACTTGTACAATTAACAGATACAAACAGATACCACCGAGATAGTAGAATATCGATCGTTTATGAACAGGCACCTGTTTGTGCTTCAGCGCATTCATAACGTCATCAAGCGGGAGTCGCTCTGCTATGAAATCATTTATTTTTGCCATCTATGTCTTCCCTTTATTTCCGTACTGAGTCTTTCCTGTGTAGTAGTCTTTGCCGCTTAGTGACATCATACCGTCAGCTATCAAGCTCTGGTTACCATTATGTCATCGCCCTGGATGTCGACTTGGTATTCTTCCAGCGGCCTTGGCGGTGGTCCTGAAATCACCTGCCCGTTAAGGTCATACTTGCCGTTATGGCATGCGCACAGGATGTAGGATTCAACCGGAACATATTGCACAGTGCAGCTCAGATGCGTGCAAACCGCAGTGAAAGCCTTCAGCTCACCGCCGGGAGTGCGAAAGATGATTCCCGGATCATTGCCGAAACGAAAAATCTTCCCGGAATCATTGGGGACTTCGCCTACTTTGGCGGCTAGTGTGCGTTTAACATTTCCTCCAGCAGCCGGTGGTTGCTTGAGAAATTTACCGAGCGGATACAGGATGAATCCCACCAAGGCTGTAGTTAAACCAGCTAGAGACTTAGTCAGGAAGTCGCGCTTTGCCGGTTCCTTAACTGTCCGCGCCGGCTTCTTGGACATTTCATGTGTATTGGCCATAAAATTGTTCTCGATACTGTCTCAAAAAGAGATTTCCATGTGATATTGTCAGTTATACTCTTAATTCAGTTTATTTTCACTTCACTATACTACACATTCATCTGACTTTTTTCAAGTTCTGAGCTACTAAGTCCGGCGCTAGAGGATTTGCTCTTTATATTAGCGAGCTTAGTCGCGTTCGCATGCTTCTCAGGATGCGCATCAGGGCGTTTCCCGGGTTTAATAGTCAGCGCCAACCCGCCGCCGATGAATATCAGTAGTGAACCTATCCATAGCAGAGAAATCAAAGGCTTAATAGCAATCTCCACAGCCAGGGCATCTTCTGTTGCGGCTTCCGCCGTCTCGGAAGTTAACAGGCTGCCAGTGATAGCGAATACTGATCCGCCACGCGGAGCGGACTCCAGAATCATCTCTACCGCGCCGGAGCTATCGGGAAGATATGCCGCATGTTGATGTAGCTCGCCATTCTCCATGTGCAGGGAAGGACGTAGTTGAAATACTTCCGACCCGCGTTGCGCTTCAAGAAGAGCTGTGAGTTTGCTGGCGGGACTGGTAGGAGTCTCGCGAAGCGCCTCTGTGCCCATCAAAGTCAAAGTGTATTCGCCAAGGTCTATTTGTTCGTCCTTGAGTAACTCGATTTTCCCCGAGGGCATAGGTGGTGGACCTATCCTGGAGCCCAAAGGTGATACATAGACATCTTTGAAGAAAGAATAATCGATATCCGGCTCGCGAACCACTCCTGCATCAGGGTCTTTGTTAGTATGAAGCAGGTTCGCCTCAAAGAGGTCTCCGTTGCCATTTACTACCGCAACAGAGAATGCTGTATCAAGGCCCATTGCTTGGTAGCCGGTGAAAGTTAGCTGATATTCACCTAGGGCTTTATGTGGCTGTCCTTGCATAAGAGTGACTTTTTCGCGTTGCTCCAGCCCCGAAGAAGCGGTAGCTCCGATTAGTGTCAATGCCAGTCCAATGTGAATTAGTGGCGCCGCAGGCAAACGGTGTTGGTTCATCACCACTCGGAATTGCCAAATGTTGCTATAAAGAGCCCAAACTCCCGAAGCCAGTATTATTGAATACCAAAGCGAATCAACGGCAAACCCGAACTTGATAACCAAAGTCGAGACCACAAAAATGCCGATGCCGCTCATGAGTCCCGCCCGATTGGTGATTCCTGATTGCCATTTGAAGAAGGGGAAAATAGCTAATAGCAGTAGCGTAAGAAACGCGATTGGCGTCATTGTTACTACATAGTATGAAATTTCGACTGCCGATGGGTTATCAGTGAATCGTGTTAGAAGCGGCGCTGAGGTTCCGGCGAGTGTCAGGAGACCGCCTATAAACAGAACCACAACCGCCAGTGTTACCATGTATGTCATAGAGCCAATACTTGACGCTTTTTCGGGAGGAGTCACTTCCGGCCAACGTAGCGCCAAAGACACTACAGTCATCAAGCTGAAAAATACCAAAGAGCCAATCAGAAAGCTGTTTAGTCCCAAGTCGACAAACGAGTGCACCGAAAAGTCGGCCAACACACCCGAGCGGGTCAGGAAAGTTCCGTAGAGCACCGAAAGGAAAGATAAGCTAACCGCTACATATGAGAACCTGCGCATTCCTGCGCCGCCGCGTCTTAGCGCCAAAACATGCAACTGCGCGGTGAGTAACAGCCAGGGAATAAGTGAAGCATTCTCCACCGGATCCCAGGCCCAATAACCGCCCCAACCCAAGACTTTGTAAGCCCAATAGCCGCCCATCATCAGTGAAATCCCGATGGTCAACCAGGCGACAATAGTCCAATTCCGAGAAAGACGTTCCCAGTCTGAATAGTCGCGTGAAATCAACGATGACATACCGTATGCAAATGGAACTGCCGCTGTGGCGAATCCGATGAACATGATTGGTGGATGGAACGCCATCCAGAAGTCCTGCAACAGCGGGTTGAGTCCTGAACCATCGGGAGGAGTGAATGCCAAGAGCTCGAAGGGAGACTTCTTGATTAAGATAATAACCAGCGAAATCCCTACTAGTGACACGATGGTCATTACACCATCGCGAAGTTTGTCATGACCGCGAGCAAGAATCACACCGCAAACCGCTAGCATCGCCAGCCACAGAAGGAAGGTTCCTAATTGGCCGGCCCAAAATGATGAAATCAAATACAAGAGCGGCAGATCCCGTGACGAATACTGGGCTACATAACTTACAGAGAAATCATGTGTCAGGATCAACACAAATAGAGCTATTGTAGAGACAATTATCGCCACTGCCGAGACATTGTATGCCAGGCGAGCGTATTTTCTAAACTGTCCTGCGCCTTTCCAGGCCATGGTGTAGAGGATAGTCGACGCTATTAGTCCCAGTGTCGCCAGGTATATCCCCGCATTTCCAATTGAAGCGCTCATCATAGTTACCTCCGGGCAAAGTTACATTGATACTTGGCAGTAGATATCACCGGTTTTATGTTTCCGGTTCAACTTCATGATTCCGCATCTAATGTGTCATTGTCCCTTTCATCATTGTTCAATGCAGGCTTGAGATCGCAGGCGTGATGCTTGCTCGCAAGCCACGCGACTCTCGAAAGAGGCGCCTATTTTGCGGCCTCTTTCTTGGGTCGCATGTGTTTGATCTTTTCCCAGGCTTGATCAAAGTCGAAGCCCGCAGTCTTACCGTCTGCAAGTTTGTAGCGTGTTGTATCCCAGAATGGGCTCTCGTCATTGTGGCAAGTTACACACATTTTCTTTGGCTCGGGATTCAATCCCTTGCTCACGGCCAAGTCATAATCTTTCATGACTTTTTTCTTCTTATAGTCAGAGCCGGCAAAGTGGCACGTTTCGCAACTGTTGCCTTCTTCGACTGTCAGATACGGTTTGCCAGTTGATTTCTTAACTGCCAGGTTGGTAGCAATGGTTTCCTTGCCATGATAGGCTGTGCTGTGGCATTTTAGACATTTGCCGCTCTTCTGCGGGTCTTCAATGCCCGCCGCCTTTGCCGCTTTCATGCCTTCTTCGGAGGCGAGACTCTCGAAAGCTTTGGCGTGACCAGTCTCAAGCCAAATCTTGTATTGATTGCCCGTTTTTGCTTTGTTGTGGCACGTTTTGCATTTCTTGACACCTACAAAATTGTGCTCTTTCTCATCGGCCTGGATAGAGGTTAGCAAAGCGCCAGCAACTAGCATTGAAGCTACTGTGACGATTGCGCCGATACGACGGTACTTGTGATTTACTGTTGTCTGTGACATGAAATTGCCCTCTCCTGCTAATAGTTATTGCTACCTGCTATTATTATCTACTATTACTGTTTCTTTTGCGAGGTCGAACCTCAAATCCTTGTTTGACACCATCGTTTGGCGTCATCGTTTGATACCATCGTTTGATACCATCGCTTGCCAAATCCATCCATGGAAGTCCATGACTAATTGAAGTCTATCACTAACTGCTGTCCTGGATTTCTTCCTTTTCTTCAATTTGCTTCTCACTGTCCAATTTGGCAATAATAATCTTTGAAAGCTCTGTAAGCGTAAGAGCCTGAGCCCTCTTGATTGCGTCGGACTTGAATCTGCACCAGGATTCATGCAAAGCGCAGGGTGCAGTGTCGCTACATTTCTTGAGACCCATCACGCAATGCTCTTCCAGAATCGCCAAGCTGTCTATAGTTGCCAGAATGCGGTACAGAGTGATTTTGCCCGGGTCAACAGCCAGTGAGAATCCGCCTGTTGGTCCTTTGGAGGATTTTACAAAACTCTTCTTTACCAATTGGCTCAGAAGTTTTCCCAGGAAATATTCTGGGATGGAAAGTGTACGAGCTAGATCCCTGACCTTGATGGTGGCGTTCTTCGGCGCTGAAGCCAAGTAGGCCAGGGCCTCGAGAGAGTAGGTTGTCGCTTGCGAGTAAATCATCATTTGTCCCCTTACCGCCGGTAATCCAAAATGGTCTTCATTTTGCAAATCCGGCATAACAGAGTTTACGACTCTGTTATCGGCAACTTATCCGACACTTATACCATTGTCAACTCCAAAGGTGGACTTTTTCAGAGGTTTTAGCAACAATTTTCTTAATCCTATTAGAGTCAATAAGTTAGGGCTCAGAATTCTGTAAAGTATTTGGGACAAAGCGCGATTCAATATTCGACAGAATTGGCCCTCTTTAGCCCGCATTTCAACATTTTTTCTTATTTATGGGAAAATAGCAATGAATATCTTTGTGTGGCGCCCACATTTGATGCGCGGCGAGATTTACCCATCACATTTGCACATGAGCTTGTACTAGAGCTTTGGAGAAGTTGTAGAAAAGCTGGAAAGAAGATACGAGTTTCCAAGAAAGGTTACGATTTTGATATGTAAGATTTATTGCTATCATACTCACGCCTGGAAGTGTGGAGTTTCGACAGCGCGACAAACTCCAGAGCTTGCAGGCGAGACTATTGGGTAGATGAATGAAACAAAAGCAAGAATCTCGTGACGCGCGTAGCTCAACTGAACGTAAGTTAGTGTTGCGTCTATTGCTGCGCACTACTGCGGCTCTCGCCGGGGTCTTTGTTGTTTTGCTAATTGGCATGGGACTAGTGATTGACCAGGCTTATGTGAATCGCAATGAAGTTGTGATGAAACATGAAGTCTCAAGTTTGAAGGGTATAATAGAGAGCATTATGGAAGACCCTTCGGAGTTGAAACGTGACAGAGTTGAAGGATACCTTACCGGATTAGCGCGCAACAAATTGATGGTCAATATCCGAGTGTTCTCAACTGATACGGTGATTGCATTCTCCGAGGATACCGCTGAGGTGGGCCGAAAATTTGACCTGGCGAATGATCCTGCATGCGCCAGTTGCCACGCTGACACTACAGCAATGGCGCAAGAGACGCGAATCTTCGAAGGAATTAATGGCGAGCGCTACTACCATTTTACTTTACCGATTGAAAACCGGGAAGTTTGCCAGGAATGTCACGATTCTGACGCCCCAACCCGCGGTAATCTGGTGGCGGATTTTTCATTACATGAACTTGATCAGTCTATGGCCACTACCAGAAGTTTGTTGGTGGTCCTACTGGCCATTGTCTTTGTCGTGCTGGTCACCGCAATCCTTTTCTGGCTAAAACGAGTAGTTTACCGACCTTTATCAAATATTGCTGTACGATTGTCCGCCATCGCCGATGGAGATTTTACCGCACAGTCGGCAATCCCCGGCGATGATGTTCTCGGAGTTCTCAACGATCATATTGACAAGATGTCGGCAAATCTTCAATGGCACTATGATCTCCTGGAGGAGGCGGTGGCCGAACGCACTCTATCGCTACGCCAGTCGCAGAAACAGTTGCTCACTGAAAAAGCAAAGCTCAAACTGATTTTTGACAATTCACCCGAGGCGATTGTGGGATTATCCGGGGTAGGTGTGGTGCAGTTTGCCAATGACCGTGTGACACATGAACTGGGAATCAAAGTCAATGAGATTGTTGGAGCTCAGGTGCGTGATTTTCCTGACTTGGCAAGAATCGTTGATGGCGATGTTGCTCGTCGGGCTCGGGATGACGTAGGCGCTTCTGAAATTGTTTCGGCGCTTGAAAGTATTCAAAGCCCCGATGGAGCCGAGAGAGTTTTTGAAGTCCAGGCGAGGGTTATCAGCTCTAAAGGTGAAGAGCCACTGCTATTAGTGATGTTCTCAGATGCGACTATCAAGAAGAAGGTTGAGGCGAATTTGCAACGGCACGAACGGCTGGCGTCAATCGGTCAGCTTGCCGCCGGAGTGGCGCATGAAGTGGGCAATCCTCTCTCTGCAATTTCCTCGGTTGCGCAATTGATGCGAACCAACCCGAATCCCGAAACCGCCGGCCACAATCTAGATTTGATAAGCTACCATATCGAAAGAATAAGTCGTATCGTGCGCGGACTTTCCGACTTGGCTAGACGACCATCGGAAGATATTATTGTGACTCGCATCAGCTCAATCATTGCTGATGCCGAGGAGATTGCAAGCTATGATCATCGCGCCAAGAATGTTGAATTCATTCACAACTTTCCCGATGACGAACTTGAGCTAAAAGTCCCTCGCGATCAATTGATGCAGTCATTGCTAAATATTATGATGAATGCGCTGGATGCGACGGCTGATAAGGAAATGGCGCTTATCAATGTCACAGAAAGTCAAACAGTTTCCGAAACAACTATCAGAATTTCAGACAATGGTAGTGGAATGTCGGAAGAAACACAGCGTCAGATTTTTGAACCCTTCTACACAACAAAAACGGAAGGGAAAGGTACAGGACTCGGGATGTTTATTACCCATCGGATAATAACCCAAATGGGCGGTAGCCTGAGCGTTGAGAGCAAGCAGGGCATCGGGACAACATTCACTATTACCCTCAACAATTCGGAGTTGTCATGAACGACAGGATCACAGCCAACAACAGCCCCACTAAGAATAGCGCCACTAAGAACAGCGCCACCCCCACTTTACTAATTGTAGATGACGAGCGGGATTTGCGAGAGCCATTGGCGAAGTATTTGAGTTCAGTTGGCTATCGAACTTTGACGGCCAGCGATGGTGTCGAGGCGATTGACACGATTACCAAGGATAGCGCCTCTCTTAAGAACAATAGCTCCGCGAAAGGAGTGAACTCCTCAAAAAGCCCAGTCTCAATTGTTTTGACTGATGTGCGCATGCCTCGTATGTCCGGTATCGACTTGCTTAAGAATCTTCGCAAAACTCACCCGGAGATTTCGGTGTTTGTCTTTACCGCATATGGCACCGTGGAAATGGCGGTCGAGGCGATTCGATCCGGTGCGGTCGATTATGTGCTAAAACCTGTGATTTTCGAGGATATTCGCAACAAGATAGAATCGCATATCAAGCGCTCACAGCTCGAGAACTCACAATCCACCGATGGCGTTTCAGCAATTATCGGCGCCAGTCCGCAAATTGAATCTCTAAAAGAGCTAATACTGCAGGTCGCCGGAGCTGGAACTATGGCGGTAATACAAGGTGAAAGCGGTTCGGGAAAAGAGTTAATAGCCCGCGCTTTGCATTTTGAATCTCAACGCCGGGATGGCCCGTTTATCGCCGTCAACTGCGCGGCGGTGCCGGAGCAATTACTTGAGTCAGAGTTTTTCGGTCATGTCAAAGGCGCATTCACCGGAGCGATAAGCGATAAAAAAGGTTTCTTTGAGCTTGCCCAGGATGGGACATTGTTGCTGGATGAAATAGCGGACTTGCCCCTAGCGATGCAGGCGAAGCTTTTGCGAGCTCTTGAATCACGAGAGGTTTTTCCTGTTGGCGGTGGAACGCCGGTTTTGCTCAACGCCCGTGTAATAGCGGCAACTGGTCGACCGCTGGAGAAGGCGGTGGAAGAGGGCTCGTTTCGCTCTGATTTGTACTATCGAATAGCGGTAATTGAAATTGATGCGCCACCACTAAGAGATCGTCGCGGTGATATTCCGGAACTTTTGGCACATTTTCTTGATAGACTTAAAGAGCGTGGCGAGACACAAGTCAACGATTTTTCGCCGGAGGCTGTCACGGCGCTCTCAGGCTATAGCTGGCCGGGTAATGTTCGGGAACTAAGAAACATTGTAGAGCGCTCAGTTATTCTCTCAAAAAGCGATAGGGTAGAGTTGTCAGATTTGCCGGAGCATGTTATTGAGGCCGGTGGAGGGGCTGAGTCAGTGGCTGGGAATTTGCGCGACGCACGCCGGACATTTGAGCGCGATATGATTCTCAAGACCATTGCCAGTTGTGACAATGACAAAAAGCTCGCCGCAAATCTACTTGGAATCGGACTCTCGTCGCTATATCGCAAAATGGAAGAGCTAGGAATAGAATAGATTCAATTAGAATCTTCTCAAGAACCTTTAAAAAGGGGACAATGTCCCCCCCCATCTGGCGAGCAGGGAGTCGAACCCCGATTGGAGGAACCAGAATCCTCAGTCCTGCCATTAGACGACCCGCCATTGGATAAATTGGGGATGACTGACTGAACCTGTTTAGTCCAATCAGTCAGGCGCTATTATAGGTTTTTTAGAGTTAATGTCAAATCTCAGTTTTGCGGTGTAGTTTTTGGCGTTGGAATACCAGCGCCGAGCCGCTGACGGCTACCCGGCAAACTGGCGCCTGAAATGTATTACTAAGACTTCGTGTGTCGCCTCGCTTGATTCTTAACTCATCAACGGCGTATCGAACACCCATCACGCTTAATAGAATCTCCTCATCAAGCGGGACAATACTGAGATTCTCGTCTTTCTCGCCCTGCAATTCGATTGAGTTGTCCTTGATAAACCAAACTTTCTCATACCTACTCTCGCAATAGACCCTGGTAGCAGGTTTCAAGTCGGAGGCCATTTGCAATAGCAATAGGTTGCCGAGAATCTGGTCAGTCGCCGGGCCGCCACGATACCCACAAATAGCGATTTCCACAGCGCCGCGTTCTAAGACCAATTCCAAAGCCAATTGGCCGTCGGTTTTATCCTTATCTGAGTCAAGTGCGACAATTTCAATCTTAGAGTCTAGTTCTGGCTTTGGACTGGAGTCGAAATCCGCCAGGATGATATCAGGCGAAGCTCCCAGGCGCTCGAAGAGCGCTATCCCGCCGTCCACAGCTATTGAGCAATCGACTTCTTTGACAAGATTGAAGTAGAAAGAGTTCTCCTTTGGAGGGTATTCACCATTGAGGAAAATGGCGTATCTTTTGGCGGGGTTCTGGCTCATGAAAGACAATCTAATCAATCAAAAGATAAGTTGATAGCGCTTGACACAGAAGATAGACATTTTCATCTTCGTTATATGCGTCCGGTTAGATTTCACACTCGGAGGCCTAAGATGACCATATGCAATAACCATGACCGCGGCGCTATATTGCGTCGGTATGAGGAAAGGCTTCTCAGATGATTAACAGAAATGATTTTGCCAGCGCTTTGAATCGTATCTACTCACAAGAACTAGAACTCAATTCTTTGCCGTTAGAAGATATTCTCGCTCCGATACCGCGCATAGACAAGCTACAATTGCCCGCCGGAACCAGAGTGATGATGCGTTGCGATTTGGATGTGCCGTTGAAAGATGGCGCTGTTGCTGATCCGTCACGACTTGAAGCGATTGCTCATTCAGTGAAATATGCTATTGAGCAAAACTGGACTCCGATTCTATTTGGGCATTTGGGCCGTGATCCCAAGAATTCGCTCAAACCAGTTGCCGGCGCTCTTGGCGAACTGCTTGGGGGCGAAATCGATTTTGTTCCGGATTGGATTCGTGAGGATGGCTCAGGTTTGATGGATTGTTTTCGAGACAATGTAGCGAAATACTCAGCCGGTCAGGTGGTGATGTTGGAGAATACTCGCAAATACGATGTAGAGCGGACAATGTGGAAACTGTCTCCCGACGAATTCGAGAGTGTCGTCGATGGTTTATATAAACTGGCGGCGGAAATCCGTGAACATGTAGCGACAGTTTTTGTGAATGAGGCTTTGGCGGCATCAAATTTTGATTTTTCCTCGGCTGTATTGCCACTAGTGATGGATAGTGTCGCATATGGTTTCTATCTCCATGAAGAGATGAGCGAGCACATAAAGGGCGCGCGTGAGTCGCAATTGGTGGTTTTCAGTGGTCTGAAAATCGACAAGCTCAACGATTTAGAAAAGGTCATTGAGCGCGGTAAGTTAAAGATGATAATCTCGGCCGGTTCGCTGGCGATGGCCTTGAAGAAAGCCCAGGCGCAACTTGCCGGCGCTGACTTTTCACTGGGATTAGCCGAAGAAGACAGCGGGGCGAAATTTTACATTGAGCCAAAGCGTATCGAGCAGGCCAAGGCAATGCTGAAGACCTGTAAAGAGCAGGGAATTGAGGTTGTTCTGCCAGTGGATTTTGTTCTCAGTGATGGCTCAATCAGCGCTGAGATTCCATCAGGGAAGTCACAAATGGATATTGGGCCGGAGTCACGCAAGCTCTTTGCTGAGAAACTCGCGGAGTTCTCAAGCTCAGTGAGCTCAGCGACACTTTTCTATAATGGTGTTTTTGGAAAGTTTGAAGACGAGCAATTTGCTGGTGGCACAAAGGATTTCATTGAGCAACTAAAGAAGGCTACCAAGTCTGGAGCGCGAACCTATGTAGGAGGCGGGGAGGGCAGGATGGCGCTATTGCGTTATGGCTCTCTTGGTGATGTCACCCATTGTTTCACAGCTGGTGGCACAATACTGAAGTCTCTGGGGAATAAACACATCGCCTATGTAAAGGCGAGTTATATACAGAGTCAGATGCAGGGCGCCAAAGCAGGCGCCGTACAATAGTATTAGGCAGTTAGTAGTTGTACTGAGTTAAAATTCGTTGATGATATCGTGCACTCGCAGGCCAGCCCTTTTATCCTGATAGAGCTTGAGAACTTCATCTGGATTCTCACGGAAGATACGTAAGAAAACGCGCGCGAGATCAGGATCGAATTGTGTGCCGCTGTGTTCCTCGATTTCGCGAATAGCGCGTGAAGGGTCTGCGCCGCGTCGGTACGGTCTGTCTGATACGATTGCATCGAATGTGTCGACTACTGCAAGCATGCGCCCTTCGATTGGTATTTCTTCACCAGCTAATCCCATAGGATAACCGTGTCCGTCGTAGCGCTCATGGTGGAACAAGATGTACGGCGAGGCGGTTTTCAGGAAATCAATGCCTTCGATAATGCGCACTCCCATTTCAGGATGTTTTTGCATGATATTGCGTTCGTAGTCATCGAGTGGGCCATTCTTATTGAGGATAGCATCAGGAACCCCGATTTTTCCGATATCATGCAGGGTACAGCCCTGTCTCAATTCGAGAATCTTTTCTTCGCTCCAGCCAATTTCTCGCGCTATTAGCACCGCCATCTCGCAAACTCTATCGGTGTGTCCGCCGGTATATCTGTCGCGGGCTTCAATGGCGTTGGCCAATGCGCGCAGAGCATTGAGGTTTGATTCGTTTAGCCGCTCGCTAAGTAGCGTCTGACGAATCGCCGACGATGCGCTGGAGCTTAGCAATTCCAGAAAGCGCAAATCAGAGTCACGGCAAACTCTATTGAAGAGGATATTTAACCAGCCATATAAATTTCGCCCGGCATGCAACGGAAAGCTCGCTTCGGTTCTTCTAGCTCCGGAGATAGTTTTGGTGCGAACCACACGTTTGAATTGTTTCTCTACCGGAATGTTTGCGGGTTTGTTTGCCAGGAATTCACGTATATTCAAATCTGCTGTTAGAGTTGGATTATTGGTACCGTATTGAAATGAACTTAGAGAATCAATGCGCTGACTATCTGTCTTCAAAGTCAGTCCGACAGCTAAGGCTCCAAGGTCTCGCAGGGCGGCGTCTTTTACATGGTTTAGTGTATCGGAGATACCACTATCAGAAAGCAGAGCCGAGGAGACTTTCAAGAGTCCGATCTCATCTTTGAGACGAATGTTCTCTCTGCGTACATTGAGCGTTTCCAAGCCACGTGTCACAACTGTCTTTAGTCTCTCGAGCTTGAAGGGTTTGACCAAATAGTCATAGCCGCCTTTTTGCAGGACGGCAATCGCAGTCTTTACCGTGGGGTAGGCAGTCATCAGGACTACTATAGCGTCAGGATGGGAAGCCAGTGTAGTTTCAAGAATGTCCACGCCCGAGGTCTCTCCAATAACCAAGTCTGTGATTACCATGTCGGTGTCATGAGTTCTGATATGTTCGGCGGCCCGGGTCGGGTCAGTAAAGCTGGTGACCTCAATCCCTTGCAGGCTGGCGAGAAACTCGCTTATGACACTACACAGGTACGGTTCATCATCGACAACCACCAAATGACTACAGCTTGGTGAAATATCTGGCAGCGGAAAGCTCTTTGGCTCTTCCTGATTATCCGGAATGTGATCTAGCTTGTTCATACTCAGCATATCGACTCACATCAGACGCTACACACTAGTACTGTTGGGAATGTGCTCATTTTCGACTGAACGTCGGGCAGAGCCAATATGGCAAATTGCGTGTGATAGAGATTGCACTGTTTTGACACCATATTGTTGCTAGCGCCCTATAGTCTTGACACCGCAGTTTCACCTGGAAGACGGATGACCTTATGTCGAATTGAACATTCTATTGGTTTTGGCATATAAGGAAGTGGGAATTGTCATCGTTAAATGCAGTTTCTGCATCTGAGAGCCACTCGCCAAGATTGTAATGTTCCGGTATTTCCCCGGTAATTTCCTGATTGACTGGAACATCAATTAGGGCTTATATTGTTATAGACGCCTTAGTGTGGCTCGGAGTATAGACTTTCTCCCCAGGTCTGTATGATTCTTGAGCGCCGCGATGCGCAAACCCCTCTCGAAACAGCGTATTGTACACTGGTCTCTCAAGCAAAACCGTCAGTGATTCGATATATAGTAGGATAACTAGAGTTGCCTGAGACCCCGGATTTGGGCCGAGGCGCAATGATATATAACGCCAATATACAAACATAACTTTGGAGCTACCGCATGCGGACGGTTGGAAATAGCGTGATCCCGAACGAGTTACGAAACAAGCTTTACCATATCACAGGCGCTATGTTCGTCTTTGGCGCTTTGATATTGTGCGGCGCTTTGGCGTTGACGGTTTTTGCAGTTGATGCGAATGCAGCAGAAGCCAGAAAGAAAAGCGCTGATAACGTCACGGTCAGTTCATATACTGCTACAGCTCCACAGCAAATAATAGCCAACCAAATCAATCCGAGAGTGACACCTTCGCTGAGACTGGCGGCGCCGGGAGATAGATGTATAGGTGACCTGTCTATCCCCAGTGTTGGATGCGCTCTAACCGGATGGGTCATTGGCCAGGAGGTGTACAAAGCCTATCAGGACCCGGAGATCAACTGCCCCGGGGCTTATCCGTTTACAGTAGATACCGTGCACTTCCTCTTGGGCTTTAACCCTGTGGATACAAATGTAGTGTTCCCCTTGGTGATTCCAATCTCTGTCGATATTGAAGCGCTTGACACAACTACCAATCCCGGTTGCAGACTGCCTGGCGCTGTTCTGTTCTCAGGGGCGCCGGGGTCTGTATCAATACCTCAATTATTGCCCTCAACCGGACCGACGTTTTTCGATATCGCAGTTCCACTAGATGTGCCATTTGTAGTCAATGGACCGTACTTGGTAGGGTTCCGATTCAATGACTCGATACCTCCCGAGTGGAGGGTCGCGATTGCCACTGACGAGACAGAAGTCTTGTGCGCTACCTACAATCTGTGGGACACGACATTAGGTTTTGTGGATTTGGGAGATGACACACTAATCCATCACGAAACCAACGATTCCCTGGCTCCATGTTTCAACGCTCCGCCTGATCCCGGGCCCTGCCCGAACGGCAAGCCCTGTTTTGATTTCGATGGACGTCTTTTGCTTTGGTCTAATGGAGTTACAGGAGGCACACCGCCTACACCGGCTCCGGGGATTGCTATTCTTGGCCCGCTGGCAAACGATAAACTATATGGATCAACTGATATTTGGGTGAATGAGACCAGTGGAAGTTCCATAATTGATAGCGCTGTGTTTTATCAACGTACGGCTTCAACCGCCTGGACTCGAATCGGTGTGGATGTCGACCAGAATCTGGCATTGGCGCAGACAGCGGTTTTTGGGCCAGGTCAGGGTTTGTCATACCTTTGGGATTTCAGCGCTGAGACCGAAGAGACACATTGGATCAAAGTTGAGATATTTGACTCCCTATTACAGAAGGCTGTTGATTCGGTGTCGGTTTTTCTTGAGCCGACTCCTCCTGTTCCAAGTCTGAATTCACCTTCATATTTTGGCAGGTTTTGTGATACAATAACTTTGACCTACGACATTGTTGACGAGAATCCCGCCAGTGGTGTGCTGTTGAAGAAGCAGGCTGATGCGCGGTTCTCTCAAAGTCTGGGGACGCAATATCAATTTGCTCTTGGCGATGTAGATGGTGACACCGCTGACGGTAATCCTGCCTCGCAGGGAGAATTTGGTGACTTCTTTGGCGGACCTTCGGTTGGGGCGCTGGCTTTGCGCTATTGGCATGGCAAAGGATTCAGCCAGTCGCTTCGTGTTGGTGGTTCGACATTAACAAATGCGCAAGCGGCTGAGCGTTTGGCAATTTTCACTAATGTTCGGGTTAACGGTTCCTTAAGCGATGAAGAATTTGTGCTCGGATTTCGACAGTATCTATTGGTGACTGGTTTCGGAGAACTGATTGTCGAATTCAAGAGACAAGTTACCTATTCTGTGTTGCGTAACTGGACTGAGGAAGTGGGAGTATGCGGGTTGATTCGTATCGCCGGATCCAGTGGCGGGGCGGGATTCTGGTTTGCGGTTGACGGTTTTGACGGTTTACCAAATTCGGTTAACTCATTTAAGGTGCGTGTTTCTGACCCGCAGGATGGAACAATCAAATCACTGTTTTGGCGTGACGGCTTCGATGCCGGGGAATTATTCTATCAGGGCGCTTGGCACAAAGTAGAAATTGTTGTGGGTGTCAAACCGAAGAACTGGGTAATCCCCGGACGCTCTGGAATCGGATTTGATTTTGTCTCGGGTTCACAATGGTCAGTTGTGGTAGATTCTAGTTCCGATGGACTCACTGATGGTGGCCTGTATTTTATTACTGCGCAGGTGACAGATCAGAATTCAAATCTTGGGGAACATACGACTTTGCTGGAGTTGAATTGCGCTTCATTTGCCATTGGTGATTATGACGGAAACGGCGTCAGTAATGTAGCTGATTTGGTGTATTTGGTGAGCTTTCAAATTCTAGGTGGGCCAGCGCCAGTTGGGGGAGCGGTTCGGGCTGATGCAAATTGTGATTCAACAATTGACCAAGCAGACTTGATTTTCTACATAAATTGGGTGTTCGCTGGTGGCGCTCCTCCCTGTCATTAGGGAAGCCCAAATGTGAGTAGGTTCCTGAATCATCATGCAATATGACACGTTTATTGCATGATGATTCAGGAATGAGTTCTGTTCTCTTATTGCTACTTCTTACGGCTTAGCGCCGCACGCACTGCGCGTCCGCTTATGTCTTTACCAACACCGCAAACTTCAGCGAGTTTGTCCACTGCCTCGTCGAGGCGCTCTAACCATTTCTTATCCGGGTATTTCAGCGTCAACTCATCGGTGATTTCATCGGCGATTACTGCTATCCATTGTGCGAATTGTTTGCGTTTACCGATTTTCAGGAATGGCGCAAGATATTTCGCGCCTATCCAACTGGCAGTTGCCACCGCCGCAGATCCGATACCTCCGAGAATTGAACCGATGTTGTTTGCTACGAAGTCTAAGATGTCGCCGAAAAATGCCAGAGCTATCATGTGAAGCCTCCTAAGTATGAGTTAATAGTTTTTGTAGTTATTTGTGATTTACCAAGTGAGTCGCCAGCTCGTTGAATCCGGGGCTACCAGACGTTTGCGAAGGATTGTGCCATCGCTACGGACTATGGTGAATTGATATGTCGAGCTATCAGGTGTCAGTGTTGAATTCGGAAGTAAATCCAGGAAAAAATATCCGGTGGTGTCGGTTGTGGCGCTAACGCTGAAAGGCGAGACGATAGTTCCTGACGCTCTTGCTACTCCTCCGGTGAGAACAGCGCTTACTGTCGCGGATGTATCAGGTATCCCGGCGATATCGGTGATGTAGCCCCATGCGCGCACTAGGTTAGCGGCCGCAGGGGCCCCGGGGTCGAATGCCGTTGCCGGGATTGTGTCATTAGTTGCGCCGCTTATCACCACAGTGTCATAGGCGGGGAATATATATCCGAGTAGCCGTGCGGCCACCACAAAGGAGTCTGCGTCCAGATTGAATGACACAGCGCCGTTGTTCCCTGCTGAGCCTAGCGCCATTATTGCAGATTGGCTTATGTTTCTTACAGTGACTGCAGCGCCGGGGAGGGTTTGATTGGAGCTGGAGTCAAATAGGGTGAAGGTTACAGAAAACGCGCCGGAGCCTCCGCTTAACGCCGATACTTTGGCGTCGAGATAGGAACCGAAGGTTGCGGTGTTTGTGTGATTGGATGCAGGAGTGTTCCATACCCAGCCAGCGATTGCGCCTGAGTCCATCACTCCGTTTTCCAGTTGGGTGGCGGCGAGCGCGCCTCTGAATTCGTCTATGTCGATTGCGAGGTTTGCTATTGATGTGTCAGTGATGACACCGACGGTTAACGAGTCCACCGTTACCGGGGCTAGCGAGGCGAATCCATTGTCCAAAGTGTCATGGCTTGCCTTGGCGTGGACTGCCGCCAGTCCGGCGGAGTCTCCGATATCATCAAGCTCCCAGCCGACAATTTGGAATGAAAAACGCGATACAGTGGAGAGATTCAGTCCTGTGGACTTGGCGATAATCAATCCGTCATAGACTCCCGGGGAGCCGTCGCCGTCGATATCTGAGGTTTTTCTGCTGTAGTAGTAATAGGTCAGGCCACCGATTATCACAGTGTCCAGTCCTATCATGGCGCTGGTTCCACCGTCGCTGAATACTGCGGAGTTTGAATTGCCGCCGCTGAAGATTACCACGTAGAACGAATCAGCCCCAGTTGGATTTCCAAGTGAGTCCAAAGATAGAGCCGCTACTGTGACACTATCCTCAGAGGTTTCCGAAGTAGGTGAATTGTTGACGATTTGCGCCAGTGTTGTCTCTTTGCCAGGCGGGAGAGAGAGGGCTAAGATTAGGATGGCGCTTAGCAATGCTAAGGTTGCGCATTGTCGCCTGGGTGGTTGCTGGTAGATGTGAGAAAAGTATTTCAAGATATCATTGTCCTTGGATTCGAAAGAGTTTAGAGTTCAAAAGCAGTGAATTCGATAGTGTCTTTATGCAATAACGCTCGCAGAACACTGAGCAGGTCGCTTTCGTCAATTGTAGAGTCTGCGTTCACGTCAAAGCGGTCGTAGTAGTCAGTCACGATTAGCTCAATGTCAGCTCCCCTATCGGTTGGTCTGAGTGAACTGTTCCAACGTCCGCGCCCTTGATACGCGAAATCCCAAGAGCGCATTATTTCAGTGTCAACATGTGCGGTTTGTTGAAGAATTCTCCTGCGGTGTGAATTGTTCCCCTGCGGTGAGCCTTGTGCAACATAGCTCCACCAAAGAGTTAATCGTGGTGCGTTATCTGTGGTGGGAAGTGACGCCGAGCCGCGATAGTTGAGTTCGCAGTTGCTGGTGTCATAGATTGTGTCCTGACCGATTGCAAAACCCAGGTTGGTTGCGCCGTCTACTATGTCCTGAAACCAAGAAGTTTGAACAGGGAATGTTGTCCATGAGTCGGGAGGTGTTGACGTTACATTTGCCCGCACAGTGTCGCTTGGAGACCAGGGGTAGATGTCCTTAATTGTGTCCCGCGCTCCTTCTTGCGCCCAGGCAGAATCGCTAAGCGATGAGCCAAAACCTGCCGGCCAGAGGTGGCGAGAGGTTGACGGATAGGCCGGAGTGAAGCGATTGACCCAATGGTTGGAGGTGCTGGCGGTGTCCGATGCGCCACAAGTTGAGCCGTCATAGTTTGAGGTTCCTTGATTAAAGGCGACTTGTCTGCGCAGGCGAGTGATATATAGACGGAAGTCGAAAGTGGAATCCGGGCCTTGGATGTTATACGCGTTGGTTCCGCTGAGATGTAATGAAAACTCCACTGAGTCAATCACTATTTGCGAGTCCACAGGAGCGACGCCTAAGTAAGAGAGCAACGAGTCATAGCGTAACAATCCGCCGACATGCTGGGCGTTGTCATAGCCCGGGCGAATTGTCGTTCCGGTTGCGACTGTAGCCATGTTGCACGCGCCAATTTCGAACCAGGTTGATTGCAGGAAATGATCGGCAATGCGGATCTCATTTCGGACAGCGGTGTTAGTTGTGTCGTTGACGGCGAAATAGAATAACCGCTTGAAAATCACATCCCATCCGTGTGACCAACTCCAGAGGTTGGGATTGGTAATCCCGGAGAATATCCGGCGGTTAGGCGCTTTTGCTATTCCGTCGTTCAGGATACCTGCGGAGTCGACCACCACTACTACGGCCGTGTCTGGTCCCGAAGATGAGAGAGACAATAACAAGGGTTGCAATTCACCCTGAGAGGCGCCGATGCTCTGACCGAATGAGAGGTTTGATCCGACGATTGGAAATACGGTGTCACCAGCAATCGGTTTCACCAACCAACTGGAGCCATTTCTCAGGAGTAGTTTGCTGGCGCTGGCTGTATTCAGTGCGCTTCCCAGTCCGTAGTTGTCTTGTTGATTGCGATTGAAAGTAATCACAGGAACTGCAATTGCCGACATGTCATAGCCGCCGAAACTGCTGGCTGTCCAGATGACTACCGCTGGAGCGATTGAATCCCATTGGCCTTGTGAGTAATTGCGCGCTTGTAAATCGTCCATCCATTCGGGAATGAATTCGCCGCCATCGAATGTGCGCAATGAATCTCTTACGTAGTTGAGCATCAATGAGTCAGAGCCTACTGAGGTTGTGTCATTGTCAACGAAAACAACTTTCAGGTTTGTGCCAGTAGTGGATACCCATTGGAATTGCGGTCGTCTGGCAACAGTTGCGTTTTCGGAGGTTGCGAATGTGTGGTTTATGCCCGCAGGACTAATCACTGTGTCCAACTTCAAAGTTAAGCCATAGCTGAGTCCATTGTGAATGTTGTTGGCCAGGTCGACGGTTAGCGGTATTGGCACACTGTCACCACTGGCGATGAGTACGCTATCCCATAGGGTGGGAGCTCCATTGACACTAGTGAACCATTTGTAGGAATTGGCGTCCTGGCGAACCATACGGGCCACTGAGATTGTCTCTAACGCTCCAGTAACACCCGCTTGACTCCAGCTCACGTCATTGAGGCGATTGTCCCACGATACAGCGTTCCCGTCATCTTCATTCCAGGGTTGATCGATTGAATACAAATCGTATGCAACAGTGTCAGTGCCTTCGAAGTAGAGACTAGTCGGAGCGATCCACAATGTGCAGGCGACAATCGAATCAGCGGCCGGTACGCCGTTGCCGGCTGAGTTCGTGTCTCCGGTAAAGACGAGGGTGTCTTGAAAAACCGGATGGTACTTCCCGAAAAGGTCACTTCCGAATTTCAGGGATGTGAGGGTGCCGCGTTTTTGTGTGGCGCTGGCTTGTTTTGGGTCGCCGTCGCGTAGCCAGACGCTGGCGCTGTCGGGGTTGGTGATAAACTCGCGGCATCCGAAGCAAACATCGGCTTGCGCAGCGGAGTGATAATGCACGGTTAGCAAGGCTACTAAAGACGCTATGACGTATATGCGTTGTTTCGTTAGTGTCATTGTGATTTGCGGGTTCCTTTGTTTGCTTTGGGTGTTTTGCATTTGTCGGATGTTGACGCTGATGAATGGCCAACAGCGTCAATATCACCATTGGCGCCCATGTCACTGGCGCGTAACTCGTCGATCATATCCCAAAACGCCCCTTCACGGTCATCTGGCGGCGCTATTTTGCGCTTGAATTCCATGGCTTTTAGCAATTCCATGATTTTGAATCGTCCTCCTTCTTCTGTCAGGTCTCGATAGATGATTCCTATGAGCTTATCTAGTTTTTCAATGTCATTAGTCTCGGCAGAGTTCTTTTTGCGTGTCACTGCTCAATCCAGTTCGATTATCACAAGGTCAGTTGTAATCGGAGTTGTGCCTGAGCTGTCTCGTGAAATTGAAAACCCGCTACTAAACTCTCTGCCGACGATAAATACCTGTCCTTCATCCTTGGGAAGAGGAATCACCTTTGCCGCACTAATGGTTTGCGGCAATTTGTTGCCGCGATGATCCACGAGTGAATCGAACGAAACAGTTTGGTGAGTTCCACCGACCGAGGCTTCCAGATAGTTAATCTGTTTCTGTCCTTCGACGACGTTAACTGTTACGAATGACAACTCGGCGCTTGATGATGCGCCCCATACCACAAATCCGGGAATAAACCAAGTGCGATTGCCGCGTAAGTATTCTAATGTGCTCATAAAACCCTTTCTCTTGTAGTAGCCCAGAGCCTTGGTTCTCAAACAAGTTGAGGGCCGTTGAGTCGTTTTGGTGGAGGACGGAAGCGGTCTAAGGCGCTGGCGCCATCTTTGCGAAAGCTTTCTGCTAACTCCAGCCAGGAGCTGGCGCTCTTGGTGTCTGTCGAGCCAGCTAAGGCGAATGTGCCGGCGACCCGGCAGACTATTCCGGCGGCCAGATAAGTGGCGGCGGCTTGGAGATTCAGATCCGCTCCGAAATCCTCGGCGGGGTCGACCGCCGCTGATACTATCTGGTTGGCTTCATTGACAGCCTCTGCGTACACCGAGTCATCGAGTGGATTTGTCACAGGGGTGAATGTCACTTGCAAACTTTGACCGCTGACTATTACACCTGACGTGAGACGTTTCAGACGCCCCAATTTGTAATCAATGTTGTAGTCGACGCCTTCCACATAGGAGGTCAAAGGGAAATACCAAAGGTGTGTAGTGGCGTTGCTTGAAATTGCTCCGCCGGTGACGGCGCTGATAGAGCCGGATTGATAGTCCAGAGTGTAGTCTATGTTTTCTATGTACAATTGTCCCAGTGATGAATCAATGGCGATTGTTGCGCTACCTGGCGCTATGGGCGAACTGGCGCTCTGTGCTTGAGAGGCGGTAAACTTTAGCGCTTCGGACTGAGGCTTGTTTTGTGTCAGCGCCTCAACGCGAACACTACCGCTTTGCAATGCGCCACCGCTGAGAGAAGTCCAATCACTCCCTTTGAGCTGGACTGAAAGTGTGATTGCGGTATTGGGCGCGACTGGAGGCGCGATTACATGTTTGTTAACCAGGGCCACTGTTGTGTATGACATATAGCTTATCCTTCAGTAATGAATTCGGTTAAATTTGCTATGGCAGTCAATTGAGTGGCGACCGGTTTTGTGGTGAATGCAGAACTGACGAGAGCGCGGATGTAGAACATTGTCACGCCATTGACTACAGTCTTTTGCCATGAGGCCGGAATAGCGGCGCCGTCGGGCCATAGTGTCAGCTCTCTCGAACTGGTAGACAGGTGATAGGCTCCGTCGGTGGGAGTAAATGTCACCCAGCCTGAGCCGTCGAAATATTGCCAGTCAACTGTACCGCCAACCCCCGCGGTTGCCAGGATTAGTTTGAGATAGTTGAATCGATCACTGTGGCCGAAGTAGATTGCATCACCTATGACGGAGAGCGCTCCGCCGGAGGTGGGGTGAAAGATATCGCCGATAGCGCTTGAAGCGGATTCTGAAGTCAGGTCCGCATAGGTTCCGGCGCTTTGAGAGAATAGCGCTACATTGTCGAGTTGGCGCCAGGTAGTTAGCAAGTCGACTCCAGCCAGGAATGCTCCGTTCTGACGAGTCGAAGTCAAAAGCCGGTTTTGATTGGCTCCGAAGTTATGCAGATATGTTACAGTAGGTATGTTGTCGAAAAAGCTTACGCGCGGATAATCCCCGCCTGATGAATCAATTGCCTCTACCGCGAGCCATTGAGAGCCGTCGAATTCGCGATAGCTTAGAGAGCCGTCATCAAAGACCAGGCCGATGCGATTGTCCTGCGCAACTGATGCGTGAAAGTGTTGATCCAGTCCTGAGCCTGAGGCTAAGGGGACTTCGGCGACATACGCGCCGGTGAAGAAGTATTTGCTTCGCTCTGCAAGTTTTGTGCCACCTATTGTGTAGAACACATACAGCCTGTCATTGGCTATTAATATCTTGCTGTAGGCGGAAGTGTCAGGCCCGGCTAATTCGTCGCCTGCTCCAACTATCCAGGTAGCGCCCCAATCGTCGGATTTGATGGCGTTGATATAGGATGAACCGGCGGAGACCCGTGTGTAGGTAATCCAGAGACGGCTGGGTTGTTCTAGAATAATCGAAGGGAAATAGCAATCGTCAACGCTATTGACAACGCTAACTGCGCCGACTGTCCAGGCGCCGCTGGAAAACATTAGCTGGCGGTACTGCAAGTTGAAAGTTGTTGCCGCGGTGTATACCAGATGTATATCGCCGTTGGTGTTCATCCAGCAATCAAAGGCGGAGTCAGCCGAGTCGGTTGCTATGCTTTGCGATGCAGACCAGCTGGTGTAGGGAGCATCGGCGAAGCGCAGGCTTATTGAGCCGGGTGTGTCCTGGTATAACAGGACGAGGCGATTTGCATAGGTCCCGCTGGAGACGCGCAGGAGTTTCCGGCCGGAGCCCTCGCCCAAAGGGTTACCTGCGGTAGAAGTTGTTATCAGCTCGTTTTGCAATTGTGAGTTGTTCCTTGGTTGTGGTTTGTTGTCAGTGTTTTAGCGTAACAATGTCACTAGTGACGATGATGAATAATTGATCCGGGAAGAGAGGCGCCAGGAGGAGCAAGATGTCGTGTGGCTCTCGTGTGGAATGGCGAGCACTCTCTCCCCGGGTCGACAATGTTACTGTTGCTATGGGGCTAGCTGGTGAAGCTAGAAAGCCGTATCCAGCGCAACTGCCGCCTCAGGAATGACCTTGGCGAACGCCACCGATTCGGAAATCACCGCTTCTTCAAATCGTTGTTCAATGACCTTATCAAACTCGACCATCAAAGGCTGAGATATCACTTGCTCGATTGCGAAACGAGTGTCGATTCCGATTACAATATCCGCGGGAGTGGCGTCTGAGCGGATGAGTGTGGCGCCCAGCGGCGAGAACACTTCACCACGGTTCTGGAATTTGAATCCGGCAAGCGGGTCTTTGAACTCGGCAAGTGTGAGGATGGTTTTCATGTTGTTGATGTCACAAATGAGAGCGTTCATTTCGAATGAGTCGAATTTGCCCCATAGTGTCACCAGGTCGTTGTAAGTCAATACGCCGGTGGTCGCAGAGTTGATTGATGTCACTGCGTTATCGTTGCCGTCGCCGTTGATGATAGTGTTTACCAGCAAACCGATTTTATCGGTTTGTAAACGGAAACCGACATACCAGAGCAGGACGCGGAATTGCGCAGTAGTGCGGTAGCGGAGCGATTTGTAGCTGGCCTTGAGCGCTAAGCCGTAA
This sequence comes from Candidatus Zixiibacteriota bacterium, assembly GCA_024280775.1. Lineage (GTDB taxonomy): Bacteria > Zixibacteria > MSB-5A5 > GN15 > JACZUZ01 > JAJRPJ01. Next base: position 361,122 of record JAJRPM010000015.1, on the reverse strand, counting down.
TCTGGCACGTTGACCGCGTGTTGTTGTTCTGTCACTAACAACTGCGGGACTTCAGCTCCGTCACCGATAGGACGGAGAGAGAATTTGTCCTGTGTGGAAGTGTCGATGAAGAACGGAGTATAACGATTGCTGGCGATGGTTGTCGTACCAGCTAGCAGAGAGTCCAGCTCAGGACGCATTGACATGCCGCGTCGGATTTCGCGTAACATGAATTCGGGCATGAGTGTCGGTGAAGCCTGCAAGAACGCTTCGACAGTCGAAGGTCTCTTGCCGCCGATGCGAATACCGGCAAGAGCCAGCTGGCGCTCGAAGGCATCAAGGGCAGAGCCGGTGGGGGAGGGGTCGTAGTCTGCAGTCTCTAGCAATTCACTTAGTGTCAACCCCAATGATTCGGCTTCCAGATATGTCTCCCGAGTGACACTTAGGTCTTTGGCTTGAGTGAAATCGACAGCGCCGATGTTGGGACGGTCAGTAGGTTCGCTCTCAAGAGACGCGAAAGCTCCGGAGCTGATAAATTCTTCAAATTTCATATATGTTGTTTCCTTCAGTTGGTTGTTGAGAGTTTGGCGCTTCTGAGACTATCCTAGCAAGACCAGACAGTCGGTGGTTCCGTTTACCTCTAGGACTGTGCCTCGCGCGATGTTTCCGCCAGCGGGGTCATTGCCTACCAGAGCTGGAGCCTGTTTGACAGCTCCACCTGCGGCTCCGAGAATACGATTGCCTACTACCGGGAAAGGTGTCGCCGTGGCGAGACGGCATATCCCGCCGATCTGCACTGAGGCTACTCTCTCTCCGTCATCAGCGTCGGTTAGTGTCAGCGCTATGAGTTTGCCCAGCGCCTGGTCGCCATCTGCGCAAGGTGACACTGTGGTGTTAGCCGAGATGGTGACAGCCTTGCCTATATCAGCGTCTTTGAGATCGTCGACGCTGGCGGTTTGCGATATTGAAAATGACGCAATCACCGGGGCTATAGTTTCTAGTCTTTGTGGTCGAATTGCCATGTATGGGTTCCTTCATGATTCATGGTTGGTGTTGTGCCTGATGCTAATTGCAGGCTTCTGTAAGGCGTAACGGTTACGGCGCATCCGGGGCTCTATCCCCACACTGGACAAGGGACACTTACTTGTGATTCCCTCCCAGCCGTATTGCGCTACTCTTCGAGTCTGTTATCTACTCCTGAATTCGCTCCAGTCTTTCAGAGCGGGTGAATCGGCGCCAGTGTAGCGAGTGTTGCCGGGGAAGGTGTCACGGAATCGCACACAGGCGCGGCGATAGAGTTGTAGTAGTTCATTCGCCGAAGCCCGAGGGAGTTCGTTGGACAAATCACTTTCGTCTCCGGGAGCGCTCTTATCCAGCGCAACATTGGTAGCGCGAGTCATTGCCAGTATACGCCCCTCCAGGTCCTGCCTGAGTAGCGCCAAATCGTCGTGGCTCGATTTTCGAGAAACGCTAGCCTGTGTCATTACACTACGGGTTTCAGCGAGTGACTCTCTTAGAGCCACTAAGTCGAGCTCGTGACTGTCTCCGGTTAGAACTGAGTTGATTGCGCTATCGGCGCGATCCAGCGCGTCGTGAAATTGTGATAGGTTGGTTTCTGAATTCACAGATGTCATTTTCCTTCGTTTCTTTCGAGCAATGATTCAATTCGCGCCAGACGCTCGATTACTTCCTCGCGAAACCGGCGAAATTCGGTGGTTGTCACTTTTTGTTCTTTTTGCAAAGTTTCTAGCTGGCCTACTCTGGTGTCCAATTGATGAACCTGTTGACCGGGCGCCTTTTCTGCGATAGCGGTTTTCAAATCTTGTATTGTCAGGAAATACGCCACTAACCCGGCTACCAGAGCCATTAGGATTTTGAACAAATGGTCTCGCAGACGGATGTCGTTGCGCTGTAGCGCCGAGGAGTCACTCACTCAACAGCTCCCGGCGTCGCGAGCAATCCGAAGATGACACCTGTTTCACTTTTCAAGTGGATGATCCGGGCTCTTGTTATCTTGCCAGAAGACAGAGTCATGTCAACAGACATCCCTGCTGTTAGCTCCGATGAAGTATTGAAGCGTGAAATGCTAACTACGCCAGCAGTGATAGACACGTTCTTCAAGGCATGTGTTCCGCTACCGCTCGAGAGTATCTCACAGGTTCGGAACGCGCCAAACTGTCCGACTATGCGGGGGTTGATTAGTCGCGGTGTGGTGTCGGTGTTTGTAAGTCGGTCGAAGGCCAGGGCTACAACGCAATCGCTAGTCGGACATTGAGAGGGTCGTAGAGGAATAGATAGACTCTCGCAAGCGGTAATTACATCCGTTCCAACGTGAATAGGAATTGATACGTTAGTTCCCTCGGATACCAGAGCGTAAACCAATGGGCGCTTTCTGTGTCGTGCAACTAGAAAACTTCCATCGCCCGATACAGTGAGAGATTCCAGGTCGTTGTTTGATGTCGATGGCCCAATATTGTTAGCTGAGCAAGCGTTAGAAGTTACAGGGCTCAGGTGACGTTTATTGTTACAAAATGTTCGAAGGGCTGTTCCGAATGCTTCTGAATTGTCGGCGGAAAGCCATTGGCCATCACAGTACAGTAGTGTCAGCGCACGTAGTTTAAGTGAACGAACAGGGCCGCTTTTATCGTTGAGAAATCGTAGTAGCTCACGGCTGGAGAGTTTGCTCTTACCGCGCATGCCTATTAGCCGCGCATATAGTAGGAAATCGCCTTCCTGGGAATTGCACATTTCCGTAATCTTGGCGCTGAGAGGCTTAGGGGCAGGTGAACCGTCATCAAGCAAAACGAATGTTTTGTTATTGTGGCATCCCAGCAATACAGGAAGACCGTCAAGTAGCGGATAAGTCAATTGCAGAGAATCAGTGGATTCGCTAGCGCAGGTATTTGTGATTTCTGTGGCAGAACCTCTACCCAACTCAGCAATGCGCTTGACTTGAAGCCCTTCCAACCATTTTGGGGAAGGCTCTGATGAAAGAGAGGTGTCACTAGTGTTGGTATCAGAGTGAAGCTCAACTCCGACACGAGCGCCGGGGTTAGCGCCTCGATAGACAAGTGATATCTCCAGCGCTCGTTGAACGTTGCGATAAAAATGGAACGGCTTGTTGGAGTCCTTGCTATCAGAAGATGATTGTGACTGGTGACCACAAACACGGATGTCCGCTTGACAGATGGAGCATTCGGCATGGGCAAAAGTGAATCCCAGTGAGCAGTCCTTGTAGACGCCGCCGTCGATATTGGCGCGCAAAGTTTCCGCCCCGGCTGTTTCTTTTAGCCAATACAAATATGCTTTGACCCATTGCACACCGTCACGCTCTATCAGCTCCGCCTTGAAAACGCGCGCAATAGGTAGTCTGTCTTTGCGATGTCCGACTAACACCGGCGTGTCTATTACCAGCTCGGTGATTCGTTGCAATTCCTCCAGAGGAAACTTGCCGCCATGTTGATTGCGCGCATCGGAAACCAGTAGCATAGCGCGCACATATACATCTGTCGCTTTCAATGGCTTGGGAGGGGCAATCACGCAATTTATTTCTGCGATAAGATTGTTACTTGCAGATAGTCCGGTGGAGAGCGAGTCAGCCAGCGCCGGGCTAACTACCGAAGAGCATAAGGCAGTGTTGTTCTCACTTGCATGCTCTTTGGCGCCTTCTTCAAGGGGTCTATTTGTTTGTGCTGTAGTATTGAGTTGTTTCAAGCAGTGTTTCTCCTGCGCTTGTTTGGTTGCGGTCTCTACTAATTGACCGGGACAAAATTACCATTGGGATAGTGGTGATTCACGAGGAGTTGGGTAACAATTGTGCAAATCAGCGCATACATGGCATGCAAGCGCCCACAGACAGACTTTTTGCAGTCACTTACGAGCGAACTCTAAAAGCATGCCTCACAGAGATATAGCATTGGGGCTAGCCTGTAATGCGGATTTGGCACGGGCTTTGCCAAAGAGTATCTTGAAAGAAGGAGTGGAGATTATGAATAAGAGATACAGACAGATTCAGATTCGCACGTTGGATGAGCCGGCTTCACAGCCTTTCAAATGGTTCGTAGGATTATCAGTATTCGCTTTGGCGCTTGGTGTCACTTTCACTGATGTTGGTGGAGATGGAGTAGGTAATCCGTACAATGGCGGCAGTCTCGATAAGGCGGCGCTTCAGGAAATCTTTGTAGTGCCGGAACATCAGAATCCCAAGAGCGAAAAAGTTCCGAACTTGCTCAAACGGCGCTAATCCGCGGTTGAGTTATTGGAGCGAAGGTCTGCCTGCGCAAGGGCCACAGCGCCAGCGCTAAAGCCATGACCCCGTCACAACGTCCGTTGTCATCCCAGGTGGCCGCGCGTAGTTCATCTTCAAGCGCCCAGATTCTTCCTTGTTGTTCCTTTATCTCCCAACGTGAATAACGAATCTTTTTCAGCGCATGAAATAATTCCAAATTGGTCAGTAACGCCGCTTTGCTTTTCTCTGAGAAAATAAAAGGCACAGGCGCCAAATCCTGTAGCTCTTCGGTTACCACATCTCCCAAACCAGTAGCATCTAACACCAACACACCCGGGTAGTTTTCTTGACGGTTTCTTATTTGTTCGAAAACATAATTCCAATCCATTCTCTTGAAACGCCCTACCGCTACTACATTCGCGATACCTTCAGAATCAACAGCGACAGTCACACCTACAGTTGCAGTTCTTTTGCGCGCCAGGTCCCATCCGCTCAAGTATCGCAATTTGTTGTGATTATCTTCGAGGACTTGTTCGGGAGCTGAACTCAGGGCATGATCGATCATAGACGAAGAGACAATTTCTCTGCCTGAGTCGACGAATTTCCCCATGATGTTTTGCGCCACTCTATCGGAGTTGAAAAACTCCATCCGCCGATTCAAATAGTCAGCGGAGATATGGATATTCTCTCGACTGTCGCCGAATTGGACATAGCCGGAGCTGTCATCGGATTCTAATTCTCGCGCCTTGTGATACAGCCAGTTCTTTCCGTTTGGAGTTGAGACAAAATCCAGCTCGCCCTCACGGTCTGCCAGACGCATCAGAATCACTTCATTTACTACGTAGTCTGCATGACTCTCGAATGCCACTTCATCAAAAACGAAATAGTCATAATCATTCCCCAGCAAATACTCACCGCGATTCTGAGTCGAACGTGCGGTTATCTCACTGCCATTGCCGAAAACTATTCGTGGAAAAGGCGTGCGAGAGATTTCTTTAATTAGCGGTTCTATCTCAGGAGAACTTCGCGCCAGCTTTAGCGCCGCGCCCCAGATTATTCCGGCCTGATCCTGAGTAATCGAGGCGGTGACTATGCGGTAATGTCCCCGCTTGTCATAGCGTGTATCCCGGGATTGAAATACCGCGTGATGCAAAACCTTTATTGCAGATACAAATGATTTACCCCAGCGGTTTCCCGTAACTAGAACGTTTTGCTTAGTTGTTGCATTATGTAGCCAATCAGCCTGCCCTGGATGTGGTGTCACATGGAGAAAACGCTCGGCGAAATACACAGGGTCGCGTAGCGCCTTTCTCCATTCATCACGAGTCGGAACGCTCTGAGAAGGAGGAGAGTCTGACGTAGTTTGTGAGATATTTCTTGAAGCAGACTCTCCCTTTTGTGCTTTGTCTATGAGAGCGCTCTTTTGGCTACGGCGCTGGCCTCGTTCTTGTCAATTAGTCCGGCTTCAAACAACTTGACGATGCTGTCAACTTCACCGGTTTGAATGCGAGAGCGCTCCAGCGCTTGATGACTGATGCGGTTATCAAATGCAAATTCGCAGGAGATATTGAAGCCCGCCAGAGCCAGTTCGAGATTCCCCAGCCATTCCATAAGTCGCGCCGCTTCACATTGAATACTCTCGACCTGTCGACGCACTAGGTCATACTTGAATTCCGCCCAGGTTTCAGTGGCGCCAAAAGAATAACCCAGCAGGAAGGGAGCCAGATTCGCTCCGGCGCAGATTTCTTCGACCATAGCGCGGTGTTTGACAAACCAGGATTCGGCAGTCGAGGCGCCTCGACCTTGAGTCGGGCCGATGTAGTCAATCTTGATGTCATCCCAGGTGACAGGATTGTCATCTATCCCGGTTTGGCGAATCATGCGCGCCGAGCTGTCGAAATATTCATTGGCGCGGTCGGTGTAGTCGGTGTCAGTTTCTCCGGGCTGACGTTCGGGCGGGCGAACTGTCACATGCAATCTATGGAACCCGCTATTGTGACTGGCGCGGCGCATATCATCCACCAACTGGCGCTCGACATACGAGACAAAAGGAACCGAGCTGAGAATAGAACGTCCGAGTCCGGTGACCGGGTCGGTGTTTAATGCGAAGTATTGAAAGTCAGGTCTGTCGAGATTCACCGCGCCTCGCTCAGTGTCTAACACTAAACCGATTTCTCCTTTTGGATGTGAGACTGAGCGAATAGAAGAGACATCAACCGGCGTGAATTGAGCAATACCGGACCTGTCGGCATACAATTCTACAAATCCCGCAAAAGAGCCGTCAGTAAAAAGAGAATCGAACATCATCGGTAGAAAAGAGCTAAGTCCGCCAGTGCGACGAAAACGAAACGGCAAAAGTCGCTGGGACATTCTGTCCAATACGCGTTGCGCTGACTCACGAGTAGCCTTGTTTAGTCCATCCGGTAATCGATAGGATGCGGGCGCGGCGACCAAGCGACTCCAGGTCCAAATGCAACTGCTGACCACTGGAATTGACTCTTTCAGGAAACGATATAGCCGGATGGGCATTTCCGTGGTGGAGATTTCGCCGGATTTCCAGGAAAAACCGCCCTTGGAATAGCCGCCTATCGAGCGGCTGTGTAGCGAGGAATTGCGATTCTCTCGCAGGTTGAGTTTGTCGAGACGCGGCTCAAGGATTTTCGTGGTAGATTCACTCTTGGTAGTTGTCATGTTCTTGGCTCCTGCAGTTATTAGTATGAATTCCTGTTTTGTCGACGCTGGCGACGCTTACGTTCATGGTCTCAATGTGGGCCGCATTGCAAATCTGCATCGAATTGCCAGCGATTCTGATGAACCGGTCAATTCAGAGCTGTACATTCTATGTTGACAGATTGCCTCCGGTCTGATACCGTGACGAAGCGCATCATTAGAGAGTGCGACAGTTGTATCCTTGTAATACGAATGTGGATTTTTGATATGAGAAACTATCAGGCCGGGACATCAAAGGGCATTGTGGGAGCAGGGAAAGTGCGACACCTGAGCTCCACTTTGCTAATGCTGGCGGTATTCTCTATTGCTGTTTCAGCCCTGACCGGATGCGAAGACACTCGCTCGATACAACTACGCTACAACGCCGAGAAGAAACTCTATGAGGCGAATCAGGAGCGGGAACGTCTTCAGATTCGACCGGAGTTAATCGCCGACGAGCAAGTCAACAATCTGCGCAAGCAATATCAGGCGGTTATGAATCAGGCGCTAAGTTCAGCGGATAGTATTCCCGCGGGAGTTGACAATCAGGAATGGCGCGAGTTACAGTTCATAGCCTATGAAGCGGTACAGCGCGCCGAGGAAATCGCTATCGCCAGCAAAGATAATTTAGCGGCAATAGAGATCATGGGACTGCTACTGGCGCGAGTAACACTTCCGCCGTCAAAACTATTGCCAGCGAAGTTACAACTGGGAAGAGCGCTTCAGCGGGCCGGTAATTGGGATAGCGCCAAAGTTATTTACCGGGAATTGGTAACAGCGTTTTATCCGCCAATTGATTCACGGGGTGAGGTTGTCGGCCCTGTTTTGGATTTGCCTTACAATGAGTATTTGGTAGAGTCAGATATTGCTCAGGGCGTTGAGAGGGACTCGATTGTAGTGGGTGTTGAGGAGCATTACAAAAAACTGCTACGCGATTACCCCAGCGGAAATTTGTCGGTAGCGATTCATACTCTTTTGAGTGTTATCTTTCAACGTGAGGGACGTTTCGATGAGGCTCTTCAGGAATTGAAATCGGTGATTGATTCCACCGGCAAACAGGCGCTGAAGGCGCGAATACGATCCTGGGACATAAACACATTCTCGCTAAAACAGCCGCAAGCGTCATTGGATGACATTGCCAGCGTTTCTCTTTCCGGTGATGACACTCTCTTTGTCCCATTGTTGCTTTTCAAGAGAGCCGAAGCGTATTTGGAGCTTGAAGACTATGATGCGGCCCGCGGGGCGATATATAGAATCAAGAACGACTATCCCTATTATTTCGCCCGCAATCCGGTCGCGCAGAATTTGATCGCCAAGTCGTTTGTAAGAGAAGGCAAATGGGAGCGGGCTGAGAATGAATATCGCTGGATGATAGATACATATCCAGGGGCTCAAGTGTCATTCCGGGCATATATTGAGATTCTCGAGCGCTACAAGAAAAGTAATGATAAACGTCGCTATGACGAATGGCAGCGCCGGGCATTGGATTTCTATGAGGCAACCGCGCGCAAGAGAGCCAGCGGACGAATGGAAGCCACAGCATTTAGTTTTATAGCCGAGGTTTATCGACTCGATGAAGATTGGGAAGAGGCGGCAAAAACGCTGGCTCGGATTGCTCGCAAGTTTCCGGCAACCGATATTGGACGGCGTAGCGCATTGAGTGGAGCGGTTCTATATCGCGACAAGCTGTCAGATACCGCCACCGCTGAGGAGCTCTTTCAGGTATACAAGTCTTCATGGCCCCAAACCGGGCGCTAAACCAGAAATATGTTATATTGTAATTAGGAAGTCTGTCTTGATGGGCAGAAGCCTGCGATATGTGCCTACAAGTAACAATGAATCGATTCAAGCCGATAATTGTATCAGGATATGTTGTTTCCCGGGATGTTGTTTCCGAAGAAATTGTTACCAGTTAAGTTGTTGCCAGTCAAGAATGACCAAGCAAACAGAGCAAATAGAGCAAGCAAATAGTTTCCAGTAGAATCAGCATTTCACCAAATAGCCGTAAATAATAGTAATATCAGAATAGTAACAGGAGCTTTAGATACTATGCCTAAGTCTAAATTAAGCAATGGCTTATCGTTCGCGGGTCTGCTCGGAGCGGCATTCGCTTTCATGCTTTTCACCTCATTACTGGGGAACGTCAGTCCAGTAGTAGCTCAGGATTCCACTCAAGCTCGGTCAGCTTCCCCAGTGAAGCAATCGAGTCCGGATCCACTGGGTCAGCGTGATACGCTTCACCTTAGTGTCGAATCCACCGGTGAGAATTCATGGATGGTTGACGTCGGATGTTTCAATGATGAGGAGCTTTTCGGGCTATCAATTCCGTTGAAATTCACCTCAGGTCTGCGACGAGTTTACATAGATTCGACTATTTTCACCGGCGGCCGGGTAGATTATTTTCAGGTCAAACTAGCGCGCGCAGATACCGCGATTCAACGTCTGACAATCGGTCTGATTGCCGCGCTCAGTCCAAACGCCAAAATTCTAGATTCCGGCAATGGCTCTTTGGCTAAGGTTTACCTGCACGCCGAAGGAGAGGGCAAGGGGCTAAAAGTTGATACTACCACCACCGCTCCTCAAAATTCATTGCTATTTATCTACAGCGATATGAAGGAAGGGAATCTACAGATCAAGATTTTCCCGGAAGTGGTTATCAACGGCGAGTTAGCGGTAAAGCCGGAAAAGAAATCTGGCAAGAAAAAGAAGTAAGTTACTGGACAAGTCTGATGAGATTGTCAGACTCTTATTCTTGAGAAAAGGCGGCGTAGTTAACTACTTAACTACGCCGCTTTTCTGTTTGCTAGTATTGCAATTTCGGGGATATAAGAAATCAATCGTCATCACCGGCGGGTTTGTTGTATTTGGTGCGCAGTACAACAGTGTGTTTGCTGGTGACAAATTGCGAGAGTTTCTCACGAAGCGCTTCTGGTAGTTGCTCTCTGTCGTAGGCTTTGTATAGCTCTCTGAGATTCAAGTTGGCGTACAATTCAAACAAATCAAAATCAGCTTCTTTAACCGCTGAGGAAATAGCTAGTTCAGCGTCACGGTCCTTAGTTCGCGATGGAAACTCAGCTTCTTCTTTATCGGTGATTCCAATTGACCCCCGTATTCCGCTCAGTCGGGTGACTTTCAAATTACGAGCTGAGTTAAGTATCTGCTCTTTGATAGCGTCTTTGGCGGATTTTGCGATTTTCTCCTCCTGAGCAAGTACCAAATAACGCTCAGCAAGTTCCTGCCCGCGTTTGGCTTCTTCGTCGGCGGTAAGCTCATCATTTACCATTAGCTCATGACGTTTCGCCGGGCAGATTTCGACATACTGACACCAGGCGCAAATTGGGCCGGGAGAGGGTTGAAAATCGTCGTCACGCTTGGCGCGTCGGATTGCCAAAATTCTCTGCAATGTCTGCTCACGAATCTCATCGAGAACATCAGGCTCCAGTCTGGCGCTGAATTCTTCACCCTGACGCAGATAAATCATACGAATATGTACATCACCAAAATCTGGCCAGTTTTCTTTGGCGGCTAACTGATACAAAGCCGTTTGATACAGTCCTAGTTGCGGATTACGTTCAAGTTCTTGTCTCTTAGGAATACCGCGCGTGTATTTGTAATCAATGATTTCAACAGTACCGTCTTCACGTCTCACAAGGCGGTCAATTCGACCGGTCATTTTCAAACCACGAGCTTCGTCAATGGTGAAATCTACCTTTTGTTCTACGGCTATAGTTTTGCCACTATCGAACGGTTGATAAGTATCGTAGTAATTCTCCAAAGCGCTACGTCCATGCTTCACAAAGTCCCCGGCTTTCATAATATCGCCGCTGACTTTCAAAGTAGACATAGGAGCGCCCTCCCACTCGGTGTCGTATAGCGCCAGTGTTTCCTCTTTAGTCAACACTTTGCCCAGCATGCGGGCTTCGTAGAGCTTCTCCAACACCCGATGCAACACATCGCCGGTGAAAAGCTCGATAGTCACATGTCTTTCGATTGGCACATGTTCAATGTAGTGGAACTTGTACTGTTGGGGACATCTCTCGAATTGATTCAGTTTGGAATAAGAATATTGTTCAGCCATGCGCTGAATATGCGGCGTAGCTGTCTAGCTGGCAAGGCGCAGGGATGAGAATGTGATACTCGGATGAGAATTATTTGTTACCCAGGAGTGTGTCATACATATCATGAAACCGCTTCATTTGAAGCTCTAGAGTAAAGCGCTCAAGAACAATCTTTCTGCCGGCCTCGCCGAAGGATTTACGCATTTCCGGGTCATCTAGTAACCGGATTATGAATTTAGCCATGGAGTTGAAATCGCCTCTTCCGACAAGAAATCCGCTTTCTCCGGCGTCGATGCATTCTCCGGAGCCGCCTACACGAGTAGCAACCACCGGTTTGCCTGCGGCCATATATTCGACAATTGAATTGGAAAAACCTTCAGAGTCCGAACTCAAACAGCAGACATCGGCGCGAGACAAATACAAAGCCGGGACATCAACCGAGCCAGCCCAAAACACCCGGTCAGCTATGCCCAACTCCGAGGCAAGGAATTGCAATGAAGATTCATCGGGCCCCGAGCCAAGTATGACAAAAACCGTATCGTCACGGTCTGCAAGAATCTGATATGCGGCCATCAGAAACCCTTGCACGTTCTTAACCGGACGAAGATTCGCCGAGAGCATTACTACTTTTTTCCCCTCAATAAACTTTGCTATCTCGGCAGGAATATCACGCTTCTGTTCACGGTCAAATTTTTCAATGTCCACGCCATTGTGAATTATCTCAAAATCTCGTCGCGAGATTCCTTCAAGCTCAGCAATGTGATTGGCAACTGTTCGTGAGTAGCTAGAAAAAGGTTAACAAAACGATTCCCGAAACGAGAGAGTCGTAGCTCTTTCTTGCCATATTGGTAACCGAGATTACGCCTGCTGGAAATCACCACCGGAACTCCGGCGACTTTGGCGGCCAGCGAACCGACAAAGTGCGCATCGGTAAAATACAGCTCTACGATTTTGGTCTTGGTGGCGCGAAAATGACGCACCAATTTCCTCAGGGTTTTCCAGCTGGTGAGGCTCTTGAACGATTCGAATCCGAGAGTGGTTAAAGGTATGCCTGGCTCGACCTCATCCCCCAGAGCTTCGCTCCATTCGGTTTTTTGCAGGACTATCAGATTAGGTGTGAAACGCTTCCGATCGAGGTTGTGCATCAGGCGCAACAAATGCCCCTCAGTTCCGGCATGACCAGTGGTGATACTGGAGATTACATAGGTAACGCTAATTGGTTCGGAGTTTGTATCAGGGATTGGGTCAGACATAAATCTACCACAGTAATTACTAGTGACGATTTTCGCGCTACTCGATTGCTTCGCTACTTGGCGCCGTCTGTCGGCGGAGGTTGTGGCGTCGGGTAGCTCGGTGGCTTGGGCATATCAGGTGGCTTTGGTGGAGGCGGTGGAGGCTGTTGCGCCTGCGGCTTTGCCGCGGGTGTTGAAGATCCGGTGTCCGTCTCCTGTGCTTTGTCTACGGTTTGTGATGTCGGTGTTGTTGACATCGTTGGCGCTGTTGGCTCTTTAGCCGGAGCCTCCTCTGTGGCCACAGTTTCCTTGAAAGGATTCAACTGCTGGCCGCTTTTTTGGCGATGGCGAATATCGTGGAATAGCTCAACTAAGAATCCGGTACCCAGTCCAAAATGGATGACTGGAAAAATCACTGGCAACGAAAACATATATGCAAATTGTTTTTTCTGCAGACTAATCAAAGCGCTAGCGCCAAATATTAGGAGCAAATAAAGCGTTACCATGCTGGCGGTGAATTCCTGCGAGCCATCGGCTCCCAAAATACTGGCTAACCCAAAAATCACGAATCCGACCACACCTATTGGAGCCAGGAGTTGCATTAAAGACAGGCGCTTGTGCTTGCGCGAAAACCTGAATCGCCCAACGCCATAGCGAAACATCTGTCGCCACAAAGAACCGACACTATCGCGCGGATAATAGTAAACTCTTAGTTTTGGTGAGAGCCAGGCTTTCATTCCTGAGAGCTTCACCCGATAATTCAAGTCAACATCCTCGCAAGCGTCAAAGTTCTCATCAAAATATCCCAGACGCTCAAAAACCTCACGGCGCCACATCGCGCCTGAACTAGTTGGGTCGGTTTCTTTTTCAACATTAGAATAAATATCACTGTCGGGGTTATGTCCCAAAATTGAGCCACGGGCCAGAGCTACCGCTTCCTGGAACAAATTGATTCCCGGTGGATTCAACGGCTGAGGACGGCAGAGGCAATAGGCGCGAGTGCGCTCAAAGGTCTCTACCATATCACGCAGGAGTGTTTTCGATGGAATATGCACATGTCCGTCGATGACGATAATGTACGGCGCGGTAGTATTTTGAATGCCCTGATTCCGGCCGGGTCCGGGCCCACCGACATTATTGATAACAACTTTAAGTTGAGGGAGGCGATCTTGGAAAGTATTGACAATATCGACTGTGCCGTCGGTCGAATGACCATCAGCGACCACTACCTGGATTTTGTCGGTAGGGTAGTCTTGCTCAAGAATCTGATTGAGTGTGTCCTCAATAAAACGTGATTCGTTGCGCACTGGCATAACCACCGCCACATCCGGCCAGTCGGTTCTGGGCGCGGAAATAGCTCCCGATGAAGCTTGCGGTTTTTGAGGGTTTTCAGAAGTCTCGTTTGTCATGGCGCCTAAAGTACATACTTAGAGGAGATTGCGCCATACTAATAACTACCTATGATTGTCTCGCAGGCGCGGTGACTCTAGTATTGATACGTGAGCTGCGCGATTCTGTTGCCGCTGTATTCTAGCAGAAGGCGCCGACCAGTTTGAGCAAGCCTACCAACCGATGCCCTTATAGCCCTCAGGAGTCGTTTCCAAATCAGCTACAATTCGCACCAAATCAATCACCGTCTTGCCAGCGGGCATCGAAGCCAAAGCGTCACGGAACTCATCGGCGGGATTGCCAATGACGATAGTATCGCTGGCTTTTACCACTTCCTCCATCGACTCTGTCAACAACTCGGCAATATGCGGAATACCCTTTTCAATATAGGCTTTGTTCGCGCCCACCAATCTAGCCATAGCTACATTGCTGTCATAAATCTTGATATTATAACCCTTACCCAACAGGGACTCGACCAGAGCCACCAGCGGAGATTCGCGAAGGTCGTCAGTGCCGGCTTTGAATGACAGGCCTAGCAGGCCGACGTTTTTGGAGCCCGCATCCTCAATCATTTTGATACCCAGTTGAGTTTGGGTTTGGTTTGACGGCAGGATAGAGGCAAAAACTTCCATTGGCACATCCAGAGTCTTGGCCTTGTATAGAATCGCTCGCAGGTCTTTGGGCAAACATGAGCCGCCAAAAGAATATCCGGGTTTCATATAGTAGCTGGAGAGGTTTTGCTTGGTGTCCTTGCAGAAAATCTCCATGACCGTATGCGAATCCACTCCCAAAGCCGCGCTAAGCCGTCCGACTTCATTGGCGAATGCCACTTTCAGCCCGTGGTAGCTGTTATTGATATACTTAATCATCTCAGCGGTTTTGATGTCCACCACAATAAACTCAGTGTCGAGCCAGCCATAAAGAGCGCGCACCGCCTCGGCGTCAGATTCTTTTCTGACCCCGACAAGAGTAAATGGCGGCTCATAGAAATCCTTAACCGAGCTACCTTCGCGCAGGAATTCTGGATTGAAACACAATCCAAATCCTTCGCCGACTTTTTTGCCTGAGGACTTCTCAAGAATCGGCAGAACAATATCCTCAGTTGTGCCCGGCAATACCGTGCTGCGGAGTATTATCGTATGGTAGCTATCTTTTTTTGCTATTTCGGTGCCGATTTGCTCACTGACACGTTTTACATAGTCCAGCTCAAGATCGCCATTGGAGCGTGAAGGTGTACCCACACAAATCAATGAAACATCAGTCTCGGCGATAGATGCGCTAATATCCGAGGTGGAGCGAAGTTTGCCCGTCTTGACCGCATTGGCAACTACATCGCTGATTCTTTCCTCGATAATCGGAGATTTGCCATCATTGAGCAAATCAACTTTGCTCTGGTTGACATCCACTCCGACCACCTGAAAACCTTTGTCCGCCAGGCAAGCGGCGGTAACTGCGCCGACATAGCCCAGTCCGAATAATGATACCTTCATATTCTCAATATCTTTTTTTTCTGTTGCCATTTTCTCTGTTGCTGAACTCTCTGAAGCAATATTCATCGTGACACTCCGGCGTTCTGGGGCGTTGACTTTTCCGTCAATTCCAGGAGCAGTTTGTGAAAGTTTTGCGCTATTTTTTCCCAGCGATAATTCTCTATTACAAGAGTATAACCGTTCCTGGCGATTCTATCTTTTGTATCGGAATTCTGCAATAATTGGTTTACCTGCGAGGCAAACTCTTCCGGTGAATCCCCCAGGAGAATATCCTCTTGGGGTTGCAACGGCAAGCCCTCAGCGCCAATTGTTGTGGAAACCGTGGCCTTGGCCATAGCCAGCGCCTCGAAAATCTTGATCCTGGTGCCGCCACCGATTCTAAGTGGAACAACAAATATATCACCTTGAGCCAAATATGGACGAACATCCGGCACACCGCCGGTAACTGTGATAGATTTGTCTGCTTTCCCCAAGTCCATGATTTCAGCGGTAGGGCGTCGGCCGACAATATCCAATGTCACCTGCGGGTTGGCTTGTTTAATCTGCGGATATACCTCAGCGACAAACCAGCGAATGCCGTCGATATTAGGCATCCAGTCCATCGAGCCGGTGAACACCAGCTTCCCTGATTTGACTTCGACCTCCGGCTGGGGCGCAAAATATTCAGTGTCAACACCGGTGTCTATGACTTCAATCGGGGACGTGACTTTGAATTCGTCACGCAGCAGTTGTTTATCAGCTTCAGATACAACCAGGACCAAGTCAAATTTATTGCAGGCGTTCTTTTCATACTCGGCCATACGTTTGGATTCGTAATTGAAGTAGGCCTTTTTCAAGGGATTTGATTCGTTCTCGAAATAGCGCCGCCAAATCATGGACTCTACATTATGCTGAAAAAGAACCTTTGGAGCATGAGTTTTCCAATCCACATTCTCCGCCATCTCAAGAAAATCGCAGAGTATCACACATGGCTCATCAGATTTGTTCACAAACTCGGACTGGAGAGCTTTGATATCGGAGTTGATGTACTTACGGACTATATACGGCAGAGATGAAATCATGCCGCTGAGAACCCGAAGGTAAAACGCCGCGCCAGATTTTACTTCTTCAGCCTGATAGTATGTCACTACCTCAGATGCGCATTTTGAGATTTCAGTGTCCCGGGGCGCATCCGGTGTGTTACGCAATGCCACATACTTCATCGAGCAGAGTTTGTTGAGCCTGCGCATTAGATTATAGGTGCGGATTTTTCCGCCGGTGTCCGGCGGAATAATATAATCGGATTTGAGCCACATTAAACGCATTGCGACACCTTACTGACACCCTCAAACACCGAGTCTGGAGATTGGCCGTCAATGCAAACTCGTAGCCAGATTTCCAAATTGCCCAGTGTCCAAATGCGCTCCTGTAAATCCCATTGGCCGCGATGATGCCTGTCTAGTGTGTCACGGATAAACTCTGTATTTATATATTCCTGCGCCAATGAATTTTTGCCCAGCAGGAGCTTCTCCATAACTTGGTAGTAATCGCCCCGGAACCATTCCTTGGTCGGGGTCGGGAACCCTCGTTTGCTACGCGATACAATTTCCGCTGGCACAGTGTCACCCAGCGCCATACGGATAATGCGTTTAGTGTCGAAACCTTTCAATTTGAACTCGCGCGGCAGACGACAGGCGAACTCAACCAATTCATGATCCAAAAACGGCACTCGTGATTCCAGTGACACCGACATAGACATTTGATCTTGTTTCATCAGCAATTCCAGCAAGTAAGTCTTGATGTCCGCATAGAGGATTTTGTCCAGCCAGTCCGTTGAGTCACACTCGTCCATTAGCTTTCGGAAGTTGGCGTAGACATCATTGAATGCCGTCTGCTGATACTCCGGACGCAATGCCGCATAGGCGGCGCTGCGAGGGAATGCCGCATAGTTATCCAAAAACAACGTGTCGATGTCAGTCGGTAAATACAGCGCCGTGCGAACCGCTTTACGTTTAGGTGTGAAAGTATCCGGTAGCAAATCTATCAAAGCGCGTGTAAAAGGTCGCAATGCCGGTGGGAACATACGGCCAAAGCGCAAATTGTAGACTGTTTGATAATAGCGCTCATAACCTGCCAGCAATTCATCAGCTCCCTCGCCGGTGAGCACAACTTTTACATGTTGCGCCGCTAAGCCCGAGACAAAATGTAGCGGAATCGATGACGGATGC
The DNA here is from genome assembly GCA_024280775.1 of Candidatus Zixiibacteriota bacterium. Classification (GTDB taxonomy): domain Bacteria; phylum Zixibacteria; class MSB-5A5; order GN15; family JACZUZ01; genus JAJRPJ01. Next base: position 343,830 of record JAJRPM010000015.1, on the reverse strand, counting down.
GCGATTGGCTCATCCTCATGATAGACCATCTTCGGCCAGGCTCCGAAGAATTGCTCAGGCGAAACTGTAACTTCATGCAATTCCGCGCCAATATGTTTGGCAACCATGCGTGAGTATTCAAACTCGCTATAATCTCGCTCGGCGAATGCCACTGTAAAAGATTGAATCGGCCCGTCAACCATTCGACTCATAGCCGCCGCAATTACCGAGCTGTCAATTCCACCCGAAAGAAAAACTCCCAGCGGCACATCGGCCATCAGGCGTGATTCAACTGCGTCATTGAATTTATCACGAAACGCATTGACTGCTTCAGCTTCGGTTTCAAAAGTATCTTTGGGTGTAAAATGTAAATCCCAATAGCGCTGCATCTGGAAACCATCACGGTCAAGTTTGATGAAATGCCCCGGCGGTAGCTTTGTGATTCCGCGATACAGGGTTTCGTCATCAAGTGTATACTTGAGCGTGAGCTGAGCCGGGAGCTTGGCAACATTGACTTCAGCTCTGATATCCGGATGCGCAAGCAACGCCTTGATTTCCGAGCTGAACGCCAGCAAAGTTGACGTGCGATATATATACAGCGGTTTGATTCCTAGTCTGTCGCGAGCCAAAAACAATGAGTTGTCATCAGGATCATAAATCGCAAAAGCGAACATCCCGCGCAGGCGGTTCAAAGATTCTTGCTTATGCAACTGGTAGGCAACTAGAATTGTCTCAGTGTCACAGGAGGTTTTGAAACTATCGGCTGGTGTTTCGAGTCCTTCGCGCACTGCTAGGTGATTATAAACTTCGCCGTTGTAGACAATTTGCGGAGAGAGGCCACGAGCCGTCATAGGTTGATGCCCGCGTTCCAAATCAATAATTGATAAGCGTCGATGACCCAATGCAGCCTGACCTGAGACAAACTCACCGGAGTCATCGGGGCCGCGATGCACAATAGTCGCGTTCATACGGCGCAGTATTCCCGCATCCGCAGGACGTCCGTCAAGATTTATATAACCGCAAATTCCGCACATAGTTTTCTAGTATCAATTCGGTAGAACATGGTTAGATGTCATTGCGAGCGTAGCGAAGCAATCCCAAACTAATCATAGAGCGCATCGGATCAACCTCACCGCGCAAACACCACCGGTTCAGCTCGCTTAGCTCCGGTTTTCTTTCCGCTCAAATAAATCTTTCCGGACCTGCCCACAAACAATTCGCGCTCAGCTTCATCAAGCCCAATACGATAACGCTCAGAATCATTAGTGTTGCGCGCTGGTCCGAGTCGCGAGAGTATAGTCGTGGCAAAACCCGCCTTCGCGCTACCAAAATCGCTCACCAGCGCTCTAGTTTCTCCAATTATTCCATAATCCGGTGAAAAAGGAACTTTGCACACTCGCGGACGAAACCGAACATCCTGCGCCCATTCCTGCTCGGGGAGATCGTCATCGTCATCAGTTTGTTCCTCATCGCCACTATCGCTCACCGTCTCGTCAACCGCCAATCTAGGGCTAACCAAATAATGAAACTCCGAGCCGTCCTCCTCGAATATCAATCGACCGACATGCGTAACCTGCAACCTAAGAGCCAAGGTCAATTGCAGGCTGGCGTTTACAGTTTCCTCCGCCTCCCAGTTATCGACGATTATCAACAATCCCTCATCGAGAACAACAATCTCGCGCGCAATCTCAACCCCAAAGCCCAGCGCTGCGCTATATCCGTCATGACGTGTCTTGAGGTAGAATCCACCCTCGAAGTGACTTGCGCTTTGGAGCCGCGCTTCAGATTTGCGCTTCCAATTAAACCAGCCGTCAGGTTCAGACGGCCCGTTTCCATTTAGCAGTAAGACGTTCTTCCCTCTGGCGCTTCGGAATTCGTCGCGTGTGCGCATGTCCTGAGTGTAGGACCCGGTTCCGCAATCGACTACTACCGGCTGGCCACAGGACTCATAAACAAACGAAGTAGGCGCATCGTGACTGTGTCCGCAATCCATATAGCCGAACTCACCGCAACGCGCCAAAAGATAGTCCTGATTCGGCGAGTGATAGGTTACAATGCCCGAGTCTGGAATGTCCGTGACAGATTCTTCTGATTCTATCGATGCGGTAGAGTCGGTGATTTCCGGGATATCAGGGATGCCGTTGAGATTCATCCACAGCCCATAGCCCCCGGGGTTCCTGTCTGTTGTCGGAAGTATTCCGGTTCCGAATAATTCACTGGCGGCAATCAAAGTCGGCGCCGCATCCAGTGGCGCGAATGCGAACCAGCTCAAACGTCCGCCGTCACAGTCATTGAACTGTGGTAGAGTCAAATCTGACTTTACCAGCTCTCCTAGTCGTGAGGCAAGTCTCTTTGCAGTAGCGCTTATAGCAGAATCAATTTCAAATCCTGTGCGCCTGGAGATTAGCTCAGCTTGCACATAAAAGTCTGTTGAATACAAATGATAGCAACTGGATAGTTCTCTATGTGTTCCGTCATCATGGAATTGTTTAGCTGATTCTGCAACTAGAATCCGCTCACCCAGTGTCCGCCAGCGTTCGGACTCGGCGAATTCTGGAAGCGCCGCGCCGCAGGCATAGAGCGCGAAAGCTTCTCCGGTTAGATGTGTGTTAGGCGCAAAATAAGTCGAGAGATTATTCTCAATGTGTCTACAGCCGCGCCAGATAATTTCAAGTATCGCATCGAGAACAACCGGATTGGCCGCAAGAATCTCAGCAAACAAATCCAGCGACCAAACCAGCGCGTAGTTGCGAAAGGCAACTTCCAGAGCTGAGCAATAGTTGACCCCGATTCCGTAGGGATTGCTTCCGAGCCAATCGATAGTCAACTCTGCAAATTTTTGGGCGTACTGTTTTTCCTTCGTAATTACAAAGGCCTGGCCGAGCCAATAGGCCCAACCGAATCGATTTGGCTCCCACACATGTTTGCTGTCACCAACTTCATTGACATCCAAATAGCCAATATCACCATAGTATTTGTGCGGCGCAGAGACCTTCAGGAAGAAGTCTCGTCGCCAGCGATCATCACCAGTAAACTCCACCGGATCACGCGAGAATATCGGCATCTTGCCAGCGACGATTACTTGCGCTCTACGCAGAATCAATGAGCGCTCTAGCTCATGCTCCAGGTAATAATCTCGCAGCGCCTCACGATTCTCCGACGATAAGAACCAGCGTGACTGTCTCTTACCGAACCAGTCAGCAATATATGGCTCACTAATTCCCAATGAATGCAAATGTCCTTTAGCGCCGCTGGTCTGACTAATTCCGATTGTCTTGTCATACTTAGAAAAAACCTGCTGACGAAAACGGAAACGTAATTCGTCCGGCTCGGCTTCAAGCGCACGTCCAATGAGAGAAGTTACATTCATAGCTGAGTCACCAAAGCCTAGCGCTGTGAGCTCTCGGAGCTAAGAGTGACAGCGGGCATCGTATGCGATGCAATTGTGCGGCGATATAAATCACGCCATTGGCCGCGCACTACCTCCCAGCGGTATTTCTTGATTTCTTCTGCGCCTTGTTCCGAGTATCGCAGAACCTCTGAAGGGTTTTCGACCAGCTCAATAATCCGCTCTACCAGCGCCACATGATCATCAACCGGCGCTAAACGCCCATTAACTTTGTCCTCCACAACAAACGGAATCCCGCCAGCGTCAGTAGTGACAACCGGCAATCCCGATGCAAAAGCCTCCAGAATTGACACCGGCATATTGTCAATAGACGAGCTATTGAGAAATACATCGCTTTGATAATACAGTTTGCCGATTTCCTCGCGCTCAACACGTCCGGTGAAAGTAACACCACCCAAATGGGCTTTTGTTACCATCGCTCGTAGTTTCTCTTCCTCGGACCCGTAGCCCAAGACTGTTAACTCTGCGCGAGGATATTTCTCTTTGACCATTTGATAGGCGCGTATTGAACAGGAGATATTGTAGAGTGGTTCGAGCGCACGGGCCACTATGATTTTCGGTTGCACAGATTCACGCTTGCGATAGGTAATCGTCTTGGCGTCTACAACATTGGGAATTGACGAGGCCGCAAAGCCGAACTTCGCGAAGACTTCCACCAGGTAGCCCGACGGAACCACAATCGCATCCAGCAAATACATGATAGGGAATACTATTCTGCCCCAGCGCTCGAAATGATCTTCGGCCTCACCGGAACGATAGTTCAGAATCGTAGGTTTGCCGAAAAATCTGGCAATCAAAATCGCCGGAGTAGGCGCTAGAATAAATGAAAAATATGAAGCTGAAAAAATGTGGATTACATCATAATGGGGTATCTGCCGGAAAAGAGAGACGAGATACAGAAACGAAATCACCAGTGTGCGCAAATACTTCACCCTCTCGGCAAAGCGCAGAAACTTAGGTGGCAATGGATTGATAGGTAGCAGATCAACTCGCCATCCCTCGGCGCGCATATTTGCCAGAAGCCTGTCAGCCTGCACCGCCTGACCGCCCATAATACGCAATGAAGGCGCAACCAGAAGGATTCGCGGATTGTTTAGTTTTTCTTCTTCGGTCTTCATCACACTACTTTCCAATATACTCACTGGCGACTTCTGAAATACTGAATCGATATTTACCGGACTTTTCGCGCGGAATATATTCCTGGTAAGAAACCGAAATACGCATATTCTCTCCCAGGAATGACCGTGATTCCTCCAGCAATGCCGCCTCGTCAATACCTGAGTCAGATGCAACCACCCGCACTGTCAACTCGCCGGCTTCTTTTTGATACAATTGCATTTGCGCCACGCCCGGAATTTTCGTCGATAGAAAAATCGTCAACGCCGTACCGGCGACAAGTCTGCCGTCGGCTGTCACCAGAAACTCATTGACTCGTCCGCCGGTAATTTTGATTCTCGGTAATGTCCTCTTGCAGTCGCATATCTGGCTGTTATCCATCGCCTCGGCGCTATCGGCAATACGATATCGAATCAACGGCATCCCGCGGTTTTCAAGATCAGTCAAGACAATCTCGCCGGTCTCACCGATCTTCGCCGGACGGTCGCCTTTGAGAATCTCCAAATAGATGTTCTCGGCATTAACATGCAGGCCGTCATGAGATTCACACTCGCTGGCGATAATTGAAACCTCACGACAACCATAGCGGTCAAAAACCTCGGTATCGAATACTTCTTCAATCACCTTACGTTCCTCATCACTGAGTAACTCAGCCGAAGTGATAATCGAGTCAGGGGAGGGAGCTTTGAGGCCTTGAGCGCGAATGAACTCTGCGAATACATAGACAGTGTGAGCATAAGCCAGCAAAACCCTCGGCTGGAACTCGCAGAGCTTCTGATAGTAATCAGTCATAACTCCGGTAGACATACTCACCGCATTCAAGGTCAATGTTCTATCGAGAAGTTTGTTACGCAAGCGCACTTTCAAACTTGTATCGTCAGCAAAATCCTGCGCAGCGCCCCAAAGCAATCCAACCTTGTCGCCGGGACGATACCCGGCCCATTCGTCATGGCGCAAAGTCGCCGCCAGACGCGAAATCGCCCGCGGCTTATCCAAATAGAATTTCAGCGGCTCACCGGTTGAGCCACCGGTTTGATTGGCGATTAGGTCGTCATCGCTGTATTCGTCCGAACGTAAATCCGCCAGATTCTCTTGTATGTCACGCTTACTCAAAGTCGGAAGTTGACGGAAACTTTCCTCGTCCAATATATCGGAAGGGTTATATCCGGCGACAGCAAAACTGCGCTTATAGAAAGGGCAATGCTCAAAAGCATAACGCACAGTTCGGTTGAGCTTGGCCAACGCCATTTCCTGCAACTTCTCGGGAGCGGCATACTGGCTCTCTCGTAAATCCTTCAGAATCGAATAATGATCAGAACCCTGCCGGAAAGCATCAAGCGGCGCAAGCGCATGGCGCACAAATGTGGCGTACATATCATTCATAGCTGTATCAAAGTATTCCCTTTTGATATCAAATAGTGGCGCAGAGAGGTTATCTCATGCCGCTTGTTCTACTGCCAATTATCGGAAAAAATCCCGGAAAATGAAAACATTGTGAGCGAATTAGTGGATGAATATGCTGGTAGCATCGATCGCTGGAAATCTCAGAACGCTATTCTCCGCGGAGCGAAGTAGTTTACGCGCGTGTAAGGATAATAGTAGGAGCCTCAGCCGGGCATCCGAGACGGAACGGGAACCAATGTCCTACGCCTGAGGAGGTATACAATTGAGAGTTGTCCTTCTTGTATTTGCCCCAAAGATAGAATTCCTCGGCTACAGGCTCAAACATCGAACGTCCCAGGAATCCCACCTGACCGCCATGAGTATGCCCGGCCAAAGAGAGGTTTATTCCCGCTGAGACGGCTTGGTCAAATGCTCCGGGGCGATGGGTCAGTAGTATCTTGAATGAATCCGAATCCGCATTGTCAAAACTGCTTTCCACCGCATTCCGATAGAAAGTCTCTCTATCAGCGTTCCAGCCCATAGTAACCGGGTCATCTGCGCCACCGACAAAAATCGAAGAGGAAGTTGAAGTAGTACTTGAGGTAGTATCGGACCTATCACTAGAGCCATTACCGGTAAGCGCTAACCCTTCATTGACTAACAGAGGTATGGGGCCTGAGTCAAACGTACGTCGCACCCGGTGAATGCCACGGTAATATTCATGATTACCAAGTGTAGCAAAATGTCCCAACCGTGAAGGAATCGAGTGGACTATCCGAATTGCTTCGCTGAGCATATCGAGATCGTCGGCCACATCTCCAATCAAAGTGACCAAATCGAATTTTTCCGCTGAGAGTTCTTCGGCTAGTTTTTCCAAATCGGAGAGATTGAGAAAGGGGCCAAGATGTAAATCCGAAAGATGCAGAATCCTGAAACCCTCTAACTCAGGCGGCAAGTTTTTGAATTTGAGGGGTACATCAAATCTCCGAATACCGCTTAGCGAACCAACCACCCCAAATCCCGACCCAACAGCCGCCAGCGCCGGAAGAGCCGCTACTCCGGTCTTGAGAAACTCTCTTCGGGAAACCAGCGAAGCAGTGGAAACTGGCTCTGCCTTCTTTGGCTCTAGCTTCTTTGGCTTTCTGCTTCCAAAGGCCCTCATAGCGCCTTTGATAATCCCAACCAAAATCAAGGCCATAATCGAAGCCAGCAAACCAACCAGTAGGAATGCCGCCAACTCCATCAAGACCTGAACAATCCAAAGCGGAGCGCCTTCACCCAAAACAAAAATCCGCACAAAAGCCACCAGCAATGTCGCCACCGGCCAGCCGATAGATAGCGCCTTCCCCCAGCGAGTTTGCCAAACTTCGCGATTGAACAGTCGCATCAGCAGAATTTCAATAAGTCCGAGAGCTACAATTGAGCCAATAAGTACAAAAAGAAATCTCATCTATATTCTAATGTATTCTAGCGCCAAGTTTTGAGTTGCGCGCCCGAGCCGGGAAATAGCTAATCAGGGAGAGTCGGTCGCTTCAAGACATTCCTGTTTCATACTCTTAATTTTCTTAAGAGTTGCAATCATTTTTTGTGAGTTACTGTGAGCAGAAGAAGATAAAGTAAGCCAGTTACAGGCGGCGTTTACGTGTGCTGGCGGTCCGTTTTCGGCCGAAACTCGGCTGGGCGGGTTCGTCATCCTCAGGGCTTTCGGCGTCTTGGTCGATAGTTTCTGAATCTGTGTTAGCGCTTTCGACTCCTGCGGCAACTGCGCCCTCGGGTATAGCATCGGGCTGATATCCGAAATACACCGGCGGCTTCTTCACAAATGGCTGGGAATGCGTTTGACTGTAGAGACATTCAATATCCACAGCAAAACCCTCAATCTCTTCACGATCGATCTTGTAACCCAAAACCGCTTCAATCGCCAGCAAATGCTCATACTCTTCCGGCGAGACAATAGTCAATGCGTCTCCGGTTGCGTCATAGCGGGCGGTACGGCCAATGCGGTGGATGTAATCGTCGGCGACATCCGGCGTATCGACATTCAAAACATGCGTAATACCGGAAATATCCAACCCGCGCGCGGCAACATTGGTAGCCACCAGAATCTTGTAGCGCCCTTTCTTGAAACCTTCAAGGGCCTGCATCCGCTGAGGCTGGCTACGGTCTCCGTGAATTATTCCAATAGAATATTTCAAAGCCTTCAACTGGCGCGCGATAGCGTCGGCCTGGCGTTTGGTGCGAGTGAAAATCAATGCCGAATCCCAGTCATAGTTTTTCAGCAAGACTTTTAGCAGTCCGATTTTTTTCTGCGGGTCACAGGGGAAAACTCTCTGCGTAATTCCCTCAGCGGGAGTGGCCACCATTCCTAATGCAATTCGTTTCGGTTCTCGGAGAAATTCCTGCGCTAGATAGGCAATTGGCTCTGGAAAAGTGGCCGAGAACAGAGCGGTCTGACGGCCTTGCGGTGTCTTGCGAAGTATGCGCCGAACATCAGGCATGAACCCCATATCCAACATGCGATCCGCTTCGTCAAGCACTACTATACGAGTTTTCGACAAGCTGATTACACCCTGACGCATAAAATCCAGCAAACGCCCCGGGGTGGCGACAATAATCTGAGCTCCTTTTAACAATGTCTCACGGCCCTTTTTGACCGAGGAGCCACCATAGACTACAGTGTGCCGATGTCCGGTATACTTAGCAAAACTCGTGAGATGCTCGCCGATTTGCAGGGCTAGTTCCCGCGTAGGGGAAAGCACCAAAGCCTCGATTTCCGGAGATTTCGAGGGCTTGAGTTTTTGCAGAATCGGCAGTAAGAAGGCCGCAGTTTTGCCGGTTCCGGTTTGAGCGGTGACAATCATATCGCCGCCAGATGTCATAACCGGGATCGCCTCGGCCTGAACCGGAGTCGGATGGGTGAAGCCCTGCTCTGCCAATGCGCGATTTATGTTATCTGAAAACCCGAATTCTTCAAATGTAACTTGAGTCTCTGAACTTGTATCTGAATCTGTCACTATTATGGTCGCTATACTATTTGCTATTTCTGCTTGATGGCTCGTAACTGTCTTCCTAAGGCTGGCATAATTCGTATGCCGCCAACGGGATGCAGTATACGAATCTCCAATAACATTTCCTAACCCGAATATCCTTGCTGGTTTGGGGGCCTTTCGCAGGCTACTTCCCCTCCCTGGGCGCATATTCTCCCCTAAATGGTTTTGCCAGCCGATACAAATGGGTATAATTGCTTACTCTTGAATTCGGAAAAGGATCTACATTTATGATTCCAAAACCTTCGAGAGTTCTAAATCCATATTCCTGGCGCTGAGCCAATCGAGCTACCAACAAGATGATAAATATCCTCGGTATATCTGCATTCTACCACGACTCAGCGGCGGCGCTGTTGAGCGATGGCGAAATCGTCGCCGCGGCTCAGGAGGAGCGTTTCTCTCGCAAAAAGGGAGACCCGGCTTTTCCGAAAGCGGCTGTGAATTTCTGTTTGCGGCAAGCCGGGATAACAATTGACGATGTAGACCATCTCGTTTTTTACGACAAACCCTTAGTCAAATTCGACCGCTTGCTGGAAACCTACATGTCGATTGCGCCATCAGGCTATCGCTCATTGGTTCGTGGTATTCCAATTTGGATGAAAGAAAAACTCTGGTTGGAGAGTATCATCCGCAAAGAATCCGGCTATGACAAAGACATCGCCTTTGGCGACCACCATGAAAGCCACGCCGCCAGCGCATTTTATCCTTCGCCATTTGACTCCGCCGCTATTCTCTCAGTCGACGGAGTGGGGGAGTGGTCAACAACTTGCCTGGGGTATGGCAAAGGCGCTGAGCTTGCGCTTACCCATGAACTCCGTTTCCCGCATTCCGTCGGTTTGCTTTATTCGGCTATGACCTACTATCTCGGTTTTAGAGTAAACTCTGGTGAATACAAAGTCATGGGCCTTGCCCCCTACGGTGAGCCAAGCTTCGTCAGGCAGATATATGAAGAACTGATTGACTTGAAAGAGGACGGCTCATTTAGGCTCAATATGGATTATTTTGATTTCCTGGGCGGTTTGACCATGACCAACTTGCGCTTTGACAAATTACTTGGCGGCTCTCCGAGAAAAAGCGAGGGAGAGATGACACAGCGCCACATGGATCTCGCGCGCTCGGTGCAGGACGTCACCGAGGAAATCATCCTGCGCCTGGCGAAGACTGCACAGAAACTTTCCGGTGAGCCCAATCTCTGTCTTGCCGGAGGTGTGGCTCTCAATTGCGTGGCCAATGGAAAAGTTCTGCGCTCTGGCATCTTTGATAAGCTATGGATTCAGCCGGCCTCCGGTGACGCAGGCGGGGCTTTGGGAGCGGCGTTGGCGTTTTGGCATCGCAAGCTCGAAAAACCTCGCAGCAAAAAACGAGAACCTGATGCAATGCGCGGCGCTTTACTAGGTCCGAAGTATTCCAACGACCAGATCGAGAGTTATCTAAAAGAGGAAGAGATTCCATACCGGAAGCTAGAACCTGAAACTATCGCCAAGGAAGTTGCCGCGCTCTTAGCTGATGGCGCGGTGGTTGGTTGGTTTCAGGGACGTATGGAATTCGGCCCCAGAGCGCTTGGTTCGCGTAGTATTCTCGGCGATGCGCGTGACACAGACATGCAAACCCGGATGAATGTCAAAATCAAATTCCGTGAATCGTTCCGTCCGTTTGCTCCGGTGGTCAAGGAGGAGCGAGCTTCAGATTGGTTTGAGATAGATTGTCCGAGTCCGTACATGTTGCTCGTTGCGCAGGTTGCTGAGGATAAGCTTACCCCTCAAGACAGTGACACCAAGTCCGGCTTCGATAAGCTGTATCAGGTGCGCTCGAAGATTCAGGCAGTGACACATGTCGATAATTCCGCCAGAGTGCAAACAGTGAATCACAAAGTGAATCCCCTGTATTGGGCTGTGATCAATGAGTTCGAGAATCAGACAGGTTGTCCGGTCTTAGTGAACACAAGTTTCAATGTGCGCGGTGAGCCAATTGTTGAATCACCGGCTGATGCAGTGCGGTGTTTTCTGCGCACCGACATGGACTATCTCTCGATTGGCGCTTTTCTAATAGATAAGAGCGCACGTAAAGGGAAGCCGGTGGAAACAAGTTGGAGAAAGGATTTGCCGCTTGACTAACCCGTTCAAAATCAAAGCGCCGTCACAGAAGCAACTAACGCAATTCGGCTACGGCGCAGCGCTAATCTGCGGCGCTATCGCCGCTTGGGGATTCTATAAGGAAAGCCCCAATGTGCAATGGTGGCTGGCCGGAGCGGGACTATCTGTGGTACTTACACTCTTTGCACGAAAGCCACTAGAATGGATATTCCGTTTCTGGATGACAATCGGCGCGGTCCTTGGCTGGATAAACCTACATATCATCATGGCGCTAATGCTTTATCTAGTGTTTACACCAATACGAATCATCCAAAAGATAACCGGTCGCGATTTACTACATCGCAAAATTGATCGCGACTGTGAATCCTACCTGACCGAACGAACGCCACTACCGCCCGATCATTTTGATAGGATGTATTAGAGCCTCATCGAGACTGTTCGAAATTATTCCTTGGGCGTCCGAACCTGAAATGGGTTCGTTCGGTAAATAAGAGGCGCCGTGATGGTGGTTTAGTAGCGAATTTGCGCTCATGACAATGCTCCGGTTTCTAAGCTATAGTGTTTCACCTAATAGGGTGAATTACCGGATTCTAGTGCAACTTTGTGTTTTTATCGCATGGGACAATGGATAGGGGTTTGACCATGTGTTTGTCGCCCATCACCCCGACTTGCAGTGGAACTAGCTATCGAACTGTGACTGTCCCCATTTCGGTAGGGTCGGAGGGATGATCGCCACAGTGGTAGCGAAAAACTCCGGTTGATTCGAAAACCACTCTGTGGGTGGCGTCGTTCTTGAGAAGCTTTGGCGGAAATATTGGCTGGCCGAAAATGTCAGTAGAGTCCGCAATAATTGTGTGAATGATTCCTTGATCTCGATTTATCCAGGTCACACTCCATGATGGGGAAATCGTCACAATTTGTTTGTCGAGAGCTGAACCTATGAATTGCACAGTGTCAGAGGGGAAGATTGGGATGTGGATTAGGGCGCTCTGCGAAGTATCAGAGATGTTTCCAAAAATATCAGTAGCAGAAACTCTTACGGCAAATACGCCAGTGTCAGAGTACTGATATGTCGCGCTAAACTCACGGTCACCGGCGCCCATAGCAGTGACTTTGTTGAATCCATCGCCCCAGTCAAATGTCATTGAAAAGAAATCACCTTCAGGGTCAGCCGTAGCCGATCGGAAAGTTAAAAGTTCGCCGACAATTGCAGTTTGCGGGCCGAAAGGCGCTGACGGTTTCAATGGCGCCTGGTTCAGCGCTTGAATAGTCCTGCCGATTGACTTGAGTGATACGCGGCTGGAGTCATCGGTGGCCTCTACCCGGATAATGTAGGCTCCGGTGTCATAATAAATATGGCTGGCGCTAAAGAGAGAGCCGCTGGAATCCCAGCCTGTTTTGGTCGAGCCTCCATCGCCCCAAAGGAATGTCAGGAACAAAGAATCTGCGTCAGGTGAAATTGCTGAACTGGTATATGTGTAGCGCTGGGTAAGAAAAGCGGTGTCTGCTCCGGTCGGCTTGCTGGGTGGCAATGGTCCGGGTTTGACCACATCTATGCGAAGTCCGTCAGAGGAGTCCGAACGCAGTCCCGCAATATCTGTTGCCACCACGAAGATTTGAAAACTCCCCAACCGGCTATAAATGTGTGTAGCCGAGCCGCTGGAAACACCGGCGGCGAGAGAGATGACCGTTGTGTCTTGCCCATCCCAGAAAAAAGTAAGTTTGCTAAGATTGTTGTCCGGGTCAGTTGAGCTGGCAGTGTAGGTGACTGGTTGATTTATCACAGCCAACAGTGGGCCGCTTGGTTTCGTGGGAGTTCCCGGGACGCGATTATCAGGGCCAGATGTCGAGGAGCAGGCTCCAAGTAGTGATACTAGCAACCCGGAAAGGCAAATGGTCTGAAGCTTATAGCGCATCTATCGTTTCCCTCTGATAATCATTCTAAGTAATATGGCATAAGTGAGGGAAGTCCAATCTGGCGGGCTTTCGACTATTGCTTTATCGATTCAATTGCAATTTCAAGAGTCTACCTGTGAAGACTCTATCCAACCCGCAGGTAGTATCGCATGATTGTTTCGTTAGGGCAAATGCTTTTGTGATAGGTGGATTGGAAGTAGGATACTCTATATCAACAAAGGACTAACTCAATAGCTTGTCCTGGTTTGCCGTAGAGGAATCCGTTTTGTTCAAATCCAGCGGAGACTTTCTTCGCATCATTCAGGCCAATCCCCAGAACAAGCGCTGATTCCTCATCAGGCCAGTCTCCAGCGTCAGCTACACTCTTTCCCGGCAGAACAGAATAGTTGTCTCCAGTCAAGGCCATGATAAGTTTGCTGTGGCGACTATTGTTTTCAGCAGGCTCAAGACGAATTGAACGTGGATTATGCGCAGTGAGAAAAGCCCAACTGGTTACGCCAAGTTTTGCTAACAGGTTGTCCAATTCAGGGGAGCGTTTTCCGATACGCAAGGTGATGCGCTGGCGCTCAGAGGAGGCGCCAGGGAACACGAGATAAGAAGTCCTATGGTAGGAGTTCAGCAACTCTTCTGAAATCTCTGGCATGGGAAACAAATCAAACAGCGTTTGCTTGAATCATAATCTATTGCTTATTTCGAACATTCGACTACGAACAAATCGGGTCTGGACCGCCGTTGAAGATTCTCTCAATTAAGAAAGTCACATCCCCGATATTGACTTGTCCGTCACCATCAGCATCGCCAGACTGATTCGGAACCGGTCCCGGGCCACCGCTGAAAATCCGCGCTATAAGAAATGTCACATCGGCGATATTTACCGAACCGGTTCCATCTGCATCCCCGCAGACAAATTGCTCGCCAATGACCGCTCCGGGAAGCGCCGTTGGTGTGTAAACACCAAAATCAGTGGCGTAGGATAGTTCGTATATGCTATATGGTTGTAGAGCCAACTGGAGAGTATTGCCGCTGGGGTCACCTGAGACAGTAAAGTAAATAGTAGCTATGGGGCCAGAGCCAGGCGCAAGATACGGAGCGCTGCCATCAGCTGAGGTTACCAAACTTATCGCCAGGCGATCGTTAAACGGGTCAACACTTACAGCCTCGGCGGTTTCAAAATAACTTGAGCGGTGTCCGGCAGTTGACACTGAAACGAAGTCCAGGTCAAATGGCCCCGACCACGTCAAAGGTATTTCAAATTGACGGACAGGAAGCGAGTTATTCGCTAGAATATCGACTCTCACAGTGTCCTCTCCCAGGCCAATCAGCGGTGAGGCAAACTCGACGGTGTCAGCCACAACAATTATTGGCTCAGTCATTGTGGCCACATAGGTAGAATCTACAGTTGAGGCGGTTAGGGAGATAGTGTAGAAGCCTGTGTTGATAAATTCGTGAGAGGGTGATTGCTCTGTGGATACTGTGCCATCGCCGAAATCCCAGCTCCAATTGATTATCGCTACATCCGATGAGCCAAAGAAATTGGCGGTGTGGGGAGAATTTCCCAGCGGCTGGTCTACATCCATTTGAGCGTGCGCGCAAATATCGGCGTAGCCATCAAAGTCAGAGTCGATTTGTTCGGGGTTAAAAATCTGTGGGCAATTATCTGCAACATCCAGGATACCGTCAGCGTCATTGTCCGAGCTATCGAATAGAAATAATTCGGTGCGCAGGTTCAACAAAGTCCAGACCATCTTATCTGATTGTTCCTGAGTGAAAAGATCACGGCAGTCTTTGTTTGAATAGGACATCAGGTTTTCGGTTTGCGGATTGTAGGCTCCGCCACTGCAACCAGGCGGCAAGCTCACATTGCCTCCATAGACACAATTACCCTGAACCAGCCCTGAAAGCCTCGGGTCCGCCGGGGTCGAACAGAACAAATCACCGGCGGTCAGACAGTTACTGCTGTCGGTGCATTCAGCGCCGAAAGCGGTTTCGTGAGTGTGATACAGGAAGAAATAGTGACCCACTTCATGCGCTATTGTAGAACTGTTTCCGGAAACACCTGAGCAGGCATTGTCCATTATTGTGCCCTGCACGCCTGAATTCGGGAACGAAGAAAGCCCGCACAGTCCGGTGTTTGGCGCAAACCAAATGTTGACTGTGTTGGACACCGGTCCTTGCTGGCGCAATTGGTCATACATTGAACCCGAATTGGTGTTGAAATAGAAATTGTCGCTGTGGATTTCATGCAAATAGTAATCGCCACCAAGACGCAAACGAAAGAAACGCATCCCTACTTGCTCGTATTGTTGATTGAGATCTCGCAAAGCGTTGTTTAGTCTAATATCTGATAATCCTCCGGTTCCATCGCTACGCCGCACTACATGAAATGTAACCGGTACGTCAAATTGTGTAATAGCTTGCATACTTCCCGGACCCGAGGGGCCGTTGAGAGCGGATGTTAGAGATTGCTGTAGAGCAATAATATCAGGAGTAACGACAGTTCCACACTCCTCGTCGGCATTAGCCAAGCTTGGGAGCGCTATCAGGCAGATAATAGCTACCGTGTAGCACAACATATTCTTGGTCAGGTTGTCGTATGAGTGAAATCTGCGAATAAATTCTCTTGTCTTCATAATTCCCCGGAAGTGTTGTGGTTGAAAATTCCCACTTCAGGCAATATAAGCTCTTTGAGAATAGTTCCTAGCCCGTTATATTGGTTTTGGAGCTAGATGGAGTTTCTGCGAAGAATTCTCAGCTTGCAATACACTCTTACGAGTCAAGCTCAATCCGATCAATCGATTCAACGGTATTTTCTCAAGAGTGAGAGCGGGTTGACTCCAAATTCCTATTTGTGAGAATTCTCACAATAGTTACTAACCTGCAGTGAAATATGATGTTCATAACGCCTTGAATGGTAATGTTTTGCATTTCTTGTGACATTCCTGTGACTTTGGCGCCACTATTGCAATATGATTCAGTGTGGAACTGGAATAGTCCCATGAAGAGTCACTCACATGAGTTTTAGAAAGGATGTATCAAAGATGAAGAAACTAACCCTAATCGCAGTAGCGGCCCTAGCCGCTGGCGCCTTGATGCTCTCAGCGCCAACCGCCTATGCAACTGGCTCAGGCGCAGGAATCGCGGGATCATCGCATGATTTCTCGACTGAAACCTGGAATACGCGCGAAGAGATTTGCCGCACATGTCACGTGCCGCATGATCATCAGCGCGATATTTACCAGTTGGGTCTGTTGTGGAACCATTCCACTTCAACCGCGACGTATACTACCTATACGTTAGATGATGGAACAGCAGTTGGACAGCCGGATGGAACTTCAAAGCTTTGCTTGGCATGTCACGATGGTACAGTCGGTATTGATGACTGGGACGGTCAGAACACTGGCGCAGGAACTGTCTTTATTGGCGGTGACGATCAGGTTCCTGGCAACATCACTGCTCCTAACGATCTAAGTCGCACACATCCATTGAGCGTTGTTTACGACTATGTTCCAGGTGTCACTGATGAAATGAATGACCCGGCAACCACACCGATGGGCACCTCAGGCATGATCAATGACGTACTCGACCTCGGTAAAGTACAATGCTCAACCTGTCACGATGTTCATGACAATGAGTCAGTAAACGCCACGCATTTGCTACGCGTTTCGCAAAAAGCATCCCAGGGACAGGCCTCTGGACTATGCTTGTCCTGCCATAACAAGTAGGAACGAGTCAGTCTTAGAGCTTGACGCTACAAGGGGGGCAGTGAAGTTTTCAAGGGCGTAACCCTAACTAAGGAAGAAGCGCCACAGACAGCGTCAAAAGAGAATCGGCCGGGCGGCAACGCCCGGCCGATTTCTTGTTAATGGTAGATTCTAAGTGAAAGCAAGAACTGGAGAAACTACGTCGCTGAAAGATACTAAAATTGCTCAACGAATCCGTTCAGCCTTATCAGCTTCGCTTGGTCTTCGCCTAATGTCTCAAACGAGAGTGGAGATTGCCGTGGACGGATATACGAATACCCTAAATTCTAGGTGACCAACTATAATGAAAATGTGGCTTTCTTCCGATGACTACTAATATAAGTCACGGAGTGAAATCACATGAGCGCAGCTAACAAGAAAGAAGCAAAGCACAGAAATTCTCCCAGCCACTTGACTATTCCTACGGGAGTAGTCGTATTTGTTCTTGCTTGCGCAGGGGTAGCATGGGCGAATGGTGGAGGGATTCTGAATTCGGCCCACGATTTTAGCTCTTCTTCGCAACCAGCAAGCGCCTGGAATTTATCCGGGCAGATTTGCTACTCATGTCATGCGCCTCACGATTTTGGACATGACAAATACGAGAGTGGGTTGCACTGGAATCACACGACATCAAACGCGACCTACAGCACTTATGTTACCAGTGACGGGTTAGCGGCGCCTCAGCCTTCGGGAAGCTCCAAGCTTTGTCTCGGATGTCACGATGGAACAATCGCAATAGACGACTTCGATGGCTCCACCTCTTCACGGAACACGTACCTGAGCGAGTATAGAGACGAATTTCAGATCCCAGGAAGATTAGATCGCGGACAAAACTTAGGTCGGACGCATCCGGTAGGAGTGGAGTATTCTTATGATCCTTCAGACCCGGACGGATTGCACAGTCCGACTGAACCTATGGGTTTCTCAGTATCCATAAATGATGTTCTCGATAATGGGAAAGTTGTATGTTCCAGTTGCCACGATGTGCACAATAATGTGTCACTCGAAGCAGCAAACCTGTTACGCGCTCCTATGACAGTGTCACAAGGCTCAGCTTCAGGTCTATGTCTCTCGTGTCACAAGAAATAAAACGTCAACAGCAAGCTATCAATCCCCTCGTAAACATATTCTCAAAGCGCTTCAAACTTTTCAAAGGAAATAACAAAAATAGTGGACTAATTGCTTCTCTATTCCTGAAAACCTACTATATTCGTTTTGCCCACTGTAGGGCGCAACTTATGATTCTGTGTTGATGAAGTTAATGTTTACAGGGATAGGTTAAAAGAAATGAAACAGACTCAGCTTGACAAAGTATGGACCAGGACGAATTCGTCGGGTGGTCCCCTCTCTGGAAAACCAATCAGTATTGGTCTTTCAGCGCTTGTCGCATTTTTCGCGCTTGTGGCGCTCACCGGCTGTGGTGGCAGGTCGGCGCTAAAAGAGAACACGCGGTTCTACCCGCCGCCGCCGCAGATGCCCAGAGTGCAGTTCTTAGTCCGCTATCAAAACAGTCTGGATTTAGGGATCAAGAGTGGCGGCTTCCGCAAATTTGTTACCGGTGAGAAAGAAGAGAAAAACCAACTCGTGAAACCTCACTCTGCGTCCTACTACAAAGGCAAACTCTATGTCGCAGACTCTCGCCGCTTTGAGGTAGTGATTATGGACATTGTCAACAAGACAATGGAGCCGCTGGGAAAAGAAGAGGGAATAGTTTTTGCCAAACCGCTTTCGATAGCTATTGCCGACGATGGAACCAAGTACATCGCTGATAATGGACGGAAACGTATTTTCGTATTCGATGAAAACGATCAATATCGAAACCTTATCGGTGAGGATGGTCAGTTTTCGCCTACTAGCATCGCAGTTCGGGGTGATAAACTGTATGTCGCAGATATAGAAGACAAGGAAGTGGAGATCATAAACCGTAAAACCGGTGAAGTAATCCAGATTGTTAAGGGTGCGGAAGAATCACCATTCGGGGTTTTTCGCATGCCAGTGAACCTGACTGTTTCGCCCAGCGGACATTTGTATGTCTCTGATATGTTGGCAAATACAGTGTATGAGTTTGATGACAACCTGAAATATGTGCGCAACTATGGACGTCCCGGTGATACTTATGGCACATTCAGCAGAGCTAGAGGCATTGCAGTCGACTCTGCCGGGCTATTGATGGCCGCTGACGCGGCATTTGAGAATGTCCAGATATTCGAACCGAAGGAAGGAAAACTTGTCCTGTTCTTCGGTGGCTCCGGTGGAGAGCCCGGTGACATGTACTTACCGTCGGGAGTGACTATTTCGTATTCTGACTTGGATGTATTCGGTTCGTATGTTGATCCGCGTTTCGAATTGGAGTATATAATTGTGGTGGCAAATCAGTATAGTCAGGATGGAGTCTCTATTTACGGTTTTGGCAAAGGTGACAAGAAATATTTTGAAGACTTCTCGGCCCAGGCGCCTGTTTCTGATTCAAGCGCCACAGAGGTACCTGTCGTTGAGCCGCCAGTTGTTGAGCAACCTTAAACTATCGAAATTATGTCAAAAAACGAATTGCGAAATACAGTAGATACCGGCGGGTTTGCTCTAAGGCGAGTGGCGCTTATTGTCTTTTTGAGTATGGCGCTTAGCGCCTCATTCGGTGGATGTGGCGGCGGTGGGCGTAGCGTGCTAACATTCCTATTCGATGGTGTTCCGAATCGGGACTCATTGGCCGCCGACAGTATGGTAGAGGATTCGTTCGGGAATCTGAGGGCTATGCGCGAATCCGAGCGCAAGGCTCGAATTGATTCCATCAAGGCCGCGAATCAAATGCAAATGCACAGCCCCTACGCTGATAAAGACTGTTCGGCATGCCACACTATGCCGGATAGGCGCGCATCAGGGGGCAATCTGTCTTTCAATTTCAGTTCTACCGGTGAAACCAGCTTTATGAAAATGCCAGTCGAAGAATTGTGTATCAGTTGCCATGAGGACAAATCAGCGGAATATGCTGAAGAGCAGGGAATGATGATCCATTCACCGGTTGAGGACGGAGAGTGCACTACTTGTCATCATCCACATCGCTCACGATATCCACATCTCTTGTTAACTGCAACTGCGCGCGAGCTTTGTTTGGACTGTCATGATGAGTCGATTCCCGAAGGTGAGGAAGATCATCCTGAGCTTGAAGATAGCGATGATTGCACAGATTGCCATAACCCACATATGTCGGAAGACGAATTCCTGTTGAACTAGGGAAATGGGAGCTGGTGGGGGCTATGCGAACTTCGGGACAAACACTAACAGATACACCAAGACTTGCAAAAGGTCGGAAACAAAGATACGCAGGCAAGCAAAGTGGGCTATCGCTGAAGGTTTCGGTCTTGGGCGTTCCTCTTTGGGGCGTTGTTCTATTGTTCTGCCTGTTCGTTTCTGCCTCATTTCCTAAAGCAGTTTCAGCTGAGGAATTCAGTCTCTTTCAGGCAGAACGAAAGTCCGGCTATTTTGAAGTGCATAGCTTCACAGACAAGCTTACTAGAAATTGGGCGTCACTGCGTGTCCCGCTTCGCGACAAGGAATTGGGCGTCGGAACTTCGCTCTATTTGCAATACATAGGAGCGGTCTACCATAAGCGCTTGTTGCAATGGGACGCCTCCGGTAGAGTTACCTTTAAGCGCCGCCGCTTTACTAATTCCTCAATCAACTTCACTGAAAAGTTCTCAGAACATCTGCAGGACTACAGTTTTGGTGTTTCGATTTTCAAAGACAGGGCCTTATCGGGACGGCTCTTTGCAAATCGTAACACTTCTACCGCAGATGCGGATTTTACCGCGTCGACAAATGTAAATACTCGCAGTTACGGCGCTACTATGACCTATGTGGAAGGTCACTTGGTGCAGACACTTTCGGCGACAAAAAGCAAGTATGTCTCCGAAGGCGTTATTGATAATGAAGAGAAGCGTTCAAGTGTTATCTATGATGCGGTCTTCCGCAAGAAACGCTTGACTAGTTCCGCCAACTATGAGTTCAACGACATTGAATTTGTTACCAGTGGCCAAATGTTCACAGGTCACAGTGTGCGTCTGCAAAACTATCTCAATCTTGACGAGCGCGGAAAGCACACCATCAGCCTCAGCGGCAATTACTACGAGCGAAATGGTTCAAGAGACAATAAGAACGGGGAGATCGGGCTTGGGACAACTCAAGAGATTACCCGGACCCTGCAAAGCTCCGGTTCGTACCTTTTCCGTCGCAACGAAGTGGACAGGGCAACTGCCGAAACTCATTTCCTTACCGGAAATCTGTCCCATCAACTCTACCAAAGTGTTACCAGTAGACTTGTCATGGAGGCCTATCGAACCAACTTCAATCAGGGTCGTGAGACTGAATACAACCCCAAGGCTTCGTTGGAATATCGCAAGTCCACTTTCTTCGGTTCAATGCGTCTTCATTACGTGTTGGGATATCGCAAGCATGAAGAGCAATTCGCGCAGGGAACCGGTCAATTCAAAAGACAACGTCAGGATAACTTCAGCTATTCCCCCGGAGCTCCACTGATATTAAGCGCTGTATCTATCGACACAGTTTCTATCGTAGTGTCATCACCTGATTCCAGCGTCCTATTCGCATTCCAGAGCGGGATTGATTATCAGGTGATAGTCACTGGAGCTCGTGTGGAGATTGTAGTACTTCTCACAGGTTCTATTCAGTCGGGAGATTCCTTGAGCGTAACCTACAATGAGAGGTTCAGCGGCTCATTTGTTTTTGAAGAAGCTGAGAATCGCTATGGCGTCACTTTCGAAATTCATCGCAAATTGCAGATAAGCGCTGATAAGTCCTCACAGAGGCAGATACTCTTAAGTGGAGCCCCGCCAAACCAACTTGATAACACCCGGGCTGAGCAGGTCTCGGCGAGTTGGCAGTTCAAAGACGCTAGGCTTAAGGCTGAATATCGTCGCCGCAGAACCATTCGCAATCCGTTCAAGAGGCGCGCAGTTTCTGCACAGCTCGCGCGCGCGCTTGCTAGAACCACCACTCTTTCGGCGTCTGCCACTTATTCTGTGACTGACTTTACTGATCAAACAGGCCGTTCAAAATTGCTAACAGTTACTAGTGTCTTATGGCGCCGTTTTGGGATCAACCTCAACACACGTTTGCAGGGAAGTGTATTGAAACGTGTTGGCCGAAGAGATGACGGATATTCCTGGGTGTTTTCTAGCGTCACCCGTTATGACTTGCGTTTACTGCTTGGCGAATTGCGAGTAGATTATTACAATCGCAAGGTCGACCTGGTCGGTGATGAAGACAGATTCAGTATGAAGATAAGCATTAGACGACGATTGTAGATTCAATGTTGAGTAGGTATGTTTCAGTTGGAGGCCCGGTTGAGAGAATATAAAAGGAATAGTGTGACGATTCACACGAAAAGTGGTAGTCCTCAAGAAGTGGTAGTCCTCAAGGGATGTAGGTATGCGCTATGAATAGATTGACTCTTTGCTTAACATTAGGGATAGTGACTTCTTTACTATTCGCAGAGCCAAATGCCGTAGTCGCAGGAAGCGACGCATCACGCTCAACACCGGATTATCGCTATCCTGTGGACACTAGTGGCCCCGGATTACGCCTACTGTCACTACTGCATGACACAAAAGCTAAGAGATTCGAGCAGGGCCTCACTAATCCCAAAAAAAGAGACAACAAGAACTACCTTATTCGTCCACGTTCTGTGGCGTTTGGCGGCAATGGCGAGATATACACTCTGGACGGCGCTCGTGGTGTAGTTTTCCAAATGACATATAGTGATGGCGCATTGCAGGAATCTTTGCGATTTCCCCTGAAGAACCGTTCCTTCCTTTCTGCGATAGACATTGCCGTAGCCCCGGACGGCTCGATTTGGGTTACAGACTCACGTCACAAGGCCGTGTTCATAATTGACGCAGACAGGAATTTGGTGGACACTCTTGGCGGGATATTTGAGCGTCCTATCGGAGTTGTGTACCACAAAGAGAGTAACCACATGCTTCTTACTGATCTGGCGAAAAACACAATCGTGGAAGTTGCTTTGGACCACAAAATTCTAAAAACTCATGGTCTCGCTGATAGCAAAAAAGCCGATTCTACCGATAAAATAAATGTAGATGGTGCGGCCGCAGAGAATGTCCTTGAAGATAATGTGACTGCAACGCAAATAACAGTGGAGGGGCCGTCATATATTGCTGTAGGTCCGGAAGGCAAGATCTATGTAGTCGAAGCGCTTGCCGGGACAGTGGCGATTTTTTCCGTGGATTGGAAACTGTTGCGGCGGTTTGGAGGATTCGGCGATGGTCCGGGTTTTTTCTCGAAACCCAAAGGAATTGCAGTTGATGACGCTGGACGAGTATATGTAGCCGATGCGCTTTTTGATAATATACAGATTTTTGATGAACGTGAGCGCCTGCTTTTGACTTTAGGCTCAAACGGAGGGGCCCCCGGTCAGTTCATTCAACCGATGGGGATTGCGATAGATGACCGTGGCGCAATTTACATAGCTGATTCATACAACGGACGTGTGCAAGTGTTTCGCTGGGAGAATATTGAGAAATGAGACAGTCATTACCTAATGGAGACATCGAGAGCGATAAGCTTCCGGACAGAAACTCACAAGAGGCCAGCTGGCGTTTGAGCGCTTTTATTGTTGCTCCGTTAGCGTTACTAATACTGGCTCCTATTGTATTTGCTCAGTCAATTACACAGACAAAGCACAATTTGTCGAGCTCCGGCCCGGGTACCATAAAGGCGTCCACCGAGAGTCGTATTTGTGTGTTTTGCCATGCGCCACATAAGTCCGCTGGCAAAGCTCCGCTTTGGAACCGCGAGGATAGTCGCGCAGTATACACGACATACACCTCACCGACACTGGTATCGGTCTTGGGTCAGCCCACTGGTGATAGTCGCCTGTGTCTTTCCTGTCATGATGGCACTATTGCTCTTGGGGCTATTGCCTCCGAGCCAACTGAAATCGCATTTCAGGGTGGTGTTGTTTTCTTACCTGCTGACCACTCTATGTTAGGTGACAACTTGGCCGACGATCATCCAATTTCATTTGTGTATGACAATGCGCTGGCCAATGCCAAGCCTGAGTTGAAATTCCCTGCGGAAATACCTGCGACTTTGCCGCTGGACCATCAAGGAAGAATGCAATGCTCAACCTGCCATGATGCGCATCAGGACGACTTCGGAACATTCCTGCGCGAGGATCCCAAGTTTTCGCTCTTGTGTATCAGTTGCCACACCAAGAGCGGTTGGACCGGTTCGGTGCATGAGTCATCCACTAAAACCTGGAATGGTGTCGGAATAGATCCCTGGCCTCATGCAACCGGAGTTACAGTCGCCGAGAACGCCTGCCAGAATTGTCATCAACCGCATGAAGCCGGTCAGCCAGTTCACCTATTGGGGTATACGCAGGAGGAAAACGACTGCCTGGTATGCCATGACGGGAATATTGGCTCAGACATTAGTAGCTCTATCAATATGATTTCTAATCATCCGGTTACGATGACCACCGGTGTGCATCAGATGGGCGAAAACACCCAGACTATGGCGCGTCATGTCGAATGTGTGGATTGTCATAACCCGCATGCCGCGTCCGCCACTGATCCTCCTGCGCCAAATATTCCCGGAGCGCTGAAAGATGTAACTGGAATTGACATAAATGGTAACCCGGTTGATCCGGCCGCCAGTTCCTATGAGGTTTGTTTCAAGTGTCATGGCGATAATCATGGAACGTCAACAGTTGTAACGCGCGATATTCAGTCATTGAATACTCGTCTGGATTTCAGCCCAACCGCTGTTTCATTCCATCCGGTTACCACTATAGGCAAGAATCCGAACGTTCCATCTCTTATCGCCCCCATGACTGAGAACTCAATAATAGCTTGCACAGATTGCCATTCTTCACCGCCAGGGAATCCCGCAGGTCCGCATGGGTCGACATTCTCGCCATTGCTAAAAGCGAACTATTCGACGCTCGATAATACGGTGGAATCATCATTTGCCTACGAGCTTTGCTATTCTTGCCATAGCCGCAGCTCTATTTTGGGAAATGATAGCTTCAAAGAACATAAGAAGCACATTCAGGGCGAGGATGCGCCATGCGCTACTTGTCATGATTCTCATGGAATCCCCAGCGGACTGGGCAATGCGACACAAAACAGCCATTTGATAAACTTCAATACGTCGATTGCGTTTCCTGATCCCAAGACCGGTCGTTTTGAATTCGAGGACTTAGGGAATGGGAAGGGCAGATGTTATGTGCTTTGTCACGGCAAGAAACACAGTCCAAAATCTTATTGATAAGTCTGTTCATTTCGCCAAAAATAATTTCTCTCTTGAGTCATACGCTCAAGCCTTTGCCCCTTTAGACTCCCGGCTTGAGGCTGGCTTGAATTGCCCGCGCAATTTATTGCTTTTCTTACCGATATAGAGTCGTATATTTTGCAAGTATCGCAGAGAGACGTTTTTGCGTCCATTTGCAGTTCGAACAGGCACTCAGAGTATCAAAATGTCTAATAATCAAAGCGCAAAATCACGATTTCCATATTTCTCCGGCATTTTCCTGATTTCACTGGCGACTCTTTCGCTGGAAATTCTGTTGACCCGGGTGTTTGCAGTAACGTATGGCTATAGTTATGCGTTCCTGGTCATATCGCTAGGTTTGCTTGGTATCGGTTTCTCCACCACAGTCATATTTCTGTTTCAGAAAAAAATCTCCGACGAGAACGTGCCTCGCATACTCTCACTCCTGTCTTTGGCCTTCGGCGTTGCCGTATTTTTGCTGTTGTTTTTGTCCGTGAACCTTCAGTTTACTTTTTCCAAAGAATACCTGGCTTCGTCGGCGCTTGCGGCTCTTACCGGAGTTGGTCTACTGGTACTCATAATTGCGCCCTTTTTCTTTTCCGGGGCTTGTGTGACTCTAGCTCTAACTCGTCGTTCGGGCATGATTTCCAGTCTTTACTCCTGGGATCTCGCCGGAGCCGGTATCGGATGCGCTCTGAGCTTGGGGTTACTTTCAATCCTGTCTGCGGAATCTGCGGTGATACTTGTCGGCGCTCTGGGAGCTTTGGCTGGAGTAGGATTTTCTCTAGCGGAGAAAACGAATTCGATTCGTTTTAGCTCCATCGGTCTGGCAGTGGCGCTTTTTATCCTGGCTTTTGTAAATGAGAGTGTGGACTTGGCGCATATTCACTATGTAAACGCTCGTGAAATTGTTGATTCAGAAATCACTCTCGCAAATGTTGAGGACCTGGATTATAGTAGTCCTCCTGCAAGAATGCTCACCGACTGGAACCCTGTCATATACACCGAGATAATCGGTCCCTACGCCACAGATATTCCTTATCTCTATGGGCTGTCCAAAACCGTTCAGGACGCTAAGCCCAAGTATCTGCGAGTGAGAATCGACGGTTGGCAATATCAATGTCCAATTATCAAGTATGACAACCAACCCGATAGCATTCAGTATTTCCAAAAGTGTGTGGACTATTTGGCGTTTCATCTTAGAGATAGCGCCACCGCATTTGTAATCGGCTCGGGTGGCGGGCTGGATGTGCTGGCGCTGACAACATTTGATTGCAAGAAAATAATCGGCGCTGACTTTAATCCATCGCTGAAGGCATTGTTGCTGAACGAACTGAGTGATTATTCCGGTGGGCTGTATTCTAAACCGCAGATTGAAATTCATACCGACGAAGGACGCAGTCTGCTGGCGCGCACTGACGAGCCGATTGATGTACTAATCTTTCCGCAAGTAGGTGACTGGTTCTCGTAGGCCGCATCGGGGGCGATTCTCAATGAAGGGATATTGCACACCGTTGAGGCTTACAATCAATATTTTGATAAGCTAGCCCCCGGCGGTATTCTCAGCATCACCAACTTCAATCTAAACCAAGAGTTGATAATAGAGTTCCGTCAGTTGTTCACCATGCTCGAAGCGCTAAGAGGTAGAGGCGTTACTGACGTTAGAGACCATCTGATGATAGTGCGCAACATTCGCATCGCTGATGATGACGGTGGCAAAGGCACGATGAACATGCTCTATTTCCGTGATCCTATTACACCCGCCGAGATGGCGCGAGTGGATTCAATCGCAAAGGAATTGCAATTCGATATCATGGTCGCTCCTGACCGTGAGCCGCTATATCCTTATGATGTCATCCTCTCTGAGAATGGATTACAGACACTACAGGAGAGCTGGGGAGTTCTGTTGGAGCCGGTGTATGAAAGCCGTCCTTATATTTTGACATTCCTCGGTTTTGATCAGATTCTGGATCGTTGGTTAGGAAAACCTGCGCAACAAATTTCCAAAGCAGATCGATACTCTCGTGGGGCCGCATCAGTAGCCCAAACAAGTTACAACAGCATCAACATTGTCTATTTGATTCTGATAGTGGTTTCGGCGTTGGCATTCGGTGCGATATTGTTACCGCTACTGTGGCGTAAGAGACATCGTGACGCATTGCCTCCGCTGTGGGCGTTGTTCTACTTTGCCGCCTTGGGCGTGGGTTTCATGCTCATCGAGGTGCCATTGCTATCAAAGTATCGCGTATTCCTTGGCTATCCGGTTTACGCTCTCAGTGTCGCGCTGTTTTCGCTTTTGCTGTTTGCAGGAGTGGGAAGCGCTATTTCGGCGCGCATAGCAGACGCGGATATTGCAAGACTACTCCCGCGGATTCTCGTTGGCATTACCGGAATAATTCTAGCCTACACCTTTGTGATTACACCGGTTTTTCATGCGGCTTTCGGTTGGCCCACCTGGATGCGAATAATTCTAGCATCAATAACCCTGGCCCCGCTGGCTATACCATTGGGGATGGCTCTGCCGCTAGGTTTGCGACAAGTGCGAATCACTAATCCCGAAGCAATTCCCTGGGCATGGGGCGTAAACGGATTTACCTCGGTCGCCGCTACTGTAATTGCGTTCCTGGTAGTGTTGCACTTTGGATTTACAATCGCTCTAACCGTCGGAGCGGGATTCTATTTACTGGCAGGTGTATTTGCTCTGAGAGCAGGCGCTACAAGGTGAGAGCAAACCGGGCGAAACGATGTCACGTTTGCAGTTTCATATTAGTCAATTCCAACAAATCATCTACAATCATCCAGCCTCGCTCGTTTGCATAAGCTCTTAGCTTGTCATCGGGATGTGCCGCAACCGGCAAACCACATTTCTCCAGCAGAAAACGATCATCAAAGTGGTTCGCAATAGCAATTGTCTTTGACCAATCGAAACCGTGTTCATCAAGCCATTCTTCGGCGCGCGTGACTTTGACCACTCCATGAGGGTGAGCCCGGGAAGTCCGACCACTGTAGCGTCCATCGACGCACTCTGGCTCAGCGGCGATAACCTCATCAATCTTGAGTCGCTTTGCCAGCTGATTAGCCAGAGGCATGATTGTTCCGCTGAGGATGACCTGTTTGATATTAGCTGATGAGAAATGGGCTATGGCTTCTTGCGCTCCGGGGAATAGCTTGGCCTCAAGTTCATCACGCCAACATGATTCTGCCTGGGAATTGGTGTCTGCCAATGTTGCGCCCTGGAGATAACACAGTTTTAGCTGATACCACTTTGGCAGAGGCAATCGAAGAACCAATCTCAGAAAACTCAAAACAATTGTGCTATTGCGAACTAATTTATTCTTGCGAAGATAACTAATGAAGGAGCGCTCCAGGCTACCGGAAACCAATGTTCCGTCAATATCCCAGAACACAACTTTCTGAGAGCTCATGCGCTTGGAGCCTCATTTGATTCTGATTCTGAATCGGCTTCTTTTTTATCATTGTCGAAGCGATTAATAATTCCAATTCCCTCAATAACTACCGGTATGCCGCGCGCAATAGAAATAATTGCCGAGGCTACCGCAGTCCAATAACCGATTATCAAACCGGTCGAAAGGTATTCTGGAGGAACCGTTGCTCGAACAAACGGAATTTCATCTGCCACTGCCAAGAGCAGAAGCCAGCCGAAAGTGAAGGCCTTTAGCGCTGCGAAGGGTGTTCGCATCAAGGGAGACCCGGTAAGGAATTTCCCCAGCTTGGATTTCATCATCGATTGATCGCCAAAACCCGAATATCCGAAACGCAAAGTGTAATTGCGAATGCTGTCTGTCATGATCCCCCGCGAAACAAAAACTACTGGAATCCAGACCGGCACCAGATTGATATCTGCAAGAATAATCCACATCACATTTTCAATAATACGGTCCGCGGCAATATCCAGCACACTGCCGAGAGCTGTGGATTGATTTAGCCTTCTGGCAAGATGTCCATCAAGCCAATCACCAACGATTACTAGCACCGCAAAAAGCGCCGCCAAAAGCCGCGCCCAAATGCTGTCACCATAAACCAGCATCACCAAAAGAAAGAGCACACCAATGCGGGTTACCGTTACAATGTTGGGTAGTGAGAAAGTTTGATTCCGTTTCTTGGTCATTAGCTCCCGCTTGTTGGTGGCCTTTGATTGCCTTTATCGCCTAACGGTTGCCTGGAGATTATCACAGCCAGCAACCGTCGAAATCTATCATTCAGACAATGTATCGCTCAGACAATGTAATTGAGGTATAAAGGCCGTGCAAGTATCAAAAATCTGGTCTCGAATTCCGTACCTGGTTTGAGGGAATATACGTCTTGACATAGGGCTACTGCGCCAGTATATAGGAGTAATGGACGCAGTAATCAAATATAGGCCGAAGCGGTCATATTTCATCTGTTCCATAACTGGAAGACTAAAAGGGGTTTTTGTATGGCGAGTCGAAAAGAAGCGAAACGATTTGAACTAGGTAGAACAGTGCGCCTCTTGGGGGCCATAGCGCTACTAATGGTTGGAATAGTAGCTGGATGTAGCGATGACAAGGCTCCGCTCAGCTCAGGGAATACGCCGGATACTACCGGCGTCGGTTTGGTAAATTCCTCTGATTTTACCTCCGCGGAAGACTGTCGCGCCTGCCACATGGAGCAATACACCGAATGGTCGGGTTCGATGCACGCTTACTCTCTGAAGGATCCAGTATGGAACGCGCTAAACCGTGAAGGGCAAAAATCCTATGTTGGCGCGTTGGACCAAGGATGTGTTAAGTGCCACGGGATGATAGGTTCTCGCGCTGGTGAGATGCCTTGGGGCGGTTTCGAGATGGACAGCTTGCCGCCTGTTGTGCAGGAAGGGGTAACCTGCGATCTTTGTCACACTATCAGCGGAATAACCGCAATCGAAAACGCCAATCTCCTTCTGGCTCCGGGTGAGGTCAAATACGGAACAATTGCCAACCCCATCGCCACAACCGCGCACAAGTCCGAATATCAACCATTATACAAGACTTCCGAATACTGTGGCGCCTGCCATGACATTATCGTAAACAAAGAATTGGGCTTGGAAACTACGTTCGCAGAGTGGCAGAACGGAGGTTTTGCCGCAACCGGCAAAACCTGCAACGATTGCCATATGCCGGCTTACACCGGCTCTGCGGCCCCGGGAGCTCCGGTGAGAACCCTCCATAGGCACACATTTATCGGGACAGATTTAGCATTCATTGATTTCCCGCAGAAGGCCGAACAGCGAGCGCTGGTTACTGAATTGCTTCAGAATGCTGTCACTATGAATCTAATAGCTCCAAGTAATGCAACAGCCGGTTCACAAATGTCATTTCAAGTTCAGCTCATAAATGACAAAACCGGACATGATGTCCCATCTGGAGCGTCATTCTTGCGGCAGGTGTGGCTGGATGTGACAGTGCGTGATGGCTCAGGGGCGCTCTTGTTTTCATCGGGTCAACTTGACGTCAATGATGATTTGATGGATGAAGAGAGCGAATTTACGCAGAGGGATAGCTCTCTGTTCAATCTTCAATCCACCATGCGCCGCGCCGACGGTTCAAAAACCATGTTGACCTGGGACGTCACCTCATTAGATAATCCAGCGCTTCGTGCAGGACAAACGCAGTCGGCGCCCTATGCTTTCAATGTACCACAATCTGCTACTGGCCCACTATCGATAAACGTGGCCCTGAGATACCGTTCATTTCCTCCATGGGTAATAAGGTCGCTTGATCTTCAATCCTTGTTGCCAATTACAATTATCGATATGAATACCGGATCAGCGACAGTTCCACTACAGTGACGAAAACTGAGAAATTCTACTTAAACGACAGAGCTGGAACTGATAACTAAAGTTAATAAACAAATAGGCAATCGTGATGATACACACATTCCATAAAAAGTCTTTGATAATCGCCGCTCTAGCTGTGACGGTTCTGATAACTCCTAGCTGCGATAGCGGCAAGACGCCGACTAACAGCACAGCCAAGAACCCAGCGGGCAGGCTTTACGTGCTCAACCAATCCGATGCTTCGCTCTATATCTATGATACTCAAACCTTCGAGCGACTTGACTCAATTCCGACTGTGGTAGATAGACCGCACTATCTAGAGTTTTCTCCCACTGGTGATTTTTACTACATAGTCACACTTGAGCAAACCGGACGAATCGCCAAGTTTGACGCGACTACAAATGCATTTGTGGATTCTGTGACAGCTCCACCAGCGGTTCAGCCTAGCGCGATTGTCATCACTCCAGATGGCCTAACCGGCTATGTGTGTAACTTCTCATTACCTGGACGACGAACGCAAATAAACAAATATGACCTCACCAACATGGAGAACATCGGTTCTTTCCCGGCTGGTGTCACCACACATGATCTCAAGATAACTTCCGATGGTTCAGTAATCATCGCCTGCAACAGATATGGTGATAACCTTACCTTGCTCTACCCGGGAGCTGATACTGTCACATTTGTAAGCATAGATCCTGACAGTTTGTATGCCGATGACTCCAATAAGTATGGGCCCTTTGGTGTAGTGATTGACAACAAAGACTCACTGGCCTACATCGCTTGCATGGATGCGCTTCAAGTTCGCGTACTCGATATCAAGGCTCGCAGAATCGTTGATTCAATCAATATCCCAGTCGATAGCGCATTTATCTATGGTCCTACTTTGCTTGCTATATCCCCTGATGATGAAACCGTATACTTAACTACTAGAGGTGGCAATTCACTCGTTGCCTTCGATGCGCTTACCATGACAGTGAAAGCTGATATCCCGCTGAATACTCCCTATCCCTTTGGAATTGATATTTCCGCCGATGGTAGTCAGGTCTATGTTTCTTGCGTTGGAGAGCCTACAAGTCATGGGGTTGTGCAGGTTGTTGACGCAAAAACTCTCAAGGGAATCAAGAGCATACAAGTAGGACGTGAGTCATTTGGCCTGCGTTGGCGCCCCGCCTCACAATAAGTCCGTGGCCGTGTTGGCGCGCACTGGGCGCTCTCTCAACAGCTAAAGCCCCGATTTTGCAAGTGAAGTTGTCGTACTGGTCTCCAGGGATGGTGTACGGTTCATTTTTCAAAAGTCCTATCATATCGTTTCATTATGAATCTCTCACAATGAATCATTTAGTTCAATCCGCTACATTATGGACAGTTTTGGTCTGCTGAGGGTCAAGCGCTAACTCGTCTTGTCGATAATTGGGACTAGAGGTGTCATGGCTGTAGTTTCAAGAAAGTCAATCAGAAGGGCTTCTCCGTAGTTAGTTGCGCAAGAGAAGCGTATCGTTTGGTTGTCAGCTAAGTTCTATTGGTGAGAGTGAATGTCCCTATTTAGTCAACTGAAATACATCACGAGTAGACGCAGGTTCTATCAAGTAATCGCGCCGCTAATGTTTAGTGGCGCCGCTATCACATATCTAACTCTGCGTTTTTCAGGTTCGCATCCGTCACTGCAGCTATCATCGCTGGTGGAGATTTCGGGTGTGATGTTTGCGCTGGCTATGATGTGCTCCTATGTGCTGGTCAAGTGCTCACTCGACTTGAATCAGACCTCGTCCAGTGCCACGGTGGCGGGAGACAAACTAGAGTACATTAAGAAACAGCAGTCCGGTCTAATGACTCTGACCGTGAGTGAAGCTGTCGCGGAGGGCAATCTCCTCGGAGCCGCCCAAGAGACTACGGAGATTCTCAGTAGTGTGTTACTTGTTGAGCGCGCTAGTGTCTGGCTACTGGATGACTCAGGCGGTTCCATATCGTGTTTGGATTTATACTGTCGCTCTTCGAAAGAGCATTCAACACTGGATCCAATTGACTGCAGCGATTACCCGGAATATTTCCTCTCATTGAATGAGTCAAGAACAATAAGTGTGCTTGACGCACTGACAGACGAAATAACCAGAGAGATTCGTGATGGCTACCTGGCGCCTTGGGATATTCATTCAACTGTGGATTCATCTATAAGGGTCGCTGGCAAGGTGGTTGGATACGTGTTCGTCGGTAGCGTCTCTGAAAGACGAGTTTGGAGCGCTGATGAAGTTAGTTTTGTCGCCGCTGTTGCAGATCAATTCGCACATGCGGTAGCTAATGAAGAAAAGCAAAAGACATATGAGACTCTCAAGAAGGTCATGCTTTCAACATCTAGCGTTGCCGGAGAGAGTTTCTTCGATTCTTTAGTGTGTTAGCTGTGTTCGGTGTTGAAAGTCCGGTATTCAATGGTTACAAAATGGTGTGATGATGCGCAGATCAAGATGAAGAGCATATCCATGGGAGTTGACGGAGAACTTGCTCCCGACATGGAATACGAGTTGGCTGGTACACCTTGCGGCGATGTTGTTGCCAAAGGTCTTGCTCACATAGCGAAAGATGTGGCGAATCAGTATCCCGATGATGATATTTTGGCGGAACTGAACATAGAATCATACATGGGCGCTCGCATTTGTGATTCCGGGGGCAATGTTATCGGTGTTATCAATGTGTTCCATACCGAGAAGATTGAACAACCGGAGACGGCAAAAGCTCTCTTGGAGATATTTGCCGTTCGTGTAGCCATAGAAATGGAGCGAATCGACACGCTAAAGACACTCAAGGCAAACAAGGCCTTATTGAACGCTACACTGAATTCGACCGCTGATGGTTTACTGGTAACAAGCAACAATGGCGAAGTTGTGATGACTAACCGTCGATTTGCTGAACTGTGGCGCTTGCCCAAGGATATCGTAGAAACTGGCGATGATGACAAGCTTCTCGCCTTTGTACTGGAACAGCTACAGGACCCAGGGGGATTCATCGGTAAGGTAAAAGAACTCAATGCTTCGACTGTTGAAGATTTCGATGTCCTGGACTTCAAGGATGGAAGAGTCTTTGAAAGATATTCATGCCCCTTGGAGCTTGACGGTAAAGCTGAAGGACGAGTTTGGAGTTTCCGGGACATCACTGTCAAAGAAAAGGCGGTAGCCTCGCTACAAGAAAGCGAAGATAGATACCATAGTATATTTGATTCTTCTAGTGATGGGTTTGTGATTTTTGATGGCCATGGGCGAATCAGAGAAGCGAACCTCGCCGCATGTAGGATGCATGGCTGGTCAGAGGAGTAATTCATTCGTCTTGAGCCGCAAGAGTATATCCACCAGGATTCATTGCCAACTTTTTACGATTTCATGGAGCGTTTGGAGAAGGGTGAAGAATCTCAATGTTCCGCGCGTGATATTCGCAAAGACGGTTCCCTAATAGATATAGAAGTTAACGGTGTTCGTTTGCCCTTCGGTGGAGATTATCATTATCTCGCAGTGATTAGAGAAACAACCGATCGCAGAAGGCGAGAGCGCAAGAATCGCGAAATGCAGGAAAAGTTGGAGCGTGCAGAGCGGATGCAGTCAATTGGCGTACTCGCTGGTGGAGTTGCCCATGATTTGAACAACATTCTCGGTCCTCTTGTTGCCTACCCAGAGTTGATATTGATGAAATTGCCTGATGACAGTCCGTTGCGGGAGCGTATCGAGCTAATAGGTAGCTCCGCCAGGCATGCCGCTGAAGTTATTCAGGACCTGCTAGCATTGGCTCGACGAGGCAGAATCGAATTGCAGCCAAACTCTATGAATGCAATCGTCAATGATGTACTGCGTTCAACAAACTTTGTTGACTTAGAGCGAAGCAATCCGCGAGTCAAAGTGATTGTCAGGATGAAATCCGAGTCCGCGACTATCTCTGCTTCAAAGACCCACTTGGCCAAAGCGATATTTAACTTATGCGCCAATGCCTATGCAGTGATGCCCGACGGTGGAGAATTGACCATTGAGACGTCCCACTTGTTCCTCGAAAGTCTACAATCCGGACATTGTATTGATCGGCCAGGTGAATATGTTAAATTGAGAATCAGTGATACAGGCAACGGTCTCACTGAAGAACAAATCGCAAAGCTGTTTGAACCGTACTACAACAAGAAAAGTGTGGTGGATTCCGCCAGCGGACTAGGATTGGCGATTGTCTATGGTGTTATCAAGGATCATGGTGGGTACTATGACGTGATTTCCGAAATAGGTAAAGGGACAGAATTTGTCGTATACTTGCCCGCAGTTTCAGAGACGGTTCAACCCGAATACTTGAAGCCCAGCAACTATCGCGGAACTGAAACCATATTGGTGGTTGATGATGATGAAAGCCAGAGGAATCTGGCAGGTGCGCTATTGGAAAGCTTGGGGTATGACGTGAGTTCCGTGTCTGATGGACACTCAGCAATAGAATTATTGAAGACAGGACCTGCAGACTTGGTTGTGTTGGACATGATAATGGAAGATGGTTTTGATGGTCTCGATACCTACAGAGGTATTCGTGAGATATATCCACGACAGAAAGCTGTAGTAGTAACAGGATTCGCAGCCACTGAAAGAGTCGATGAAATGCACAACCTCGGGGTTGGAGCATTCGTCAAGAAACCCTATTCGCGCGACGCCATTGGAAAAGCGGTACGAGAGACTCTAGATAGTGTTTCATCCCCTGCAGCACTGAAATTGTGATTCAAAACCAAAGTACTGCATAGCTAAAGCGTCATAGCTCATATCCCTTCAGAATCAGTCCCATTTTTCGAAATTCTAGTTGCGCCTTCCGATTTGCCACACTTTGCGTTGCGAGCTTCTTTTCCTATATTCATAAGCAGTATGCATTGAGGGCCGTACCTTCACGCTTGATTCTATCGGTTCCCATAATGAAAGATGCCAGGAGGAGACCTATTGAACTGGTCTCTAATAATCTGAAAGGAACCTCGATGAGACAAATTCGAACGTCAACGGTAAAGCTCAGTTCATCAAAGCTAACGTTACTTTTGGGAGCCATACTTATGTCTCTGATGACATTGTCAACTAACACCGCCACTGCGGGAGAGTTTAACTCCCTGGAGCCACAACAGAAAATATCTTCGTTCAAAGTCGAAGCGGTTTACGAAAACGAAACCGGCAAAGCAATTGGAGCGCGTTTCCGGCACGTGCCGAGTAACTTCGTTCTTGATGTGCTTCGTATCCAATCACTGCCGCAGGGCTTCATGTGGGTCAACTCGCCGCCGCCTTCAAATCAGGGTGAGCCGCATACACTGGAGCATTTGCTACTAGGCAAAGGCAACAAAGGACGCTATGTAGCGTCACTTGAGGATATGTCGCTGGGACGTTCATCGGCCTACACTGAACAACGTCGCACCTGCTATCATTTCAACACCGCCGCTGGCGGCAAGACATACTTTGAATTGTTCGAAGCCAAACTTGACGCGATGCTGAATCCGAATTTTTCCGACGAAGAAATCCGTCGCGAGGTTTGCAATATGGGTGTGACTGTCAATTCTGAAGATTCATCCCTATGGCTCGAGGAAAAGGGCACTGTCTATAATGAAATGGTCAGCTCATTCGAGCGTCCCTGGGGAAATCTGTATCGCCAGCTGATTCAAAATATCTATGGCGCCTCACATCCGATGGCTCTCTCTTCAGGAGGATTGCCCGCCGCGATTCGAGAAATGACCCCGCAGAACCTCCGGGACTTTCATGGCTCAACACACCATCTCAACAATATGGGAGGCCTGGTTTCAATTGGCTCTGAGGTTGGCTTGAATGAATGTCTTTCCAAATTATCTTCAATTCTCAATAAAGTAGAGCCGACTGCCGAAGCCGGAGAAGACCCTGCAAAACTCATTGAAAGATTACCGAAACCAATGCCAGCGCCGTATGGCAAGATCGACATTACACATTTTCCAAATCGCAACGCCAATGAGCCCGGCCTGATGGCCTTCGCCTGGCCGGCGGAGCGTGACGCGCTTGACCTTCAGGAAACCTACTTGCTGGATTTGTTGTTGTCGATGGTGGCCTCAGGTTCAACTTCCAATCTCTATCGGAAATTCATTGACTCACAAACTCGCCTCATGGACATAGGAGCCTCATCTGTATTTCAATGGCGTGATAGTGAATTAGGAAATCCGGTATTCCTCGGATTCAGCAATGTTGACCCTGCGAATTGTACTCCGGAGGTGATTGAAAAGGTACGTGGAGTAATCATAGCGGATTTGCAGGAAATCGCCGATCTCGCCGATGGCTCAGATGAATTGAAAGAGTTCAATAAGCGCGCCAGGAACCAACTCATCCAGGACAGAAGAAACACACGCACATTCCTGAATTCCCCGCCTCGCTGGGGATATCGCGGAACCGGTTCTTCGTGGATAGATCATTTGCAGGACTTAGGCGCCGCCGGTGGGTTCCGGCGCAACCTCGCCACTACAGACGTGTATTCCAAAACCGAAGAAGCTCTTGCTGGAGAGAAGAATATTTGGCGCGAGTACATTTCCAAATGGAAACTAGTTTCCACATTGCCGTATGGCGCCGCCACAACCGCTGATCCCTCAATGATTGAAAAAAGCGAAAAGGCGCGCGAGCAACGTATCGCTGATTTTGTGGCCGGTCTAAAGAAACAATACAATGTCTCAACCGATGCTGAAGCAATAGCGCTATACAAAGATGACTATGACAAGAACACCGCTGTCATCGCCAAAGAAGCCGAAAAGATAAGTATGCCGTCATTTGTAAAGGAGCCACCGCTAGGTAATGATGATGTCCTTGATTTCGAAGTGACAACAATTGCCGAATCCGCTCAGATGGTAGCCTCTACTTTCGAAAACATGACCAGCGCCACTGTCGGCTATGTGTTTTCGCTTGATGCTACTCCCGCGAACTACTTGATGTATGTGCCAGCGCTACCGACTTTGCTACGTCAGGTTGGCGTCATCAAAGACGGAGAGGCAATCGCTTATGATGACTTCACTGAATTGCTCCGTGAGGAGATTCAGGAGTTGAGTGTATACTTTGATGTAGATTCTCGCACCGAGCGTGTGGAGCTGGCTCTGCGTTGCGCCGGGAGTAACCTTGCCGAAACAAAGAAAGCTCAGGAGTGGCTGGAAACCATGTTGTTTCATCCGAACCTTACCTCCGAGAATCTTCCGCGTATTCGCGATGCAGTAGATCAGGCGCTTAGTTCGGCGCGCAATCGCATGCGCGGTTCAGAAGAGTCATGGGTCAACACACCGGTTTACTCTTACTGGAAACAGGACAATCCATTGTTACTGAACGCAAACTGCTTCCTGACACAAGCCCACGCGCTACATCGTTTGCGCTGGCGCCTCAAAAGCGCTGACGGGAAAATCGAGGCGTTTCGTGATTTCGTCAACAATGTCGCTTCGTTCTCGGCCAGTCATAGTCGTGAAGAGCTAAGCGCCTATTTGGACACACTCATTGAAGAATCTGATGCAAAAGATGTATATGGCGCGTTGACAGGTGACGCCGCAGAGGACTTGCGTTTGAGCCTCTCAGATATTCCTGATCAGTCCCTGGCTAGTGACATGCGCTATCTAGCCGCCGAGATGACCGAAGACCTAGCGGTTCCCCCACAAGTAGCGCTCAATGAAGCGCTGAAGCTCCTCGGCTTAATCCGTCACAAAGACAATGTACGAACTTTTATGATTTCCAACTCCAGTGACCGCAATGAATTGTTACCTCTGGTTACCGAAATCATAGACCAACTCGACGACGGCGTTACCGAAAAATACAATTACGCTGAGGCAACCACGCCGCTAGTGATGGAGCGCCTCAATGGGCGCTTGAACAATGCCTTCACCACGCCGCCCATCTTTGTCGGCCTGGTAAATGACAATACACGCGCCGGGGTGCAAATACATACCGCAGACTGCGCTGACTTTACCGAAACCGATCCTGAGAAAATTCTCTCATTCCTATCGGCGAGACTCTACGGAGGCGGTGGGGCGCATAGTATGTTTATGAAAACCTGGGGCGCCGGTTTGGCCTATTCCAATGGCCTGCGCAGTTCGCCGGAGAGAGGGCGCTTGATTTACTACGCCGAGCGTTGCCCCGATTTGGCGCAGACCAT
Organism: Candidatus Zixiibacteriota bacterium; assembly: GCA_024280775.1. Taxonomy (GTDB): domain Bacteria; phylum Zixibacteria; class MSB-5A5; order GN15; family JACZUZ01; genus JAJRPJ01. The sequence goes on along the minus strand of JAJRPM010000015.1, from coordinate 304,915 downwards.
GCAATTCGTTGTAGATCAACTCAAAGCCGTGCCATTTGATACCGCCTTGGGTAGTTATGCTGTCGCGCAAGCGTTTTCGGGAATGCGCTCGGGTTCACGCTATGAACAACGCGGCGAAGCAATGGCCGGAGAAATTGCTGATGGACTCACGCCGGAGATAGTCTCACGTTTCCGTCAGCAGGTTCTCGATCTTGGTAAGCAAAGTGACTTCTATCAGAAGATTCAGGATAGAATGGAGCAAGTCTACGGGGAGATTCTCCCGGGCTATGGTCCCTCGGCAGCTGAGTCCGCACAAAAAGATAATGCTATCTACTATGTGATAGGTCCCGATAAACAATTGGATTCATGGGAAAGCTACATCAAGAGCGTCGAAGGTGATGTAAGCCTGACGAGAATATACCCGCGCGATTATTGGCAGGTTGAGGATATTCATTTGCAATAGAGCGTAATGCGCCTCACTTAGAGGAGTTTGCAGAGGAGTACACAATCTTCCCGCCGATTATAGTGTAAAGCGCGCGGGTGTTTAGAATTTCCTTTGGCGGGATTATGAAAATGTCTTTGTCGAGGATAGTTATATCTGCGACCTTGCCTATTACAAGTGTACCTCGCTCGTCTTCGGCGAATTCGGCATATGCCGCATCGAATGTGAAACCTCGAACCGCTTCAAACACCGAGAGTTTTTCTTCGGGCCGCCAACCACCTTCGGGCCAACCTTTGTGGTCCTCTCTGGTAATTGCCGCGTAGATTCCCCATAGGGGATTAACATTTTCAGCAGGGGAGTCCGAGCCGAAAGGGATTCGAACTCCGCTATTGAGTAACTTGCGCCAGGCGTAAGCGCCTGCTATACGTTCTGGTCCGACTCTGTCCTCTGCCCAATACATATCGGAAGTCGCGTGTGTTGGTTGCATCGCTGGAATAACTCCCAACTGAGCGTAGCGTGGAATATCTTCCAAAGAAATAACCTGACTGTGTTCAATACGTAGCCGGGTGTCACTACCTCTCGCTCCGCTTCTAGTTAGAGCTTTTTCGTAGGCATTGAGCGTCTCGCGAACCCCGCGGTCACCAATCGCATGCGTGCAAGTCTGAAATCCCGCCGCCAGCGCTCGCTCTGTCAGCGCCTGCATTGAATCAGGTGAGGTAATCATCAAGCCGGAGTGATTCGGCTCATCTGAATACGGTTCAAGTAGCAGAGCGCCACGTGACCCGAGCGCTCCATCGGCATACACTTTAATCGAGCGAATGGTAACATAACCGTTGGCTTCAGTAGTCGGGCCGGATGCAAAATAGGAGTTCACCAAACCAGTTTCTGTAGAGCTGAGCATCGCATACACCCGCAATGTCATAGCGCTGTCTTTAGCAATAGCTCGAAAGAGCGCCAACTCCACAGAATCAACACCCGCAACATGCATTCCAACCAAGCCCAGACGATTACATTCCTCAATGCCTTTTTCTATCCACATACGCCGCTCGTCACTTGTAGGCTCATCTACAAAACTAGCTATCAAATCGACAGCGTTATCAATGAATACCCCGGTAGGTTCTCCGTTGTTGTCCCGAACGATTCTACCCCCGTCCGGGTCTTTGCTCTGAGAATCAATTCCACAGATTTCCAGCGCGCGCTTATTGACCCAGCAGGCATGACCATCGATACGACGTAGATAAACCGGATGAGACTCCGTTCCATCCAACTCCGCAAAGGTAGGATACTCGGTATCCTGCCAATCATTCTGATCCCAACCGCGTCCCTGAACCCAGCTACCATTTGGAGCTGCGGAGAGAGCCTCAATTACTTTCTCCCGGATTTCCGTTTTTGAAGTGGTACCCACCAAATCCAGTTGACTGATGAGTTTTCCGGTACCCTCGATATGAGCATGCGCGTCAATCAGCCCCGGAATCGCAATACCGCCTTTAAGATCAATCTGCCGGGCTTTCACCGAACCCCAACTGATAGCTCCTTCTTTGGACCCTGCAAAAACTATCCGGCCATCACGAACCAGCAGAGCCTCAAAAGTTGGATTCTCTTCAGATAATTCACCGGTAATCGGATCGCTTATCGCTCCGGTCATGGTGTAAATTTTCCCGCCAAATATGACCAGATCTGTTGTTGTCTCGTCCACTGAGCATTGAACAGTGACTAGAATCAGCGTCAACATCGCCGCAAACATTGCCAAAGTCATCGAAAGAATGAACCTGCGCTTTTTGGTATTCGGAGCTTTCATAGGGCCAATAACTGACGTGCGCTGAGTGTTCGCAAGTGATTGGCTGAGAAAAACACATTGCCCTCATTTTCGATTAGATCCAGTGACAAAGAAATGACATTTTTTTCAAGCATGGGCGCTTGACAAACAATACTAAAGAGTATTTAATAGGCTGGAATTGCAATTCGATTGCAATTAGGTATTTATAGGGATAGTTGAGAGATAACAGGAAATAGGAGAGAGTGATTAGTATGTCACTGCAAATCAAACACTTAGCTAAAAAGTATCTGGCAAACTCCTACCGCTGGCGCTGGATTCTGCCTGCAATACTGATATTGCTCTGCAATCCAATTTCAGCGAAAGCGCAGTCATCGTCGGCTTTGGACTCGCTGAAAGAGGAAGTCAAACGCATCGAGGGCTTGCTTCGGTCTACATCAGAATCCAAAGAAAACGCCTATAAGGGTTGGACTGACAAGATGCATTTCCATGGCTACGGCGAATTGCACTACAATTTCCCCAAAACCGGAGCAATGAGTGACGGAGCCGATAATGTCGCAGATTTTCATCGTTTTGTCTTGGGATGGGGCTATGAATTCAACGACAGAATCCGCTTTGACGCTGAGGTGGATTTCGAGCACAATGCCAGCGAGATTGAGCTGGAATATGCCCAACTCGAAATCGACATAACCCCAACTTTGGCATTCAGAGCCGGTTCGATTCTGATGCCGGTTGGTTCGTTGAATGAGGTTCATGAACCGCCCAATTTCTACAGCGTCGAGCGCCCCAACTTACACTCTTTGCTAATTCCCACCACCTGGCAGGAAAACGGTGTGGGGTTCTCCGGTCGAACTACAGACGGCGGCTTGGCATATCGCGTATATGTGGTTCCCGGTCTAGTGGCCTCTGATTTTAGTTCGCTCAAGGGGATTCGAGGCGGGCGCTCTAAAGGCATCGAGAGTGTGATGAATGATCTGGCTATAACCGGTCGAGCCGAGTATGCGCCACTGTTGCCCTATGGTTCGGGGACTTTGCATTTCGGAAGCTCGTTCTACGTAGGCGGCGCCGACCAGGACGACACCGCATTTGGCGAAGTGAATATCAATATACTGACTGCTGATATGCGCTATGCTGTCTCAGGAATCCACCTCCAGGTCGAAGCGGCGCTGGTGAATCTTGATGGCGCCGGAGCTTTGAGTTCAGCTCTGGGTGAGACCATTGGCGAGAGAATGTTCGGCTGGTATGGCGAACTCGGCTATGATCTACTCAACCTCCTGACATCCCGAAGTAACGAAAAGCTGATAGTTTTCGGACGACGCGAACAGATTGACACCAACGACAGAGTTCCACTGGGATTCGCCGATAATCCCGCCGCGGATCGCGATATTTGGGCGCTTGGCGTTTCGTACTACCCGTTAAGTAAAGTGGCTCTCAAGGCAGACATCGAATTCTGGGAAAATGGCGCCGGGGCCACCGTCACGCGAGTGAACGCAGGATTTGGGTTCATGTTTTAATGAGAATCAGCGTAATGAAGATTATCAGAAAAAATACGCAAGAGCAGTCATTGCTGTAAGTGACTCAGCGAAGTAAACAACTAACCCCAATGGGAAAGGATTAACTATGTTACAGGTAAATGAACAAACAAAGAAACTGAAAAGAGTAAGTATGAGTAGCATGACAGGTTTTTTGACCTTGCTATTGTTGTTTTTCGCGCTGTCGTTACAGTCAGCAGTAGCAGGAGAGAAAAACAAGGGTGATTCACCCAAAGTCCTCTCAGTTACATCAACCGATTCCGCCATAGCGCCACAACCATTCGCCAAAGTATATCTGGCCCTACAAGGTTGCACCTCCTGCGCCGCCTGCCGTTCGGTAATTCGTCAAATGACCAAAGGCGCCGCCAAAGACGGGAAAGTCAGCTTGCCGAGTGACGCTGTTGAAATAAACTACGATGAGCCAACCGAAATTCCGCTGAAGAAAGTTGTCGGGAATCTGGCGAAAAACCGGCTTCACAACCTGAAACTTGTTGATGTGCTTTTCGATGTCAGTGGGAAAATCAACTCCGAATCTGATGGTTCGTTGATGTTCACCATTGAAACAACCGGCCAACAATTTGCGCTCTCTACTCCCGATGGAGTGGACTCGCCTCCCGAGAACAAGGCCCTGCGACTTAGCGCAGTTGTCGAGGGATGGCGTGGTTCTGACGATTTGACCTTGAAATTGAAGTCGTTTACGGTAAATAACTAGAACAAGGTCGCCCAAGCCAGAGAATCTTACATTTTCCTCATAAGACGTTAATCTGCGCGCATTCATCTTGCCTAAGGTCAGGGGATGGATGCGCGCTTTTTTGTACTGAGGTTTTATTGAGATTTCTCGTACGGAAACTGTCCCTGAACCCCGGGAAAGCCGACAATATAGTCTATAAGCCTCGTCTTCAGCCGGGTTGACCTGAAGCCTATCCTGTTGCACATTGAAACAGGAACATCGAGTGAACTGAAGTGGTTTTAGAACGTAGAAAACAGAGCCGGAAAAGATACCCCAAGGGAGCTTTGAAGGCGTGGATGTTCTAAGAATTGTATATACTCTATTTGGGTATAGCCGGAGATTTACTCCGGTTTTCAGAGAAGTAAGATCATCCCATAACTAGATGTTAAGGGTAATTGGGATAGAGATTCAGTATTATCGCAAATGGAAGAGTTTGAAAGGGAATACAAATGAGTTCAGCAAAACTAAACACGCACAAAATGTGGGATTGCAACCAATCACCCTGGTTGGATGATATTTCCAAATGTATGCTCGATTCGGGTAAGTTGGAAACTATGGTCTATCAGGAAGGAATTCGTGGAGTAACAACCAATCCCTCGATTTTCGAAAAAGCGATCTCATCCGGTGAGTGCGGTTATCCTGAGGATATACGCAATTTGCTGGCAGAAGGAAAAAACGCCGTCGAAGTCTATGAGGCGCTTACCAGCGCCGATGTTACCAGAGCCGCGGACACTATGCGCAGGCTTTACGACGAATCTGGTGGCGTCGATGGTTTTGTCAGTTGGGAAGAGGCCCCGGAATGGGCGGACAATGAAGAAATGGCGGTAACTGAGGGCAGACGCCTGTGGGGCATCATCAACCGTCCCAATCTGTTTATCAAAGTGCCATCTACACCGGCTGGAATCGCCGCCTTGCGTCGTCTCATTCGCGAGGGAATCTCAGTGAACATGACACTAATCTTTTCACGTGAGCAATATATAAACGTCGCCGAGGCTTACATAGCGGGATTGGAAGACAGACTCGCCGATGGCAATTCTCTTGAGTGTGTCAGTTCAGTGGCCTCGGTGTTCATAAGCCGTGTAGACACTGCGGTAGACAATGCGCTCGATGCATTGAACTCTCCCGAAGCCAACGAACTCAAAGGCAAAATTGGCGTGGCCAACACAAAAATGGTCTATCAGGATTTCTTGCGTTTGTTCAAGAATGAGCGTTTCGAAAAACTCGCGACTTTGGGAGCCAAAGTCCAACGTCCGTTATGGGCCTCCACTGGAACCAAGAACCCGGACTACTCCGACACTATGTATGTGACCGAATTGATAGCTCCGGAAACTGTAAACACCATCCCCGCCAAAACAATCGCGGCATTGCAAGACCACGGCGTAGTAGTAGCTGACACGGCGCTTGCTAATGTCGATGAAGCCAAAGAGCAATTGGCCAAACTGGAAAAACTGGATATTTCACTTGATGATATCAACGCCGACTTGTTACAAGCCGGCTTGAAATCATTCAGCAAGAGTTACGATGATCTAATTGCCACAATTCAAAAATCCGCGGAGGTGGTTCATGACTGATAAAGTCTCAGAAAAAGCTACTTTCAAAATCGCCCCCGGTAAAGTGGCCCGGGAATATCAACAGGCCCTGGAACGTGGTGACAACGAGCGTTTTGTCGAACGTCTTTTTGCTTGTGACGCAGATGTTTTTGGCAAGAGCGGTGATGCCCTCAAGTCTATAAAGAATCGCCTGGGATGGTTGCCGGTAGTAAAGTCTATGAATGAAGAGGCGCAAGCGCTTCGTGAGTTTGCCGACTCGGTAATCAAGGACGGTTTTCGGCACATGGTTGTTTTGGGAATGGGCGGTAGCTCACTGGCCCCGGAGACTTTCGCCAAGATGTTCTATACTCGCGGAGCCATAGATTCCATCGACATTATCGACTCCACCTATCCGCAGATGATAAACGCTGTGTTGGGCAGAATCAACTTAGAGAAAGCGTTCTTTGTAGTTGCCAGCAAGTCTGGTAAAACTGTCGAAACACTATCACAGGCGCGCTTCTTTCTCGATAAAGTCTCAACGATTGAGGCAAGCAAAGCAACACAGGCCCGTCAGCCGGGAAGTCAGTTTATCGCAATAACCGATCCGGGTTCATTCCTGGAAGAGTTCGCCAAAGAAAACAATTTCCGCAAAGTGTTCCTGAATCCCGCTGATATTGGCGGTCGCTATTCGGCCCTGTCAAATTTTGGAATGGTCCCCGCCTCCTTTACCCGCGCCAATATCGGCGCTTTACTAACCGGCGCCGCCGAAGGCTATAAGCGCTTGGCGGACAGTAAGGCCTCACTAAATAGCGCTTATCAACTTGGCGCTCTATGGGGAGTATGCGAAGAAGCCGGAATAGACAAGCTAACCATCGTCACCTCGAAGACCCCCGCGCCACTGGCGCCCTGGATTGAACAATTGGTTGCCGAGTCCACCGGCAAAGAAGGCAAAGGCGTGGTTCCGATTGAAGGTGAGCCTGTTACCAAATTCTCTGAATACGGAGATGACAGACTATTCTTATTCTTGACATTGGCAGGTGAGGAAGACGAACAGTTGACTGCATTGCGCGATGAGGCGCAAAGAGCCGGAGTTCCGATGGCTTGCATTGAGTGGAGCAACCCGCACGAGGTAGGATTCGAGTTTCTACGTCAGGAAGTTGCAACAGCTACCGCAGGATTCATTCTGGGAATCAATCCTTTTGATGAACCAAATGTGCAGGAATCCAAAGACAACACCGCTGAGATTCTCGCCGAGTTAGACAAAACCGGAGAGCTTCCGCAACCGAATGTTCAGGCGCTTTGGGATGGACTAAGTGTCTATGAAATTGGAGACATAGCGGCGTTGGAGCAGGATGAGCTGAAAACACCGGCCAAAGCCATAAAACGGTTCTTCACAGGTTTGCGCAAAGATTCGTACGTAGCGCTTCTAGGATATTTTGAGCGCACACCAAAGACCGAGCGCGCGCTATCAAACCTGCGTGATATAATCCGGAGCAAATTCGGTGTCGCAACTCTACGTGGCTACGGCCCCCGCTATTTACATTCAATCGGCCAACTTTACAAAGGCGGAGCCGCAGAAGGACAATTTATTGTCTTCACCGGACCGGAAACCAAAGAGCTAGCCATACCGGAAGCAAGTTTCAGCTTCAATCAACTAATCCTTGCGCAAGCGCTAGGTGATACCGGCTCGTATGTCAAACGTAATCTTCCGACTCTGATGTTCAAAGCCACAGATGCGCCGGAAGTTGCAATTGATTTTCTAGCGGCGCAAATTGACATGGCTTTCACTGAAACAGCGGCGCATGTTTGAACACGTTGCATTCAGTACTAACACAAAACATAGCTTGTTGAACATAATCAAGGAGTGATCATGGCTGTAGTGGATTCGAATTTTGACCCGGTGTCTTTCTTTAAGGACTACCGAGGTTTTTCCGCAGATAAACTTTCTCCCGAAGTCAAAGACGCTCTCACCGAGCTCGGGGCGCTGGCGCGTGGCTCACTTATCAAGATGACCACCAATGCCGGTTCAGGACATCCCGGCGGCTCAATGTCATCGATGGAAATGTACCTGTTACTCTATTGTTTGGCGAAGTTGGATCCGAAATCGCCTTGGTGGGAAGATCGGGACAGAATCATCATCTCGCATGGACACACCTCACCGGGAGTCTATGCGGCGCTGGGTCACAACGGTTTCTTCAAAGTAAAAGACGCAGAACGCGAATTCCGTCTGGCGGGCTCGCCATTCGAAGGTCATGTAGAGCGCTCGGTTCCGGGTGTCGAATGGGACACAGGCAATCTTGGTCAAGGGCTCTCAGTCGGATGTGGCAAAGCAGTAGCCGCGCAGGCGCAAGGCAAATCGTTCCATACTTTCGTGACCATGGGAGATGGCGAACAACAAAAAGGTCAAATCGCCGAAGCGCGTCGCTTCGCGGCAAAGTTCAAGCTAAACTCAGTAACCGCATTGATTGATTTTAACCAACTGCAAATCAGCGGCAATATCAAAGATGTAATGCCGCAAAATATAGCTGATGGCTGGCGCTCTGATGGCTGGAATGTCGTAGATGTAGACGGACACGATCTCGATGAATTGTATGCGGCGCTGAAAACCAGTTATGACGCACAGGGAAGTGACGCCGCGCCGACAGTCATTATTGCGCATACAATCATGGGCAAAGGCTACCCCGCTATAGAAAATGACTTCAACTTTCACGGAGCCGCTCTGAAACCTGAGCAGGCGCGTGAGGCGTTTGCGGCGTTGGGGCTAACACAAGACGGCTATGATGACCTCGATGCGCTGGCGGAGGCTCGCAAAGCCGGGCCATCAGTGACCTTGCCGGAGTTTCCAGTTAAAGCTCCGAATGTACGAGAAGGAACTCCGCGCACTTATGAAGTAGACAAGATGGTGGACAACCGTAGCGCCTGGGGAAACGCACTTGTCGATATTGGTAAAGCAAACAATATAGATAAGCCAGACGGACTGCCATGTGTCGTCTATGATTGTGACTTGGCTGTGTCGGTGAAGACTGGTGGTTTTGCCAAAGAGTTTCCGAAGAATTTCATTCAATACGGAATCGCCGAACATTCAACCTGCGCCAGCGCAGGCGCTACCAGCGCCGAAGGCGTTCTGACTTTTTGGTCGGATTTCGGAGTGTTTGGTGTCAGTGAGACTTACAATCAAAGCCGCCTCAATGATATTAACCACGCCAACCTCAAAATCGCCTGCACACATTGCGGCTTGGACGTAGGTGAAGACGGCAAGACTCACCAATGTATTGACTATTTCGCTCTAAGCCGTTCAGTATTCGGCTGGCGCTTGTTCACTCCTGCCGATCCAAATCAAACTGATAGAATCGTCAGATACGTCAGCTCGGTTTATGGCAATGCTTTGATAGTGATGGGCCGTTCAAAAATGAACCCTATTGCCGCCACTGACGGCTCAGCGTTATTTGGAGATGCCTATAAGTTTCAGGCTGGTCGCACAGACTTGATTCGAGACGGCGAGGGTGTCACTATATTCTGCGCCGGCAATGTCGCAATTCAAGGCTTGGCCGCCTATGAAACGCTCAGAGCTGAAGGCCTCAACGTTCGCCTGATTTCCTCAGCGCATTGGGCGGACTTTCATGAGGACGACTTAAACCGCATAGCCGAATTTGGCAGGATAGTGACAGTCGAAGATCACAATGTCAACACTGGAATTGGTGTCTCGCTTTCATCGGAACTATTCTCTATGGGTTTAGGCGCACAAATAATCAAATTGGGTGTAAGCGCCTATGGTCCCTCAGGGAAATCAGCTGACGTTTACAAACTGATGGGTATCGACGCAGATTCAATTGCAAGCGCTGCAAAGACACTATTGACGCAGGAACCAGCGGCGCGTACAGCGGAAGTTACATCCGCCTGAGCATGAAGCTTTGAGCGCCAAGTAGAAACGCAATTCAGGTAGGAAAGACCAAAGAGGGGGAACTAGTTTATGAAGCTGGCAATTATTGGACTCGGGAAAATGGGCGCGAATATGACAGAGCGCCTGATACTAGGCGGCCATCAGGTCGTTGTATATGACACTTCCGCTGAGAATGTTCAGCAATCAGTGGGCAAAGGGGCAATCGGCTCGGATTCACTTGAAGATGCAATCGGGAAGCTCGGAGATCGCAAGATTGTCTGGATGATGGTGCCCTCAGGTGATATCACTGAGAACGTATTCAAATCTGTCCTGGCGCAATTAAACTCGAATGACATTATCATAGATGGCGGAAACTCTTTCTATAAAGACTCAATTCGCCGTCATGAAGTCGCATCAGCAAGCGGAGTTCATTTCCTCGATGCCGGCACCTCCGGCGGTGTATGGGGGCTGGAAGTTGGTTATTGTTTGATGGTTGGCGGTGACGCAGAGCCAGTCGAACACGTCAGTGAGGTTTTCAACACCTTAGCTCCGCCGAATGGCTTCCAAAGAGTTGGCAGATCTGGCGCCGGACATTTTGTAAAGATGGTGCACAATGGAATCGAATACGGCATGATGCAGTCTTATGCCGAAGGCTTTGAAATCATGCAAGCCTCGGATTTCGACGTAGACTTGCGTTCAGTCGCAGACTTGTGGGGGCAAGGTTCGGTAGTGCGCTCCTGGTTACTTGAACTACTTGAGCGCGCCCTCGCGGAAGACCCGGGTTTGGACAAGATTACCGGTTATGTAAGTGATTCCGGCGAGGGACGCTGGACTGTCAAAGAGGCGATTGATCTGGATGTCCCGGCGCTTTCATTGACACATGCGTTGATGGCCCGTTTCCGCTCACGTCAGGAGAACACTTTCGCCGATAGGACTCTGGCCGCATTGCGCAACCAATTTGGTGGGCATGCCGTCAAAAAAGCAGACACTCCAGAGCCGGTTGGCAAATAGCAGGAGCGCCTAGAGTGAGTGTGGAAAGTATGATAAATCAGGATGATTCGAGCGTGACAACGGAAGTCGTAAACCCTTTTCGCGTTGGCGATGAAGAAACAATTGGTGAAGCGCCATGCGCATTGGTGATTTTCGGCGCCTCTGGTGACTTGTCACATCGCAAACTTATCCCGGCTGTGTTTGCCCTGCGTCAGGGTGGGTATGTAGATTCGCACAATCCGTTAATCGGTTTTGCTCGAAGCAAAAAGACCGACGAGCAGTTTCGATCCGAAATGTCCGAAGCGATAAACAAATTCTCGCGTTTTCGTTCTGCAACTGTCGATGCAGTAGACGCATTCACCAGTGACCTATACTATCACGTAGGCGACTACAGTGATCCCGAAACATTCATCGCTCTAGGCAAACGTCTGGATGAATTAGCGGAGAAGCACAACACAAAAGGCAATTGTTTATTCTATTTGGCGACTCCGCCAACATCGTTTGAGCCGATTCTCAAGAACCTGAAAATCTCCGGCTTAGTTGATGAATCCGGTGGGGCATTTCGTCGCGTAGTAGTTGAGAAGCCAATCGGCTCAGATCGTGCAACAGCCCAAACGCTCAATGAAAGACTCCATGATTCATTCGATGAGAAACAGGTTTTCCGCATTGATCACTATCTGGGCAAAGAAACGGTACAAAATATTCTAGCCTTCCGCTTCGGTAATGGTATTTTCGAACCGCTTTGGAATCGCAGATACATAGACCACGTTCAAATCACTGTTGCCGAGTCAATCGGAGTAGGTTCGCGCGCCGGATATTTTGACAAAGCCGGCATAACTCGTGATATGTTACAAAGTCACATTCTCCAATTGATGACCCTAATCGCGATGGAACCTCCGATAGCGATTAGAGGTGAGTCAATCCGCGATGAAAAAGTCAAAGTGCTGCGCGCTATAAAACCCTTTACCCGTATGGAAGCGATTCGCAATGTCGTGCGCGCCCAGTACAGCTCAGGTGTAGTTGACGGAGAAGCCAGCCCGGGCTATCTCGAAGAAGAAGGTGTTCCCGAGAAGTCACAAACCGAAACATTTGTAGCGCTAAAACTGGAAGTGGATAATTGGCGCTGGTCCGGAGTGCCTTTTTACATTCGTACTGGTAAACGCCTCGCAAAACGAGTTAGCCAGGTGAATATCGTTTATCGCAGACCTCCGCTTGCATTCTTTGAAGCCTTCGGTTGTGACGCCCCTGAACAAAATGTTCTGGGGATTCGCATTCAGCCCGAAGAGGGCATCTCGATGAGCTTTGTGTCAAAGCGCCCGGGACCGAGTTTTCATATTGACCCGGTGCGCATGGATTTCAAATACAGCGCTTCGTTCGCCAAGCAAACACCTGAGGCCTATGAGCGCCTAATTCTCGATGCCATACTAGGTGAGGCCAGTCTCTTTGCGCGCGAAGATGAAGTGGATTTGTCATGGAAACTAATAGACCCGATAATCGAAAGCTGGAGCGGAGATAACCCCGCGCCGCTTTACACCTATCAGTCTGGCAACTGGGGCCCCGAAGAATCATCAGCGCTACTAGAGCGCTCCTCAAGAGAATGGCTAAGACTCTAGAACGCGTCTAACAATGTCATGCTGAGCGAAGCGAAGTATCTTGCCACGTGTGGGCAGAGTGATTCGGTGTCTAGTAGCAATTCAAGAATTGTTGAGAGACGATCAAAACTAAACTAACAAACACCTACAAGAAATATGTCAGTCCTTGAATCCACCACATTCGATCTACCATTCGATACCTTCGACGATCCAAACAGACTACCGGTCAATGGCGCGATAATAACCGAGAAGCTCAACGAACTTTGGGAGCGCTCGCAGAATGAGTCAGATGACAAATCCGGTTCCGCCGAATCATATTCTCGCGTCTCACTCTTGGATTTCGTCGTTTTCGCTGGAGAGTCAACCTACTCCCGAGCAGAAAAGCTAATCGCAAGATTCGCCCAGGAGCGCCCCAGCCGTTGTATTCTGATTCTGGTGGACAGCGGTGATGAATCAATCGATGCTCTAGGTGGCGGAGCCGGCTCCTCAACCAGCAATAGCCAGGCCGGCAATGGGCTTAGCGCAGAAATCGGAATCGCCTGTGGACTTTCCAAGGGAGGCGCTGGAACTCTTTGCTGGGAACGAATCACAATTCGTGTGCCGCGTTCGAAACTTGCGGTAACTCCAAATGTAGTGCGCTCATTGACCTCCGGTCTGAACCGTTTGGTTGTAGTGGATTTGCTTCCTGCAGTAATCGGTGAAAGCATTACTTCTGAATTATATGTGCTGGCAGACTATGTGTTCTTCGATTCACGAATAAACCGCCGCAAGTTAATAGCGAAAATCGAAGCCCAGGCTGGTGAGTATGACAGATTGTTCGACATTGAATATGAGCGCGATCATCCACTGCGTGAAGCAATAAAGCAGGCCTTCGATTATCCCGAAGCCGCTCAAAAACTAAGCAAGTTACGCGAGATACACTTTGTCTCGCATTCATTCACCGGTTCATTCAATGCCCGTGCGATATATCTCTGTGGTTGGCTTTCCTCAAAGTTGGGACTTGTCTATCATGGCGCCGAAACTCGCAGGAAAGTAGTATTCGAATCCGCATCAGGAGAGGAAATCTGTTGCATTTTCACTCCGCGAAGCGCCGGAGGCGCTCCGAGGGTAGCTGATAGCGGGTCACCGGAACTGGCATTGGAGTTTGTGTTTGTCTCTCAGAATGGTTCAGCGGAATCAACTTTGTCGATAAACCCGATTGCGAGGGGGGACTCTCAGGGAAGCGGCGAGATGTATTCAATAAAGCTCGACGGTCGGGAGCTTGGTTGCGCTAGAGTGAGAACCTCAGATGAAACCGGCTACATCATTCGCCGCCTAAGTGACACTCATCGTCGCGGCGACTATACTGCCTCATTACGTCGCGCGTTGGCTCTGTTTTCAACCAAGCAGTCACTCCCCGAAGGCAGTGGACATGTGAGCCTGAGCAGATTCTCCAATACTGAGCAACTCGTTCAACGTGGCGCAGAAATCTTTGCCGCGCTAATGCGCCGGGCGGTCAAAGAGCGAGGCAAGTTCAATGTGGCCTTAGCAGGAGGAAGCACGCCAGTTGCGCTATATCGCTGTTTGTCCGGTTCAGTGTATGCCTCAATGACCGAATGGCGAGACACGCAGTTTTTTTTCGGCGACGAAAGAACAGTGCCGCCGACTCATGAAGATTCAAACTATCTCATGGCCAAAGAAAATCTTTTTGACCGACTTCAGATTTCCGACAATCAGGTTTTCAGAATGAAAGGCGAGGAAGATGACCTCGCCGAAGCGGCGCGAGAATATGAGCAAGTAATTGCCAGGCGCATCCGCAGCCGTTCACTGCTCGGGTTTCCGGTTTTTGACCTGGTATTGTTGGGGATGGGTCCCGACGGCCACACCGCCTCGGTATTCCCGGACTATCCGGCAGATGAAATAGCGTTGGATGCCGCAGTGGCGGCAGTCTATGTCGGCTCTCAGAAATCACATAGATTGACAATGACACCGCATTTGATAAATGCCGCCCGCAATTGCGTATTTATGGTTGGCGGAGCCTCCAAATCTGATGCTCTCTACAGCACATTGGTGGAAAAGAACACTCAAGCCTCGCTAATCGCTCCAGGCGCAGGAAAGTTGACATTCTTAGTCGATGAGGCCGCCGCGTCCCGATTGAATCGAGATGAGCTAAACCTATTTGTAGATAAATGGTAGGCTGAATATCAAGATTTGCGAGATTTCTTACCTTTCCGGCGCTTGTCAGTGGACGACGTCTGCCGTATACTTGCGGAGTGAAACCGTCAGATTCCTCAACTAGCTTAACCAGAAATGGCTGAACTTCCCTGATTCTATGAAGACCTCAACGCTCTCCCAATTCCTATCTTCGGTTACCGATAAATCCTCGCCGCATTGCGTACGTACTAGCGATATTATCATGACTATAGCCTTAGCCGGGAAGATGATTTCTCGCCAGGTGCGCGAGGTATGGCTCGATGGCATGGTTGGTGAAACCGGAGAGACCAATGTTCATGGCGAGCAAGTAAAGAAGCTCGATGAATTTGCCAATGAAGTCTTCGTAGAATTATTCCGCCGCAATGGGCTAGTAGGAACATTAATATCTGAGGAAATGGGAGAGCCGGTGCAGGTTGGCGGCGATGAGCTCGCCGAAGAGTTCCTGCTTACTTATGACCCTCTTGACGGCTCCTCAAACATCGATGTTAACGTTACTATCGGGTCGATTTTCGGCCTGTATAGACTGCCCAAAGATGAGCCGTCGGCCAATCTTCTGCTTCAACCCGGTAAGAACTTGATAGCCTGCGGCTATGCGCTCTATGGGCCATCCACTAATTTTGTATTTTGGTCCCCAAATACATCTGTCTGCGGTTTTATCGCCGATATGTCCATCGGCGAATTTCGACTTACTGATGAAAATATCAAAATCCCCGATGAGTCATCTATCTATAGCGTAAACGAAGCAAACTATCCCAACTGGGACAAAGCCACTCAGGAAGTTGTCGACTATTTGCGTGTCGGCAGAAAAGAATCCTCAACCCGCTACATTGGTTCACTCGTAGGCGATTTCCATCGCAATATGTTAAAGGGTGGGGTATATTTGTATCCTGGGACTGTTGCAAATCCTGAGGGCAAAATTCGTCTGATGTACGAAGCCGCGCCATTAGCGCGTTTGGCAGTGGCGGCGGGCGGCAAAGCTATTGATGGTCAGCAGGATTTGTTGGAGATAGTCCCGGATTCGCCGCATCACACTTGCCCGACAATTATCGGCAGTTCAAAAGTTGTTGATGAGATTCGCGAGATATACACCAAGAGCAAGAAGTAACTAGCCCGGTAGTGTTACCAAATACCAAGCTGGTCTTTAGCATAATCTGAGGCCATCTCACGCGGATCCCAAGTCGGCTCCCAAACCAATTCAATCTTGGCTTCTTTGACACCTTCAACGTTCGTGATGCATTCCTGCACTTGCGCGATCAGCATCTCGCCATAAGGACAAGCCGGAGTTGTCAATGTCATCTTGACTGTAACGGAATTGTCGTCCTCCACAATTACATCATAGATTAACCCTAAATCAACAATGCTGATTCTAATCTCCGGGTCTTCCACTGGCATCAGGATTTCAAAAAACTGTTCTTTGGTAGGCAACTGCACAGGGTTTCCGGTGGGCTTGCTACTTTGGGTGGTGTCCTTTGCAGGGGCTTCATTTGTGTTTTTAGATGTGTCTGTCATACTAGTTCTCAATTTGTATTAGTCTATTGCGTCCGATATTATTCGGTAGTTATTTCGATTTTTGAATCCGTTGCTTCGCCGTCGCGATATTTTCTAATGGCTTCTAAAGTTGCCACCCAGGCAAGCATCGCGCACTTGACCCGCACCGGGAATTTACGAACTCCCTTGAGCGCGTCAATATCTCCCAGGTCGAAATCTTCAGGAATCTCTTTCCCGTGCATCATATTTCGGATATTCTCTCCGAATTCCACAGCCTCGTCGAGAGTCATACCCTCAATCACCTCAGTGAGCATAGAGGAAGAGGCAACCGATATCGCGCATCCGCGTGCGCTAATACTGGCCTGTGAAATTTTTCCGTCATCAATTTTCAATTGCACCTGCAACTCATCACCACAAGAGGGATTTGAGCCGCGAGAGCAAACATCCGCAGATGCAAGCGGCTCGACACCACGCGGCGAGCGGTAATGATCCAAAATTATATCGCGATATAGAGCTTCTAATGGGTGTGACATGATCTTCTTGCTTTGAATTTTTGTTCTAAGATTTCAGTTTACAGTTTGAAGAACGAACGCAAATCAATCAGCGCTTTGCAAAGCCGGTCAACTTCTTCGTTGGTGTTATAAATGTAAAATGAGGCGCGAGTTGTCGCATCAGTGCCCAAAGCCTTCATCAGCGGTTGCGCGCAGTGATGTCCGGCGCGCACAGCAATTCCGGCGCTATCGAGAAACTGCGAAACATCGTGCGGATGAATCCCCTCAACTGTGAACGAGACCGCCGCGCCGCGATTTTTTGAATCACGTGGCCCATAAATAGTAAGCCAGGGCAATTCGCCAAGTTTGGCCAGCGCATAAGATGTAATCTCATGTTCATGTCTCTGAACCGCATCCATACCAAGATTGTTCAAATAATCGATCGCCGCGCTAAATGCCACAACACCAGCAATATCCGGTGTGCCGGCTTCAAATTTGTGCGGTAACTCGTTGTAGGTGACCTTCTCGAAGGTGACTTGGTCTATCATCTCCCCGCCTGCAAGGAACGGAGGCATCGCGTTCAACAATTCCTCACGACCATACAGAATTCCGACACCTGTCGGGCCCAGCATCTTGTGGGCAGATAAGACCAAGAAATCGCAGTTCAACTTCTTTACGTCAGTTGCGATATGAGGCGCAGACTGCGCCGCGTCAACTAATGTAACAGCGCCAAGTTTCTTAGCCGCGGCGAATATCGGAGCAACATCATTGATAGTCCCCAATACATTTGACATACGCGAAAGAGCAACGAGTTTGGTCTTCGCAGTTAGCAATGTATCTAATGAGCTCAAGTCCAAACGACCGTCACTATCAATTGGTATCGTCTTCAGAGTAGCCCCGGTTTTTTCGCATACACGAACCCAAGGAACTAAATTAGCGTGATGCTCCATCACGCTAATAAGAATCTCATCGCCAGCCTTGAGATTCGTCTCACCCCAGGTATAAGCGACCAGGTTAATTGCCTCGGTAGCGTTACGAGTGAAAATAATTTCTTTCGTTGAATCAGCGCCAATGAACTGCGCAATCTTTGTTCGCGTGTTTTCAAAAAGCTCGGTGGCTTCTGCGGCAAGTGTATACATCCCGCGATGAACATTGGCGTGATGATTCTGATAGTAATTGGTTATCGCAGACACCACTTGGTTAGGTTTCTGTGAACTAGCGGCGCTATCAAGAAAAGCCAGCGGTTTCCCATTCATCGAACGTCCCAGAATAGGGAAGTCGGTCCGAATTTTCGCTACATCCAGAATCTCAGTAGTCATTTCAGTCGTCAAGTTTGACATAAATATCTTCACCATCTACATAAGTTTCATAGGAGTCAACGCCCACCGCCGCTGGCATCGCTGTCACAGCCCCGGTGCGAATGTCAAACCGCGCTCCGTGACGCGGACACTCAACTTCACAGCCGATAAGTTTGCCGTCACCGAGCGGGCCGTCGTCATGGGTGCAAACATTGTCGATAGCATAGAACGCCCCATCAACATTGCAAATCGCAACCGAACCGTCTTCGATATCAAATGTGCGCACAGTTCCTGCCGGAACATCACCAGTCTTGGCGAGCTTTACGAATCCGGTCAAATCTTTTGTTACTGACATATATGTATAGCATCCTCAATAATCGATTAGAGTGCAAAAACTAGAGTGTCTCAAGTCGCTCGTCAACATAACCACGCACCCGGGGTTGCATACTCTCCGGCAACAGCTTCAATGTCGGTTCAACATGCCCGCGAACAATCATCTTGACCGCTTCATTACGCGGTATCCCGCGACTCAAAAAATAGAATACCTGCATCTCATCAATCGGCCCAACTGTCGCGCCATGAGTGCAAATAACCTCATCACATAGAATTTCAAGCTCCGGAATAGACTCAGCCTTTGCCCCACGGTTTAGTAACAGGTTACGGTTAGACTGGTATGCCTCACAATTGGCGATATTTTCATCAACCCGAATCAATCCGGTGTAAGCCGAATGAGATTTGTCCTTGAGTACAATCTTGAAATCAAGATTCGAATATCCATGCGCGCCGCGATTTATATGCTCGGTGTGATGGTCAAAACTCTGCTTATCCGAACCAAAAACCAGGCCATATTGCAGGCTATTGGTATGACGGCCCTGCATGATAGTTCCGAGATTTGCTTTGTGAGTCTTGCCGCCAAATGACGCCGCTACTAATGTCGTCTTTGCATTGTCAGCAAGTGTTGTTCGTTCCGTGAAATGCGAAATGGTGTGCGCATTATTGCGTTGCAAAACCACATACTCCACTTCGCTACCGGTAAGCCCAAAAACTTCAACCACAGCGTTAGAATTGTCACTAACTGTATCGTTAGCGGAATAGTATTCATCAACTACAGTCAATCTGCTATTCTCACCAGCGACAATTAGAGTCCTTGGGAAAGTCCAACGACTCGAAGCCGAGCCGCGACGTAGCAAATGAATCGGCTCCGCAATAACTGTGTTATCCGGCGCATAAATAAAGATGCCGTTCTCCCACAATGTCGCATTGAGCGCTTCAAATTTGCCGAATTCCGCGCCAACTGCTTTAGATAGATGACGCTCAATAATCTTCTGATACTTAGCCCCCGCCTCACAGAGAGGCAAAGCCACCAGTCCGGCATCCTTGGCCGCGGGTGTCAGTTGAATATCCAAAGCTCCATCAGCGTCATCAAGAGCCACAACCGCAAGCTCACCTGCGGCTAGTTGTTCTTTGGCGGTATCATAAGCCGGCGAAACACCAGGTTCGATAGTTGACGCTGTAGTTGACACTGTTTTGGAGCTCGCTCCATTTTGCTGAGCGTCAGCGCCATCACTATACAGGAATAGTGACGGATCAGTGTAGCGCCACAGATGCAATGTGCGGTCAGGCAACTCCTGAGATTGATATCGCTCTCTGGCGCCAGCCTGAATTGAAGTCATCCAGTCTGGAGAATCGGCGTTGTCAGCTACTTTCGGCAACGCTGTGACTTGCTTCAGAATTGTCTTGTCTATTTTTATATTACTCATAGAATATATTCGTGCTTTTCTATTGTCGTTTCAAAACGTTTCAAAGTAATGTCGCGATTAACCGACCGAGCCCGTCATTTCAAGTTCAATCAAACGGTTCAATTCCACCGCGTACTCCATCGGAAGCTCTTTGGTAAATGGCTCAATGAACCCATTCACAATCAAAAGCCTGGCTTCGTCCTCGGAAATTCCCCGACTAGTCAAATAAAACAACTGTTCTTCGGAAACTTTCGACACACGCGCTTCATGCTCAATCTTAACATTGTCCTCATGAATCTCCATCGTCGGATATGTATCGGAACGCGCCTCAGAGCCAATCAGCAATGCATCACACTCAACTGACACCTTGCTGTTTTCAGCTCCCTTGTAGACCTTGACCATCCCCCTATAGGAGGCAATACCTTTATCCTTCGAAATAGATTTCGAAGTAATCCTGCTGGAAGTGTTCTTGGCTGTGTGAATCACCTTAGCCCCAGCGTCCTGATGTTGCCCGGTGCCTGCAAATGCAATCGAAAGAATCTCAGCCTTTGCGTGTTCCTCAGTTAGATACACGCAAGGAAACTTCATTGTCAGTTTTGACCCCAGGTTGCCGTCAACCCACTCAACTGTCGCATTCCTTTTGGCTATCGCACGCTTAGTCACCAAGTTGTAAATGTTATTGGCCCAGTTTTGAATTGTCGTGTAACGAATGTAGGAGTCTTTCAAACCCACGACTTCAACCACCGCGCTATGTAGTGAATCACTAGACCAAATCGGCGCTGTGCAACCTTCTATGTAATGCACTCTGGCGCCTTCGTCGGCGATAATCAAAGTACGCTCAAACTGTCCCATATTCTCTGCGTTAATACGGAAATACGCCTGCAAAGGAGACGCGCCAACATCCACACCCTTCGGAACATAAATAAACGAACCACCAGACCAAACCGCGCTATTGAGAGCCGCAAATTTGTTGTCCGCCGGAGGTATCACAGTAGAGAAGTACTGTTTCACCAAATCAGGATACTGTTTAAGCGCCTCGTCCATATCCAGGAAAATCACACCCTTGTCCGAAAGGTCCTTCTTCATCGAATGATAAACAACCTCAGACTCAAACTGCGCTGAAACACCACCAAGAAACTTCTGCTCGGCCTCCGGTATACCTAACTTATCAAATGTGTTCTTAATATAATCAGGAACGTCATTCCAATCATCCTGCGCTGACTGCTCAACCGGCTTGATATAATAATAAATATCCTGAAAATCCAACTCGCCCATCAATTTGGTGTCACCCCAGTTGGGCATAGGCTTGGAAAGGAAAATATCCAGCGACTTGTGACGGAAGTCATTCATCCACTGTGGTTCTTCTTTGATACGAGAGATATTCTCCACTACTTCATGGCTAAGCCCCTTGGCGCCTTTCAGGAAATAATTCTTCGCTGCGTCAGGACTATGAAAGCCATACTTCTCAGCATAATCGTCACCCTTAATCATAGGGTCAGCAACCGGCTGTCTCTCAGGGGCGACTGTCGCGCCTTGTGGTTTTTCGCTCATACCTTTATGCTCCTACCGTTACAGGTGTTGACTGAAATGTTTCATAGCCCGACTTCTCAAGCTCCAGCGCAATCTCCGGTCCGCCGGACTTAACAATCTTACCGGCGATCATCACATGCACCTTAGTCGGCTTTACATAATCAAGAATACGCTGATAATGTGTCACCAGCAGAATACCGTTTTCATCAGAGCTATAACGATTGATTCCCTCGGAAACAGTCTTCAATGCGTCAATATCCAAACCTGAATCGGTTTCATCAAGAAGCGCCAGTTTCGGTTGCAATAGTGACAATTGCAAAATCTCAATACGTTTCTTCTCCCCTCCGGAAAATCCGTCATTGAGATAACGCCCCGCAAATTCATGATCCACCTCCAGCGCATCCATCGCCGCATAGAGCTCCTTACGGAAAGTGCGCATCAGTTTCTCATCACCCCGACGAGCCAATAACGCCGAACGTAAAAAGTTCGCCACTGTCACACCCGGAACCGCCTGCGGGTATTGGAACGCCAAAAACAAACCGGCTATTGAACGCTCATCGGGAGCCATCTCAAGTATGCTCTTGCCATCAAGAAGCACATCACCCGAAGTGATTGCATAGCTTGGGTGTCCCATAATTGCGTTCGATAGTGACGATTTGCCCGAGCCGTTCTTGCCCATCAGCGCATGAACCTCACCTTTGCCAATATCGAGTGTCACGCCCTTGACAACTTCTTTGCCCTCAACTTCGACATGCACGTCTTTTATCTGTAATAATGCTGTGTTACTCATAAGTATTGTAGTTCTCCAACAGAAGTTTTCTGTTTATTGTTATCAAAAATTTTAGCCCAGAAATATATTTGTTTACAAAGCTATTGTTTCATATCCAAAGGAAGTTTCGGCTCAAGGCCGCCGATAAGAAACTCAGCAGAGCGTTGAACCGCCTCACGCGCGTCAGACTCTTTCCGAGTCATATCCGCAAGAGTCGTCATTTCCAAAATCTTCATCAAATATCCCGTGAATCCCCCAAAAGCCCCACGCAATGAGCAATCGGAGGTATGAATACATTCATCAAGTGTTCCAGAGTATCTATCGCAATAGTCATCGGCCATCAATGGCCCGCCCAGCGCCTCAAGCGCCTGCAACAAAGTTATCTTCGCCGGGCCAATAGTGAGCTTATAGCCGCCAGTGCGACCACGCACCGCCTCAACGAGACCACCCTGACGCAACTTGCGCATAATCTTACTGGCATAAGGAACCGAAATCCCCTCAGACTCAGCAATCTCCGGAATAGTCAATGAGATAGAGGCGCCGACTTTCTCTGCCGGTTTGGAGTCAGCGATACGCGCTAAACAAAGCAACGCCCGCAGTCCATATTCTTCCATCGCCGATATTCTCATAGTCCTATTCCATCATCTCTTGCAAAAGTTGTCTAAAACCGACAGTGTCGCCTATCGCGTCATTGCGAGGAGCAAAGCGACGCGGCAATCCCGCAGGTTCCAAGCCGCTCTATCCAATGAATGAGATTGCCCAACGAGATTGCCGCGCTACGCTCGCAATGACTGCAATCTCGAAACCAATCCCCATATCACAATCGAACAGGAACAATCCATCCCCATCCGTATAGTATTATACCGATACAATACGAAAAAGTAAAGTATTTGCGATATTTTTTTCACAAGCGAAGATGCCACATGCAACAATAATAGCGAGAGCAAAACTACACTATGGCCATTTAAGTGGTTGCACAACAACAGTATATCATTTTGATGACGCCAGGCAAAGGAGCAATGGCATGAATTTCCGCGATGCAGAGTAGGGCCTTCTTCTATTCTAACTGCAAGCCAATTGCAACTAGAGCCGCCAGAAATACACCAAAACCCCGTAGTGGCGTCCCTTGGGGCGCCTTGTTTGATAAGACAGAGCTGTCAATTAATGCAAACAAGGCAGGGCACTCCCAGCCACTACGTTTGAATATCGACATCATTCGCAATTAGGATTCGTAGCGGCACAGCGCGCTGTGCCTTTCAGAAATCAAGCAGAAAACTCAAACCCGTAGGGGCGTCGTTCCGGCGCCCTTTTTCGCATATAGGCTCAATGCCGCGAATCGAAACAAGGGCGGGGAGACCCCGCCCCTACACATGGTTATGGTTCGTGGAAGGCACAGCACGCTGTGCCGCTAAAGCAAGTGGCAAGGGGTAAACGGTAAAGGGTGTGATGTGCATTGGGTATTGGGATTTTGCATATCTGATACGCTTGCGCAAGTTGGCGCTTTTCGCTACTATCGTCTCGTCGACAATGTCGACATCCATTATATCGTCATCCGCGGGAGTAACTCAGTTGGTAGAGTCACAGCCTTCCAAGCTGTTGGTCGCGAGTTCGAACCTCGTCTCCCGCTTTTTTTGTGCCCATGAGCCTTGTTTCAGTGGCCTTTGGTCTTTGGATCGTATCTTTTCTTCTTGTAAAGAAGGCAGAACCGCTTCGGGCTCTGCCCTACTGGAAAAAACTTGAGAGTAAGTGCTTTTGGAGCACGAGCTTACGTGGTATTTGCCTCGTCGTTTGCAGTTTCGTCAGGTTCTCAGACCTGACGATTTGTCCTATCATTGAACGTCGGGTCTGAGAACCCGACGCAACTCAAGGCCCTATCTTAGGCGATTTCAGCGCGATTTCACGATTGAAGCCAAATACTTTACAACCAAAGGCAAAATATATTTATTACCAGTCCTGAAAAGCCCTTGACAAAGTGTTCCTAATCAATTTTACTTGCCTTTCCTTACGGCGAGGTACGCCTAGCGCGTACCCTGTTTTGTATGGGAATCCCTTTCAGAGGGAGACATTCGCGTCAGCTAAGACGCTGTAAAATAAGTCACTTAGAGCTGATGGGTAGAGTCGGCGCTGTGACCGCAAGGATTGGCCCAGATAGCTCAGTCGGTAGAGCACATCCTTGGTAAGGATGAGGTCACCGGTTCAATCCCGGTTCTGGGCTCTTCGTGAGCATAGCCTGTGGAGTACTTTTGTGTAGAGATAGGCTGCCAGCGGAGGCGAAAAATAACTCTATCCGCCACGAGCAGGAAGCGGCTTTTCATGGATCAATTTTCATGAATCAAAATTGCCGCCGGTGTTTGCTTATGGCGGGTATTTGTTGTGGTAGTAAGAGCATCATCAGCAGGTAGTACCCATATATATTGAATAAGATGTACTCAGAAGAGATTATTAAAGCGATTTACATAAGGGATTAAAGAGACTATGGCCAGGCAGAAATATGAGCGCACCAAGCCGCATGTAAATGTAGGAACGATTGGTCACGTAGATCACGGTAAGACGACTTTGACAGCGGCTATGACTATGGTCCAGGCAGTGGCCACCGGCGGCGAGGTTCGTAGTTTTGATTCGATTGATAATGCTCCCGAGGAGCGCGAACGCGGAATTACTATCGCCACCGCTCACGTAGAGTATGAGACGGAAAACCGTCACTACGCCCACGTAGATTGCCCTGGTCACGCCGATTATGTCAAGAACATGATCACCGGCGCTGCGCAAATGGACGGCGCTGTTTTGGTGGTTTCCGCTGCTGACGGCCCGATGCCTCAGACTCGCGAGCATATTCTTTTGGCTCGCCAGGTTGGTGTCCCGTATATTGTAGTGTACATGAACAAATGCGATATGGTCGATGATGAAGAGTTGCTGGACTTGGTGGAGCTTGAAGTTCGTGAGCTACTCAGTCAGTACAAATTCCCCGGTGATGATATTCCGATTATCCGTGGTTCAGCATTGAATGCCATGACCGCCGCCCAGCAGGGCAAAAAGGAAGATGACGCATTCAAGAGTATCACCGAATTGATGAATGCTCTGGACACTTACATTCCACAGCCGGAGCGTGAGACTGACAAGCCATTCTTGATGCCGGTTGAGGATGTATTCTCAATCACCGGTCGTGGCACAGTTGGCACCGGCCGTATTGAGCGTGGAATTGTGAAGGTCGGTGAAGAGATTGAACGCGTTGGTATTCGCGAGACCAAGAAGACCGTTTGCACTGGTGTTGAGATGTTCCGCAAACTGCTTGATGAGGGTCAGGCCGGTGACAACGTTGGGTTGTTGTTGCGCGGTATTGACAAGGATGACTTGGAGCGCGGCATGGTCTTGGCCAAGCCGGGCAGTATTCATCCTCATACAAAGTTTAAGGGTGAGGTTTATATCCTCTCCAAGGAAGAAGGCGGTCGTCACACACCGTTCTTCAGCGGCTACCGTCCTCAGTTCTACTTCCGTACGACTGACGTGACCGGTATTGCGACATTGCCTGATGGTGTTGAGATGGTAATGCCAGGTGACAATGTTCAGATGACAATAGAATTGATAGCTCCGATTGCGATGGAGAAAGAGCTTCGTTTCGCAATCCGTGAAGGCGGCCGCACAGTAGGCGCGGGAGTTGTAACTGAGGTTGTTGAGTAACGGTCGACGAAAGGCCATAGAGGAATATTTACGTAGGCCAGTAGTTCAATTGGTAGAGCGTCGGTCTCCAAAACCGAAAGTTGGGGGTTCAAGTCCCTCCTGGCCTGCCAGTGAACGTGGTATAAGTTAGCAGTAGTGATAAGAATATTAAGTAGCTGATGTTCAAATAAGAATCAGGTTATGGAAAAGATAGTCAAGTTTCTCAGAGAAGTGCGCGCCGAGGGTTCGAAAGTAACCTGGCCGTCAAAAGAAGAGCTGATTGGATCTACGATAGTAACAGTAGTGACAACTATTTTAGTGTCGATATTTATCTTTATTGTCGATCGCGCTCTATTAACGGTCTTTGATTTGGTGTTCGGAGGATGACGGCAATGGCGCTGAAGTGGTATGCAGTACACACCTATAGTGGGCAGGAGCAGAAAGCCAAACGTTATTTGGAGTCTGCAGTCGAGAACGCCGGCTTGGCTTCTCAGTTCGGTGATATCTTAGTGCCGACCGAGCAGATCACCGAAATGAAGCAGGGCAAGCGCTCTACTTCGACTCGTAAGTTCCTGCCAAGTTATATCTTGGTGCAAATGGAGTTGGATAAGGTTACGCAGAATCTTGTGGTAAGCGCTCCGGGAATTACGAATTTCGTAGGCGCTGGCGGCAAGCCGTCACCGTTGAGGCAAAAGGAAGTTGACCGCATTGCCGGTCAGATTGATCACTCCCGCGCCGCGGTTGATGACGCTGATATGCCATATCAGGCAGGCGATGGGGTGAAAGTCATTGATGGTCCGTTCGCAGATTTCGCAGGTGTGGTCGGTGAAGTCAATGTCGAACGTAGAAAGTTAAAAGTGATGGTCTCGATTTTCGGTCGTCCGACTCCGGTAGAGTTGGATTACCTGCAGGTTGAGGCGGCAACAAAGAAGTAGTGTTGAAATAGAAGCATAGAATAGTGGCAGGTAGCTTGAGCGAATCAATCACTCGGTGTGTGAATCCTGTTGAACATCTGATTTGAACGCAAGTAGCGTTGAGGTAGTAAAAAAGTGGCAAAGAAAGTAACAGGATTTATTAAGTTGCAAATTCCGGCCGGGCAGGCAAATCCTGCGCCTCCGGTTGGTCCGGCGCTCGGACAGCATGGTGTAAACATCATGGCTTTTTGCAAAGCGTTCAATTCGCAAACATCAAAGGGCAATGGGATTCTAACTCCGGTAGAGATTTCTGTCTATGTTGACAAGAGTTTCACTTTTGTCACCAAGACCCCGCCGGCTTCAACATTGCTGCGCATGGCCGCTAAGGTGCCAAAGGGTTCCGCTGAGCCTAATCGCGACAAGGTTGGTTCTGTGACAGATAAGCAGCTTGAAGAGATTGCGACGACCAAGCAAAAAGATTTGAATGCGTCATCGATTGAGCAAGCCAAGAAAATGATTGCCGGAACCGCACGCTCTATGGGGCTTGAGGTTATAGGTTAGTAGAGAGAGCGCTAAGAATAGTAAGTAGTGTAGTAAACAATAAACCCACATAAATCGCACGAACCCCGAATGGGCACAGTTACTGGGCACGGTTAATGGGCACAGTTTAGTCGCGTTTCGGGGGAGATAAGGGAAGAATGAAACACACAAAGAATTACAAGAAGTCGCGTGATGGGATCGATCGCCTCAAGGTGTATCCTCTCGTCGAGGCGCTGGATGTATTAAAGGCGGCGAAGTTTGCCAAATTTGATGAATCAGTAGAGGTGGTGTTGCGACTCGGAGTTGATCCGAAACACGCTGACCAGATGGTTCGTGGAACCGTTTCATTGCCGCATGGCACAGGCAAAAAAGTCCGCGTGCTGGTTTTTGCTCAGGGCGAAAAAGAAGCCGAAGCCAAAGAGGCGGGAGCTGATTTTGTCGGCTCTGATGAGTTCGTTAGCAAGATTCAAGGTGGCTGGCTCGATTTTGATGTAGCCGTTGCGACTCCTGATATGATGCGTAACGTTGGTAGGCTCGGAAAAATTCTCGGAGCTCGTGGTTTGATGCCGAGCCCCAAGGCTGGAACAGTTACCATGGATGTGGGGCGCACAGTTAAAGAGCTCAAGGCCGGAAGAATTGAATTCCGTGTTGACCGTCAATCGGGAATCGGCGCTGCCGTAGGTAAGTTGTCTTTCGATAGAGATAAGCTCCTGGAGAATGTCCGCACTTTTTATGACGCGATTATGCGCGCCAAGCCAGCGACTACCAAGGGCAGGTATATTCACAACATGGCCATCAGCTCAACAATGGGCCCTGGTCTGAAAATAGATGAATCGACAATTTTGTCGGATAAATAGAAAGAGCTATCTACTATGCCAACACAAGCAAAATTAGAAAAGGTAGCTCAGATAAAAGAGTACCTTGAAAAAGCTGAGAGCTTTTTCGTCGCTGAATATCTGGGCTTGAAAGTCTCCGATATGACGGACTTACGCGCCAAGTTGCGTGAGAGTGATTCCCGGCTTGTTGTCGAGAAAAACACCTTGATCCGCGTAGCCGCAAAGGAAGCCGGAGTCGAGGGTCTCGATGAATACTTGACCGGCCCAACCGCAATCGCCTTTGTCTTCGGTGATCCGGTGGCTCCGGCAAAAGCGCTTTATGATTCATTCAAGAAGCTGGAATTGCCGGTTATCAAAGCCATGTCGCTATCCGGAGAATTGATGGAAGGCGCCAAAATCAAAGAGCTGGCGGATCTGCCTTCAAGAGATGAACTGCTGGCGATGGTAATTGGAAACATTGAAGCGCCTATCGCTGAGCTGATCTCTTCGATGGATGCAGTTGTGCAGGAGTTTGTCGGTACAATCGATGCCTTGGCTGGTTCAGCTGAGGTGTCAGCCGCCGCTTAAGTGTCTGAGATAGGTTTTAGTAGTAGGAAGAAGCACAATAGGAACTGAAATGTAATTGATGTGATCGTAAAGTTTGTGTGGGTTGTTTCGAGAGGAAGAACGCTAGGCATTCGATGCGGTTGTAAGTAATAATACGCTGGAAATCTTTCTGTAGAGTCAGGCCGCTAGAAGAGTCGGATGGTTCAGAGACAGAGAGTAGGTGTGAAAGGAACAACAGTAGCATGGCAACAGTCAAAGAATTAGCAGATGAAATTGTAAAGCTTACCGCTCTTGATCTCGCAGAGCTCTCCAAGACGATCCAAGATGTAACCGGTGTTAAGCCTGCCGCCGCGGTAGCCGCAGTAGCTGGCCCGGCCGGTGGCGGTGAAGCCGCAGAAGAAAAGACAGAGTTTGATGTTGTGATGACCTCATTTGGCGATAAGAAGTTGCAGGTCATCAAAACGGTTCGTGAGCTCACAGGTTTGGGTCTCAAAGAAGCTAAGGATGCTGTCGAAGGTATTCCGTCAACAGTTAAGGAAGCAGTTCCGAAAGAAGAAGCCGAAGCGGCCAAGGCCAAGTTGGTTGAGGTTGGCGCAACTGTTGAGATAAAATAAGCAAGACTCACTGCGAAACGCGCGTTTGGTTTCCGCTGTGCGCGCGTTTCGCGGCTCTTGCGCTTTTGCGCAGGGAATACTTCAGTAGTTGTCACCACAGCGGGAATTGAAATTTAATAGTACTGAGGCGCTAAGCCTACCTTTCACAGATGTTAGGTAGGACAAAACGCCGAGGTGGCGTCTGTCTGTTTAACAGCTCCCACGGACTGAGTCACAGGAAAGTGGCCGCGGGGAGGATAATACGGAGATACAGAACTCGCCAATGAAGAATGAGCGCCTACATGGCTACCTCTCTAATGCTATATGTCGTGATGCGGCAAATGGTTTTGCGCAAGAAAATGCGCATGATGGTAGTTGGCAGGTAAGCCCGCTTTGTTCAAGTTCTGCATCCCCGCATAGCGCCACTAATCATACTTATAGTAACTTTTATCGTAACTGCAATACAGAGAATATCAGACTGACGACTTGAATGTAGTCAGTCTTTGGTCGTAGAGGTGGTCAACATCAATTGAACCTCGAGACCGTTTCAATCTTTTAGCCGGAGGGCATAGTATTGGCTCGCAAGCAAGAAATAGTTCGGAAGAATTACGGTACCATCAAAGATACCATGCCGATGCCATATTTGCTGGATGTACAGCTTGGGTCGTACAAGGAATTTCTTCAACCTGATACCAGACCGGAAGAGCGCAAACCTCAGGGACTTGAGCAAATCTTTCGTGATGTTTTTCCAGTTTCGGATGTCAATGAGAAGTTTTCACTTGAGTATGTAAAGTACCTGTTGGGGCAACCCCGGTACAGCATTCGTGAATGTCGTGAACGTAACATGACTTATGCCTCTCCGTTGCGCGCAACACTGCGCTTGATTTCACGTGAGGTTGAAGGCAAAGAAAAGACAGTCAAAGACGTAATCGAGCAGGACGTCTACCTTGGTGAGCTACCACTGATAACCGACTTCGGAACGTTCATCATTAACGGCGCCGAGAGAGTTGTTGTCAGTCAGCTACATCGTAGCCCAGGTGTGTTCTTCGATGACAGTATTCACCCCAATGGAAAACGCCTCTTCAATGCGCGAATCATTCCATATCGTGGTAGCTGGGTAGAATTCACTACTGATATCAACGACATGATGTATGTGCATATCGACTCTCGTCGCAAATTGCCAGTCACAATTTTCCTGCGCGCTCTTGGATTCTCAACCGACCAGGATCTCATCAATGAGTTTTACACTACCAAAGAGTACTCGCTCAAAGGTAAAGACGCCGAAAAAATCGTCGGTCTGCGCTCTGCGGAGAGTTTTGTCAATGAAGAGACCGGTGAAGAAACACTCGCCGCTGGTGAGGAAATCACCGAAGATCATGTGATCGCTCTATCAGAGCGTAAGGTCAAGAAGATTTCAGTTGTAAACAAAGACCAGGGCCGTGAAGTTTTTGTCATTCTCAATACCTTCAAAAAAGACACCACCAAATCACGCGAAGAGGCTTTGGAAAAAATCTACAGTCTCCTGCGTCCGGGTGAGCCGCCGACAATAGAAATGGCCGAAGCCCTGCTTGAAAAACTGTTCTTCAATAGCAAACGCTACGACCTCGGCGCTGTTGGTCGTTATATGATTAACCAGCGCCTGGGCCTTGACGTGGCCGAGGAAACGGTAGTATTGACCAAGGAAGATTTCCTGGTCATCATCAAATACCTAATCGGCTTGCGCAATGACCAGGGATTCACCGATGATATCGATCATCTGGGTAATCGTCGTTGTCGCACAGTTGGTGAGCTGATGTCCAACTTGTTCTCGGTTGGTCTTTCACGTATCGCACGAACAATCCGCGAACGCCTTTCTTTGAAAGACAACGAAGGCGTCACACCGCAGTTGTTGATTAACGCCCGCACAGTTTCCGCGGTGTTAGATACATTCTTCGGTTCATCACAGCTTTCGCAGTTCATGGATCAAACCAACCCTCTGTCAGAGTTGACACACAAACGTCGTGTCTCAGCGCTCGGACCGGGTGGTCTAACTCGTGAACGCGCCGGATTTGAGGTTCGTGATGTGCATCACACTCACTATGGTCGTGTTTGTCCGATTGAAACACCTGAAGGACCGAATATCGGTCTTATCATGTCTCTGGCGACATTTGCGCGTATCAATAGATTTGGATTCCTTGAGACTCCATATCGAAAAGTTGTCGACGGAAAAATCACTGACGAAATTCAGTTCTTGAGCGCCGATGAAGAGGATCGCCACACTATTGCGCAATGTAGTGAGCCACTAAATGATGACGGCTCCTTTGCAAACAAAGTAGTCTTTGCCCGCAAGCGAGCTGACTACAGGCTTGTAGAGCCGCCGGAAATCAGTTACATGGACGTTAGTCAACGTCAGTTGGTGTCTGTCGCCGCCGCGATGATTCCGTTCCTTGAGCATGATGACGCTAACCGTGCTTTGATGGGCTCCAATATGCAACGCCAGGCTGTGCCATTGTTGCGCACCGATTCCCCGGTAGTTGGAACCGGCATGGAGCGCACCGCCGCGCGTGATTCCGGCGCGGCAGTTGTTGCCAAACGCGCTGGTGTGGTGAAGTATGTTGATTCAAAACAAATCGTTATAACGCCTGATTCAAAGGCTCGCGAGGATGAGCTTGGCTTCTATGAAGATGACGTTTATGAATTGACAAAATTCAAACGTTCGAATCAGGACACCTGTATAAATCAGCGTCCGGTTACAGAAATCAATGACCATGTAAAAGCCGGCGATTTGCTCGCTGACGGTCCTGCAACTGACGGAGGTGAACTGGCGCTTGGTCACAATGTGTTGGTGGCGTTTATGTCATGGCGCGGTTATAACTACGAAGACGCTATCATCCTCTCAGAGCGTTTGATTAAGGATGATATTTATTCTTCAATTCATATTGAAGAATACGAGCTACAAGTTCGTGACACCAAACGCGGCTTTGAGGAAATAACCCGCGAGATTCCAAACGTTTCAGAAGAAGCGCTGTTGAATCTTGATGAACGTGGAATCATCCGCGAGGGCGCAGAAGTTGAGTCCGGCGATATTCTAGTCGGTAAGGTCACACCCAAAGGTGAAACAGAATTGTCACCTGAAGAGCGCCTATTACGCGCCATCTTCGGCGAAAAGGCCGGCGATGTCCGAGACGCATCACTGAAAGCGCCTCCGGGAATCAAGGGTGTGGTAGTTAGCACTCAGGTCTTCTCACGTAAAGAGCGCTCCGAAGAGGCCAAGAAGCAGGAAAAAGTCGACGTAGCCAACATCAAAAAGCAGTATGGCAAGTTGTTGCAAGAGATTGTTGCGCACCGCAACAAACGTGTCGGTGGGCTTCTTGACGGACAAACTTCCAGCACCGTTCGTTCAATTATAGATAATTCAGTTGTGACACGTTCAGGGCAAAAATATAAAGCCGAATTGTTTGCCGAGTTTGATTTCGATAACGCCCACGCACCAGATGGGTATTGCGAGGACGAGAAAATCAACAAGCGTGTTGACGGAATCCTCAAAGAAGCGGCAGACTTGCTTGCCGATAAACGCGCCTTGATGGATGTGGAAATTGACAAAATCGCCCGTGGCGCTGAATTACCACCTGGAGTTAAACAATTAGTCAAAGTCACGATCGCTATCCGCAGAAAAATCTCTGTTGGAGATAAGATGGCGGGACGTCACGGCAACAAGGGTGTTGTCTCCAGAATAGTTCCGGTAGAAGATATGCCGCATTTAGAAGATGGAACACCGATGGATATTATTCTAAATCCGCTGGGAGTGCCGTCACGTATGAATGTCGGTCAGCTACTGGAAACCCATCTCGGATGGGCGGCGCATAAGCTGAATATCAAAGTCGCCGTCCCGGTATTCGATGGCGCATCGCATGATGATATCAAGGCGCTTCTAAGAGAAGCGGGTCTGCCGGAATCCGGTAAGACTCGTTTGATTGACGGACGCTCCGGTGAATGGTTCGACCAGGAAACCACAGTTGGAATTATCTATATTCTGAAACTGTCTCACTTGGTGGATGATAAGATTCACGCCCGCTCAATTGGACCATACTCCCTGGTGACACAACAACCACTAGGCGGTAAAGCTCAGTTCGGCGGTCAGCGCTTCGGAGAGATGGAAGTCTGGGCGTTGGAAGCCTACGGAGCGGCATACACGCTTCAGGAAATCCTGACAGTCAAATCTGATGACGTCACTGGTAGAAGTCGCGTCTATGAGGCGATTGTAAAAGGTGAGAATCCGCCAGAGCCTGGTATCCCTGAGTCATTCAATGTACTCTTGAAAGAATTGCAGTCGCTTTGCCTGGATGTAAAGCTGGTAGAGAAATAGGCTTTGGCTTTTTACGAATTCGTAAAAGCAAAGCATGAAAGGTGTATCACAAATGTCATTAACGCCCAAAACAAACATACCTTCGCTCTATAAAGAAACGAAGACCGGATTAACACCCCGTGCCGATTATCATATCGCGAATGATGTCGCGGGTGACAAGTTTCAAGGAAAGGACACTGTAAGTGTCCCGGGAAACGTGGTGCGCCGAATAGAAAAAACAGTCATTAATCCCGCCAATAAAGGAGTGAATTCATAGTGAGTATGCTACAACGCGAGCGTATCCACAGGAACACGCAGAGACGCCCATCCGAGTTCAAGGCGATTAAAATTCAAATCGCCTCCCCGGAAACAATTCTCTCATGGTCCTTTGGCGAAGTAACAAAGCCTGAAACAATTAACTATCGTTCCTTTAAACCCGAACGTGACGGCCTTTTTTGCGAGAGGATTTTTGGACCGGTAAAAGACTGGGAATGTAATTGCGGTAAATACAAGCGCATTCGTTTTCGCGGTATTGTTTGTGACCGTTGTGGTGTAGAAGTCACACAAGCCAAAGTTCGCAGAGAGCGCATGGGACACATTGAGCTTGCGGTTCCAGTGTCGCATATTTGGTACTTCAAGTCATTGCCGTCACGTATTGGAAACACCATAGGTCTCTCAATGCGTGAGCTTGAGAAGGTGCTCTACTACGAATCATATGTAATGATCGACCCGGGTAATTCTCCTTTCCAAAAAGGTGACTTGCTAACCGAAGAAGAGTTTGTAGAGCTTGAGGATTCCGGCAAAGAATTCCGGGCCGAAATGGGCGCCAGCGCCGCGCAAACTCTATTGAAGGAACTCGACATAGAAGAAGAGGCTATCAATCTTCGCACTCAGGTGAAGATGGAAACCTCCGTACAGCGCAAAAAAGATGCGCTGAAACGCCTGCGCATCATCGAGGCTTTCCGCCAATCGAGCAATAAGCCTGAATGGATGATTCTTGATATCATTCCGGTCATCCCGCCGGACTTGCGTCCGCTGGTTCCGCTCGAGGGCGGACGTTTTGCGACTTCTGACTTGAACGATTTGTATCGCCGGGTCATTAACCGTAACAATCGTTTGAAAAAACTGATGAACATTCATGCGCCGGAAGTGATTCTGCGCAATGAAAAGCGCATGTTACAAGAAGCTGTTGATGCGCTAATGGACAACGGTCGTCGCACTCATTCTGTGCGCGGTGACTCGAAACGTCCGTTGAAATCTCTCTCTGATTTGCTCAAAGGCAAGCAGGGAAGATTTCGTCAAAACCTGCTAGGAAAGCGTGTTGACTACTCAGGTCGTTCAGTAATTGTTGTCGGACCTGAATTGAAGATGTACCAATGTGGTTTGCCCAAGAACATGGCCCTTGAATTATTCAAGCCCTTCATCATCATGAAGCTTGAAGAGAAAGGCTATGTCCAAACCGTAAAATCCGCCAAGAAGCTAGTGGAGCGCGAGCGCCCCGAGGTTTGGGATATTCTCGAAGAGATTATCAGCGAACATCCGGTGATGCTCAACCGCGCGCCTACCCTGCATCGTCTAGGTATTCAGGCGTTCTATCCGGTATTGGTTGAAGGAAAAGCGATTCGTCTGCATCCGTTGGCTTGCGCGGCGTTCAACGCTGACTTTGACGGCGATCAAATGGCTGTGCATGTTCCGCTATCTTTTGAAGCGCAACTTGAAACACGCTTGCTGATGATTGCTTCTAACAACATTCTGCTTCCGTCATCAGGACGTCCAATTGCCATTCCGTCACAGGATATGGTTTTGGGTAACTATTACCTGACCAATGTGCTTGAAGGCGGCAAGGGAGAAGGGATGAGTTTCTCAGACCTGAATGAAGCCCTAGCCGCGTTGGATTACAACTTCATCGACCTGCACAGCAAAATTAAAGTGCGTTACAACGACGAATCGCTTGATACAACTGTCGGTCGTTTGATTTTCAATCAAATTATTCCAGATGAAGTTGGCTATTTCAATGAGACTGCCTCCAAGGGAAAGATGGAAGCGCTTATTCTTAATGTCCTTCGTACAGTTGGTAACAAAAAGACAGTACAGTTCCTTGATGAACTCAAATCCCTGGGTTTTGAGTATGCTACCAAGTCCGGGGCAACTGCGGCAATCGTCGATATGGTTATCCCCGAAGAGAAAAACAAACTCATCGCCGATACCACCAAAGAAGTAGCGAAAATTCAAAAGCGCTACGAGCGTGGTCTCATTACCAATGGCGAGCGCTACAATCAGGTCATCGATCTATGGACTCGATGCACTTCGCATGTTGCTGAAGTAATGATGGCGCATCTGAAACAAGATCGCAAAGGTTTCAACCCAGTCTATATGATGGCTAACTCCGGGGCTCGTGGCTCCAAAGAGCAAATTCGTCAGCTAGCTGGGATGCGTGGTCTGATGGCCAAACCGCAAAAGAAAATCACCGGTGGTATTGGTGAGATTATCGAACAGCCTATTACCTCAAACTTCCGTGAAGGACTTTCGGTGTCTGAGTACTTTATTTCAACTCACGGCGCGAGAAAAGGTCTGGCTGATACAGCGCTGAAAACAGCTGATGCAGGATACTTGACGCGTCGTCTCGTTGATGTTGCCCAGGATGTAATTATCAACGAGGGCGATTGTGGCACAATTCTAGGAATTGACATTGCCGCAATCAAAGAGGGCGAAGACGTAATCGAGTCACTAAGCGATCGCTTACTAGGTCGAGTTGCATTGGATGACATCTATGACCCGGTCACAGATGAGTTGATTCTCGAAGCCGGTAGTGAGATAAACGAGGCTCTAGCGACACGTATCGAAGAGTCCGGTCTCGAATCCGCAAGAATACGTTCAGTGTTGACTTGTGAGTCGAAACGTGGCGTGTGTGCACAATGCTATGGACGTAATCTCGCTACACTCAATATGGTTGATATTGGCGAAGCTGTTGGAGTTATCGCCGCTCAATCTATTGGTGAGCCGGGAACACAGTTGACATTGCGCACCTTCCACATCGGTGGAACCGCGGCGCGTATCGCCGAGCAGTCAAATGTAGAATCAAAATACGTCGGTAAGGTTATCTTTATCGATGTTCGCACTGTCGCCAAATCATCTGGCGAGTTGGTAGTTGTCAACCGCGATGGCGAGATTCATATCGTCAATGATCAGGACCGCGTACTCGGTAGATATCACCTCCCTTACGGAGCGGTCTTACAAATCGAAGAAGGCAAGAATATCGCCAAGGGTGATCCCGTATTCGAATGGGATCCATACAGCGCAACCATCGTGAACGACAAAGCCGGTGTAGTTAAGTTTGTCGATATTGTAGCTGATGTTTCGATGCGCGAGGAAATGGATGAAACCACTGGTTTGATTCAGCCGATTATTATCGAACAACGTGAAAAAGCGCTATTCCCGGCAATCAATATTGTCGCCGGAGAAGAAGTTCTAAGTAGCTACCGAATACCGACTGGCGCTAACCTGTTGGTTAGTGACGGTGATGAACTTGGCGCTGGAGAAATGTTGGTTAAGATCCCGCGCGATATTTCAAAGACACGAGATATTACCGGTGGTCTGCCAAGAGTTGCCGAGCTCTTCGAAGCTAGAAAGCCGAAAGACCCGGCGGTTGTAACCGAAATCGACGGACACATCAAATTCGGACGTATCATTCGCTCACAACAGCAGGTGATAGTAACCTCAATAGATGGCGAGGACGAGCGCGAGTATTTGGTGCCGCATGGTAAACACATGCTGGTTCACACCGGCGATAGAGTGCGCGCTGGCGACTCCCTCTGTGAGGGCGCTGTCGATCCGCATGACATTCTTGGTATCTTAGGTGATAATGCTGTGCAGGAATACTTGGTAAATGAGGTCCAGGAAGTTTATCGTCTCCAGGGTGTGCGCATTAGTGACAAGCATATCGAGGTCATTGTTCGTCAGATGTTGCAGAAGGTTCATGTGACAAGCGCCGGTGATGCCAACCTTCTCGAAGGTGAGCAAGTCGATAGAATGCGCTTTGCTGAAGAAAATGCCCGCGTGGTTGCCGAAGGCGGTGAACCCGCTACCTTTGAGCCAATGCTCTTGGGTATCACAAAAGCGTCACTTTCAACAGACAGCTTTGTATCAGCCGCTTCATTCCAGGAGACCACCAAGGTGCTCACCGAAGCGGCAATTCAGGGCAAGGTTGACACGCTTCAGGGACTCAAAGAGAATGTAATCATCGGGCATCTAATTCCGGCGGGAACAGGCGTTAATTTCTACCGCTCAGTCAAGGTTACGCCAAGTGAATCAGAGGATGTTGAAATCGGCATAACTCCCGCAGTGGAAATGGTGGAGGAAAGTCACTGACCTGACAATGCAGTTTCAAGCGATTGCGTTTTCAAGCGATTGCGTTTTCAGGCGATAAAGTGAAAAAATATTTCAGGCCAAGGCTGTGAAGCGGCTCCTGTAGCCACGTAATTCATTGTGGCGCAGGAGTATAGCGCGGCTAAGCCGAAATTTGCTAATCTGCATTTTCCGCTTGACATTTGGAGCGTCTAGTCTATAATTAGTGACCCCGAATATTGGGGCGTAACATACGGCTATTCAAGAGGATGGCCGGGAGAAATGTTGACCCCCTGAAATGGGATTGAAGAATCGCAACAAGTTGTTGCGATATTGTATTGATACGGAATTATTGGAGTAACATAGTGCCAACAATAAATCAGCTAATTCGAAGCGGTCGCAAGCGGCTCATCGATAAAAAGAACACCCCGGGTTTGAAGGGCGCTCCGCAAAAGCGCGGCGTATGTACTCGCGTCTATACTTCAACACCGAAGAAGCCGAATTCAGCATTGCGTAAAGTCGCTCGTGTGAAGCTGACTAATCAAATGGAAGTCACCGCATATATCCCGGGTGAAGGACACAACTTGCAGGAGCATTCTATTGTGTTGATTCGTGGCGGCCGTGTAAAAGACTTGCCGGGAGTGCGCTACCACGTCATCCGCGGCGCTATGGACACCTCCGGAGTTGACGGTCGCACCAATAGTCGATCAAAGTATGGCGTGAAAAGGCCAACGAAGAAATAGGAATTCGACTGTAGGTCTGCGTCGAAACAGTGTGATAGTATGCCAAGAAGAAAAAGTATACAGAAAAAAGCAGTAATACCTGACCCAAGGTTCAATGATCAGGTCGTTGCGCAGTTTATTAATGCCTTAATGAAGCGCGGCAAAAAATCTATCGCTGAGCGCATTATGTACTCCGCGATTGATGTAGTATCCGAGCGCGCTGAAGACGAAGAGGGGCTTGAAGTCTTTCACAAGGGTTTGAACAACGTGAAGCCCTCTTTGGAAGTGAAGTCTCGCCGTGTTGGTGGCACAACATACCAGGTGCCGGTAGAGGTTCGTCCTCGCAGACGTAATGCTCTTGCAATGCGTTGGCTTATCGCCGCCGCTAGAAGTAGATCCGAAAAGTCACTCGGAGAGCGGTTAGGCGCAGAGTTGTGGGCCGCGTCAAAAAATGAAGGCGCCGCAGTTAAGAAGAGAGAAGACACGCATAGAATGGCCGACGCCAATAAGGCGTTCGCACATTTCCGCTGGTAGGCTAACGAGTCTACTTCATATTGCGAGTATCATATAGTAAAAAGTCAATTAGTAAGTTAACGATTAATCTGAAGCAGGAGTGGGAATACACTGATAGTAATTGATGAAGTTGTTGGAAGACGCAGCGCCCTGCGCACTAGGCGTTTTCGCAAAGTTTCGTTCACGATAGTTTCGTTCTTTGACAATGTAGGCATTGCAGTTTTCCCGTCCAGCAAGTTGTTGCGATTGTAGCTCTTGATTGTAACCACGGGATCTGAATCTACTTGATTCCAGAGCGTCCCGTGACCCTACCGGCTTGTCACCCAATCTCAGAATTGATCCCCTCTCGAAAAGTAATCTAATGTCTACGCCCATATCAAAAATTAGAAATATCGGTATCATGGCCCACATCGATGCCGGCAAAACAACAACCACCGAAAGAGTCCTGTATTACACAGGTCGCCTGCATCGCATTGGCGAAGTTCATGAAGGCGCGGCCACTATGGACTGGATGGAGCAGGAAAAAGAGCGCGGCATTACTATCACCTCCGCCGCGACAACCGCATATTGGCGTAAGCACGAAATCAATATCATTGACACCCCAGGCCACGTAGACTTCACAGTTGAAGTAGAGCGCTCACTTAGAGTTCTTGACGGCGCCGTAGCGCTGTTCTGCGCTGTTGGTGGTGTAGAGCCGCAATCTGAGACTGTTTGGCGTCAGGCCGATCGTTACGGTGTTCCTAGAATCGCCTTTGTCAATAAGATGGACAGGGTCGGGGCTGACTTCTTTAAGGCTGTGAGCGAGATGAATGATCGTCTCGGTTCTAATTGTGTTCCCATAACAATCCCTTCCGGCGGCGGTGAGACTTTCAACGGTGTCGTCGATTTGATTACTATGACTTTCCGCGTGTACCACGAAGAGTCGGCGGGCATGACCTACGACGATATGCCGATTCCTGATGACATGAAGGAGCAAGCCGCTAAGTCTCGCGAAAGACTACTAGAGGCTGTCTCTGAATATGATGATCATTTACTAGAAAAATTCCTCGATGACCAGCCGATTCTCCCGAAAGAGGTGATCGCGGCTGTGCGCGCGGCATGTCTTAACTGCGATATGGTTCCTGTCCTTTGTGGTTCCGCCTTCAAAAACAAGGGTGTGCAGAAGCTACTTGACTGTGTAATTGACTTCTTGCCCTCACCGGCTGATGTCAAGGATACAGAAGGTCACGCTCCTGCGTCTGAGAAAACGATTACGCGCAAAGCTGATGCCTCTGAGCCATTTACAGCGTTGGCTTTCAAGATTGCTACTGATCCCCATGTAGGTAAGATCTCATACATTCGCGTATATTCCGGAACTTTAGATGCCGGTTCATACGCGCTCAATAGTGTTACCGGGCAAAAAGAGCGCATCTCGCGCATTCTTCGCATGCATTCCAATAAACGCGAAGATGTAAAGACGATGACCGCTGGTGATATTGTCGCGGTTGTCGGTTTAAGAAAAACCACAACCGGTCACACTCTGTGTGATCCGAAGCACCCGATTGTCCTTGAAGAGATGAACTTCCCGGATCCGGTTATCGATGTAGCCGTTGAGCCGAAAACCAAAGCCGATATGGATAAGCTCGACGAAGCGCTTCAAAAGCTCGCCGAAGAGGATCCAACGTTCAGAGTCAAAACCGACGAAGAAACCGGCCAGACTATTATCTCTGGTATGGGTGAATTGCATCTTGAGATTCTTGTAGACCGCATGTTGCGTGAGTTCAAGGTCCAGGCAAATGTCGGTAAGCCTCAGGTTTCGTATCGTGAGGCTATCACCAAGCATGTCGAGGCCGAAGGCAAATTCGTCCGCCAGTCCGGGGGTAAGGGGCAATACGGTCACTGTGTTATTAAAATGGGCCCGGTGGAGGGTGACGAAGAGTTCATCTTTGAGAATAAAATCAAGGGCGGTGATGTGCCGCGCGAATATGTCCCCTCAATCGAGAAGGGCATCAAGGAAGCCATGCAGAATGGTATTCTTGCCGGCAACCCGCTTACTGGTATCCATGTTCAGTTGATTGACGGTTCATACCATGATGTCGATTCGTCGGAGATGGCCTTCAAGATTGCCGGATCGATGGCGTTCCAGAATGCCGCACGCAAAGCCGGTCCGATATTGCTTGAGCCTATTATGTCGGTGGTAATTGTTACGCCGGAAGCTTATGTCGGTTCAGTGGTTGGCGATATCAACGGACGACGCGGAAGAATCGGCGCGATTGAAGCTCGCGCTGATGAGCAAACTGTTACGGTAGAAGTGCCGCTCTCGGAAATGTTCGGATATGCGACCAATCTGCGTAATATTTCGCAGGGTAGAGCAGTATTCTCGATGCATTTCAGCAAGTTTATGCGTTTACCGGCAGAGGCAACCAAGAAGATACTTGAAAAAGCAGGCGTAGCGAAGTAGATTAGACGTCGGCAAATTACTCAGCCGCTTGTTGTGGTTGAACGGATATTTAGACAAACGACTAGTGCAGTAAAAGATTAGAAACAAAACAGCTTTTAGCGGGATTTATAAGGAAGGATTCAAGCGTCATGGCCAGGCAGAAATATGAGCGCACCAAGCCGCATGTAAATGTAGGAACGATTGGTCACGTAGATCACGGTAAGACGACCTTGACCGCGGCTATGACTATGGTCCAGGCGGTCGCCAATGGTGGCGAGGTTCGCAGTTTTGATTCGATTGATAATGCTCCTGAAGAGCGCGAACGCGGCATTACGATTGCCACCGCTCACGTAGAGTATGAGACGGAAAACCGTCACTATGCTCACGTCGATTGCCCGGGTCACGCCGATTATGTCAAGAACATGATCACCGGCGCGGCGCAAATGGACGGCGCTGTTTTGGTGGTATCGGCCGCAGACGGCCCGATGCCTCAGACTCGCGAGCACATCCTTTTGGCTCGTCAGGTTGGTGTTCCATATATCGTAGTGTTCATGAACAAATGCGATATGGTTGATGATGAAGAATTGTTGGATTTGGTGGAGCTTGAAGTTCGCGAGCTTCTCAGCCAGTACAAGTTCCCCGGTGATGATATTCCGATCATCCGCGGTTCAGCTCTCAATGCCATGACCGCCGCCCAGCAGGGCAAAAAAGAAGATGACGCGTTCAAGAGTATCACTGAATTGATGAACGCTCTTGATACTTACATTCCACAGCCGGAGCGTGAGACAGATAAGCCTTTCTTGATGCCTGTTGAGGATGTATTCTCAATCACCGGTCGTGGCACAGTAGGCACCGGCCGTATTGAGCGCGGCATTGTCAAGGTTGGCGAAGAGATTGAGCGCGTCGGTATTCGCGAGACTAAGAAGACCGTTTGTACCGGTGTTGAGATGTTCCGCAAACTGCTTGATGAGGGT
Source organism: Candidatus Zixiibacteriota bacterium (assembly GCA_024280775.1). GTDB lineage: Bacteria > Zixibacteria > MSB-5A5 > GN15 > JACZUZ01 > JAJRPJ01. The sequence goes on along the minus strand of JAJRPM010000015.1, from coordinate 262,577 downwards.
CAGGCCGGTGATAATGTTGGATTGTTGTTGCGCGGTATTGACAAGGATGACTTGGAGCGCGGCATGGTATTGGCCAAGCCGGGCAGTATTCATCCTCATACAAAGTTTAAGGGCGAGGTCTATATCCTCTCCAAAGAAGAAGGCGGTCGTCACACTCCGTTCTTCAGCGGCTACCGTCCTCAGTTTTACTTCCGTACGACTGACGTGACCGGTATTGCAACATTGCCTGATGGCGTTGAGATGGTAATGCCTGGTGACAATGTTCAGATGACAATTGAATTGATAGCTCCGATTGCGATGGAGAAAGAGCTTCGTTTCGCGATTCGTGAAGGCGGCCGCACAGTAGGCGCCGGAGTTGTAACTGAGGTTATTGAGTAACGGACTAACAAAGATAGCGGATTAAGTAAAGGCGTTGTTCGCGGCTCCATCAGGTAGGGAAGCTCGCGACGCGATATGAAAAAACATGCAGATGCAAAAGATCAGAATTAGGCTTCGCGCTTACGACAATTTCACTCTCGACAGGTCAGCGAAAGAAATCGTGCGCACAGCATTGCGCACTGGAGCTCGTGTGTCGGGCCCGGTTCCGTTGCCTACTAAGCGTACGGTCTATACTGTTTTGCGGTCACCTCACGTAGACAAGAAGTCACGTGAGCAATTTGAAACGCGCGTGCACAAGCGCCTGCTAGAGATTCATGACTCAACTGCACAGACAGTTGATGCGTTGATGAAGCTTGACTTGCCGGCCGGTGTTGATGTGGAGATTAAGACCTGATAGGCCCTTCGGGGGTCTGAAAGTGTCTGACCTGAAAAGGTTTAGGGGATATGAGAGAACTAATTGGTTCAAAAGTTGGTATGACGCGCGTCTTCCGTGAGGATGGGGAGGCAATCCCGGTTACAGTTATCGAAGCGGGGCCCAATGTTGTGGTTCAGTCGATGACCGAAGAGAAGCACGGGTACAGCGCTGTGCAGGTTGGTTTTGGCGAACGCGCAGAGCGTTTATTCAACAAACCGCAGCGCGGACATTTCGCAAAATCGGATGTTGCGCCAATGAGACACTTGCGCGAAATTCGCTTTGAAGGTGAAGTCAAAGTTGGTGACTCCCTAACGGTGGATATGTTCAAAGAAGGCGAAATAGTTGATGTTACCGGTGTTTCAAAAGGTTTGGGTTTCCAGGGTGTGATGCGTCGTCATGGTTTTAAGGGCGGGCAAAAGACGCATGGACAGTCCGACAGAGAGCGCGCACCCGGTTCAATCGGGCAGGCCTCAACGCCGTCACGTGTTTTCAAAGGTATGAAAATGGGTGGACGCATGGGTGGTGACAAGGTCACAGCCTTGGGTTTGGATGTCGTACGTGTGGTGCCGGAAAAGAATCTCATACTCGTTAGAGGCACAGTGCCGGGCAAAAATGGCGCTCTAGTCAAAGTCAGGATTTCAAGCAGGGGCTAAGTTTCCTCGGGTAGTAATGCGAAAGTGATGAACATGGATAGCGGCAAGAATAAACAAGAATCAGCGGATGCAACTCTGCAAAGTGTGTCTGTTCCGATGTACAATCAGGACGGTTCCGAAGTTGGTAGAGTTGACTTGAAGCCTGAAGTATTCGGTGTCACCCCCAACAAGGGAGTGGTGCACCAATACGTGGTAAACTACCTCGCCAATCAGCGGCAAGGTAATTCATCGTCGAAAGGGCGCGCCGAAGTTTCCGGTGGCGGCGCCAAGCCTTGGCGCCAAAAGGGGACTGGACGCGCGCGAGTTGGAACAATTCGCTCGCCTCTGTGGAGAACCGGTGGTATCACACATGGACCAAAGCCTAGATCTTACTACTCGCGTTTTCCTAAGCGCCTAAAGCGTATCGCGACAGTATCAGCGCTTTCAGATAGGGCCGCAAACAACCGCGTGATGATTATAGATAAAATTGAGATTGACGGAATCAAAACCAAGAGCTTTGTGGCAATGATCAATAACCTAAAGCTCAGCGGTAAAAAAGTACTTTTCCTCGAAGAGGGAAAGAACACCAATGCGGCCATGTCAGCTCGCAATATCCCGGGAGTGAAATTCCTGCCGGCGACTGTGCTGAATTGCTACGAGACTCTTCACGCTGATCACATTGTTTTCACTCGCGCCGGTCTGCAAAAGGCTGAGGAGGTGTTCTCCTGATGAATAAGATGATACTTGAATTGCACCTGACGACCGAAAAGTCAATGGCGCTAAAAGAGGCCTACAACTCATATGTGTTCCGGGTTGATAGGAACGCTGGGAAAATTGAGATTAGTGGCGCTGTTGAGTCTGCATTCGGTGTGAGAGTCGACAATGTGCGCACGATGATAATGCCGGGTAAGTCCAAGCGTTTGCGCTATCGTGTAGGAAGAACTCCGCGCTGGAAGAAGGCGATTGTCACTTTGAAAAAAGGGCAGGTCATTTCCGATTTCGAGAATATCTAATACCTGGATACTCACCGAGAGAATTTGAGAATAAGATAATGTCGCGAAGAGCGGCGCAAGAAAACGACACGGCAACAACACGACACAGCAACAACATAAAGCAATAACACAAATTAGTGATATAGAGCAATGGCCATAAAAAAATACAGACCATATACCCCGTCTACCAGATTCCGGACGACATCAGGCTTTGAAGAGATTACCTCAACAACGCCAGAGCGTTCCCTCTTGGAGCCGAATCGCAAGACTGGTGGACGTAACAACAAGGGTCGTATCACTTCACGTAGACGAGGTGGTGGACACAAACGGAAATATCGTTTGATAGATTTCCGCCGCAACAAAATCGGTATTCCGGCAAGAGTTGCGGCAATCGAGTATGATCCGAATCGCAGCGCCAACATCGCATTGTTGCACTATGTCGACGGCGAGAAACGCTACATTCTAGCTCCGCAGGGTCTATCGGTTGACACAATGGTCAACTCAGGCGAGAGCGTTGAGTATCAGGTGGGTAATTGCCTACCGTTGGTGAAAATGCCCATGGGCGCGGAAGTGCATAACGTTGAGATGCGACCCGGTAAGGGTGGCCAGATGGTGCGCGGCGCAGGAACCATGGCGCAACTTGTTGCGCGCGATCAGGGAATGGCTACTTTGAAAATGCCTTCCGGTGAAGTACGTATGGTACCGGAAATTTGTGTGGCGACAGTTGGTCAGGTTGGTAATGTTGACCATAAGAACCTGTCGCTTGGAAAAGCAGGCGCATCTCGCTGGCGCGGTCGTCGTCCGAAAGTTCGTGGCGTGGCCATGAACCCGGTAGATCACCCGATGGGTGGTGGTGAAGGGCGTTCATCCGGAGGTCGTCACCCTTGTACTCCATGGGGCAAGCCGACTAAGGGTTACAAGACACGTAAGAAGAAAAAGCTGTCTGACAAGATGATTGTCGAAAGACGCAAAAAGAAATAGGACGCAATTTGGCGCATAATAGTGGCGCTATTGCACGGAGGATGAAATATGGCTCGTTCCTTGAAAAAAGGGCCGTTCGTAGATGACAGTCTGATGAAAAAAATCGAAGTAATGAACTCTAGAGACGACAAGAGGGTTGTTAAAACCTGGTCGCGTCGCTCTACTATTACTCCGGATTTCATTGGTCATACGCTGGCGGTGCATACGGGTAATAAGTTCATCCCGATCTATGTCACCGAAAACATGGTTGGTCATAAGCTCGGAGAATTCGCGCCAACGCGAACATTCCGCGGGCATGGCGGGAAACTCACTGATAGGAGTTCCTCGCTGAAATAGGCGCAGAGGGTGCGAATATTATGTTTGTCAAAAAAGTAGCAAGAGCGCGCTATCTGCGGATAGGCGATAGAAAGTTGCGGCAAATTGCGCGCACTATTAGAGGACTCCGCGCCGAGCAGGCGCTTGAGCGTCTCAACTTCGCGGCCAAACGCAAATTGGCCACCACATTGGCCAAGACTCTTAAATCTGCCGTTGCTAACGCAATGGAAGTGGATCTCGGCGGCAGGAAGTTGCATCCTGAAGATTTACATATCTCGATGGTCTCGGTGGACTCTGGTCCGATTCAAAAGCGCATGGAGTTCCGTGCGATGGGCAGAGCCAACAGGATTCAGAAGCGCTATTGCCATTTGACTATTGAAGTCTCCGGCTATGCCTCCGAAGCTGAGCCGGGAACTCGTGCGAAGAAAAAGAAAACGGCGAAGAAAAAGGTTGCTACCCCAAAAGTAGTGGCTAAGAGCGCCGCGCCGAAAGCGAAAACCGCAGGTGGCGCTGCAAAGAAGTCGGCAGTCAAAAAGACTGCTACCAAAAAAGCCGCTACCAAGAAAACCGTAGCAAAAAAAGCTGATGCCTCTAAAGGGCAGGACTCCGCTAAAGAGTCCAAATAGGAGCGTATAACTTGGGTCAGAAAACACATCCCGTAGGGTTTAGACTTGGCGTGAATCGAGCGTGGAATAGCCGCTGGTTTGCAAGAGGCGCAACATACCGCGAATTGATTTTCGAGGACATGCAGATAAGGCGATACATCAAATCTCGTTTGAATAATGCCGGCGTAGCAAAGGTAGCGATTCAACGTGCGCCGAAAAAAGTAACGGTGGACATTCATACTTCTCGCCCGGGAATTGTCATCGGACGAAAAGGCTCCGAAGTCGATAAACTACGCAGTGAGTTACAATTGCTGACTGGTAAAGACATCACGTTGAATATCGTCGAAGTCAAGAAGCCGGAGTTATCCGCTCAGTTGGTGGCCGATGGAATTGCCTATCAGCTTACCGGAAGAATCGCCTTCCGTCGCGCCATGAAGAAGTCTATTGCCGCAACCATGAAAATGGGAGCGCAGGGAATCAAGATCATCTGCGGTGGCCGTCTCAACGGAGCGGAAATCGCTCGTTCGGAAAAATACCATCAGGGAAGAGTGCCTTTGCACACACTACGCGGTGATATTGACTATGCGACTTCAACCGCTCGCACGACCTACGGCGCTATTGGAGTGAAAGTTTGGATTTGCAAAGGTGAGATCCTCGATCGTGGTGACTTCGCCGACCATTCAGACCGCGAAGAAGCTGAACAGCTGGCAGAAATGGGAGCTCAGCAGGATCGTAGTCGCAAACGCGGTGGTCCGCCAGAGCGTCGCAAGCCGCGTCGTCCGCGTGGAAGAGTTAGACGTCGCACAGAGTCAGGGTCTGAGGCTTCCGCCTCGGCAAGTGGCGCCGCCAAGAAGTCCGAAAAAACAGGCGACTCAAGCGCCCCAGCCGCCGGAGATAATTCGGCTGGAGATAAGAAATAATCAGATTGATCGGCCTCTAGTAGGCTGGTATGTCTGTCAGGAGATAGTTTACCCATGTTAATGCCCAAGAGAGTAAAATTCCGCAAGACTCAAAGAGGTCGCCGTAAAGGCAAAGCCTATCGCGGAGCGCGCGTGGATTTTGGTGAATTCGGACTCAAGTCGCTTGAAGCGGCCTGGATGACTAACCGTCAAATCGAAGCCGCTCGTGTCGCGCTGACACGTAAGTTGAAACGTGGTGGAAAAGTTTGGATTCGCGTATTTCCAGATAAGCCAGTTACACAAAAGCCGGCAGAAACCAGAATGGGTAAGGGTAAAGGCTCCCCGGAATACTGGGTAGCTGTAATCAAACCGGGCCGAATTCTATTTGAAGTCCAGGGTGTAAGTGAGGAATTGGCCCGCGCCGCATTGCGTTTAGCCGATCACAAGCTCCCGATGAAGACCAAATTTGTAACTCGCGCCGAGACGGAGGGTATGTAGGATGAGAATATCCTCATTGCGAGATATGACTCGCGAAGAATTAGTGATTAAGCAAAACGACCTGAAAGAGGAGCAGTTTAATCTCTTGATGCGTCGCACTTTGAAGCCATTAGATAATCCGCTTCGTTTGCGTGAAATCAGACGCGACTCTGCCAGGATATCAACAATACTTGCTGAAGACGAAAAAGGGATTCGGCCAATTACAGAAACGAAAGTGGATATACTGCAGAAGAAATAGATTTCTAATTTGATGATAGCGGAAGGCTTGAGATACTAGCCCAGTGAGCCGCATGATATCAATGCAGTAGCTAGGAGAATCCTAAATGACCGAATCGACCACAGAGTCCAGAAACGAACGGAAGAGCCGTACCGGCGTTGTCGTTTCTGATAAGATGAATCAAACAATCGTTGTTCGATTGGATAGAACTCTTAGACACCCGCTTTATGGCAAAACCATCAAGCTCAGCTCTAAGTTATATGCCCATGATGCGAACAATGAGGCGGGCGTTGGAGATTTCGTTCGGGTAATAGAAACACGTCCGCTATCGAAAACCAAACGCTGGCGCATGCTTGAAATTGTCACGAAGGCAAAATAGGGGAGCACGTTCAATAGCGAACGCGATATAGCAAGATGATTCAAGAATATACAAATTTAGTTGTTGCCGATAATTCCGGCGCGCGCAGAGTCATGTGTTTCCGTATTCTCGGTGGCACACGCAAAAAATATGCGCGTATCGGTGACAGAATCAAAGTTGCCGTCAAGGACGCTATCCCAGGCGGAACAGTTAAGAAATCCGAAGTGTGCGTAGCTGTGGTTGTGAGAACCAAACAACCGGTGCGCAGAAGTGACGGATCATTGATTCGCTTTTCTGACAATGCGGCGGTAATCATTAACGAAAACAATGAGCCTCGTGGCACTCGTATTTTTGGCCCGGTGGCGCGCGAGCTACGCGAGAGACAATACATGAAAATCATTTCGCTTGCGCCGGAAGTTATCTGAGCGACGGAGACAGTATGGATATTAGAAAAGGTGACATGGTTTTCATCCTCTCAGGCGCATTGAGACGTCATGAGACTAAGAAGGATGGTAAAGATTCCTCTGATAGCGGTTCAGGCAAGCGCGTAGGCAAAGTGCTGTTCGTCGACAGAAAAAAGAACACCGTTTTGGTAGAAGGATTCAATATCGTCAAGCGTCATTCCAAACCCTCCCAGGCGAACCAGCAGGGTGGGATTGTCGAAAAAGAGGCGCCGATACATCGTAGCAGAGTCGCGTTGTACTCACCGGAATTAGGTGGGCCAACTCGCATAGGAACAAAATTCATTGAGGCCCCGAATGGCCGCAAAACGCGCGTGCGTATTTGCACCAAAACCGGGTCTGAGATTTAATAGATACTTAATACGTTTAATACGAAATCTTTTGGAATAACGAGCGCCTTCATGTCGAGACTCAAAGACAAATATCTAAGTGAAATCCAGCCGCAATTGGTGAAGGAATTCAAGTACAGTTCGGTAATGCAAGTTCCGCGTCTTGAAAAAATCTGCCTAAATATCGGTGTTGGTGAAGCGGTACAGACACCGAAAGCGCTTGAGGCCGCCCTGCGTGATCTTGAGATTATTACCGGACAAAAAGTTGTCACCACCCGCGCTAGAAAGTCGATATCGAATTTCAAGTTGCGTGAGGACATGCCTATCGGCTGTCGGGTAACTCTGCGTCGCGACAATATGTATGAGTTCTTTGATAGATTCATGAGCCTCGCGCTACCGCGAGTCCGTGACTTCAGAGGAGTGCCAACTAAATCATTTGACGGCCGTGGCAACTACAGTATTGGTATTAAAGAACAGTTGATCTTTCCAGAGATCGACTATGATAAGATTGATAAGGTCAGAGGGTTGACTATCACCATTAGCTCAACTGCAAGAACTGACGAAGAATGTCGCAGGCTTTTGGAATTGTTTGGTATGCCATTCCAGAAACCGAGAGAGCAACAACAGTACTAAAAGAAGGTGTCGTCGACGCTAATGTATCATAACTAATAGCGTTGGATTGACTGGAGGAATTTGTGGCGAAGAAATGCCTAATAGCTAAAGCCGCTCGTAAACCGAAATTCAAAGTCCGTGGATATAGTCGGTGCCGCAGATGTGGCCGTCCGCGTGGGTTCTTGAGAAAATTCGGTATGTGTCGAATCTGTTTCCGTGAAATGGCCCTCTGTGGTGATCTCCCGGGTGTTGTAAAAGCGAGCTGGTAAGCTAGAGACAGAACAAGTAAGAAATTGGTCGTCGTTAAGTCCGAATGTAAAAAATGGCTTCGGATACTGATGATGAGTGCAGTAACATGTACATCAATGATGTGCGGTTACATAGCAGTAAGAGAAAGACAAAGTAACAATGTCGCAAACAGATCCAATAGCTGATATGCTTACACGCATTCGCAACGGCGCCAAAGCCAAGCGACGCGCTGTTGATATTCCCGCTTCCAAATTGAAGCGTCAAATTGCACGTATCCTTTTGGAGCGCCAGTATATCAAGCATGTCGAAGAGTTTGAAGATAATAAGCAGGGCATTATCAGAGTGTTCTTGCGTTACAATAAGGACGATAAGTCAGTCATCAGTGGAATAGACCGACTCTCTCGCCCGGGTCTGCGTAAATACGTCAACTCTACCGAGGCGCCTTATATGGGACGTCGCAAACTCGGTATGACAATTATTTCAACGTCATCAGGCGTGATGACAAACATTGAAGCCGGACGTAAACGAATCGGTGGTGAGCTAATCTGCCGTGTGTGGTAGCGGGTATTGAACTTTTGCTTGATAAGAGCTTGGACAGGAATATAGAAAATGTCACGAATAGGTAAGAAACCCGTAGAGATACCAAAAGGTGTAACCATCACTTTGAATGGTTCGCACGTAAAGGTCAAAGGCCCCAAAGGGGAGCTAGAGCGCACCATGCATAAAAACATGACTGTTGCGCAGGTAGAGGACCAGATTGTGGTTACTCGTCCCGATGATCAAAAAGATAATCGCGCTCTGCACGGACTAACTCGCGCTTTGATACAGAACATGGTGATAGGTGTCACCGAAGGGTACAAGAAAACTCTCCAATTGGTCGGAGTTGGTTACAAGGCCGAGATGAAGGGCAAGTCACTAGAATTGACAGTTGGCTTCTCCCACCCAGTGCTCTTTGGGGCCGCTGAGGGTGTTTCAGTAAGTGTTTTGGCCAAAGAAAACAAGGTCGTAATTGAGGGCATTGACAAACAAGCAGTCGGCGAAGCCGCTGTGCGAATTCGCAGAGTCAGACCGCCGGAGCCATATAAGGGCAAGGGCATCAAGTACGAGAATGAGATAATTCAGCGCAAAGCCGGTAAGACCGCAGGCGCATAAATCGCATAACCGCGGTGAGCTAAAAGAGCTTAGTAATAGGTTTTAGTAAAAACTGTAGGGAAAACTGGTAGCATGGCTGATAAATTCAAAACGAAATTGCGCTTGGCCGAAAGGCGTCGCAAGAGAGTCCGTAGCAAAATCAGCGGAACTTCTGAGAAACCGCGCCTGACTGTTTGTAAGACACTCAAACATGTCTATGCGCAAATTGTAGATGACTCAAATGGACAGACATTGGCATTCGCGGGCACTCTGAGTAAGAATGTCGCTGACAAAGTCTCCAAAGCAAAAACCAAAACTGATGGCGCGAAGGTTGTCGGTTTGGCGATTGCGGAATTGGCAAAAGAAAAAGGCATCACCAAGGTAGTGTTTGACCGTAACAGTAATTTGTACCACGGTCGCGTACGAGCTTTGGCGGAAGCCGCAAGAGAAGGTGGACTGGACTTCTAGTCCCCGCTTCGTATATAAAAGGTGTCCCGTCGGAATCTCAGTTGAAACCCGCGGGACAAAATAGAGAGTTAATCGGCGCAGTTAGTCGGAAACAATAGGCAGTGTGAGGATAGCAGTTTGGCCCGTATTGAAGATCCAAATTCAGAGTTTCTCGAGAAAGTCATTCACGTCAATCGAGTGGCCAAAGTGGTCAAAGGTGGCCGGCGTTTCAATTTTACCGCGCTAGTTGCTACTGGTGACAGAAACGGCAGAATCGGCATCGGTCTCGGAAAAGCCGCAGAGGTTTCAGAGTGTATCCGTAAGGGCACCGAAGCCGCGCGTCGCGCAATGATCCGTGTGCCGATTGTCAACGGCACAATTCCTCATCCGGTTGAAGGCGTCTTTTGCTCCTCGACAGTAATCCTCAAGCCGGCTCCGACAGGAACTGGTGTAATTGCCGGTGGACCGGTGCGCGCCGTATTGGAGGCCGCCGGAGTACAGGATGTGCTGACAAAGTGCTTGGGAAGCAGAAACAAGAACAATGTTGTGCACGCGACTCTTAATGGACTCAAAGAGTTGATAACCGAGCGCATGGATCACGAATATCGTGATATCCCGTTCGATGAGCCAAGCGAAGATAGCGCGGAGCAGACAGCAACTCCGAACGAGGCTCCTGCCTCGGAATAACTGACGGAGAAGTTTAGCCTCTCAGTAATTTTGGATGGATTTTGGGAATAGATTTTTCGAATAGATTGGTAGCAATAGACATGGCCAAATTGAAGATTACACAAGTTAAGAGCACTATCGGTAGAAGTTATCGTCAGTGTCGAGTGATTGAATCGCTAGGACTCGGCAAAATCAACAGAACTGTTGTGCATGATGATACCCCGACAATTCGCGGGATGATAACCAAGACCCAGCATTTGATAACCGTAGAAGAAGTTAAATAGCCGCTCTGCGCACTCACTGCCAAAGAAAAGCAAAAATAAGCGAGCTGAAAAATAATGTTAGAGCTATCAAATTTAGCCCCGCCGAGAGGCGCAAAGAAATCCCGCAAACGTGTAGGACGCGGACCGGGAAGTGGTATGGGCAAAACTTCCGGACGTGGTGAAAACGGTCAAAAATCAAGAAGTGGTGGAAGCATCCAACCTTGGTTTGAAGGCGGTGGATTTCCGCTGACCCAGCGTCTCCCCAAGCGCGGTTTCAAAAATATATGGGGCACAAAATATCAAGTAGTCAATTTAGACCGTCTCAACAAGCTTGAAGGTGGCGAGGTAACCCCTGAGTCTCTTAGAGCGGCAGGGCTAATCGCTTCAGCGAAACGTCCGGTGAAAGTTCTTGGTGACGGAGCGGTAGATAAGTCCTTTAATCTAAAGGGCATCAAAGCTTCAAAGTCGGCAGCCGAAAAGATTCAGGCCGCCGGAGGAAAATTTGAAGTCTAGCTTCAGGCCTCTTTTGAGATTAGATTCCTAAGAGAGATTATTACGACGACCATTTGCGATAACTATGAACAGCATGACTCGGAGCTTCTCGGTGATGGCAGAGCAAATTACGACGGCACAACTTGCTACAAAACGATTCACTACGGATGGTGAACAATGGCTTTAGAAAAATTTACCTCAATATTTCGTGTTGAAGAACTCAGGCGTAAGATTTTCTATACCTTGGGGCTCTTTATCGTATACCGTGTAGGTTCTCACTTGCCCACCCCGGGAATTGACTCGTCAGTTCTGGCCCAGGCATTTAATTCGGACTCCATCTTTGGACTCTTCGATCTCTTCGCAGGCGGAGCCTTTAGTAAGGCCTCGATCTTTGCGTTGGGTATCATGCCCTATATCTCCGCCTCAATTATGTTCCAGCTTCTTGGCTCAGTAATCCCGACCATCAAGAAGTTGCAGGAAGAGGGCGAAGAAGGCCGCAAGAAGATAAACCAATACACTCGCTACCTAACGGTAGCTATTGCTGTGCTACAAGCTTACGGTACTGCGACATTCCTGACCAGCCTTAGCGCCGGCGGGCAAAACGTCGTAGTCGGCCTAACCACCGCGCAGTTCATGCCGCTGACAATCCTGACTTTCACCGCTGGTACAATCTTCGTTATGTGGCTCGGTGAAAAGATAACCGAGCATGGCATTGGTAACGGTATTTCGCTTATCATCTTCATTGGAATTATCGCAAGATTCCCACAGGGAGTCATCGATGTAGTAATGGGCATCATCAATGAAACCGGTAATATGACTATCGTCACCGGAGCCTTCTTAGTCGCCGCGATGCTATTCGTTATCGCTTCCGTCATCTTGGTAACCCGCGCACAGCGCAGGATACCGGTATAATACCCGCGCAAGGTCATCGGCAGACGCGTCTACGGTGGTCAAACAACGCACCTGCCGCTATCAGTAAACAGCGCCGGTGTTATCCCGATTATCTTCGCCCAGTCGGTCATGTTCCTACCGGCGACAGTGCAACAGCTCTTTCCCGAAGCGCTTTGGATTCGTGACTTCGTCGAAGGAGCCTTAGCCCCCGGAAGCTTCCTTTACTCAGTGATCTATGGTTTGATAATCATGTTCTTCGGATTCTTCTACACTGCGATTGTCTTCAATCCGCAGGATGTATCAGAAAATATCCGCAAGAACGGTGGGTTCATCCCCGGTATTCGTCCGGGCAAACGCACCGCTGAATATATTGAAAGAGTGCTACTTAGAATCACTCTGCCGGGCGCGATATTCTTCGCCCTGATAGCGATTCTACCATGGGTTTTGATTAACCAAATGGGAATCAACTTCTTCTTCGGCGGCACTGGTTTGCTGATTGTCGTTGGTGTAGCGCTTGATACCTTGCAACAAATCGAGTCTCACCTTTTGATGCGCCACTATGAAGGCTTCATGAAAAAAGGCAAAATTCGCGGGAGATCATATTAGTAATGATTCTGATTCTCCTCGGCGCGCCGGGCTCCGGCAAGGGCACTCAAGCCAAACGACTAACTGAAAAGTTAGGCCTAACCCATCTTTCGACTGGTGATATTCTTCGCGAGGCAGTAAAGGCGGGGACAGACTTAGGTAACAAAGCCAAGGGCTTTATGAATTCAGGAGAATTGGTCCCTGACGACCTAATCATCGATATGATAACCGCCAAAATGGAAGAAAACGCCGCAGGCGCTGGATTCATGCTGGATGGTTTTCCCAGAAATCTGGCCCAGGCCGAACGCCTAAGTGAGATTTTCGAGAAAAAGAACTTGGTAATAGATCAGGTAATCTACCTCAATGCGCCGGAAGCGGAATTAGTGAAACGCCTTTCGGGAAGATTCTACTGCCCGCAGTGCAATGCTGGCTACAATTACCCGATGCATCTGCCGAAAAATGAAGGCGTTTGCGACAATGAGGGAGAAAAGCTTCTCCGTCGTCCCGATGATGAGGAAGATGTGGTGCAAAAACGTCTCTCGGTGTATCGTGAACAAACCAGCCCCTTGGAAGAATATTATCGCAGTCAGGGTAATCTGGTTGAAATAGATGCTAATACTTCACCTGACCAGGTTACTGAAGAGATAATCAGCTCCGTATCGAAGGTGAAAACCGCCTGAGATACCCAATTTCCACTGGATTACTTCCTTTTGCGGTTTCTAATCATTAATTATGGCAAAAATTACTCTAAAATCACCAGCAGAAGTCGAGTTAATGCGCGATGCAGGAGCATTAGTCGCCCAAACTCTCGATATCGTCGGCAAAACAATTACTGCCGGTATGACCACTTCTGATATTGACAAACTGGTAGAGGATAATATATTAGCGGCCGGCGCTACTCCTGCCTTCAAGGGGTATCACGGCTTTCCGGCTTCGGCTTGTGTTTCGATTGATGAGCAAGTTGTTCACGGAATACCTGGTTCGCGCAAGTTACAAGAGGGTGACATTGTCTCTGTTGATGTAGGTGTCATCCTGGAAGGTTGGTATGGAGATAGCGCTTCAACTTTCGCAGTTGGTGAGATTTCCGAGTCCAAGCAAAAATTGATGGACGTCACACGTGACGCTCTTTTTTGTGGTATCGAACAAGTGCGTGACGGCGTCAAACTCGGCGTAGTTAGCTCCGCAATTCAGAAGTATGCCGAATCGCGGGGTTACTCAGTTGTCCGTGACTTAGTAGGTCACGGAATAGGCCGCCAGATGCATGAGGAGCCGCAGGTTCCTAATTATGGCTCACCGGATAAAGGGCCAGTGCTGAAAACTGGCATGGTCATTGCCATTGAGCCGATGATAAATGTCGGAGTACATGAAGTCATCACCAAAAAAGACGGATGGACAATAGTCACCGCCGATGAAAAACCGTCGGCGCATTTTGAACACACTGTCGCCGTCACAGACGAGGGAGCAGACATACTGTCACTCCTGAGAACAGAAAAACCGGAGAGGGTTTCCTGATAATCGCCTCATTGGGCATTTTGGGAATATGTTTTTGGAATATATGGCCAAAGAGGACACAATAACCGTTGAGGGGAAAGTATTTGAGACTCTCCCTAATGCCATGTTTCGCGTTGAGCTTGATAATGGTCACAAAGTTCTCGCACATGTCTCGGGTAAAATGCGAATGCACTATATCAAGATACTCCCGGGAGATAAAGTGACACTTGAGCTGTCACCCTACGATCTCAATCGCGGACGAATAGTGTATCGATATAAATGAGCCGACTAGAGTCGGAAAGGAATATAGAGAGATGAAAGTACAATCATCAGTAAGAAAAAGATGTGAGCATTGCTACATCGTCAAACGCAAAGGCGTCATCCGCGTCATTTGCAAACGTAACAAGAATCACAAACAGAGGCAGGGATAACCGCTTTGCGGTTTTTCTCGAGTTCTTTGGGCGATATAAGAATTACAGGAGAAGATTTTGGCGCGAATAGCAGGTGTTGATTTACCGCGTGAGAAACGGGTAGAAATCGGATTGAGATATATCTACGGTATCGGTCCCAGTATTTCCGCGGACATTTTGAAGAAGACCGGGGTAAATCCGGATACGCGTGTGCATCAGCTCACCGACGACGAAGTCGTGCGTTTGCGCGGTGTCATTGAAAATGACTACAAGGTAGAGGGCGCATTGCGCGGTGAAGTTCAAATGAATATCAAGCGCCTAATTGACATTGGTAGCTACAGAGGATTGCGCCATCGTCGCGGTCTTCCGCTCAATGGCCAGCGCACCAAAACCAACGCGCGGACAAGAAAAGGTCCGAAACGCACCATCGCCGGCAAGAAAAAGGCAATCAAGTAACGCCTAAACAAGCGCGCTTGATGATACTAAACCGGTAACCTCCTGAAAATAAGAGAACAAATTGGCGCTTAGCTAATTAACGGGAAAATAGAGATACATGGCAGAACCAAAGAAATCACACGGTAAGAAAAAATCCCGTAAAGCAGACGCCAACGGTGTTGCGCATATTCGGGCAACATTCAACAACACCATTATCCCCCTGACCGACCAAAAGGGTAACACCCTAAGTTGGGCGTCAGCAGGAAGAGCCGGACTCAAAGGCTCGAAAAAATCTACTCCGTTTGCTGCACAGCTCGCTGGCGGAATCTGCGCCAAAGAGGCCATGGACATGGGTCTGCGTAAAGTAGAAGTATGCGTCCACGGACCGGGCAACGGTCGTGAGTCAGCAATTCGCGCCCTGTCAGCCGCAGGACTTGAAGTCACAACTATCAAAGATGTGACACCAATCCCGCACAACGGCTGTCGTCCGCCGAAACGCCGGAGAGTATAAGTAGAGCACAACCTACCGGGTTGCTCTGTAAGTTTTACTAGTCTAGAAGATAATATACACTGTTTCAGATTTATAGATTTGTTGAGGAAAGTTAATGGCAAGATATCGAGACGCGAATTGTAAGTTATGCCGACGGGAAGGCGAAAAGCTCTTCCTGAAGGGTTCGCGCTGTTACTCAGAAAAATGCGCCTTTGAAAGGCGTCCGCATGCCCCGGGTCAACATGGACAACGGATGCGTCGGAAAGTTTCCGAATACGGACTTCAGCTTCGCGAGAAGCAAAAAGTGCGTCGGATGTATGGTCTGCTGGAGAAACAATTCCACAGATATTTTGAAATCGCAGATCGCAAGCCCGGCGTTACCGGCGAGAATCTGATGCGACTTTTGGAGATGCGCCTCGACAATATAATCTATCGTCTTGGTTTTGCGCCTTCAAGAAAATCAGCTCGCCAGTTGGTGCGTCACGGCCATATTCTGGTAAACGACCGTCGTGTCGATATCCCGTCATACCTTGTTCGTCCTCAGGATGTAATCAAAGTCAACGAGGCTTCCAAGAAAATGGACTTGGTGCATGGCGCTCTTAAAGATCAACGTGGAGAGCTTATCTCCTGGTTGCGTCTCAACAAGGCCGGTCTTGAAGGAGAATTGCTGGAATATCCGAAGCGTGATGAGATTCCGGTGAACGCCACCGAACAGCTCATCGTCGAGTTGTATTCGAAGTAGTACTCTAAGTAACTCTTGTAGGTTACACTGGAGATTAAAGCTAGTAAGTGACACTTGTAGCTGAGAAACGGGCGCTAAGGTCCGACCTGGTGATAGCAAATGCCAGCGGTAAGAGACCGTCAGCTGACAGATAGAAAAGAACTTTGTGGATGTAAGGGAATGTTAACGCAATGAAATGGAAAAACCTACACTTGCCGGAACAGGTTGTCAAAGACGCTGGACAAGCTACCAATACGGCGAGATTCGTCGTTGAGCCGCTTGAAAGAGGCTATGGCGCCACTTTGGGCAATTCTCTCCGTCGTGTTTTGCTGTCTTCGATTCAGGGAGCTGCAGCGGTTTCTGTGCGTATCACCGGCGCATTACATGAATTCGGCTCCCTCGATGGAGTCTATGAAGATGTCACCGACATCATTCTGAATGTCAAAAGAGCTCGCTTCCAAATGCATGGTGACGAGCTAACCACCATTTCGATTAAAAAAACCGGCAAAGGCAAAATCAGCCTCGGGATGTTCGACTGTGGAACCGAAGTTGAAACACTCAACAATGATTTACACCTCGTCGAAATCACCGATGATGGTGTCGATTTCGAAATGGAAATAGATGTCGCTCCAGGTCGTGGATATTGCATCGCCGACCAGAATCGTCGCGAAGGCGTTCCGACAAACACAATTTTTGTCGACTCTCTCTTTTCGCCGGTCGTCCGTTGCTGGTACAATGTCGAAAACACACGTGTTGGTCAGCGTACCGACTACGATCGTTTGATGATCTCAGTCGAAACTGACGCTTCCATCACCCCCGAAGACGCTCTTTGCCACTCAGCAAAGCTCCTGAAGGACCATTTGCAATTGTTCATTCATCTCGATGAAGAAACTGAATTGCAGGAGCAGCGCGCTCCCGAAGAGGAGACCACACCGTTACGTAAGTTGCTCGATACACGTGTCGACGACCTCGAATTGACTGTGCGCTCTTCAAATTGCCTGCGCGCGGCCAACATTAACACCATCGAAGAATTGATAACAAAAAGCGAAAGCGAAATGTTGAAGTTTCGCAATTTTGGGCGGAAGTCTCTAAACGAATTGAATGCGCTTCTTGATGAACTAGGACTGAGTTTCGGTCTTGACATCGACAAGCTCAAGGAGAACGGAAGAGTCTAAGCTGAACTGGTTAGCGCCGTCAGGTTGCATACCGAACAGTCACAGGTAGAATAATCATGAGTCATCAGGATAAAGTAAAGAAACTCAGCCGTCCGAGACCCCATCGTCTTTTGATGTTGGCCAATCTCGCGACCTCGCTGTTTGCGCATCGCAGAATTGAGACGACCCACGCCAAAGCAACCGAGTTGCGCAGGCTAGCCGACAGACTAATCACCATCGGCAAAAAAGACACTCTCGCCGCGAAGCGTCAGGTTGCAGAAACCATTCGCGACAAAGCGATTCACAAGAAGCTCTTCACCGAGATTATCCCGAATTTACAAGATCGCAACTCCGGCTATACGCGCGTTATCAAAAAAGGCGTAAGACGCGGCGACGCCGCAGTAATCTCCATCGTAGAGCTACTGACTCCAAAACCAAAACAGGCTGAACCCGACACCAAGAAGAAAAAGAAAAAGTCTTCCGCCAAGTCGGAAGCCGCCGGGGAAAAAGCCGCATAAAGCGCCAAACCATAAGCGCATCAGAGTCAAAATAGATTTTACCAGGGGAGCCATTTATGGCTCCCCTTTTTTTGCAAGGTCCTAGAAGTCACATCGATACGAATTTCATAATCCTCATATTAGTCGCTTGCCCCGATTGAAAAACGGAGTTATTGTAAGGTTGATGAAGAAAAAGAGCGCGGCGCGAATCGGTAACGAAAGGATTCAGGTTACAAAATGACTGAAGCTCCAAAAAAGAAAATGTCCAAGGGCTGTATGATAGGGCTCATCCTAATCGGCATAGCTCTGCTTATCGCCGTACTTTCATTCATGTATCTGCCAGGAATGATGCGCGAAAAAATGAGATCAGGATTGGCGGAACTTGAAAACGAAATTGCAACAGTTAATCCGCCGGGATACAACACCGAACAAATCCACAGCATTTTCGCCGGAGCCCTCTCAGCGCTTGATTCAGGCCTAGTGGCTGATGACATAGCGCAGAAGGCAATCACAACTGTAGTAAGTGTCTACTCTGATGATTCACTAACAGTAGATGATGCTGTAAAAATACTCGAAGCGCTTCAGATGATGAACCCGGGCGCTCTCAAGGATATGCCGATGAATGGCGGAGAAGCAATGGACTCCAGCATGGGAGACTCTGATTCAACCGTTGGCGCTACTTCCGGCGGCGAGTGACAAACTAGGCGTTGATTCAGGCTATGCGAGTAACAATTCTAGGCGCAGGAAGTTGGGGGCTGGCGGTGGCGCTGGCTCTGCACCGTGCGGGGCGCAAAGTCACAGTATGGGCGCATCGAAGCGAAACAGCTCAGTCTCTACGAGATAAGCGACTCTCGACCAAACTACCGAACGCGCCAATACATCCGGAGATAACTATCTCCGATGATTTGGTCGGCAGTGTAACAGGCGCCGAGGCTATAGTGTTTGCGGCCCCGGCCCAACAAACCGGCGCCCTCGCTGAAAAAGTGGCCCCGCTTGCGCTCGCCAGGCAAAGATTCATCCTGCTCTCGAAAGGCATTGAAAAAGGCTCAAATCGTCGTATGTCCCAGGTTGTGGAGGACACAATCCCCGCCGCCAGCGCTGATAATATCTGCGCGCTCTCCGGCCCCAGTCATGCCGAAGAGGTTGCGTCGTTTCAGCCAACCAGCGTCGTCGCCGCTTCGAAATCTGAACAAGTCTCAATATGGACTCAGGAATTATTTTCATCAGATGTGTTCCGCGTCTACCGCACCTCAGATGTAGTCGGAGTGGAGCTAGGCGGCGCCGTAAAAAACATAATCGCCATCGCCAGCGGCATAACCCGCGCCCTGGGATTAGGTGATAATGTACAAGGCGCGCTAATAACTCGCGGCCTGGCGGAAATGTCTCGCCTGGGAGCAAAGATCGGGGCAGACCCGCTAACTTTTTCAGGTCTTTCAGGACTAGGAGACTTGGTGACAACTTGTTTCTCACGCCACAGCCGAAATCGTCATGTCGGAGAACAGATAGGGTCTGGCGTGAAGCTCAGCGATGTATTATCCTCAATGGAGATGGTCGCCGAAGGTGTTGACACCTGTGTCGGTGTGCGTGACCTCGCCCGCGACGTAGGAGTGGAAACACCGATTACCGAAGAAGTCTATCAAACCCTCTTTGAGGGTAAAGAGCCGCGAGAAGCAGTGCGACATTTAATGTCACGCAAGCTAAAAGAAGAACGCTGGAAATAAGTGACAGTATATAGAACACAGAACTAGAGGATTAACCGATGCCGAGAACCCCCAAAGCAATCGAAGAAAAGCTCTACTATTCTATAAGTGAAGTTGCGCTGATGACCGACCTTGAAGCCTATGTGCTTCGTTTCTGGGAAAAAGAGTTTCCCACTCTGCATCCCAAGAAAAACCGCGGCGGAAATCGCGCCTATCAGAAAAAAGACATAGAGATGGTGAATCGAATCAAGACCCTGCTCTACGTAGAGAATTACACTATCGAAGGCGCTCGTGCTCGCTTGCGTTCATTGAAAGCCACACCGGAAAAACGCATGCTAATCACTGAAGCCCGCATCAAAACCACACTAGCGGAGATTCGCAAAGAAGCCGGCGAGGCGCTTCAACTGCTCGATTTCTAGGAGCGCCACTGATAGTTTAGTCGGAATCGCATAAAAGGAATAACAGTTCGGAGCGTGGCGCAGCCCGGTAGCGCACTCCCTTGGGGTGGGAGAGGTCGGCAGTTCAAATCTGCTCGCTCCGACCATTTTTTTGCACAACATTATTTTGCACAACACTATTTTTCACATCCCTATTCTTATCGCCCTCAAAGAATCCAGTAACCTATGGCTAACAGCCCCCTGCCAAATGATAGCCATCCGCCCACCAAAACTTTATTAGTATGTCCGGCATACAATGCCGAAAAGTCTCTCACACAACTCATCGAAAGAATTTCAGATTGTTACAACATTGATGATGTTTTGATTGTTGATGACGGAAGCACAGACTCAACACCGGAGCTCTTGAATCGCAACCAAATCAAACACCTGCGCCTAAATCCCAATCAAGGCAAAGGCGTCGCCCTCAAAGCAGGATACCTGTGGGGAAAAGAACATGGCTACCACAATGTTCTAGCAATAGACTCCGACCTCCAACACGCACCAGAAGACATACCGAAGTTCATCAACCAAAACCGAAGAGAGCCCCAAGCGGCGCTTCTCGGCTGTCGGAGTTTTCGCACCGGCTCCATGCCCCTTGCGCGCCAACTCTCAAACAACCTGACCTCCATATTGATTTCCATTTTCTCCGATGTGCGAATCCGTGACTCACAATGCGGCTACCGCCTGATTCCGCTTTCACTACTCAAATACGCCCCCGCAAAGTCCGGGCGCTTTATGTACGAATCAGAAACCCTATTTATGCTAGGAGCCTGTGGCGCGCAAATCAGCGAAACCTCAGTGCGAGTCATTTACAATGATTCACACTCCTACATCAATCCATTCAAAGTAATAATCAAATTCATCGGCCTATTCTGGCGCAGACTTTGGTATTAAACCTTCTACAAACCCGACGTGTTTGACTGATGCCTACCGAAAGCATATCCTCCTGCAATGAATATCCTGATAACCAACGACGACGGCATCAACGCCCTCGGTATACTCCGCTTAGAGGAGCGCTTGCGCAAGAACCACGATGTCCTCCTATGCGCCCCCGACAGAGAACAATCCGCCTCCTCGCATTCCCTGTCACTCTCCCGCCCCTTAAGACTGCTCAATCGCGGCGAAAAGCGCTGGGCCTGTGACGGCACCCCGACAGATTGTGTTCTAATTGCCTACAATGCTCTGTGCAAAGAAAACAAACCAGACTTAATCATCTCCGGCATCAACCACGGACAAAACATGGGCGAGGACGTAACCTATTCTGGAACTGTCGCCGCCGCAATCGAAGGCTCGATACTAGGAATACCTAGCATCGCCTGCTCTCTGATTCTCGGTGATGAATCTCATAACTTAGAATCGTCACTTTCGAATTGCGCAGACTTCATCGCAAGCTTCGTCGAAACTCTCCCCGAGTTGAGTATCAACCCCGAAACCTTCCTGAACATCAACCTCCCCAACCTAAACGGCGAGCCATACAATAAATACCAATTCACAAGTCTAGGCCGTCGCGTCTTCAACGATGTCGTCATAGAAAAAACCGACCCTCGCGGATTACCATACTACTGGATAGCCGGCGAAGCCGACTGGACCGAAATCGAAGGAACTGATTACTCCGTAACCCGCAAAGGCATAGTTTCAGTCTCACCCCTAAGAGTAAACTTCGATGACACAGAGGCATTGCTGAAACTCGGTAGCGATGAGCGTAAGCTAGCTTAGCCTTCGGCTATTCATGCTCACCTTTGACCTTCACGCCTTTCAAATACGTGTCAAAGAAATCCACCATCTTGCGATACTGAGCAATCACATTAACGCGTTTAGATGCGCCATGACCCTCATCAGGGAATATCAAACTGTCAACCGGTGTGCCATTCTTAGCCACTGCCGCCAACATCTGACGCGCCTCACTAACCGGCACCCGCGGATCGTTCTCACCGTGAATAACTAGCAGTGGCGTCCTAACTCTGTCGGCCTTGTTCAACGGGGAAATAGACTCCAAAAACGGCCTGTCAGTAAGTGGGCCATATTCAATCTCACGCACACCGCGGCGTGACGGCGCAGTATTCTCCAGGAAACTTACAAAATTCGAGATACCAACAATATCAATTGCCGCCGCGAACAATTCAGGATATTCTGTAATCATACCCAGCGTGACATAGCCGCCATAAGAGCCACCATAGATTCCAATCTTACCCGCCTCAGTGTAATTCTCCTCTATCAGCCAATCCACCGCGGCCTTGTAATCCTTCAATGAGTTCTGACGCTTCTTATAGTCATCCAGCGCCATATACTCTTTGCCATAGCCTGCGCTCCCACGAGGATTCACTCGCAGTAGTCCATAACCACTAAGAGAAAAATACTGATAGCTTCGCGCAAAACTAGGTTGAGCCTGACCTTCAGGCCCGCCGTGAGCATTCACCAGAAAAGGTATCTTATCACCCTTCTTGTAATTCGGCGGCAGATACAAAAACGCCGGCACTTCAAGTCCGTCAAAACTCTTGAACTTAACCAATTGCGGGTCTGAAAAAATACTCCGGTCAATTCCGGCGTACATAGTTTTGCTCAACTTGTCCAACTTCTTCGTATCTAAATTGAACTTCCAAACATCCGGCGCATAAGTTGGGCCGTTGAAAGTGAAATAGACATTACCATTCTTGTCGAACTGCGGCGCACTGTACATCCCGTCAAGCGGCGCCTGCGGCGCTTCAGAGCCAGTTGCAATCTCCCGAATGCGCATACGCAGGTAACCCTCTTCGTTTACCACTACATACATATACTTGAAATCACGTGAAACCCCGAGGTCGTCCACTGACCATTTTGGATCAATCCAGCCACCGACATATTCTAGCTTCGGATCACCAAGAGTCATTCTCGCCAGCCGCGTGATTCCGTCCTCATTGAAATTCGAAAGCAAATAGATTGTCTTACCGTCAGGCATCATGAAAGGATTGAAGTAGTTAAAGACCCCGCCGTTATCCGAGGTTAGCGTGTCAATCGCCAAAGTTTTCAAATCAACCAAATACAGATCATTATCCGGGTTACCCTGCAGGGCATAAACAAACAGCTTCGACCCATCAGGTGTCACACCAGCTGGAATATCATAATAGGGAGTGTCAAATATCTTAGTCTTCACCCGAGTCTTGATATTCATCTGATAAACTTGGTAATTCCCCGATGATGCAAAGTCCGTGCGAAAGTAAATGTTCTCATCGTTGTGATCCCAAATAACCGAACCATACTGTACTTTTTTCGGCTTGGTCTTTATCTCAATCGAGGTAGTGTCATATTTGCCACCACTTGAATCAATATGCGCAATGCGAATAGTGTCCAACTCTGTAAGCGTCAGTGTGTCAATCGCTCCATCAGACATATCCATCAAATACAACTGACCCTGCTCCGAGCCTCCAACAGAAGCGCGAATAATGCCCAACTTGCCGGACTCCGACAGATAGAAACTATTGATACCATCTTCAAACAAACTCAACTGCCAGGGCCATTCATCATCACCCATATAGCGATAGACCTGAGCCTTACCGCTCATCCCGGATGTGAAATACATATTCCCGGATTCCCAATCCACCGCCGCCAAACTCGAACTGCCGATTTGCATAAATGTCCCAATATCCGGAGGCCCGGCGATGACACTAGCGGGGGAGAGTTGAAAGAGCGAAACAGCAAGAGCTAGAACCCCGCTGAGGACACCCTTAAGCATACGTCCACTTCTTCTGGATTCGTTTTCAAGCTTAGTTACTAAAGTCTCAAATTGCATTGGTGTGGTCTCAATTCCATTTGTCATTACATGTTTTGTGTCATAGAATTTATCATAGTAAAATGACATCTCAGGTTTCATTACGTTACTCCAGTATCCAATGTTCCTGCCTATAGTGTCTCGAAACTATACAAGCGAAAAGACCGCGTAGTTGGCCGCACTAACCGGACATATTCGCGGCGTTCCAAACGCTACATTTCCTTGCGTTATGCTCAACGCTCAAAGGAGAATACATGTTCTTAAGCCAAGGTGCAATAACACCCCGGCCTTCTGGAAAGTGGAAAGTGGGAAATTGAGAAGCGTGTAGAGTTATCTGACTGAGTCTAGTCTTTGACTATACGTCGAATAGCGACCAAATTGTCATCAGAGCGAAAGCGAGCCATTTCAGCTGGCGTCGCTTTCTTCTTAAACTGCCTGAAGTAGCTATTCACGTCGCTTAAGTTATTCTTCGCCAATGAATTAAGCATCAAATACTGATAGAGGACCGGGTCTTTATCATTAAAGTCTTTCGCCCGGCGAAGCTCTTTGTCAGCCTTGCGATAGGAGCCAGACTTAAACAACTCGACGCCCAAAGCCAAATGTCCATCGTAGTAATTCTTATCTGCGTGAACCGCTTTCTTAAAGTCCTCAATACCTCTTGCTCGCTGCTTGCTGTTAACAAAGAAATCCCCGCGCACCTTGAAAGATAGAGCTGACCCGTTTGAAACTTCGACTGCATTGTCAAATGCCGAAAGCGCATCCTGAGAACGTCTCTGTCGACTCCAGATTTCACCGGCGCGAATGTAATCCAAAGTCGCCTCTTCGGCGTTTCCATCCTTGGCATGAGACTCACCGCGCAAGAAATAGGCCTCGGCAAAGCTCGGGTCTTTCTCCAGAGCTTCATTGAGCTCGCTTAGAGTTTGCTCATTGTTTCCTTGCTTGAATGACTGTCGGGCGTTTTGATACAGTTCGGACGAACTCAACTCCGGCGCGGTTTCAACTTCCTGCTGGGTTTCGACAGGTACCATTGCGACATTGACCTTCGCAATCTTGTTGGCCTTGATTGTTACCTTAGCTTCGTATGGCTCATATCCGGATTTCTCAATGCGGATGGTGCGATTACCCGCTCTCATGCGACGGAAAGTTCTGTTAACTGTTCCCAGCTTTTGATTATCAATGTAAACCACAGCGCCTGCAACATCACTGGTCACCGCCAACGAACCCTTGGTCCCTGAGTTTTTCTGACTCGACTTTCTCTTTGAAGAGGGCTTTTGCTTTGCGCTTGGCTGAGAAGTGGTTGCGCGCTGTGTGATTCTTGGCGTCGCTTGGGCTAGTCGCTTGGTGGCTCCATCAAGTGAGACCATAACCGCTTCGCCCTCGAGAATTGTAATCAATTGTGAACCGCCAAGGCTACCCGCTAGATTGTATTCAAGCTTGTGTTTACCATCAGGAAGCTCAGAAAAATGGAAGAGACCCTGCGTGTTCGTTACTGTGGAAATCCCCAATTCAGGCAGACGGACTATTGCGCCCTCAGCGTAGGGGACACCATTTTGACCGATAGCGACTCCAATAATCTCTCCACCTGCCTTGTGATCTCCGGCGAGGAAATATTTCCCGCCAAAAGCTGAAGCTACTATCAAAACGAAAGAGGCAACCAGCCCGAGAATATTGGACTTGGCCTTTCCCGGCTTCAGTTGATAATGATTACCACTAACAACCAGGTCATCGCCCGAATGCATCTTTTCAGAAGCGCCGAGAGTGATAACTCGTCCTGAAAAATGAGCCACTCCCCGAGCCGGGCCGCTGACTGGCGCGCTTGGTCTCTTTACCTGTGACACACACGATACCGTTTGCTTGGGAGTCGCCAAAGTCGGGGAAGTTGAGGAGCTGGATGTTTTGGCGTTAGCAGGGCGTGATGTATCAGCAGTTGATTTCTTCTTAGAATCTTTGCCGTCGCCACCGAGTGATTTTAGCAATTGTTCGCGCTCGATCTCAGAGGCGACCTCGCTCTCGGGGTTGAATCTACTGGCAATGTTTTGCACTTGCTCCGACGAAAGCCGTTTTACTGGCGTCTCAAGTTTCGGCGCCGGCGAGCCGGCGACTGACTGACTCGTCTCTTGACCAACGCTAGGGGCCTTTTCCTGAGGTACTGCGGCCTTACCGGGGAGCTGTGGGTTATGTTCCAAGTCCCGGGTGGAAGAGATATCTTGAGCGAACTGTCCGGTCAAAGCCTCTCCCGGAGAAGCAATTTCGATTGTGTCCTCGGGCTCGGGGGCCTTGGGGTTCTTTTGCCCTTCTTTTTCTATGTCGTTTTTTGCTTTGTCGTCGCTCATAATACTCAATTCCAATTAGTCGGCCTTTTAACTGCTTCTGACGTAGCCAATTGCCACTTATACATGTTGCTTATCACATGTTATAGACATCGGCTCCCTCAAAACTTGCTTTAGGTCAATCCAGCCTATCTTTCCAAGGACGATGCGCCTCTTTCGGTGTCGCCCTCAAATCGTCAGAAAAGGCTAATTGTAACTCCCTGCAAGCCCTTGACAGTGAAGAAGTAGCGCCATATTATGGCGGTCGATGGGCGCTCAAACGAGATAGCCCTGGCGTGAGTATATTCGGCCTTATCGAATATAATCGAATGCAACTCAGCGCTTTAATCCGGCGCAACAGATTAACCTGTTGCCCCGCAACTTATTGGGAGGTCACCTTTTTATGTTCAGACGTTTGGCGCGTAATCCTCTGACTCTGCTAACCGCCCTGACTGCTGTTTTTGCCCTCTATATGGGCTGTGCCGAAACTCAACCGGTTTCTGCCCCCTTCACAAGAGCAACAGTGAACCTCTCCCCAAGAGCCTTTCCGTCACCTCCGGATGGCATGATTTATGAACTCTGGCTTCAGAAACTAGATGGCACAGACACTTCTCTGGGGCGTTTCAGTTGGGATCAGGATCTGTTTGTCATGCGCGACCCGATGGGAGTGGCTCGCGATAGAAACTTTGTAGTAGATGCCAACATCCTTGCATGGGACTTCCTGTCAGTTTCAGTCGAGAATATCTCCGTACCATCAACCTCAGGTCCCGGACCAATATTCATGCGCGATACTATTTTCTCTCCCGATGAGAGCGAATTCCTGCTGATGAAATACCCCATCGATTTTTCAGGAGTAACCACTGGCTTTGTGTCTTTGGAAACTCCAACCGATGGGGATTTCGGTAACGATACACTAGGGGGGGGGGGCAATGACTCTGCCGGTGTATGGTTCGCCATCTATTCTACCAGTGTAATGCAAACACAGGATACACTTGGAGTTTCCGCAACTGAGTTAGTGCAAATCCCTCGCAACGCCGCCAGGGACGCAGAGAACGGAAGCACGCTTGATACTATTGGCATTGATAGTGTGATGACGAATATCACCTACGACCGTTACAGTCGCTTCAATCTCGATACTGTAACAATTAGCACAGTGAGGGCCTTCTTCCATACAGTGCCCATCAACTGGTTTGACACTCTAAGCATCTCGGCAATTGACACTACGGTCGATACCTTGATTGCTTCTATAGACACGACCTTAAATCCTCCCGATACAACATTCTTTATCGATTCAACGATAGACACATCATACAACATCGATTCATCGTCGGTTCAATACATCATAGCCGCACGAGACACCTTCCCGCCGGATACTATCAACTACGGAGCCAATAGAGACTTTAGAATGACTCAAACCGTCGACTTGGGGCCACTGCAAAATATCCAAGTCCATCAGTTTGACAATGGTTTCTCCGAGTTGTTTGACCTGAACGGAACAGGCTGGCACTACAAAGGTTGGGTGCTAGGCCCTTTCACTGGGAACAGTAACCAAAAATTCGTCAGAATGAACCTTGCGGATAACAAAGAGACTAACTGGGGAAAGCCCAATAGGACTCTATTCACCACCGGTATCTTCTACGACACATTGGTGAGAGCCACATTGGATACCACTATCACCACTTTCTACGGCAAGAATCCTGATGGAAGCGACAGTGTCATAGCTAGATCGGTGTTCAGTTACATCGGTGAGGCTGGATACAATACCGTTGGCTCCAACAGCAATCCGTTCATGGACACTGCGGCCGTTTCAGTTCCGCCGTATCCAGGTGAGGATTTCCTCAACCACCCAGATTTTGGCCCTTCCGATCCGACTTTCAATTTCTTCGGATCGTGGTTTGACACTACAATAGTTTTTGTTACAGTTGAGCCGGACAATTTCTCGGACTCTACCCGGAACTTCCCGCTGATACTGATGAGTGTGGAAATTGATTTCTCACGCGGAACCACTGACGGTGGGGCAACTCAAGGCCCCAATAGCGACCCCTTCAATTCGCGCACCAGATTCGACAATAACTTTGAATTACGAAATCAATCGTCAGTTAACTTCCCAATCGCCAATAAACGGAAATCATGGCCTCATATTCTGGTGGATATTACCTTAGAATAGGCGAAACTCAAAAAGTCCGGGCAATTGTAGCCCTGAGAATACCCGCGAAATTTATTTCTCGCGGGTTTTCTTTGGAGTCGCTTTCAATGAGTCAACAAGAGTCAACAAGTAGGACGGCTAAGAGTACTAATTCCTGCATAACTTTTTGCAGATTTCGCTGGCGTTAGCCGGAGATGACCCCTTATATTCTCGGTCGAAAAATGGTTTCACGGATGAAATAAATCTAGCCACCTATCAAGAGATACCTTTCAAGAGATATTCCCTAAAGACAAACTTACTCTGGATATTATCCGCTCTTACCTTTGCCTCGGCAAATATGTGTCTCAGGAATCCAATCAAAAAAGCAAATAACCACACAAAATCAATAGAAAATCAGTAAAGCTGTAAACATGGGAAAACAGGAGAAGTAAATGAATTTTGAGCTTTCACCTCAACTTGGCCTCTATGCCGCAGTTGTCGGCGTCATCGGTATCGCCTTTGCCTTGGCGTCCTACGCGTGGATAAAAAAACAGGACGATGGAAACGATAAAATGCGCGAGATCTCGGAGATAATCCATGATGGCGCAATGGTCTTCTTAAGAAAAGAATACACTATTCTCATAGCGTTCGTCCTTGTCGTAATGTCCTTACTAGGCTTCTTTCTTAGCTGGCACACAGGAATGGCATTTGTCAGTGGCGCAGCATGTTCCATGCTCGCCGGATTCATCGGGATGAAAGCCGCTACTCGCGCAAATGTCCGCACAACAGCCGCCGCACAGAGTTCTGGCATCGGCGCCGCGCTGAAAATAGCATTCTCCGGTGGTTCAGTAATGGGCATGTCCGTTGCCTCGCTGGGGCTCGTTGGAGTAGGCTTTTTCTTCTACTACTTGCTTAACGCCAATGACGTCAAAGCTCTAAGCGGATTCGCCATGGGAGCTTCAACAATCGCCCTCTTCGCGCGTGTTGGAGGTGGAATCTTCACCAAGGCCGCAGATGTCGGCGCGGACCTGGTAGGTAAGGTAGAAGCTGGCATTCCAGAGGATGATCCTCGTAACCCTGCGGTTATCGCTGATAACGTCGGTGACAATGTCGGTGACACCGCCGGAATGGGAGCTGACCTCTTTGAGTCCTATGTTGGCTCAATCATTGCCACCATTATCCTTGCCGCGACTATGGTCGTCGGCAAAACCGTTGATTTGGATTTCACCGCTGAATCTCAGCGCATCGGCTACATGGCATATCCGTTAGCCTTGGTAGGATTCGGCGCGGTAGCCTCAATGCTGGGTATCCTTTCTGTCAACATCCTAAAAAACATGAATCCCGCATCGGTCCTGCGGTTGGTCACCTATGTTGGCTCTGTGGTTCTATTGGCCGCCGCTTGGTTCTTGACTGACTTGTTGGGAATCGACAAGAATGTCTTCTGGGCTGTTCTTGGAGGTAATGTCGCCGGTATTACTCTAGGCCTATTAACCGAATACTACACAGCCGCCAAGCCAATCCGCAAAATCGCGGCGGCCTCAGAAACTGGCTCAGCGACCAATATCATTTCCGGCCTCGCTATCGGTCTCGAGTCTGTTGCCTTGCCAATCTTCGTTATCGCTGCCGCCACATACCTCGGCTATGAACTAGCTGGTCTCTACGGCATCGGTATTTCCGCTGTCGGTATGCTAGGCACCATTGGTGTGACCATGTCTGTCGACGCCTACGGCCCGATTGCTGATAACGCAGGTGGAATCTCTGAAATGTCCGGTTTGGGCAAGGAAGTCCGTAAAATCACCGACCATCTTGATTCTCTTGGCAATACCACTGCGGCCATCGGTAAAGGTTTCGCCATTGGCTCTGCGGCTTTAACTGCTCTAGCGCTTTTCTCAGCCTACGCTTCAGCGACTCACTTGGAATCTCTAGATCTGCTCAATGTAAAAGTCATGGTCGGTCTGTTCATCGGTGGAGCCTTGCCGTTTATGATTGGCGCCCTAACAATGACCGCTGTCGGTAAAGCCGCCTTCGGCATGGTTCAGGAAGTCCGTCGTCAGTTCCGCGAAATTGCCGGCCTGATGGAAGGCACAGCTAAACCTGATAGCGCCAGATGTATCGAAATCGCTACCCACAGCGCCCTCAAAGAAATGGTGCTCCCGGGCTTAATTGCAGTCTTGGCTCCGATTATTGTCGGCTCATGGTCAGCGTCCGCCCTCGGTGGTATGCTCGCTGGAGCAACCCTTTCAGGTGTTCTCCTGGCCCTGTTCATGTCCAATGCTGGTGGAGCATGGGATAATGCCAAAAAGTACATCGAATCCGGTGAGCACGGCGGCAAGGGCTCTGACGCGCACAAGGCCTCAGTGGTCGGTGATACTGTCGGTGACCCATTCAAAGACACCTCCGGTCCGTCGATGAATATCCTCATCAAGCTAATGGCAATTGTATCCTTGGTGATGGCCCCGCTATTCATCAAATAGTCTGACAAACATATCGCATATCAGAATCAATCAGGGCGTGGGAAGCGATTCCCACGCCCTGATTTTTTGGGCTCATTGAAAAAGTCCTCTTTATTATGTGGTTTGTTATGCGGTTTGCTGTGTGGTTTGCTGTGTGGTTAGCTGTGCGGTTAGTTGTGTGGGGGCTTGAATTTCGCTTTTGCGAAAGTTGTGACCCCGCACCTTTTCCTGGAGCAAGCGTGGGATGATACCTTTTCGACGATTAGTTCAGTCCACGTCTTTCGCCGAAGGTTGTTGTGTTAGTTTAGGTTATCTCAATAGAATTGATCGCCAAAAAACGCAACAATAACCCGAATATATCGTGAATAATAGGTGTTTTGGCAGGTATCTGATATACTTGGCATTGCTGTTATCGTCAAAGATGTATTGATAGGGAAGAATGCCGGAAACAGGAGGGAAGCATGGATCAAGTACAATCTAATGAAGAACAAGCAAATGAAGAACCAGGTGGCGCAATAATGGGTTTAGAACCCGGAAGCGATGCGCGTGATGTTGGTTTTGTAGGGCGGTTATTCGGGATGCTCCATTCCCCCGGAAAATCATTCGCCGTTATCAATGGCAAGTGGGATTGGCTATTGGTGGTTTTGCTGTTCGTGGTTATCGGCTTCGGCGCGATGCAATTGCAGAAACCATATCTTCTACCGGATCTGCAACGGGCGACTCTGTCAAATATAGAGAACCTCAAAGAGCAACTCGGTGAAGAAAAATATGAAGAGATGCGTGAGCAAATAGAGACAGGCATGAAGGAAAACTTCGATCTTTCCCCGAAACTCTTTGCAACCGGTATTCTAGCCAGTCTCATTGTCACCGTTCTAATAGGGCTAATATGCTGGGTCGCCGGTAATTTCATCTTTGGCGGCAAAGCTAAATTTTGGCAAGTCTTGACGATAGTCGCATGCGCCGGAATAATATCTCTTGTCCACGCTTACGCAAGGGCCGGGCTAATGGCCATGAATGGCACCAGCTATGTCTATTTAGGGCTAGGCTTGCTCAAGCCCGAACCCGATGCGTCCTTTACATACTATCTACTAAGGCAAATGGAATTCATAACAATGTGGAAAGTCGCCGCAATGTCCATCGCGCTTGGTTCGTTGTATCAAATCAAGACCGCCAAGTTCGCCTACGTCCTTGTACCAATCTGGTTGCTCTTCATTGCGGCGGTTGCCGGAGCTAATCTTGTAGCGGGTGGTTCTATAGTATATTAGCGTAGAGTAGAGTCGCTGCGGGACTAACTTGCGTGTCATTGTCGGCAGGCCTAAGAACAACTAAACAATAGCAATTAAACAATAGCGACTAAACAATTCAGTGTTTCTTTGCAACTCTCAAAGGTTCTTGGCGTAATACAGATGGGGATGACACTCTTTTACACTAGAGTTGGAGAAAAGTTCCAATGCCCCCCGCTGAAACAGTCGAATAGCGCTTAGCCCGGTAAAGGGCAGATAGTCATAAACTACTGTATTACGTATTAAACAATCGTTTCTTAACAAGTATTAAAACAAGTAATTGATTAGGAGTATCATGTACAAGCCTATGTATGGATCCCTCACAGAGAAGAACAGGAGCGCAGGCGTAGTGTCAAAGATTAGACGATTCGCAATCAGCGCATTAGTCTTAGCGACACTAGCTGTCTCAGCGCCCTCCGCCCAAGCGGAAACATACACACTAGAACAATGTCTCGAACTCGCTCAAAACAACCGGGCGTCTATAGTCAGAGCCAAAGGCGCAAAGCGTGACGCCAAAGCATCAGTAAAACGTCAGTTCGGACGAATCTTCCTACCTAGTGTTTCCGGAGCCTATCGCACCTCGGAGTCACGAGCGCGCAACCAATCCTCCGAAGAGCCAGTATTTGCTACTGGTCAACGCGCAATACTTGATGTAGTCGGGGATACGCTTTTTTTTCAGACACGAACCCCTACCGGGTTGATTCAGAAAGTGGATGTTCCTGATCAAGATAGATCCAGCTCTTCATATCAACTCTCCGCTAACCTGACTCTATTTGATGGGTTCTCGAACATCAATGATTACAAAGGTGTAAGAAAAAGTAGCCAGCGCGCAGACTATGACTTGAAACGCGCCAAACAAAACCTGGAGCTAAATGTACGCATAGCATATTTTGCCTATTTAGCGAATGTGCGAAATCTCGCAGTGCAGGAAGAGGCGGTTAAGCGCTCACAAGAACAGTTGAATTTGGTTCAGTCTCGCTATGATGTAGGGTCAGCCTCGTTATCAGATGTGCTGAAACAAAAAGTCCAATTCGGTAATGACAATATAGCTCTCCTTGAAGCTCAAAACGGAGTGAAAACCACAAAAGCGGATCTTGGATTTGAAGTAGGTCTCAATCTTAACGATGAAATGGATTTTGACACCACTTATGTAGAAGATAAGTTTGATGGTAGCCTTGATGCCGCCATACAGAGCGGAGTCACTTCACACCCCGGTTTACGGTCCACTGAGTTGGCGGTTGATGTTAACCGTCATTTTGTTCGTTCGGCCAAAGGAGGCTACCTCCCGAGCGTAACCGCTTTCGTTTCTGAAAGTTGGTCCGATGCGTCACGCGCCGATAATCTAGATCAAAACCTCAGCTTCAAAAGCCGCAATTTGGCATTTGGTGTCAATGTAAATTGGAATATCTTCGATAGGTTCCAACGCGAACAATCTGTAACAAATAGAAAAGTAGCCTATAACAATGCCAAAGCCGAAAGCTGGGAAGCGCGAAACAACGTAGTGCTGGCGGTCAAGAAAGCATATTTCGTATTAGATAAGGCTGTAGCGCAAGTGGCCGTTTCCGGAGAAAATGTCAATTCAGCGCGCGAAGACATGAGTCTTGCGCAAGAAAAATATAACCTCGGCTCTGCGTCAATTCTAGACCTGCTCGACGCACAAGTCAGTCTCAAAGATGCGCAGGTAAAACTCATTCGCGCCCAACTCGACCAAAACCTGGCTGTGGCAAGATTGCAAAACGCTATGGGTGTTTCGTACTAATTACTAATATAGAAAGAGGAGAGCGCCGCAATTGGGATCTCTCTTAGGAATATATAAGTTGGTGTAACATTATTACTAGTATACAGGAGAATATCCTCACAATCGGTGGTTAATCCGCTATCTTCAAATAAGAGGTGGCGAAGCCACTCAAGGAACAATTATGAAAGCGAAATCTAAGAAAAAACTGATGATTGGCCTGCTGATAGTCGCAGCCTTGGCAATAGTCGGATACTCAATGAAAGTCAGCGGTGGTCCACCGGCTACCGAAGTGCAAGTAGACTTAGTCAAAGTCAAAGACATCTCCGAAAAGGTCTCGGCCAGTGGACGTATTCAACCGCAAACCAAAGTGGACATAACTTCTCAGGTCTCTGCTGAAATCGTAGGATTGTCAGTTAATGAAGGTGACGTTGTGCGCAAGGGTGACTTGCTCGTTCAGCTTGACAGAGTTCAGCTCGGCTCTGATGTGCAACAGGCGCAATACTCACTTGACGATATCTCTTCCCGCGCAGAATCAGCGCGAGTGCGACGTGATCAAGACAAAGAAGAATACGAGCGTCAAAAAGAGCTCTTCGAGCGCAAGTTAACTCCTGAGACCGACTACACCAACGCCAGATACGTCTCGCAGAAATCAGAAGCTGACTACAAGTCGATTCAAAGTCAGGTCAAAACCCAACGCGCTAGACTAGAGAAAGCAAAAGACAGCCTGGCGAAAACTAGAATCGTTTCGCCAATGGACGGTGTAGTGACTTTCCTAAACGCAGAAGTAGGAGAAATCGCCCAAGCTCAGACCTCCTTCACCCAAGGCAAGACCCTGATGACCATTTCTGATTTGTCGGTGTTTGAAGTTGAAGTCGATGTTGATGAAACCGAAATCGCGAAAGTAGAAATCGGGCAGGAATCTGAAATCGAAGTAGATGCATTCCGTGACTCAGTCTTCGTCGGTCACGTTGTCGAGATTGGCAATTCGGCAATCATGCAGGGACAGGGAACACAGGAGTTTTCTATCAACTTCCGCGTCAAAGTTCGCTTTGAACCCACTACTGCCAGAATTCGACCGGGAATGTCCGCGTCAGTAGATATCACTTCGGCAACAGCGCACGGTCAGACGCTGGTGCCTTACTCCTCCATAGTGATGCGTGAAAGACCTGTTGATTCAAGTAAAGCCAAAGTTGAGGCAGAAGACGACAGCTCTGACGGCGTTATCGTTAGCAACGTCAATGCCGCCGAAGTTGACGATGACGATGATAACCAAGCCCAGAGCGCCGAGGACGATAAGAGCGATTTGGATAAAGACGGTGAGAAGAAAAAAATCACTGGTGTTTTTGTACTACGAGACGGCCAGGCGAAGTTTTCCGAAGTGGTTACAGGCATAGCCGATGAAAAGAACATTGTCGCCCTTTCAGGTGTACAAAAAGGGGACACAGTCATCTCCGGTTCTTTCAAGACACTTCGCGAGCTGGAAGATGGTGATTATGTGAAAATCTCAGAACGTTCGCTGAACAAATTGAGCGGCAAGAAAAACAAGTCTCGCGATAGAAAGAAAAGAAAGTAAGAGTAGCATGAGTCAAGGCGCTTCGAAAAATAATTCCATTCTGATTGAGACCAGAGACTTGTGGAAGATCTACCAGATGGGCTCAGAGCAAGTACAGGCTCTCCGCGGGGTATCTGTCACAATCAAACGAGGTGAGTACGTAGCCATAATGGGCCCGTCCGGCTCCGGTAAATCAACGCTAATGAATCTTATTGGCTGTCTTGATACTCCCACTCGCGGTAAGTATATCCTAAACGACACGGATGTAAGTCTCCTAAGTGACGACCAACTAGCAGTGATTCGCAATCGCGAAATCGGATTCGTATTCCAAACCTTCAATCTTCTATCTCGCGCCACAGCATTGCACAATGTAGAGTTACCGCTAATCTACAGCGGCGATTCAAAAGAAGACCGCATCGCAAAAGCAACAAAAGCGCTAGAGAGAGTAGAGCTGGGCGATAGACTAACTCATCAACCTAATCAGCTATCTGGCGGACAAAGGCAACGTGTAGCAGTTGCGCGAGCCCTTGTGAATGAGCCATCCATTGTGCTCGCCGATGAGCCCACCGGTAACCTTGATAGCCAAACCGGCGAAGAAATCATGCGCCTCTTCGGCAAACTACATGAGCAGGGTCACACAATTATCCTTGTGACACATGAACCAAATATCGCTGCCAACGCTGAAAGAATTATCACAATCTTCGACGGAAAAATCTCTCGCGATAGTCGTGTCACCGAAGAAGAAAAACTCCAGGGACGTGTCGCGTGATTGTAGGCGCCCTCATCAAAGAGTCACTCCACGCAGTTTGGATAAACAAACTACGCTCAGGATTAACTATCCTGGGAATGGTGATGGGCATTACGTCTGTCATAGGTATCGTTTCAGCGGTCGATGGAATGCAAAGCAACATGGAAAGCGTTTTCGCCACTATGGGGGAGAACTCCTTTCAGGTTACACGTTTCGGAATTGTTACCAGCTATGTTGAATGGGAAAAGAAAAGTCGACGCAAGATTATTACTCGAGAATTGATTGATCCGATTCGTGAGGGATGCGACGCCTGCGAGGAGGTTGGAGCAGAGGCCTATGCTTCGGCGAACATAAAGTACAAAACAGAAGTAATGCGTAGAGTGCGATTGGAAGGTCACACGCCCAACATCTACGACATTAGCGACTTTGAAGTTGAAAGTGGTCGCTATTTTTCAGAAGAAGACGAACGTCAGCATAAGAACGTAGCATTCATTGGCGCTGACGTAAAGGATGGGATGTTTCCTGATACGGATCCAATCGGAAAGCACATTCGAATCGGTGACCGCAAGTATATTGTCATCGGTGTGGCTGGTAAAATGGGTTCAATCTTCGGTCAATCTCAGGATGAGTTCGCATTTATCCCGCTTTCAACCATGAGAAAACAATTCGGTGAAAGAGGCGAACGAGTAAATATCAGAGTCAAAGCCGTCTCAAAAGAGCGCCTTGAAGAGGCCATGGATCAAACTCGAGTTGTGATGCGCTCACACCGTCATGTCATGTACGACGAAGAGGATGACTTCGATATCCTAACTCCTGACGCCATACTTGGATTCATAAACAACATCACCAAAGCATTCAGATTTATTGTAATCCTGCTTCCAACACTTTCCATTGTAATTGGCGGAATCGTCATAATGAACATCATGCTGGTCTCAGTAACAGAAAGAACCAGAGAAATAGGTGTTCGCAAATCAATCGGCGCCAGCAGCGCCAATATCCGTTCGCAGTTCTTATATGAATCTCTGATATTGTCAATAATCGGTGGCGTGCTGGGAGCTATTCTCGGGAGTATTTCAGGAGGCGCCATTTTGGGCATGATGGACATTGACGCAAATCCTACTATGCTGGCGGCGATACTGGGAGTAGGTATATCGACTTTTGTGGGTGTCGCCTCCGGCATGTATCCGGCAATGAAAGCGGCCAGAATGGATCCCATTGAGGCGCTAAGCTACGAATAGGTTCGAAAATCATGGAAACCAAGACAAATAGAATCTCCGAAATAATCGAAAGTGGTTCAATGGCCTTACGCTCATTGATGGCCCATAAATTTCGTAGCTTCATGACCATTCTTGGCGTGCTTATAGGAGTTAGCGCGGTTATTCTTGTCAATACTATTCTCGAAGGCTTCCAAAACTACACTGAAGCATCCATCGATAAAATAGGAACAAACGTCATCTACATAACCAAATGGGCCTCACACGCCGATGCGGAAAGAGCCCGCGAAACCGGCGAGAATAGAAAGAACTTCACTTTCAAAGAGGTGAACGCAATACTAGAAAGTTGTGACCTGGTTGCCGCTGTTGCGCCGCAAAAACGAATGTTCAACAATGTGGCCAAGTATGGCAACAAACGCGCAACAAATCCAGACGACTATCGAGGTGTATGGCCCGAGCAGGCAGAGGTCACCAATCGGGGTGTAGAATTCGGTCGGTTCATCAACGACGTCGATATGGAGCGTCGTTCCATGGTGACAGTGCTTGGTCCGGAAATGGCTGATGCGCTGTTTGAAGTGCGCGAAGACGCAATTGGAAAAGTTATACGTGTCAACAGCTACAAGTTCACCGTCATCGGCGTCCAGGAGGAAATTGATGATATGTTCGGCATAAGCGAGAATGACTTCATTTTTATCCCCATGACCACTTTTGAGAATCTGTACCCTTCTACGAAAGATGTGAGAATCCTCCTGAGTGTCGTTTCGCGAGACAAAATTGAAGAAGCAAAAGAACAAGTAACCAATGCTCTTCGTCGCGTTCGACGTGTAAGGCCGGATGAGGCCAACAACTTTGGTCTTCTTACTCAGGACAGCTTCAAAGACAGGGTCGGAGAGTTCACCAACACAGTCCGTATCGCCGGTCTTGCGATTTCCTCTGTAGGTTTGCTTGTCGGACTAATCGGTGTCATAAATATCATGCTCATATCAGTAACCGAGCGAACCCGGGAAATCGGAGTCCGCAAAGCAATTGGAGCCAAGCGCTCCAATATCTTATTGCAATTCCTCACCGAAGCCGCAACCCTAACCGGAATTGGCGGTATAGTAGGTATCATAGTAGGAGCCCTGGGGGGACTGATCTTGACTACCGCAATTGGTTGGACCTACTATCTCTCCCCATTTTGGGTAGTGGTAGGCTTGGTCCTCTCGTTTGGTACTGGAATCACAGCAGGTATCTATCCTGCATGGAAAGCCGCCCGACTCGACCCCATTGAAGCCCTGCGGTACGAGTAAATCTCTCCCTTGAGTCCCAAAGCATCCCCGGGCAGACCGCCTCTGCCTACACATCTGACCGCCAAATTCTTCAATTGCCCCATGAAACCAGAATGGTTACATTGGTGTTAGAAGAGTATGGAGACGACTCGATATATTTTACCCGAAAAATGGAGCGCTTTGGAGAGTATATGACTAATTGCGGAAATCGATATGAGCAAATGAGCGGTAAAACACGTGTCTTTGGACTGGGCTTTGTCATTGCCCTGCTTTCCTTGTCGGCTCCCCAAGTCGCCCAAAGTCAGCTTCAGGCCTTCAGCCCGACCGGCCAAATCGGAGACCCCCATTTTAATTTGGATTGGTCTCAGTTTCGCTCCGACTCCCTGCAGCAAACTCGACTCGAAGTTTACTACAAAATCCCCAATACCGGCCTCACGTTCGTCCCCATCGACAAAGGCTATGAAGCTCGTTACAAAATGTCTATCCGTGTTTTCAAAGACAAAAGACAGGTTGGATACGAATCTTTCAAACGCGAAAAAGTTGTTTCGGATCTCCCGAGAACCAAGTTGTACTCTGATTTCGTCCTAAATCTAGTTGAATTAGATTTACCCCCTGGAAAATACCGCATAATAGCCACTCTGGAAGATTTCAACGCCGACCGAACCGCCAAAAAAGAAATCAAAATCAGACTAAACGACTTCTCCGTCTCCAAACGGCCAAAACTCTCAGGACTGGAATTCCTATACTCATCACGTCAAGCCAAAGAAGACGACAAATTCTTTCGCAAAGGAGACCTCGTCGCAGTGCCTCTTGTAGATAGAGGATTGCAGGGAGGCGATGACGGCGGTCCGGTTTTATACTACTTCGAAATATACGGAGGCCAGAATCATCAAGGTGATGTCATAGTCGAAACAGAAATATTACATCGAAACAAAGGACTGGTCTATCATGACAGCATATATGTAAACATGGACAGGCCAATCTCTAAGGAATTACGAAGCGTGAATCTGAAAGATTTCGTCCCTGGCGCCTACGAAATCACAGTTTCGCTCTACACCAGTAAGAAAAGAATGAAGAAGCACAAACCGGCTTTTGTCCGTGAAGATAATTTCTCGGTAAACTGGTCTCTGATGGGAAGAGTTCGTCACGACTACAAAACTGTGGTGGCTCAATTAGAGCCAATCGCAACCTCCGATGAAAAATCAGCCCTCAAGAAAGCGAAAACTGTCAAAGAGAGAATGGCGGCCTGGGCGGCATTTTGGAAAGGACGAGACCCAACTCCCGGGTCACACGAAAACGAGGCCCTCCTGGCATATTATGCGCGTATACGCTACGCCGAGGCGAACTTCTCCACCCCTAGAAGATCAGGTTGGAAAAGCGACAGAGGGACAGTATTCTTAAAGCAGGGTAGACCCGACGAGGTTGTCGATGAACCAGTTTCGATTAACGTCGGAGCGTACCAAGTCTGGTACTATTACAATGTAAATGGCGAGCTTTTGCGATATCTGTTCGTTGATGAATACGGCGATGAGGATTTTCGCTTGCAGTATCCCTACGATGGAAGAGTGCGCTAGGTTAGAAACGCCTACCGTATAAAACACGAGAGTATGATTATGACAAATTCAGCTGGAGTTAGCATGAAGTCACACCGCCTGACCAATCAATTGTGGTTCGTCTTTCTCTTTGCCATTCTCTCTCTCTTTTATTCTAACAACACCTCAAATGCCGCTGAGATGCAACTTGATGCAACGCCAATCGGATTTCCCAATCCGTCTCTCAGTCCAGCAACCGCAGTGGAGTTTTCCTATTCACTGAACGCCGACGCTCTAACATTCCTGCCCGATACAGTGAATGGCGGCTACATAGCCGGCGTAGTAGCGTCTCTAACTCTATTCGATGGGCAAAGTCTTCCGATTGATTCAGTCTCACAGGCATTCGCCACCCGTAGCCCCATAGCTAGCGATAGCTCAATGTTCATAGGAAATCGTCTCCGAATGATTATCAATCCAGGGAAGTATTCTGCGGAACTGACTGTAACGGATGTCACAAGCAAAGTTACCGCTTCACATTATTTCCGCATCAATCTCGATAGCGCCCTCTCAAAGACATTGCTAATCAGCGGCTTGGAAATTGCATATAGCTTAGAATATGTTGGCTCAGGTAGCTCAGGAGATCTGATGATAAAAAACGGGTGGAGAGTGTTTCCCAATCCCGGTGGAGCATTTTCTACCAATGACTCTCTCATACACATTTACGCAGAAATATATAATCTCCAACCAGACGCAGATGGCAAATACCATATAGGAGCCAGAGTAGAGCTGATAAGTCAGGCTCGCGAAACCACCGAGATTCTTTCTGAAGTGTTCTGGGAAGTGCAAGGCAGTTCAATAGTCTTTACTCGTTCTGTGCCCCATTCCGTCACCGAAACCGGCAATCAAAGATTAAACCTGATCATCACTGACCCCGCCGCTGGAATCACTGATACCAGCGCTCGAATGCTATATTTCCGCAACCCTTACCAAAAATTCGCAACAGCTCAAGAGGGGCAAAACGGATATGACACTACCAGCCTGGAAGATCGCAAACAGATGATCTACTGGCTACTCACACCACGAGATAGAGATTTCATGGAGTCACTAACCGAAAGTGGTCAGCGTCAATACATAACCCAATTCTGGTTGGACAACGGAGATAACCCGGCAATCGGCGTAACCACTTTCCGCGATGAAATTCTAAAGCGCTATCGCTTTGCAATGAAAAAATATAGCTTCACCTCGGAGAGTCTCGACGGATGGAAACGTGACCCCGGTCGTGTTTTATTGCAATATGGATTCCCCGATGAGCTAATAGAAGTGGCCCTACCATCAATTGGTAATGACATCACTAACAACTCGGGTTGGGAGCGATGGAACTACGATCGCATTCAAGGTGGAGTATACTTCATATTCGCCAATGAATACGGCT
Source organism: Candidatus Zixiibacteriota bacterium (assembly GCA_024280775.1). GTDB lineage: Bacteria > Zixibacteria > MSB-5A5 > GN15 > JACZUZ01 > JAJRPJ01. The sequence continues at coordinate 221,427 of JAJRPM010000015.1, read as the reverse complement.
ACTCGGACTATCGCCTGAAACACTCAAACGCCCAAGGCGAAGCCTTCGACCCGGGAATCGAAGCTAGTATCAACCGTCTATTCCGTCAGAGCGGTGGATAACAATTCTGAGTGTTACCGCCAACTACGGCGAGACTATCAGCCAAACTCACAAAAAAAGTCGCTCCGAATGTACCATGAACGTACTAATCGGAGCGACTTTTTTGTGTCTAAATAGAGCTTACTAACTCGTTACTTCGAACCGCCCGACTTACCAGTTGAAGTCATAACCGAGTCCAACTTGGAAGAAAGCGTGCGTACCGTTCTAGTCACCGGAATAGTGAATCGAACCGGCTTGCTATTAGGCTGGTCCTGCTTGAACGCCAGTGTAATTGATTTCTCAAAAGAGTCTGCGACCTTACTGTCCTTGACCTTGAGCTTAGCCTTAATAGTGGCTCCGGTCTTGATGTGCTTCGGTACATCCACCGAGAAGAAACGATCGTCGAAACTGATTATCTCAATCTCCTGGTCTTTAGGTGAGACATTCTTGATCTCGAATTCGATTGTTGTGCGCTTCTTAGAACCGTACTGTGAAACATCAAGCTTATACGGCTCAAAAACCACCGGGAATGTAGAATCCGGGTTAGCAATTACATGAGTGGTAATCTGCACCGAGCGCGGTAAATCGCTACCTGCGATAAAAATCTTAGGACGCTTAGTAACTTTTGTGCGTGAAGTCTTAGTGTTGAAAATAATTTCTAGCCGAGTGCTGTCACCGACAGCGAGCGACTCTTTCTCAAGAGGCGCTTTTGTGCATCCTCAGCCAGGCACGATCTTGGCGATTTTCAACAGGTCTGTTCCTGTTGACTTTAGCCAAAATATGTGACTAAGTTTCGATTTCTGAGGCGCATACCCGAAATCAAAACTAGATTGTTCTATCGTCAAGTTTGATTCTGCGCTGGCAGTAGCCACAAAACTCGCGGCAAGAGCCACAGCCGCAATAAATGTGGGGACAACCCGACGATGAAGTAAACTTCGCTTCGAGCTTGGAGTTGTGTTGTGCATTCGAAACCTATACTGATTTAGTGTTAGTGTATATGGTTATATATTCGGATTAACTTTGCAAAAAAGAGTATTCGTCAAAATGAGCAACCAAATTTGTCTTGGTCATCTCAGGCACAGGCAATATAGCGCCGCATTTGTTCTTATGGCAAGATTTACCTCATTTTCGATATTCATACCATCGATATTCATATCAATTAGGGCTAACTTACACCAAGACAGCTTTTATATCTCCGGTTTCCTGATTCTTTTACGTTTCTACTATTCCTCTATCTGACGGACAATACTACCAATAGTACAATTATCGACGACAAATAGTTCCACGATAAGGAAAATCTTAACGTGTTGCTATCTCGCCAGTTACGGCGCTAGTTACTCGCGTTGCTTGAGGCTGTCTGGTTTTGATACCGAATTCGTGTCAGCTACAGCCGCCTTGGCTTTGGCGGATTTCATAAGAATTGGAGTCGTCAGTCGATATAGCTCACTGTTATTAACTTCGAAAGTAACTGACTTGTAAATGTCCTCATCCTCCGGAAACCCGGGGAGCAAAGAAAAATGCCCCGTAATTGTCCCCTCCGCAGGAATCGAGTCGGGCAGGCTAAATTTGAAGATACCTGATGGATAATCAACAATATCGATCTTGATGTCTTCGTCAGAACTATTGTGAATCTGAAATGGGAATTCGGCTCCCGAACGAGCAGGCTTCTCCTGCAACGCCATAACTGACGGCATTATTGCCAGGGGGAAAAACTGCACTTCCTTGGTTAGAATCGAGGCATAGAATTTGAAACTGTAAGTAGCGCTATCACCCTGCAGTCTAAAACCTGGTTTTTTCGCCACACTGCCAATTAGGTCTTTGCTGTCGAAGAGAATCTCGAATGCCACACTGTCTCCCGGGGCCAAAACATTCTTGCTAAGAGGTATAGAGGTACAGCCACAACCCGGGATAACGGTGTCAATCACAATTGTATCTTGACCGCTGGCATGGATCCAAAATGTATGACTGGCAAAGTTGTTGGCCCGCATCTGCCCGAAATTGAACTCTGTATGATCAAAAGTCACCACATCTTCGGCAAACGCACCTGAAGCGTATAAGAATAAAGTTGAACCGAACACAACAATACCGGCGCAAAAGCGCAGTAGCCACAAACGATGTAGCAGATAATCTCTTAGTGTACGTTCTCTAAGCATATTATTATTCATGAATCCCGATTCCCGCCAGAACTAGCTCTTACACCTATTTAATCGGAAGAGCGGGCAATAAAGTTATTTAGCTGGAGAATATTTGCGCCTCACCGGGATAGTAAACCTGCTAAGCAGGCTGTTATCGCCAACTCTACGCAAAGCGGCCTCTACCGTAAATGATTTAGTAAATGCCCCTTGAGCCACAGGTGTCTCTGCATTAAGAATGACAAAACACGTATCTGATTTCTGAGGAGCAATAGTTTCAGGAAGTTTCACCGAAAAATATTCCGGATAAGAGTAAACTACACTCAATTCCATTGGCAATTCCGAATTGTTATAGAACACTATGGCCGCAGTATCCTGGTGAAATCTTCCAATCGCTGAGAGATCCGCACGGAATGGAGTAATACCCAATGGCTCGACAACCTTGGTGTCACCGGGCACAACCTTCGCAGTGAACTCAGTCCTTGCGGGTTCTTCATCGGCATTGGTCTTAATGTACGGCTTGCGTGTTATAGCGCCCGCCGCTCTTCCGGAAGTGAAAACCAACTCCAGTCCCACTGAATCATCAGGTTCAACTGTCTTGCTGGTTAACGGCAGAACAGCGCAGGGGCAGGAAGCGTCTGTCCATTCAATCTCCAAAGCCGAGGAGCCAGTTGAGTGCAGCCAATAACGATAGAACACATCCGAATTCGTCGGCACAAAACCAAAGTCGAATTCAGGATTGGAGAGAGTCAACCGCGAGTTGGCCGAGGCGTTAGCGCCTATTAGCGCCAACAAAGACAACGTCAACACGATCGCTTTTGTGAATAGATTATGGTGTCTAGCGCTTCCAGTACTATTATTGCTCATTTCTTTGGCCTGTTGCATAAGATTTTGAGTTGCGTTTGCCACTACCATTACGCTACCTTCACATCGTAGCGGCGAGGTCCGAACCGTCCAGTACACCAGTACAATGGAACGGCCCTCCTTATATCATCCTGAATATCACGCCGTTCCAAGAAAAATGCAAACCGGCGTAACAGCTCATACTTTTTGCAGGGGAAAGCCAATTTCATTTATCCATTCAATCCCAAAAAGACAATTAACTCACTCCCGGCAACTCTCTGCGCATTTTAAGTAAGACATGACTATTCCCCTCAGAACCACATCGCTCTCTAAAACCTACCACGGAGGAATCGGCGGAAAAGGAGTGCAGGCGCTCAAAAACGTCTCGCTTGAAGTCCACTCCGGTGAGATATTCGGTCTGCTGGGCCCTAATGGCGCCGGCAAAACAACCTTGGTAAAGTCCATCCTGAATATCATCCAACAAACCTCAGGCTCCTGCGAACTATTCGGCCTGCCACCCTCAAACCCCAAAGCCCGGCAAAAAGTAGGTTACCTCCAGGAGAATCACCGTTTCCGAAGAAATATGACCGGACGAGGACTGGTGACCTTATCGGGACGACTCTCCGGCATGAAAGACCCCGAGATTCGTGAACGCGGCGAGATGCTATTAGAAAAAGTCGGCATGCTCGAATGGGCTGATGTCAAAATCGGAAAATACAGCAAGGGCATGGCCCAAAGAGTGGGCATGGCGCAGGCGCTGATTCACAATCCAGACTTGCTCATCCTCGATGAGCCAACCGACGGGGTAGACCCTGTGGGTCGGGCCGAAATCGCCAAGATAATCCGCGATCTAAAAGCCGAAGGCAAAACCGCATTGATAAACTCACACGCATTAGCGGAAGTCGAAAACATCTGCGATAGGGTCGCTATCCTCAATCAAGGTTCAGTTTTGACAATCGGCAATGTTTCCGACCTGACTGCAATCGGTCTTGAATACTCAATAAGTGGTTCCTTCGCGGAAACATGCGCCCAACCTCCAGCAGAAATTGCGACCATCATAAGTTTCTCCTCCAAAGAAATAGTCGCAAGAGTAGCCAACGACGACGCTATCGACAGTCTAACTGATTGGCTCAGAGGACAGGGAGCAAGCATACGTTCGCTTACCCAAAGTTCCCGTTCCCTCGAAACCGTGTTTCTTGAGCTGGTAGAAAATGCAAGAACCGGCGTCGGTGGAATAAGGCCGAGCGCGGACAAAACACAGGTGTTGCCCGCAGGAGAAGAGCGATAATGTTTCGAGGACTATTGTTGCTGGCGTTTTTTGGCACCGTCAAGAGTCGATTGATGTACTTGTACGGCATCGTGCTACTCGTATGGGTAGGAGCGCTATTTGTAATCAACAACGCAACCATAGAGCTAAACATGGCGTCCAATGCGTCAATCAATGGAGTGGGGGCGTTTTCTGGAATACCCTCTCTAGCGTCAGCGCTAATATTCTTGTCGGTTTTTGGAGTAAGTCGCAAAATCCCCGAGATGATTAAGCCGACTCTGGCAGGATTCTATCTCTCAAAACCTCTCTCAAGAACCGGATTCCTCTCATACACAATCCTTGCAAATACATTGGTGTTCTCATTTCTAATCTTACTATTGCTTGGAATCTACGGCGCATTCCTGTCACAACTGTTTCCATTTCACATATCTGGAGCAGAGATAATCAAGCAGCTTTTTCTCGAAGTGATTGTCTTCGTCATCTACGTGCCATTGATATCATTCCTGGGGTTGATTACCCGCTCCGGGTCATTCGCATTTCTAATAACCTTCGCCGTATGGCTAGTAGCAAAAATTCTCGCGCTGGAAGAAATGAGAGGGTTCCTCTCGTTGCTGGACAACAACCTAATGACACAAATCGCAGATGTAGCCTATTACATCCTGCCACGTAGCTCCGATATTTCCTCAATGCTAGCCACCGCCAAAACAGTCGGAAGCGATTCGCTCAATTGGTCGGCCCTCCTGACCTCAACTCTCTCTGCTGTGGGAGTCTATTCGCTGGCAGTGTTGAAGTTCAGAAAAATGGACTTGTAGCCCTGCAAAAGCACATTTGTCAATGTAGATTTGCCCGTCTCGGGTTTCGGTATTACTTTGCCGCTGAGACGGTTCTCATGTCAAAACCGCCGCAGCTGATTTTCGCCACCAAGAGGATAGAATAATATGAACGCAAAACATTACTCAGAAGAAGATAAAGAGAAGATTCTGGAGCCTTTCCGCATTGCTCTGAAAATCGAGCGTGAGGGGAAGAAGTTCCTGCTGGAAGCCGCAGAAAAATCCGAACATCCCGCCGCCAAGAGGACATTCGAGTATCTCGCATCACAGGAAGACAACCACGCCGAGAAAATCCAGAAAATGTACCAGGCCATTTCCGATACCGGCGAGTCGATTCCTATGGAAGAAGACCCCGAGTCTCCTCAAGAAAAGATCATAGGATTCAACCGCCGCCTGGCAGAGCTAAAAGGCGAAGTCCGCGCCTCAGCGGGAGACATCGAGGCCTACAAAACCGCGCTGGAGATGGAAGAGGACACCGAAGAGTTTTACCGTCAAAAAATCAAAGACACCGATGATCCAAATGTAAAGCGCATTTATGAGTATTTCATAAATGAGGAAAGCGCCCATTCTGTGATGCTACGTTCCTGTCTGGAATTCATGGAAGATCCGGCCTCCTGGTTCAAAAATCAAAAATAAGCGCCGTTGGCGTCAAACAAGGGGTTACATACATGTCACCAGCTGAATATCTCGAAAGCCAAAAAGAGCAACGCCTCGCTGAATACTTTGAATTTTTACGTTTCAAATCTGTCTCAGCGCAAAGCGATCACAAGCAGGATGTAAAAGACTGCGCCAATTGGGTAAAAGAACACCTTGAAGGAATCGGCATGACCGCCGAAGTATGCAAAACCGACGGTCATCCGGTTGTCTATGCCGAGCGCATCGTCTCCGACTCATTGCCGACAGTCTTAATCTACGGCCACTATGATGTCCAACCCCCCGAGCCACTCGAACTCTGGAAAAGCGGCCCCTTCGAGCCGGTGTTAATCGATAACGTAATCTACGCCCGCGGCGCAACCGATGACAAAGGTCAGGTCTTCGCCCACATCAAAGCTATAGAATCACATCTGAAAACCAACGGCGAACTTCCCATGAACGTTAAGCTCATGATAGAAGGCGAGGAAGAGGTCTCCTCCGCAAACCTGCCGAAATTCATTGAGAGCAATCTAGAAAAACTAAAAGCCGACATCGTCGTAGTCTCCGATGGTTCGCAATTTGCACCCGGAAAACCTGCTGTCACTTATGGCTTACGAGGAATCGTTTTCATCGAAGTAAAAGTAACCGGCCCCGACCGTGATGTCCATTCCGGCTCTTTCGGTGGCGCAATTGAAAACCCCATCAACGCACTCTGCGAAATAATCGCCGGCCTCAAAGACAAAGACCATCACATAACAGTCGATGGCTACTACGATGACGTAGACCCGGTGACCGACTTCGAAAAAGAGTCATGGAAAAAACTCGAAGTTGATGAAGCCGAATATGCCAAAGGACTCGGCATTCCCGAAGTAGTAGGCGAAAAAGGATTCACAACCTTAGAGCGCACCTGGCGCAGACCGACTCTCGATATCAACGGCATAACCGGCGGCTATCAAGGCGAAGGCGCCAAGACAATCATTCCGTCATGGGCCACCTGCAAAATCACCATGCGCATGGTCCCCAGTCAAAACCCCGACAAAGTAAGCGCCGCAGTAGTCAAAAAGATCAAAGAGCTAGCGCCAAAAGGAGTGACCGTAGAAGTCTTTGAGCGTGAAGCCACCCCGGCGGTAGAAACCCCAACCGACGGCCCCTGGCTAGAAGCCGCTGGACGCGCCCTGAAAACCGGCTTCGGTGTCGAACCTCTATTCATGAAAGAGGGCGGCTCCATACCGGTAGTGGGAGTATTCAAAGAACTGCTGGGCCTAAACACTTTGTTGTTAGGCTTCGGTCAACATGACGACAACGCGCACAGCCCCAACGAAAAATATCGCTACGAAGATTTCGAAGGTGGTTGCCGCACTGCAGTGGCGCTACTTGACGAACTAGCGAAAGTCAAAGACGAAAGCGCTGTCAGCGCTTGAACAAGTTCCCGGGCAAGCAGAGCTCTCGCGAAAGCGGGAGTTCTGCGTCTGCGGATAGTCACCCACCAAATAGCGTTCGGAAAACTCCGACCCGTCTCAATCTTTACACTGTAATCGTAATCCAGCAAATACTCGGTGGCCTTGCATTCCCGATTACCAAAATCGGTCTGCGTGATGTCCCGCCATTCACCTTTGCTTTTTTTCGTTTCTTAATTGCCACAGTGGTGATGCTGGCGCTGATGCCCTGGCTGGGCGACAAAGTTCGCATCCCGCGTAAAGACGCAATAAAGATCGCCGGACTGGGAATAATGATAGTAGTGTTCAATCAAGCGATGTACATCTACGGCCAAAACTTCACAACCGCCACCCACGGTTCACTACTATTCGCCTTCACCCCGATTTTCATTTACATCTTTTCACTATTCATCCTAAAAGAGCGCTTCACCGCGCGCAGAGGAATAGGTGTGACGCTAGCGGTAATAGGAGCGGTAGTAATCATCTCACAGCAGGGCGTAAAATTCAGCGCCGATATGCTCTACGGCGACTTCATCATCCTGATAGCAGTAATAGTCTGGGGCCTGTACACCGTGCTGGGCAAACCACTAGTCGAGCGCTACGGCGCCTTCAAAGTAACCGCCTACGCCGCGCTGGCCGGCACAATTGTCTACTCACCCTTCGGAATCTACATGACCCGCGACGTAGACCTCGGCGCAATCAGCCCCGAAGGCTGGGGCGCAGTAATATACCTGGGCACCGGCCTGTCAGTCGGCGCCTACGTCCTATGGTACTGGGCCATAAAATACTTCGAAGCCTCCCGAATAGCCCCCTTCCACAACCTACAACCAATAATAGTAGTAGCCCTGGCCTACCTAATGATAGGCGAAACCATAACCTACCACTTCGCCCTAGGCGGTCTACTTGTAATAGCCGGAGTGTTGGCGGTAGAACTAACATTCAACAAAAAAGTGCCGTCGTCACAGGACTGACACAATACGGCAAGGCATATACCAGCTACCAAGTAGGTCAAGTCCCCTTTTTAGGGACTTGACACTTTCCCGCGATTTTTACCTCTCGTAGGGGCGCCGTCTCGGCGCCCGGGCAGGGAAACCCTGCCCCTACTCTTCCAGGTTTGGCTACACCAAAGCGAGAGCCACGTAGGTCAAGTCCCCTTTTTAGGGACTTGACTTTGCCTCTTGCCTTATTGACAATAATTAGCCATTAGTTAAAGTGTCAAGTCCCTAAAAGGGGGACTTGACCTACAAAATTCAATCCCCGTCAACTAGCCTTCAGCTCCTCAGCCGAAAACCCGCGCTCCATATCAGCATCAGTAAACACACCATCCTTACGGATAAGTTTGTCGTCAAACCAAATCTCACCGCCGCCATACTCAGGGCGTTGAATCAGCACCATATCCCAATGAATCGATGATTGATTGCCATTCGGCGCTTCGTCATAGCACTGGCCGGGGGTGAAGTGGAAGGAGCCTTTGATTTTTTCATCAAAGAGCGTGTCTTTCATCGGATGCAGAATAAACGGATTCACACCAATTGCAAACTCACCAACATAGCGTGCGCCCTCATCAGTGTTAAGTGTCTGCTCCAAATGATCCGCATTTGAACCTGCGCTCGACTTAACAACCTTACCGTTCTCAAAAGTTAGCGAAATCTTTTCGTGAACCTTGCCATTATACATCGAAGGGCAATTAAAAGTAATAACCCCGTTAGCAGACTCACGCACCGGCGCGGTATAACATTCACCATCAGGAATATTCCGTTGACCGTCACACTTAACAATCGGAATATCCTTAATCGAAAAAGTAAGATCAGTCCCCGGAGACTTAATGTGCACTTTATCAGTTGAGGCCATCAGCGCCTTGAGCGGATTCATCGCCTTGGACATCTTCGCATAGTCCAAACAGCAAACATCATAATAGAAATCCTCAAAGGCCTCCTGCGAAGTCTCCGCCAACTGCGCCATTGCATTATTTGGATAACGCATAACCACCCAACGAGTGCGCTTAACCCGCTCCTCAAGATGAACCGGCTTATAGAAAAGCTGTGAATATCTCTTACGTTGCTCCTCATCAACATCCGCCAAATCAAAAGCATTATCCGAGCCGCGAACCCCAATGTAAGCGTCAGCCTTCTGCATCATCGAAAGATGATAATCCGCCTGCAATTTGAATTGCTCCTCACTAGCGGTCTTCATCCACTGACGCAACAATGACTCATCATTGTAGAACCAAAACGGATTCGCCCCGACCTCGGTAGCGCGTTTGATAAGCTCCTTGCCCAACTCAAGCGCATCCCGCCCCTTAATCTCAATATAAACCGTCTCACCAGCCTTCAATTCAGTAGAGTAATCAATCAAATTCCGAGCCAGCGTGGTGTTTCTTTTGTCTTTCATTATTAAGCCCTATTACTAAGAGTTGGAGAGTTTCTGCAAACATCGGACATCAAAAGAAACGCCCAATTCAAACCCAACATACAGATTAACCCCCAACCGGGCAAATAATCCACTCCAACCCCAAACATCAAAACTCAAAACCCACAACAGTAGGGGCACAGCGCGCTGTGCCTTTCAAGATTCAAGCAGAATCTCTCAAACTGTAGGGGCGTCGTTCCGGCGCCCAAGAACCTATCGCGCAAACAATTTCCCTACAACCTCACTTCAGATTTCAAAAAAACACCTCTAGTAGAAGAACTAGTGAAAGAAACAAAATCACTACCAACTCGATACAACGAGCTACCATATTTACCGAACGAACCCATATCCTCATAATTGGCTATTCTCTTGAAACCTATTTACCTTTCCCGACGTTGTGGTTTGATGGAGTAATGTTGTAAAACAGCTACAGGAAATATCTCATTTTCAACTGATATACAAACAGTTGACCAAAAAAGGAAGAACCGGAAGTAATGACAAGAATTCCGTACCAGTCACTCGGAGCATCGCTTGGCAAAGCCGCCGCCTTGGCATTGGCGCTCTCCGCGGTTTCGATAACCGTGGCTGACGCCCAACGACCCAAACCAGAAACCAGAATGCTAAACGGGGATACCCTCTACACAGTTCTCAAACCCGGTCAGATTCCAGCGATTTTCAAGCCTGAATTTGTGACAGCGGCAAAGGCCGAAAGTCTTTACTACGCTGAAGAGCCCATGATGGTCGTGCGGAGCGGCGATGAGGTCAAGGCCTATTCGATTTGGCACCTCGACGGACATGAAGTAGTAAACGACCACATAGGAGGCGCCGCGATAGCGGTGACCTGGTGACCACTCTGCTATACCGGCATCGTGTATGCCGCAGAGATTGAAGGAAAAACCTATACCTTCGAGGCCTCCGGGTCATTGTGGAAAGACGCACTTGTATTGATGGACCGCCAGACCTCGTCGCTGTGGTCGCAAATCTCCGGTGACGCCCTGGAAGGCTCAGCGATGGGGAATACCTTGGAGTTAGTCCCTTCAGAGTTTATGAAATTCTCGGCTGTACTATCCCAATACCCCAACGCCAAGTTTCTCAAGAAAGAAGCAAAGGGCGACAAAGGCTCCTACTACAAACGATATTTCGCCGACACAGCCCGCATTGGAATCTTCGGACACACAATCGAATCCGAAGAACTAGGCACAAAGGCCCAAGCGCTGGGTGTGCGCATCGGCCGTGAGGCAGTAGCCCTACCGCTAGCCGAAGTGAAGACAGCCGCCGCTTCCAAAGTGGTATTCACCGATAAGGTTGCTGTAGTATTCTACGACCCGGCCACCGGGGATGCATTCGCCTATTCCACCAGCGCCGATAATGCACGCAAAGGAAAGCTGAATGTCGAAATCAACGGCGACGTCAAATTCAATGGCAAAACCGTCTCACCGGCTGATTTCCGGGCTGGTCAGGACGGCTTCGAGCCAATGCCTGTGATAACAACTTTTTGGTTCGCCTGGAAGAGTTTCTTCCCGCACACAACCGTAGGGAGATTCTGGCCTAACAGTTAGCCCCGATTCTTTTAGTAGTTAGCAGCAATTGATAATAGGGAGCCACATCATGTGGCTCCCTATTATTTTTGTCTGATTGTGGGATTGAAAACGAACGGCGAATCGGGGATATGCGACGGCGCCCGCAGGGTAGAGGGGATTAGTCAACTACCCGAGGTTGCGGACACCGCGACATTCTAAATCATCTTTGATTGAAGAAACCTACTCTCCAACATGCCAGCGCCCAAAGCGCAATGACTCTACCTATGATAACATCCAAGTAGCGCTTGGGTTCCCAATATAGTGGGAGTAATTCACAATGAAACACTAGTCGTCATTTCTCTATTGCCTGAAGTTGAACATTTAAGCTTCAGGTATGTGAAGCCCCCATAGTTCCTCCCGATATATATACCGAGTCCTTGACAGTAGCAAATATCTTTCAACCGCCAAGCTAGATTCAGGGATAGCGAAGAAGACTAATCCATTTATAGTCGCCCATGCGACAGCAAAAGAAGGGAATCCTACATGTCACAAGAACTCACTGTCACAAAAGCCGCAACAGCGGCCGCCGTTGGCGACGAATTGCTACAACTCGTTTCGTTCAACATCGGTCCTGAAGAATTCGGTGTCGATATCACCAAGGTGCAGGAAATCAATCGCATGGTTGATATCACTAAGGTGCCCCAGGCGCCAGCCTACGTTGAAGGTGTAATCAATCTTCGCGGAAAAGTGATACCCATCATAGATTTGCGCAAACGTCTTGGAGTCGCACATCAGGACAATGACAAAAACACCCGCATAGTAGTAGTCGATATCGATTCACATGTGATGGGGTTGATTGTCGATTCAGTCTCTGAAGTGCTGAGAATCCCGGTATCGACCATCGAGCCGCCACCGGATATCGCCACCGGAGCCAACGCCGAGTACATTCAAGGCGTGGCAAAGATGGAAGATCGCCTCTTGATTTTCCTCGACCTCTCAAAAGTAATCGACTTGGAAAGCATCGGCGCGGTTGCGTCCTAACCCAAGTCAGCGCCATTAGGATTAGTACAAAGAGAGCGGATGTGGCTTTGGCCCCATCCGCTCTTTCTTTTTCAAATTCAGTTTTTTCGCAAATTAAATATCCACTGAATTAGGTCGCCACTTGATTCTCTCAAAGTCGGAGAGTACATCCAGGTCCCCAAGAGTCTCCAAGAGATGATAGCTAAGACCGGCAGACTCACAGGCCGCAATTGTCTTCGCAAAAGTATCCTCAGCGCTCCAGGGTATTCCGCTGAACAGCTCAATATGCGCCTTGGCAACACCTATCAAGTAATAACCGCCATCAAACGTAGGGCCCAGCACAACATCATGCTCTTTTAAAGCCGCAAGAGCATCGTTTATGTGTCCAGCAGAAGTATCAGGGATGTCCGCGCCAATAAGCGCCGCGTACTGGTATCGTTGCAAAAGCGTCTCCAGCGCATGTTTCATCCTCGCACCAAGGTCTCCGTCACATTGCCCAAAGAAATCCTCAAACCCTTGGTACTGCTTTCTTAGCAAAGGAATCGATTCTTCAGGGTCAGCAAACCAGCAAAAGCTAACAGCGCTACCACACAGCTTCCCGGTCTCAGTAACCAAGTCGGCAGAGATATGCTCAAGTAAATCGCAATACACCGCAGTGGCTTTTTCGGCGCCAATATCAGCCCCAAGACGCGTCTTAACCCGCCCCAACTGCGGCGCACGCGCCATCAAGCCTATTCCAAGTTCTGCGCCCTTACTCATGTGATTCAACTCACGACTCGGGATTCTCGATAATTCAGGAATGTCAAATAACTATAACCCACAGCAAATGTCGCAAGGAAAGGGGCTGTGAAATACAAGTGTAATGACAATGCAATTCCAACTGAAACTGTAGCATACAACGCCAGTCCCGCCTCAATGTGCGTTGAGGCGTCACTCTTCATGCGGTAAGACTTTGGCAAAGAGCCGTCAGTTCTCTCATCAACGCCGCTCTTAGGAGTCCTGACAAACTCAGACCGTCTTCCCAGTAGCGCCGAAAAAACCGCACGAGTATTATTGACTGCCAAGGCCACTCCTAATGAAGTCAAAAATGGAAGAATCAATGTGTCACGTAGCTTAGGATTCTTATTGGTGCGCCGGAATGATATCCCGTAGAAAATAGACATTGACCCAGCCCCCAGCAGAAAAATAGGCAGGTCCACCAAAAACAACTTCTCAATGCCACCCTCCAAACGCAAGTACAACGCCGGAACCAGAGTCAGCGCCAAGGCCACCATCACTAGATTTATAAACTTGTGCGTCAAATGCAAAGTAGCGGCGATTTTCTGACGTAAAGGAATACTCGCACGCCAAATAGTCGGAAGCATCTGCAACGCAGTCTCCACCGCCCCTTTGGCCCAGCGATATTGCTGTGAGCGAAAACCGCGAACCGAAGCCGGCAATTCAGTCGGCACTAACAGGTCATCAAGATAGAGAAACTTCCAGCCTGCAAGTTGCGCACGGAACGACAGTTCCAAATCCTCAGTAAGTGTCCTCCCAGACCAGCCGCCAGACTCCTCAATAGCTCTCCGACGCCAAATCCCCGCTGAGCCATTAAAATTCAACAACAGCCCGCCTCGACTGCGAGCCAGTTGCTCAATGCCAAAATGACTATCCAAAAACAGCGCCTGCGCCCGACAAAGCAATGATTGATTGCGATTCACAAAGTCCCATCGCGCTTGCACCATCCCGACTGATTCATCAGTGAAATAAGCAACCGAATCCTTAAGGAAGTTAGCCGGTGGAATGTTATCTGCGTCAAAGACAGCAACGAACTCACCAGTCGCGCTTTTCAAACCGTTGGCCAAAGCTCCGGCCTTATACTCGGTGCGGCAATCCCTATGGATGAGCTGTACATTATGCCCGTGCGCACATAATTCCGAAACAACTTCACGCGCTATATCCGTTGTCTCGTCAGTAGAATCATCAAGTACTTGAATCTCCAGCGCATCGATAGGCCAATCCATCTGCGCCACTGCCTCAATCAACCTTCGAACAACTCGCTTTTCATTATACAGAGGCAACTGAACTGTCACACTAGGATAGCCCTTAAGAGTCGGCTTAACCGGTTTTGTATTACGGTGACGTTTATACAAGAACAACAGCCAGTACAGGTGAATACCGAACAGACACAGCAAACCCAAAAGCGAGAAGTAGAGCATCAGAAATTCAGAGCGCAAAACGATGTTCCTCTCTCTTCGCTAGCAGGTCATACTTGATGCCTGCAACAAGCAACACATAGAAAGGAACATATTCAAGTGTCCTCAGCCACCAATTGTCATACCAGAAGCCAGTTGCCTGATACCCGATAAGCCCCCAGTAAGAAAGCCAAACCAGAGCAAGTAGTGACATCACAGCGCTGCTTCGATATAGGACGATAAAAGGAAAGAATATCACCAAATACCACGGAAATAGCGTAGTGGTCAAAGCCGCATACGCCAGCAAGCAGGCAAAAGCCGCCTTTACTTTATCTTCAATACGAAAAGTCATGAATCCCAGTGTCAAAACTAAAGCGCCAGCCACAACTGCGCGCGCAATCGATGCGCTATTCTCAGTGGCCAGCGAAAGTCCACGTTCAAGTAATGTGTAAACTGATCCATTGTACTGCCACCCCGACAGGTAATCAAAAAGCGAACCAAATAACTCCGGCGGAGACAGCAAAAACCAAAATGGCGCATAAATCACCGCCGAAGCAATCACTACCGTAAGCGCGAACTTCAAACGTTCACGCCCGACAAAAGAAAGAAATAAAGCCGGAACCGCCAATGCCACTATGAACTTCGTCAAAGTTGCAAGTGTCAAAAACAGCGCCGTGGCAACCGCGGCCTTTCGCTTTTGATAAATCAAAGCGACCGTCAAGAACGGTAACAATAGAACGTCATGATGTGAACTAAGAGAAAACTCCAGCAGCGCCAATGGCGCCAGCCAATAGATTAGAACATACCAATCAGGTAACTTGTTCACCCGCAACAATGCAAACAGCGCCAGCAAGGTCAGTACGTCAAAAAGCAATGATACAACCCGGAAGCCATAAATAGTCGTATCAGAAATAGAGCTGGCGAGAAAAAACAAATACTGACTGACAGGCGGGTAAATTGTCGGAAGCGAGGGATGATTTATCTTCGGATGAATGTCCTCATCAACAAGCGCCGCAGTCTCAGGGAAGTCCCATGCGTCATCAGGCGCAATAGAGAATGGATTCACCCCATGCGCCACCATGCGCCCGTCCCAAACATACCTGTAAACGTCATCAGATAGATAAGTCTGCTCACCTGCCCCACTGACAACCACAACCCTGAAAAGCGCCCCGGCAACAAGGCCTCCGATGAGAATAGATTTGCCTACTTTAGCCCTGGTTGCGCTAGAGCCAACTAACGCCAACACCAGAATCCAAATCAAAGATAGCGCGATGCCTACAAAGATAAATCGTTGAGTATGCGGTTCGGAATAGTCAGGCCAAAACAGCCATTGATACAGCGCCAGTTGTAATATTAGCGCCAAGTAAAATACTGAGGTCTTTCTAGCAGTCAGGAAACGAATAACAGGTGTGAGGTTCATTATGCTCGCCAGCTTAATCTTCACTCAGCGCTTCGCGTCCGATAAGGTAGAGTATCTTAACGCCCGCTTTGAATGAACCACTGATAGTTCCAGAAATCTTGGAAGTTCCAATCCGCTTGCGATAGGAAACTGGAACTTCAGCCGCCCGTAGTCCATGTTTCGCCGCACGAATTTGCATCTCGACTGTCCAGCCAAAATCACGATCCAGCATATTGAGTGACTTGTAGGAATCATACCTAATAGCCCGAAACGGCCCCAAGTCACTGTAGTCCACATCCCATAGACGACGCATAAGAGAAGTAGAAAGCAAATTCCCAAATCTGGCAACCGGTGTCAACGCCGCCCGCGACTTTGCCGTACTGGTGCGACTACCGATAACAATGTCCGCCTGATTTTCGATTATTGGGTCCAACAACTTCGGGGTCTCCTCTGGATAGTCACTATAGTCAGCGTCGATAAACAGCAGAATATCACAACGCGAATTCACCGCCGCAACCGCCTTCAAACATGCGGCCCCATAGCCCCGGCGCTCCTCTGTAACCACCATCGCGCCTGACTCCTCTGCAACAGCTTTTGTCCTATCACTGGAGCCATTGTCGCAGACAATAATCTCGTCAATCGCAGAGGGTAGATCCGCGAGAGTTAGCCGAATAGATTCCTCCTCATTGAGAGCCGGAATAATCACAGATACAAAAGCGTCACGATACATAATTCGGTGTCTTAAGTGTTACGTCTCTACCTGTCAATATCGTTGAGTGTCCAACCATAATCCAAATAGTCAATTGACTTAGCGCCATTTAGAACTTTCTGAGCAAGCTCTTCAGGTAGCCGCGCCGCGATAAACGCCACAATCGCCGCTTCTTTCTTAGATAGTGACGCATTCTTCGGACGTGCGTTGTTGTTGGAAACAAAATCATCACCAAACCACTTGAATATCTTAGTGACTCTCAATTTGCCACTCTTGCTGTCATATTTGAAACGCTCCGGGTCGTTGAAAAACGAATGAGTCCGCTCACTAAGTTGCTCCTCAAGAGTCTCGGCTAGAAATGGAGCGTCACTCAACGGCGGACAGCCGAGAGAGGCGCAGTTGATAGCAAAATGAATACGCGGTTCGTCATACTTAGCGCGGAGCTTCTTATGCTCAATGTCGTTGAGTGTCATAATCTCACCAGCTACATCCCATTTGCGTTTGTCCCAAACTCCGGAGATATCCTTAATTGACTTTATATCAGGATAGCGCTCAACTATGGAGAACAACGTAATCGCATTATAGGCATTGACGTAAAACGCAATCTGTTCATTCTTAGACATCGCCGCCAATGAGTCCCCCGACAGAGCCGCAAAACCTGCGACAACCGCTTCAAGGTCATCTTTTCTATCTTCAAGACCCTCATAGTCAACTCTATCGCCCTTAACAAAAGTAGAAAGCAAGTCCGCATAACCGCTATAGGTCGGATCGAACATCCCTGGCGCGACGCCGCCTGTTTTCGACGAATTCTTAGCCGACGAACATCCGGTCAACGCTGGAGCCAGCGCTATTGCCAAGAGGAATAGCTTTAGCCAGCTAACTGGCCTGAGGACAAAACTCAATTGATGTGTGATATGGTTCTTCATTGTGATACTCCCAACGATTTGTATTTTGTTGCGCCTGAGCGCGTATCTCTCTGCGATATACTTGTCGTCTGTGACAACCAGCTAACTGAATCTGCCGGCAGACGTCCGCCAGTAATTGAACCTGAAAATTCACGCAATGTTCCTCGCGAGATCCTGCGCTCTCATGATTCGCCGACGTAACCCGCAGAAGCGCAAGGTATTCAGTGGGCTTAACATTGCGCAAGTAATAACCTGCAGTAGTTGCAACCAATAATGAATATAGCCATATTGGCGTCAGATCTAGTTGCATCTGCCGAATCTGACTCCACTAAATGAACATGGCGCCACGCGAAACCGAACAAATAGATTTCTTGACCACAAACGTCGGACGTGGACATAGATTCTACCTCGAAGGCTTAATTGGCGCGCTGAATGAGTTAACTCCCGAGACAGAAACCGAGTTGTATCACGCCAAAGAAGTCGGTGGGCCATTGGCGAGGCCGGGCTGGCAATTGATAAATTCACTATACCGACGGGGAAGTAGGTCCGATTGGTTTGGCTCGCTATACAGCAGAATCCGCTCCGATAGCGACCCCAATAGCGACAGCGCCGCTCTCAGATTATTCGGCGCAGGCTTGCGCCATTGGTGGAAGAAACGCGGAAATCCGTTAGTGGTAGACCATCCCTTACTAGTAAAACTTCTCGATTCACTTTCTGTGCGGCCGGTTTTGATTTACATGCACGGAGAAATGGTGGCCCCGAATGAATCGCTGGTGACTGGCGCTGACCTGACAATTGTACCGACAGAAGAGATCCAAAATGAATTTATCGACGCCGGAGTTGCATCGGAAGCAGTAGCGGTTTCCGGCCTTTGTCTGGAACGCGCCCTAGTCCCGCTGGTCTGTGATGCCAGAGAATTGCGTTTGAAACGAATCAGCGCATCAACCCCATTGACCGGAGCATACTTCTCCTCAGGAGCCGAGCCAAGCGAACATTGTTCGCTAATCGTGCATGCATTACGAGATTGTCTCAACGCCGGTCATCACGCAATAGTGTTTGCGACCACCGACGGTCGACTCGCAAACTATATCAAAGATTCAGAGCTACGCAAATATTCCCAATTGGCCCTCAAACTTTACTCCACTATTCATGAGGAAGAATCCCAACTAGCGAGCGTTTTCAAAGAATTAGATTATTTCGTAGCCCCGGCGCATGAACGCACTAACTGGGCGATAGGAGCAGGGCTTCCATTCTTTATCCTCGAACCTTGTTTCGGCAGTTTTGCTCCGCTAAACCGTGACCTGGCGCTAAATAATGCCAATGCAAAATTGATAAGCGGCCCCGATGAGATTAGTGGTTTTGGAGCGTATTTGAATGAGCTACAAGAATCAGGCGGGTTGCTTCTAATGAACCGCGATACCGAAGCGCTTGCTCAAATCACTATCGATGGATTCAAACAATCCGCCAATCTAATGCGGGAGAAACTAGAGTCTTTGAAGTAGAACTCAAATCAGAAAATCAAAGCCAATTTGCCGATTTGAGTAGCGCCGTCAGGTGTTTCAATTACAAAATAGTAAATCCCACTGACAGCTAACTGAGTGTTCCTGGTAATCAAGTCCCACTTGTCATGCATCGACCGGGGACCGCCTTGCGGGAAGTTGTGCTGTACCGTGCGAACCAAGTCTCCATCGAGTGAGTAGATGTGAATGTCACAAACAGGGGGGAGGTTGATGAAATTGATAGCATGAACTCTCTCATCGGGGAGATCTTCATCTTCAAGGCCCTCAAAGCCATCTGCACGGTAATTCCCGTCACTACGATAAGGATTCGGGTAGGCAATCACTTCCAGCTTCTGCGCTTTCGCCTCCGCCGCGGTAACAAGCGGGAACTCTTGAACCGCATTTGAAAGAGGACTTGATTCAAGACTGGAGAGCCCCGATTCAGGAGATCCAAAGTCGAACGCCGTCACTGATACATAAACCGGGACTGAAGGAAGTAGGTTGTCAAGGATTATTTCATACTCGTAATACTTAAGAAATCCGTCGTCGGTAGTGTCACTGGGTAGCCAGTCATTGGGGTTCTTGCTGGGCCTGGGAACGTCAAATCTCTTGCGTATATATCCCGGACGCGGGAAGTCGTAGGCTCCCAAAAGTTCGTCCTGATTCCAGTCCTGAGCGGCGAAGTAAAAGGTTTTCATTTCACCTGTGCCATTGTCTGTAACCTGGAAAGGATTATCTATCCCGAAGTCCAGCGGATTAAAGAACTGACCGTACAGCCCCTTAAGCTCTTCCAAAGTAAAGGGGTTTGCAATCAGCTCAAAGAAACCGGTAATCTCGTTTAGCTCGAAACGATTGTAGTCCTCAATATCATATGACGTGACAACTGCGAATTGCGATGTCTCTCTAGTGCGCGCGGTATAGACTCGATATCCTTCAAAATCAATATCCCCACTAAATGGATCAGCAGTGTTTTCAGAGGCAAAACCATTCCATCTAACTGTGAGCTTACCAAGTTCCGGTAAGACGCGAAGATTAGGAGATGGAGGAGGCGCCGCTCCACGGAAATCAGGTACACCGTCACCCTCGTAGAACGTAGTGTCAGCCAAAAGCGCAACTTGTACAGTGTCGATAACAGTGGTTGTCTCCGGAGGAGTAAGTGTACTGTCAATGACTTGTAGCGTCTCAATGACAGTAGTGTCTTCAAACACGCAAATCCGTGACTTTCCGAAATACCCGTCGCCGTCAGTGTCTATTCCCGGATTGTCGTATATCCAGCCAGCCCAATTCGAGTTCAAACCCATGTCCGAAAAATTCAGTGTCTTAGCGTAAAACTCCGGCTGGAAGGGGTTAGGCTTCATGAGCTGGTCAAAATCAGTAGCGTTAGTATGAAAATCACGTCCGGCGATATAAGCGAAAGTTATAGGTAGAGTTTCACCTGGGAATACCTGAAAGGGACCGAACGAGAGCATGAATTTCGGATCGCCGCCTTGGGCCAACGAGGTTGCTTCGTTAGGAGGTGGGAGCCAGCCATCGGCAGAATGATCTACCGCAGTGAATAGCTGGTCGTAATCAAATTCACCATTGCTAAGCATAAAATACTTATTGCGGTCACCAAGAGGAGCGCCCAGAATATCATTCATGTTTCTAAATGGCTTCTCTGTCGTTCCTTTACGTCGCGGTCCGAAGTCCGGCCCCGGGGCGGCGCTCCACCAGTTGAAAGAATACTCAAGCGAGTCCGAAGGCGTGCGTATCAGTCGTACTCCTGCAACCGAGCGAATAGAGGTAGTGTTATCCCAGGCGTTATTTTCCGGATCACCGTCATTGTCCATGATGTATGCCATATTGATTGTGTCAACGAAGTCACACTCAGCCGGCCGAGTCTCTTTGAAGCCGCAAATGTCATCACCGTAAGCCGCGATACCTTGCTTTGATAAATGATGAATATCACCATCGACATAGATTCCCATAAACACATTGTCAAGACGTCGACGGCCAATGTTGGTAATGCTGTAATCAAAGAGCACAAAGTCGCCGGCGTAGTCATAGCTCCATTGCAAAGTTCGCTCTACAATTTTTAGCTGAAGAGGGATATGTGGCCTATTGTCAATGTTGTCCTGGGATGTCTGACTTACCGCATCTAATGTGTCATAGTACGTGGCAATCAAGTCTTGCTCTGAAAGAGCCTTGTCAGATTCAAACTGATCGCCTGGAATAATTGAACGATGCTCAATAACATCGTGAGCGCCCGGCCAGAATTCATGCACCACGAATCCATCGTCAGCGCCGGATGAAACCAGCGTATCACGACCAACAACGGCTCCAATCCACAAGGCGCCGAGGTAGAGGTGGTTCAAGCCGCTGTTAGCTGGAAAAGTCGCAGAGGGAAGAGCTTCACCGGTTATAGGGTCCGGCGTAACTCCGACAAAACCGTTGCCAAATTGGCCGAGATTGGTTTGTCCGACTTGAAGTTGTCCTATATTATGTGTCGCGACTTCAGTATTGGGCTGATCATCGATAGTAGAGCGAAAGCTCAATCCCATCCGATTCCAAATCTCGCCGGGCGCCGGTTTGTGATCTGGTAGGTCAACGCGGCGTTCACCATATGGCTTTGCTTGCGAGACATCATAGCCCACCGCTACCTGCATTACCAAGCCCAAGCATAGCGCAAGACGGCTAATCGTCATTCCGAGACTATAAGAGTTTCTATGGAATTGTCTTCTGAAGGTATTTTCTATCAATTCGGCTATCTCATCACCAATTGTTCGTTCTCTCAAAAAGCCCCCGGCGAATTGACGCAAGCGGGGGCTTTTTGCTGAATATTTACAAACTGTACAATTCTAAATGCACGATTCTAATCGCGTGCTCCTAATTACATAATCAGAACCAGCTTACCCATTTGTACTTTGCCGTCTGGTTCCTCAACTGTCCAGTAGTAGATTCCACTAACGGCAGTGGCAATATTTCGTGTCACAAGATCCCACTTGTCAAACATACTACCCGGTGAATTTGCTACAGTATTATGAATAATCTCACGAACCAAGTCGCCATCAAGACTGAAAATACGAATCTTGCAGACCGGAGGCAGGTTAATAAAGTTGACCGCCCGCACTCGTTCATTTGGAAACTCACTGACACCTCTGCCGCGACCCTCAAAACCATCCTCACGATAGTTTCCGTTTATCCTGTATGGATTAGGGAAGACAGAAACACCTAACTCATTCGCTACAATCTCATCTGTTTGCGGTAATGGGAACTCGGCAACAGCGTTAAAGAGCGGGCTGGTTTCTAAAGCGTCAAGACCAGACTCAGGAGCTCCGAAGTCGAAAGTGGTGACCGAAACAAAGTAACGTTGGGAAGAAAGAAGGTTATCCAAAGTATACTCATACTCAAAGTGCTTGAAGTACTTGCCGTCTTCAGTTAGCTCACCGCCGATATAATGCGTTGAATCACCTGTGTCAGGGTCGACAAGGAAAGTATCGTTGGTGAATGCTTCTTCAATGAACAGTGTATGAGGATACGGCTCATTGCGGTACTTCTCAGGTTTGTGAATCTCAAGAGAGTCAGTAAGGTCATCTCTATTGAAATCCTGTTTGGTAAAGTAGAACAAAGAATCCAAAAATTGTAAAGGCCGGGCTATAGAGTTAACCAGCGGCTGGTATTCCTGATTGTTGTTCGCGTACAAGAATCGAATCTCTTGCAAAGTCTGCGGAGGACCGGCAATTACCCATAGGCCTTCCAGTCCAGTAGATGGGTCTTCGAGTTTTGTGTCGAAGTAGTATCTCGTGAAATTCTTCTTATCATAAGAAGACTGAAGAACCATGTCAGTTGCGCGATTGTCTAGACCCATGTAAACGCGATAACCCTCAAAATCTACCACATCACTAAACGGATCAGGTGTAGTCTCAGAACGCAGACCGTTCCAGCGAACAATAAGTTTACCCGTTGATGTCTCTAAGCGCACTTTGGGTGCAGGCGGAGGACTTGCCCCACGAAAATCAGGGACACCGTCGCCTACATAGAAAATAGTATCGACTTCCCGGAACTGAATGCGCGGTATAAGCGAATCTATCATCGTGTCTACTATAAACGAATCAGGAGGGAATATAACTGTCGTGTCAATTGCGTAAACGGTATCAAAAACTGTGTCAAACATTGATGAATCTTCCACACAAAGTCTAAAATTACCACGGAACCCATCGCCGTCAGTGTCAACTCCCGGGTTGTCATAAATCCACGCCGCCCATTGAGCGTTAACGCCGAAATCTCTAAAGTCCAGCTTGTCGTTATATAGCTCAGGGCGCTGTGCGTCAAATCCGGCAAAGTCCTGAGGATCACGGTGGAACTTATCACCCGCAACATATGCAAAAGTCAATGGCAGGGTCTCACCCTGGAAGATTTCGAATGGCCCGAAAGAAAGCAGGTACCTGGTGTCGAATCCATCTGCGAATGTCGGGTCACCTGGCGGAAGCCATTTCGGCGTATGGTCGATAGCTGAAAAGAGCTGGTCATAGTCAAACTCTTCATGACTCATAATGTAATACTTGTTCTTGTCGCCTTCTGGTGTTCCCAGGAACCCTCCAAAATCGCGGAAGGGGTCATCTTTGGTGCCGGCTAGTCGTGGGCCAAAATCCTGAGTGGCGGTGACATTAGAAATCCACCAGTTGAACGAAAACTTCAACGAATCCGAGGGAGTGCGAACAACTCGCATTCCCGTGACTCCGGTCGGGTCAAGCGCTGCGTCAAAGAACTTTTTGGTTTCAGGCGCCGTGCCGGCAGTGTTGTTTCCGTCATTATCAGCAATCCAGGCAATTCTAATTGTGTCTGTAAATTTACATTTTGAATTGCTGAACTCCAATTGGTCAACATCCAGCTTGAAACCGCAAATATCATCAGAGAATCCATCTGTGCTTCGTGTGCTCAAGTGACCAACATCACCATCGACATAGAAACCCATATAGAATTTCTCAAGCTTACGGTTACCGATATTCGTAATTCTATAGTCGAAGAGCACGAAGTCCTCGGCATAAGAATAGCTCCAGGAGTAAGTGGATTGCTTGATGTTAATTCCCAGCGGAATATGCGGACGACCATCATTGACATCCTGAACCACACCCTCTGTCAAAGTGTCCGCATAGGACATGATGACGTCCTGTTGCGAGAGCGCCAGGTCAAACTCTGCGCTTTCAGGGTCACTTATTGTTCTGATTTTCAGAGTGTCACCAGAGGCTTGTTGCTGGCTCAAGCTAGCGGGGTTCAATTCAGCGCCCGGATTTGCCCAGCCGTCAGCTCCAGTGGAAACCAATGTGTCTCTACCGACAACACCACCCAACCAAAATGATGCGGCAAACAAATAGTCAATACTTGAGTTCTTGGGGAATTCACAAGAAGGAGCTGCCATGCCGGATACTGGATCTGTCGCGTTTCCAATGAAACCGTTTCCAAATGTGCCCTGATTGGTTACCGTCAAGGCAATCTTCCCTACATTATGAACCGCTAGCGTAATAAATGGACGCTCCTCTACTGTGATACGATAAGCAAAATCGTTCTGCATCGTACCTGGCTCATACAAAGTGCGAGCCAAAGCGATATCAAATGACGAACCAAGTCCAACCAAAGACAATAGAGCCGCGACAATGATCTTATGAAACTTGCGCAATGTTGGAGTGCAATTCCCGCTAGGGAGCAGGCGGAGTCGGGCAATCTTTCTGAAATTTCCTGGCAACATTTTCTGAACTATCCTCTATATCTAGACTGTTTCTTTTCCTGTGTTAACCATGGGCGTTGTACGTTACCCAAATCGCTACTTAAAATCTCTGCCTGCAACCGGAGCATTCCAGCGGCGCCATAGAGACAATGCGGAGCAGAGGGGCTGCGCCCAAAACATCCAGCGAAAGAATACAAGATTGGCTAACCGCTGGCAAGTCCGGTTATCTCTAACTTGGCTCTAAACTTATCTCTTTGCCTGAGCCGTACATCCCGGTTCTGCAAAGTTGAAAAGCTTCTGAATACTTGATGTTGATTGATCCCCTCCAGGATATGTGGAAAACTTCGGCTAACTGCAAATACGCCTTGCAGTTTTTCCTACAGCGCACACTCGCAGGGCTGTGGGCCGCTATTGAAAATCATATTGATAAGAAACGTTACATCCGCAATATTCACACTCGTATCGCAATTCGCATCACCCAGCGTGAGGGGACTTGGCAATGGCCCACTGGAGAATATCATTGCGATTAAGAAAGTTACGTCTGCTATGTTTATAGAACCATCACCATCAGCGTCACCGGCCTGCAAACAAAGAGAGACGGTAGCATTGGCAATCTCAGGACGAAAAGTGATGAGATCTGTTACGAAAGTCGGTTGTTCTGAGAAAAAACCATCAAATGCGATAGTATTCGAAACCGGGGAGACGCCTACTGGAATATCAAAAAACAAACTCAATATCGGCCCCGAGCCGGGTTGCAGGTATGAACTTGTGCCTGAGTTTGGAGCTGTTAACGTATAGGTGGCCTGTGAGTTAAAGGGGTTAATGGATATTTGCGAAAGATTCATCTGTGAGCTTCGCAATCCACTAACACTCTCAGAAACCAAATCCAAATTCAACGGCCCTGACCACTCCACCGGTATCTTGACCTGAAACACCGGTAGAACATTATGAGCATACAAATCAACACGAACTGTGCCGCCTGCCGCGCCGACGGTATCAATGCCGCTCAAAGTATCAGCCAAGGCCACCACGAATTGCGCTCTTGAGGTAGAAAACGAACCCTCGACAGACTCAATGGCCAGCGAAACATCATAAATCCCACCTAAGGGATAGGTATGAACAGGGGACTGCGTCAGTGAGCTATCACCGTCCCCAAAATTCCACATCCATTGAGTAACAGTCTTATTAGAAACTCCCGAGAATTGAACGTCCAGCGGGGCCACACCGATTGTCGTATCGGCGGTAAAAGCCACTCCCAATATCTGATTGAATGCCGCCTGCAAATCCGGTCTCGGCCCGATATGCTGGCCGGTGTTCCCAGTTTGCGGCGACCCGGTAGAATTCAGCAAAGTGCGTATTTCATCAGAGTTCATCGGGAAACCAAAGGCATTTTTGTGAGCCCCCTGCAATGCCGCAACTGATCCTGTAATAATCGGAGAGGCCGATGACGTGCCTGAGAAAGTCCCTGTATACCAAGTGTCCTCAGGCCCACCGCTGAACATATCGCCATAGCCGATAGTAGCCACTCCACGACCATATCCCTGCAAATTCACTCGCTCACCATAATTCGAGAACCCCAAACGAGTGCGATCTGGCCCTGATAGCCCGCTCGGAGGAGCTCCGGCCCCGCACATTATTGCGTGTGAATTACGAAATGTTGTGTCGAAAAGTGACCCATAAATAGATAGATCACCAAAGTTCTCGGCGCCATTGCCTGCGGCCTGGCAAACAACTATGCC
Source organism: Candidatus Zixiibacteriota bacterium (assembly GCA_024280775.1). GTDB lineage: Bacteria > Zixibacteria > MSB-5A5 > GN15 > JACZUZ01 > JAJRPJ01. The sequence continues at coordinate 195,130 of JAJRPM010000015.1, read as the reverse complement.
ATCAAGGAAAAGCTGTTGAATAACATCGAAATTCGCCTGCCAGTATTCCATACAAACATATCCAAGCTGGTCGTCACGAGACTCAAAAGCGAAATGTGGTCCCGGCGCGTGAAGCTCTATCAGAATCACATCACCCGGATCCAGGTTCTGACCGGCAACCAGCAAGGCGCTAGCGGTGGACTGGGAGGCTATAGAAGAATAGCCCCATTGCACACCAGGAGAAATCCCCTTAATACCTGAGCCGTCATCATCGCCCAAAATCTCACCAATTACCGCCGTGCCGTGATTCCTCCAGCTAAGTGTGCCGAATTGCCCGCCTACCTGAAGAAATGGAGCGTTTGATGCCAGCTCTTCATGTGTTGTTCGCCAACCCCCTTCAACATCAACTACCTTAACTCCACTCCCGTCACCACCGGGGACAGTAGAGGCAAAATCCGCGTCAACTCCATCAGGAGCGGCGCGCAAATATGTTTGCTGAGCGTCAAAGCTTGGCGCCGCGGCTAACATCAAGGCTGAAAGAACCGCCGGCTCAGCCTCAGGCTCAGCGTAGGCAATCTCTACAATATCCAACTTGTTGAGCTCGTCGATAAGTTGTTCCGCCTCAGACGGTGAACTGACAGCAACCGAATAATAATTAGCCAAATCAGGTAGCTTCAATCCGGACTTCTTTTCAAGTCTTGCCTGTCGCGCGTCCAGCTCAACCGGATTCACAGATAACAAAGGCGCTACTTTACCATCAGAAATATACTTATCCAAAATCGGCTCAACCGATACAAGCGAAGAGCCAGACAGTGACACCAAACGCGCTCCGGCGGTTGACTTACCACGTCCCAAAGGCTGACGAACAACGCTGCCATCCGCGAATTTGATAACCACATTCTTGATTTTTGCGCGAGGAGAGATTCGCGTAGCTGATGGCTTAACCGGAAGAGGACGCATTCTCGATGAATTACTCGCAGTGTTGGTAGCGCTCACACCAAACGCGAAGATAGCTATAGCTAAGCCGAAAAACGAAGTAGTTCTGAGAGTAGATTTGATTCTTTGCTTACTGAGAATGGGCATAAAACTGATTCCTATTGGTTTTCCTGCGGGTGGTGGATATCGGTTGCCGATACTTCTTCTTAATTACTTATGTCTTTTGAAAGCCGGACTTCGACTCTCCATGTTTCCGTCTCCCTGTATAGTAAATCCGGTGGAACGTCCTAAATGTTCCCGGCAGTATTGTAACTGAGTCAGCGTCCAAACACATTCAGTTGCAATTCCACGCTCAACAATAAGGCCGAACATCAATTCTAGGTGAGGAAAATAGAGATTCTTTTGTGCGTTCATCACAGGTTGCGGTACTAACCATCGCACAAAAGCAAGATAGTATGTAACTGCTAAACTGGCAAGCGGAAAGTTCTCCCTCTGCTATGACAGAAAGCATAGACAAAAAGCACAGACAAAAAGCACAGACAAAAAGCACAGACAAAAAGCACAGACAAAAAGCACAGACAAAAAGCACAAAACCGAATGTCCGGCAAAGAAAAGGGCGATGCAGAACATGTCTGCATCGCCCGAAAAATCGAGATAATCAGCCCCAACTGGTGGGGCGCGCCATTTGGGCGCCAAAAGAGCCAAAAACTAGGGCTTAGCGAAGGAGCCAGCGCTAACTTCAACGTTCACCGCTATCTCCGAAACCTCTGTCTCCATAAAGGTTGTGCCATTGGCGACCGCCTTAACTCCAAAAGGAGCCTTAATGCCCGAAACTTCCTTGAAATCCGTATAGAATACATCGATTTCCCCAGGACCTGCGGCTGTCGTGCCGAAATAATGGCTCGCAACCGGCATGTGTGAACCTGCGTCAATTGCTAGTCTTACCAAAGCATTGCCACTTTCGTCAACGAAATGGACATAATCTACGCTTGAGCCGTTTTCTTCACCGGAGCCTCCATAAACCGGAGTAAAACCGTTTTTCTCGAAAGTAACAAATAGGACAATCAAATCACGAGAAACGTCCTTGCGGGTTTTTTCAATCTCCGTCTCCGGCATAGGCATCGAATTAGGCCCCATAGCCTGCCAACCCTGCGAGCCGTCGAAAATCTCTTTCATCTCGCCGCCCGGGGTGACCAGGGTCATCAGCCGCTTATCTGGCATCTGGAACAAAGCCTTCGCGGCAAAGGTCATCATATTGCCACCACCAACATCAACTGTGAGATTCCCGGAACGAGAGAATGAATTGATTTTGGCATAATTCTCCTTGCCTCCGGTAGCGGCAATCGCGGCTCCAATAATCTCTTTGCCCTTGGCAATGTTCTCATCATTAACCACAAAATCAGTCTCAGGTTCGCCAGTCGGAATTGTGATATCGATAGTATCAACCGGCAATCCAAGATCAGCTAAATCACCATCAAAGTCTTCACTTTTGCCAACTATGGCAATGTAGAGATTATCAAGGTCGAAATGTTTCTGTGCCGCGGCCTGAACATCAGCGGCGGTTACTTTTTCGACCTTCTCTTTGGTCTGGGCCAGGAAATCCGCCGGCAGTCCGTAAGCGTCGTATTGCACCATACGATTGATTACTTCAGAGCGTGTATCGAAATTGAAAACAAATGAATTGAGGTAGCCGTCGATAGCGACACTCATTTCTTCATCGGTAGGCGGGTCAGTCTTCATTGACTCCATCTGCTCAATAACCGCCTTGGTGGCTTTCAACGTTGACTCTGATTTAGTAGAGGCAAACCCAAAGAATCTCCCGGCATGGTCGATTCCCGAGCGGTATCCGCCGCCCGTTACGTAGGCTAGACCTTCACGTGAGCGGACATTGTTAAAGAGACGACTTCCAAATCCTTCACCAAAGATATTGTTCATCACTAGGCGTGTCGGGTAATCTGCGTCTTGAACCTTGCCACCAAGATGACCAATATAGATATTAGATTGATTCACATCACTTTTCTCAGCGAACTTCACCCGATTATCTTTATGCTCGGTGACTTGTGGTGGCGGAGGAGCTGTTTCACCTGATTTTGCCCAGGAACCAAAGTAGGATTCGATTTTCTTGAACATTTTGTCCTTGTCAAAATCCCCCCAAACCGCCAACTGCATATTCTGCGGGTTGACATATTTCTTATGAAATGCCAGCAAGTCCTCGCGATTGATAGCGTCAATGGTTTCGTATTCCGCGTGACGCGCATAAGGAGAATCAGCTCCATATACAGCGGCGCTGAAAATCCTTGATGCGATTTGCTGAGCGTCGTCATTGCGCCGGGAAATACCGCCCTTTGATTGTGTCTTCGATAGGTCAATCTTGTCCTGATCAAAGGTAGGGTAGCGAAGAACCTGAGAAAGCGCCTCTAGCGCCAAATCGCTATATTCAATCAGCGAATTAGCAAAAGCTCTTCCGCTGGTTTGGCCAATACCTGTTTCAACTGACGCGCCAACACCCTCGAGTTCTTCGTCAAGCTCGTCACCAGTCCACTTCTTGGTGCCACCGGTGCGCATCACATCACCCATTATTGAGGCCAATCCGATTTTATCCGGGGTCTCAAGGTAACTACCGATTTTCATACGGACACTGGCGTTGAATGTCGGAAGTGAATGATCTTCCAGCAAGTAGATCTGCATGCCATTGGAAAGCTCTCGTTTTTCAACTTTAGGAACTTCCAGCTTGTTTAGCTTGGGGTATTTCAGTTTGTCAGCTTTGGTGACGCGATCGGCGTGAGCTACAGTAGCTCCGCCAAATAACAGTGACAAACTCAGCGCCCCGACAATTACGCCGGAGAGTGTCGTTTGCATATATTCTTTCAAGAAACTCTGTCTATTCATGTGAATCAATCCTCTCATAATCTTTCTGATATTCAATCAAATCTTAAGCGTCAGCGCCATATAACTTAGCGCTACTCTAGAATAATCACCTAGCTCTTGATAGTCTGTATATATCCGACAGTGCGGTTTTTCTTCGTCATATATTTTTTAGCAACTCGCTGAATGTCCTCAGCGGTTACAGCATTGATTTTATCAAGCTGACGGAATAGGTTGTGCCAGTCACCTTCAATCATCTGATAAGTGCAAAGTTGAATTGCCAATCCCTGACGGCTATTTAGTTGATTGATGAAACTCGACTTGGCGCGAGCTTTGATTTTGCTGACTTCTTCTTCTGGGAGTGGCTCTTCCTTAAGTCGCTCAATTTCAGCAAGTATCAGCTTCTCAAGGTCCATAGCTGAAACATCTTTCGCGGCTACGCCATAGACAGCCACCATCGAGGGATACTTATCGCCCGGGAAACCGGTAAATGCGCCAACCTGAAGCGCTTTCTTAGTCTCTTTGACCAGTTTCTTGTAAAGCAGAGAAGTGCGCCCGGCGCCGAGATAATCAACTAGCGCATCAAGAGCAGGTCTGTCAGGGTCGCTACCTTTAGGTACATGATAACCGGCAATCCAAAACGCCTGTGACGGATCCTCCACTTCAACGCGACGCTCGCCCGCTTGCTCAGGCTCCACTGTTGGTATAGGTAGAATCTCAGGACCGCGAGGCAGGCCACCTAGGTATTTTTTGGCAAACTTGATTACATCCTTGGGGTTAACATCACCAACAATCGCAATACAAAGATTGTTCGGAATATAATACTTCTTGAAAAACGTTTCGGCGGCGGTTCTGTCAAGATTCTCAAGGTCTGACATATGGCCAATAGTAGGAACTCCATACGGATGAGCCTTGTAGGAGGTTGTCAAAAACTCTTCCAGCAAACGTCCAATTGGATTGGACTCAGTGCGCATACGACGCTCTTCTTCGACTACATTGGCTTCCTTGTGAAACTCACGCAAAACTGGCTTACTGAAACGAGTCGATTCCAACATGATAGCCAACTCAAGTTTGTTCTCGGGGAAATTGTACAAGTAGGCCGTTTGGTCTAAGCTGGTAAATGCGTTTAATCCGACAAAGCCTGCTTTTTCGACGATATTCCCAAACTCGTTGGTCACCACAAAAGCGTCAGATTTCTCTTCATCGGCTTTGAACTCCGCCTTCAATTCTGCAACTTTAGCGCTGTCAGCCAGCTCCCCCTTAGAGCGCTCCAAACGCCAGGCCTCAAAAGCCGCCTCCTCTGAGGCGATTGCTTCTTGTTCGCCAACAAAATCATTAGTGCCGATTTCATCGTCACCCTTGAATGCCATATGTTCAAACATATGAGCCATGCCCGTAAAACCCTTCGGATCATCAACGCTACCAACATTAGCATAAGTAACCAGCGAAACCACCGGCGCATCATGGCGCGGCAGAATAATAAGCGTCAGTCCGTTATCCAGTGTATACTGAACAATTTGCTTTTCGTAATTCTTGATATCGAATCCGAATGCACTCGATGTGCCGAGGGCGCCTAGCGCGAAAACTCCGATACCAAATGCACAAATAATCCTCCGCGTCAAACTACGAGCCGCGCGAGATTTCTTGGCGGTTCTTTCAATAACTTTGCTTCTCTCTTCCATGACGATCCTTCCTTGAAAAGTGGTATTTAACGTTTAATATCTAAGTCTTTCAGTAGTTGCGTATGTAGACCTTCTTCAGGAGGATACTTGGCGGCAATCAGCAAGTCAAGCTACTGCGGGCTAACAAGTTGTTATTGGAATAGTGTTGACAATTGTTGATTGAAAGGTATCCCTCCAATACAATAGACGAGAGTAGCCCTCAATAGTTCCAATCGACCAATACAGTCCGTTAAGAAAAGTAAGAAAAGTAAGAAAAGTAAGAAAAGTAAGAAAAGGATGTGTAATGCAATGCTGTTGCAACACTTAAGCTGTAGCTGTGTTCGAAAAAGAAAGTTCTGCGATGGAGACTACTTATGGAAATCGGTAGCGGGAGATGTCTTCGGATCGCGCAATGCCTTACAGTCATTGGCGCTCAAAGCCTTAAAATTCTCAAGCGCCGGAGCGTAATAGCGTTTGGCATAATCTGCAACCATGCGATGTGAGGAAAACTCTCGACCCACGCTGGCAATAGAGCGTTTCATCATCTCAATCCACTCGGTCGGCAAGCCGTGGTCATCGCGCTCATAAAACAACGGGACTATTTTTGTCTGCAAAGTCACATAGAGAGATTCGGCGTCAAGCTTATCATTGTTTACTGCAGTGTCATTATTTACTGCTAGGTCATTTGCGCAAGGCTCACATTCCGAACCAATAGGCCAGCCCAAATCCGGCGAATATCCCTCGGCCCACCAACCATCAAGAACCGAGAAGTTCAACCCCCCGTTGAACGCCGCTTTCATGCCGCTAGTCCCCGAGGCCTCCTCGGGACGGCGCGGATTGTTGAGCCACACATCACAGCCCGAAACCAAGTAGCGTGCAACAGTAATGTCGTAGTCTTCCAAAAACACCACTCTTTGGCTGAGCTCTTTACTACGAGCAAGATCAAAAACTCGTTTGATAACCGCTTGTCCTTCGATGTCATTTGGATGCGCCTTGCCCGCAATAATCAATTGCACCGGCTGGCGCTCATCAAGCAGGATTCTCTCAAGACGTTTGATATCCGAGAATATTAAATCACCTCTCTTGTAGGTCGCAAACCTTCTTGCAAAACCAATGGTCAATGTGTTTTCGTCAAGAACCTGTTCGGCGAGCTCTATCGCCTCGGAGCTTTCGCCGCGCATTGTTACTTGTGCGCTATGACGTCGACGAATAAACCTCACCAGCTTTCGCCTCTGTTGCTGATGCGCTCCCCACAAGTGCTCACCAGGAATATCCTGAATCCTATTCCACACCTCAAATTCGGCTGGACTAGTCTCAATCTCCTGCCCCACATGCGCTTCATAAAGTCGCCAAATCGATGGCGCAATCCAGGTGCGCGGATGAACCCCGTTAGTCACCGAGCCAATAGGAATCTCCTCAACCGGAGACTCGGGCCATACATGGCGCCACATTTTCCGACTAACCTCGCCGTGCAATTCACTAACACCATTGGCATAACCAGAACTCTTCAAAGCCGCAATCGTCATAGAAAACCATTCAGAATGATTACCCGGATTCGAGCGACCAATCCCCAGCCAGCGCTCCCAGCTAATGCCAAGTGACTCAGCGTAGGGACGTAAATAAGGTTCCAGAAGCGCCGGGTCAAACACCTCGTTGCCCGCCGGAACAGGTGTGTGCGTAGTAAACAAAGTAGTGGCCCGAACCAGTTCACTAGCCTCCTCGAAATTGACAAAGCTATGCTTCATCAACAAACGTATGCGCTCAAACACCAGGAACATCGAATGGCCTTCATTCATATGATAAGCGCCTGGCGTAATCCCCAAATCAAAGAGCGCCTTGGCCCCGCCAATTCCCAAAGTAATTTCCTGTCTCAAACGTAGATCTTTATCAGCAGGGTAGAGGACCGAAGTTGTCTCGCGCACATACTCGTCATTCTCTTTAATGTTCGTATCAAGTAAATAGAGGGTAACATGCCCCACCTCAGCCTTCCATATCCGCAAATACGCGTCATGCCCTCCAACTTCAAACTTAGTGCGAAATGGTCTACCATCCTCATCGAGAACCAAAGAAACCGGCATACTCCGCCAGTCATTCTCGACATAACGCTCAATTTGCTGGCCGTCAGATGCAATCGATTGATGAAAATAGCCACAACGATATAGCAGTCCCACCGCAATCAACGGCAACCCCAAATCTGAGGCCGATTTCAAATGGTCACCCGAGAGCACACCGAGACCGCCAGAATAAATCGGCAAGCCTGTGTCGAGGCCGTACTCAGCGGAAAAATATGCAATGAGTCCCTCAGATTCCGCAGGAAACTGCCTTTCAAACCAACCCCTACGGCTCTTGTATTCTTGCAGAGCCCTCCAGGCGGCATCCAATTCCGCGATAAACCCATCGTCGTTTGCCGCTTGCTGAAGTCGTGAAAACGGAATCGAAGATAGCGTCCGCACCGGGTTACGGTCACAACGCCGCCAGGTCTTCTTATCGAGCCACTCGAAAAGATCAATCGTCTGCGGATCCCAACTATAGCGCAAGTTGAGTATCAAGTCGCGCAGTTTATCGAGCTTCTCCGGCAAATTCGGATAGGGCTGAAGTGGGGTTGTTTGTGGCATAGTTGCAATATCTAATCTGTATCAAGTCCGCGCGTGTCAATTCGCCATGAGCAATGGTAGCGATGAGCAGGTCCCTATTCCAAGCTATAACTCATGTCGTTTCCATACAATTAAGTATGGATTATCTCGCTGAAAAGGACTAATGGGCCCGAACGCTCTATATGTATATATATCGGCATCTATCGCGGTATTTATCAAGAATTGATTCCAGATATTGCGTTTCAGAACTTGAATACCGGCAAGAAACGAATATACTGCCACTGAGCCTGGACGTCGCCTGAGAGCGCATCTGTGCTTGATAATCAGCTCCAAAAGCTGAGTTGGCGTTCATGAAGTCTCTATTTGGTTTTGACGATATTAACCATAGGTATGTAACCTGAATATAGTTGGATATAGATAGAGTAGATTTACAAAAAAGTCGGGGGTCTTCCGACGTAAGCGTACAGGAATACGTGTATTATGAAACCGAAAAACTTTCTCGAATCCCTCGGGGTCAAGAATCCCGGAACAGTCAAATGGAATCTCTCGCGTGAGGCCCTCTATCAAGAGGCCATCGAGAACAAAGAAGTAACCATCTGCAAAGGCGGCCCGATTGTAGCCCTAACCGGCAAACACACCGGCCGTTCACCCAAAGACAAATTCATCGTCCGCGAGCCTTCCTGCGAAGACAAAATCTGGTGGGGAACTCACAACCAGCCGATTTCCGAAGAGAGTTTTGACAAACTCTATGCCAGAGTGCAAAATCATCTTGAAGGTCGTGACATTTATATCCATCAACTCCGCACCGGCGCTGATTCAGAATATAGGATCAATGTCCGTCTGGTGACCGAATTTGCCTGGCATGGTCTCTTTGCCCGAAACTTGTTCATCGACAATGTAACTGCCAAAGAACATGAAAACTTCGAATCAGATTTCACCGTCATAGGCGTACCAAGTTGCAAAGCCGACCCGTCCACCGACGGAACCAACAGTGAGTGTTTCGTTGTCCTGCATCTCGACAAAAAAATCGCCCTAATCGGCGGCACACCTTATGCCGGCGAAATCAAGAAGTCGATTTTCACCGTCATGAACTATTACAAGCCGCTACAGGGCGTGATGTCCATGCACTGTAGCGCCAACGAAGGCGCCGACGGTTCCACCGCTGTGTTCTTCGGACTCTCCGGCACTGGCAAGACCACTCTTTCAAGTGACCCGAATCGCAAACTAATCGGCGACGACGAACACGGTTGGTCTGACAAAGGAGTATTCAACTACGAAGGCGGCTGTTACGCCAAAGTGATCCGACTCTCCGCCGAAGGTGAGCCGGAAATCCACTCGATGACCCACAACTTCGCAACCGTTCTCGAGAATGTAGATATCGATCCAATCACTCGCATCCCGGATCTCGATAGCGACAAATACACCGAGAACACCCGCGCGGCCTATGCCATCGACCAACTCTCAAACACCGTCCCATCCGGTTGCGGTGGACATCCGTCGAATATCATCCTGCTGACAGCCGATGCATTCGGTGTCTTGCCGCCAGTGGCGAAGCTGACTCCGGAATTGATTCAGAAATACTTCCTTGTTGGCTACACTGCAAAAGTTGCCGGCACAGAAAAAGGCATCACTGAACCAGTGGCTACTTTCTCGGCCTGTTTCGGCGCTCCGTTCATGGCCCTACAGCCGACTTTCTATGCTGAATTGCTGGCCAAGAAAATGTCCGAGCACAAAGCTGATTCATGGCTAATCAATACCGGCTGGATAGGCGGCGGCTACGGAACCGGCGAGCGCATCAGCCTCAAGCACACCCGCTCAATAGTAACCGCGGTCCTCGATGGCTCACTCTCAAAAGTCGAAACCACAACCGACCCGATATTCGGCCTGCAAATCCCAATCAGCTGTCCGAATGTCCCGTCAGATATCCTAAATCCCATCGACGCCTGGGATGACAAAGAGTCCTACAAAAAAACCGCCAGCGACCTAGCCGCGAAATTCGAAGAAGCCCTATCGAAATTCGACAAAAAAACCGCCGCGGTAAGTGTCTAGCTACATAATCTAAAACAACAGGCCGCCTACCGCTCTAGTAGTAGGCGGCCAAGTTTTTGGCAGATTCTCACCCCTGAAGTAATTGAGGAGCTCATCGGTCATGGCCATTTACGCATTAACGGCAGTGCATGCAGCAAATTCTCTTATTCAATCTGCATCGTCGAACTATATCCTTCAATGGCAACAGTCTGTCGCGTTGTTTACACAAAGCGCACAAAGCAGAAAGAAAAGTTGTCCTTTGAATACCTTTGTAGGGCTTTGTAGGGCTGGTAGCATTCTAGGAATAAGCAAGTTCAGTGGGCCTTTTCATCCGAGCGTGAACGGTATCTATGCCGTAGCAGCTGTACAATTGTTACATCAGGGCGCACCGCCAATCAAGAAAACACTGTGGCCTCTTACCTTGAACAATGTGGGGGTACCACATATCAAGGAGAATGGACAGCTGGATGTAGTCTTAGGGTTACATAGTGCTGGTTTGATATAGTGTGATTTAACAGGTCGCCCACAGCTTGCTGTGGGGACGTATAGCCTTCGATTCACTGTATACAATTCAATAACGCCGGGTGGCTCACCGCATTGCGGTGTGTATAGTTAGGCTCCTATTTACATCATACGATACCATTGCATCAAACGCTAGAATTCCGTATTTTTTCTATCATGACTCGACTTCACCATTACGACAACCTCAACACCGCTCGTTTTGTAACAGTATTATGTTATCGAAGAAAACAACTCTTGACGGAACCACGCAGAATCCCCATCCTACTGGAGGAAACCGACATCGCTCGAAACAAACGCTTGTTCCTACTGTTCGGCTACGTCACAATGCCAGAACATATTTATCTTGTCCTGCACCCACAGGACGGAGCCAAACTTGGACCAATCATCGGCGAGATAAAGTCGAGAACCGCCCGCAGGGTATTTTCCAACATGCGAGAAACCGGTATTCCAATTCTAGATTCGTTGATGATAAACAAAGATGGTGTACAAGACCGGCCTTTTGGCAGGGAAGATGCTATGACCTCAATTGTCGAACTCGTGAGACAACAATTGAGAAGATACACTATTGTCACGGCATTCCTATCAAACGCAAACTTGCAGAGACGCCGGAAGCTTGGAAATGGTCAAGCGCTGGTTGGTATCAAGGATTTAGTGAGGCGCCATTGAAGATGGATGGATTTGAAGCGATTGGACAGAAAGTCTAACTTATCGCACCGCAAGTGGTGCGGCACCCGGCACAAATGAGGAGTCTATGAAAATATCTACTAATCTTGTTATACTAATAATGTGTTTAGCAGGATTGTCATGCCAGAACAACTCTAGGAACGACGGAAAAACTTCCTTCGAGATTCAACTCATAGATAGCGAAGAATCTGCCCGTAAAGCGATAGTAGGTGTTTGGACAAGTTCTGAACCACTCCAAACCATGGTTCAGATGGCTGTTGGTTGGAACAAGTATGTATTCTACCTCAATGGCACCTTTGAATACTATCGTGCTCAGCCAAGTGACGATGATTGGGGGAAGCCAAAGAAGGGGAAATGGAAGGTATTCTCAGATAAATACATAAACACCGGAAAAAGATATTATGGCATAGATTGGGAAAACTATCGGCCACTTATCTTTGTTGATGCACAAACGGTTAAGCTAATTGACACTAACGGCTCGTTACTTGCAACACTCCGAAAAGGTGATGATTTTCCGTTTTCGGACTAATGACATTTGTTGTAAGTCGAGTCAACCCTGAAGGAAGAAGATCGGCGGGGTGGCCAACCTTTCATCTGGGTTTCTTTCTCATTTAATGCCAATAACCATTTTCGTATTGCCGGACGCCGCACCGCTTGCGGTGCGATAAGTTACAATGTCAATAATCAAATCCGAGATACAAGCTCAAGTCCCCATCTCGGAACCTGACAAGCTGTCCAGAAATAAAATTCTCAATTACAACTAAACGCCATCCCACATTGCGGCGCAGGCCCACCTGAGAAAATCCTGGCAATCAAAAATGTCACATCACCTATATTCAAAGAATTATCAAGATTCAAATCAGCAGAGCCACAACACACCGGAGCCGGACCGCCGTTGAATATTCGGTCTATCATAAATGACACATCCGCGATATTCATACTACCGCTATTGTCAACGTCACCAGCAACGACACAGCAAGCGTCTGCCACACCGAAAAAGTCTACAACGAATGTGCAGGCCTTTTGTGAGATTCCATCAGTAACTTCGATGACGATGTCATAGGGCGTATCCATTCCCCCAAAGCCATCACTCCTGTCAGAATCAAAAGTGACCGCGCCAGTCAACGAATCTACTGTAATCACACCAGTCGGAGTTGGGGTAACCGCAACCAAGCTCCATCTATAAACACCGCATTGGTCAGCATTGATAATCCCGGGTGGGGGGAAGGTGGCCGAATTCCCAGCAAGCATTAAAGCATCGGCAGGGTGGCCCACCTTTCAGGTGGGTTTCTTTCTCATTTATTGCCAATAACCGTTTTCATATTGCTCCACCTCTCTTAGAGAATCTGCCGGGCTTCTTTTTGTCAAACTGTTGACAAATCTGAGGCTGAAAACTATGCTGTGACTATGCCGAATCTCCGACATTGCGACAATCTCAACGCCAGCCTTGACAACTCGAATGCTTACGGTCATATTTGGAACGTCAGTAAAGTGAACATGCCTTCGGGGCAACAAGATCTTCGCTAAGGAAAGCAAAATGGACAAAGAAAAACCAAAAATCGCCTGTCTCCCCAATGGACCGTATTACTTACTCAACAACATGACACCGCAAGTGATTCCGAACCTCCAAAGCTCAACCGGTGAGCCGCGTTCAAATGTTGCCGGAGTGGCCCTTTGTCGTTGCGGCGGCTCAAAGAACAAGCCCTACTGCGACGGAACACACTGGCACATCGATTTCAAAGACGACAAGAACTAGCTGCGTCTATTCAATCCTCTTGCGACTTTCGAACAGCAATCTCTGATGTTCCTGCTCGCTGATTTTCCCGTCAATCAGACTTTGGTTCGCTTCGGCAATCGGACGCATTTCGTCAAACTGCTCAGCATCGATATCAAAAGAGCTTTGACAAACTGGACACATGTATAGTCGTTTGATAGAGTAGGGGAATATCGGAATAAAAAACAATGTGAACCACGTGGCGCTCTTAATCAAATACCACGGCTCTTCATTATTACAATTCTCACAAGTCCGGGTCTCTACCGGACTATGATTCTTAGTACGCTGGTGACCCCAGCCGAAAATAATGAACTCACGCCTCCAATCACTTCACAAACAATAATCCGGCCAGTTTCTAATAGGCTTGTTAACCATCAATAGCAAGCTACCCACACAGCTGCAAATGTCAAATCGCAAAACAAGACCCCTGTGCTTAACTATAGTTTTTACTTGGAAAGCGTTTGATTCGGTATCTGATTGTGCGCAACAGTCAGCTTCGTTTCAAAACGAAACTGACGATGGAACGATTTGGCTTCGCCAGTGTTATGTTGGCTCTCCACGGCGTATTTGACTTCTAGCGCCGATAAGACATATAGGGCTGGTGTTCAGTCCGAAAAGAAGTATCAGAATAGCAAGAAATGGAATGTATGAATGACTGAAACAAATAAATCATTGAGTAACGACAAGAACGAACTCATCACTGACGGCGTAGCAAAAAGCTCTTCGCTAACCGACGCGGACATCAAGCGCCTCGAAAACGAGCTGATGGAATCTCCAACTTTCCGTCTGGCATTTGAGGACGATGAATTTCTCGGGCAACGTGACCTGCGTGGCGTCCGCTTACAGTTAGAAATGCGCAAACCGGATATGGCTCTCAAAGCCTACAACATTAGGTCCACGATTGTGGTATTTGGTGGCACACGAATTCTCTCCGAAGAACAATCTCAAATCAAAATCGCCAAACTCGAGGCCAAGTTAAAAGAGAACCCCGATGATCCTGAGTTGCAACGCCAGATGCGAATCGCACAAAACGTTCTCTCAAAAGCGCATTTCTATGATGAAGCGCGCAAGTTCGGTCGTTTGGTCAGCAGCCAATGTCAGACTGATGGCAAGTGTGACTATGTGATCGTAACCGGAGGTGGCCCGGGCGTGATGGAGGCGGCCAATCGCGGCGCCTTTGATATTAACGCCAAAACTATTGGTCTCAACATAGTGCTACCCGAGGAACAAGCCCCGAATCCGTACATAACACCGGATTTATGTTTCCAGTTTCATTACTTCGCAGTTCGCAAAATGCATTTCCTAATGCGCGCGCGCGCGTTGGTAGTGTTTCCAGGTGGTTACGGCACACTCGATGAAATGTTCGAGGCGCTAACCTTAGTGCAAACAAAAAAGGCGCGTGTCCTGCCAATTATCCTATTTGGAAAAGCTTTCTGGGAGAAGATTATCAATTTTGACAATCTAGTAGATGAGGGCGTAATCAATCCCGAGGACAAAGACCTGTTCCGTTATGCCGAAACCGCCGACGAAGCCTGGGCAATAATCCAGGAAGCAAATCACCTACACGACGGCGAAATCACCTGATGTAGAATCGCGTCATTGCGAGGAGCGAAGCGACGCGGCAATCTCGTCGCAAATATCACACTCTTAATGAACCGACGAGATTGCCGCGCTTCGCTCGCAATGACCAATAGGACTAGAGCTTCTTAACAAACGCCAGCTTATCCTCAAGCTCGCGCAACTCTCGCTTGGAAACACCGCAACTTTTCGCAGTAGCGTCATCAATGTTGGCGTTAGTCAGCGCATCCTGTAGTAACTTCAACTCGCCTTTAGTAAACTTCACCGCATTGAGCGCATAATCCTCAAAGGCCCCAAAAGCAATCGGCGTAACTTCCTTAACAATCTCAGCCATAGCCTGGGCAAACACCCGAATTTCATATTGCGCATGCGTATCCAGCCGCAACCGCAGAAAATGGAAAAGGTTGTGCAAGTCAATCTTCCAATACCATTGTGTATACATAGAAATCGGCAAATTGATTCGCGCCAACTCTCGCGCCAAATCAACCTCAATAAACTCTTGGTAATCCGAATAGGAGCGTCGCTGAATATCTTCCGTCGCGTCACTAAATTTCTTGCGCAACTCTGCAGATGGCTCATGCTCCACTGAATCATCACGACCTTGCTTGTTCAGTTTGCTTTGGAAATGAATGTTCTCAGTCTTTGGCATGTAGAACTCATCTTCCATCACCGAATAGCGCCCCGAGTATTCATTAACATTAGCGGTGCGATGACGAATCCATTGACGAGCCACAAAAATCGGCAACTTCACATGAAATTTGAATTCCACCATCTCAAACGGCGTAGTGTGCGAATGACGCAACAAATACCGAATCAGTCCGCGGTCCTCAGTGCTCTTCTTGGTGCCTTTGCCGTAGCTAACTCTCGCGGCCTGAACAATAGAATCGTCATTGCCCATAAAGTCTACCAGTCGCACAAAACCCTTATCAAGACAAGGACGCGGCGCATAGAGGTCTTTGGAATCAGGATTGGGGGAGGAGGTAGAGTTCTTCAGAGTAATAGTCTTGCGGTTAGTGGAAATCTCCGCTTCTTCGGTAGGTATCTTATCAGCGCACACAGCGTTTTACTCCAGTATTGTCGATGAAGGAACCACATAAGGTTCCATTGAGCCGAGGCAATATAACGAACAGCGCAACAAATTCAAGACCGCACAGCTTTTCCAGCCGCCCGACCATGCAGTAATTGCAAAACCACTGTCAAGGCCAACGCCAGAAGACCCAGCTCCATAGTAGATCCAAATCCAAAGGTCGCCGAAAATAGTCGCGCGAAGAGCATAGCCGCGATACCAGCAAACAACAGCGCCGACAGCAAAGGAACAGCCCCCGGAGAAACCAGAATCTTCTCCCGTCGCAGAAATGCTCCGACGACAGCCCCGAATAGCGCCGGGGAAATGACAAATGATACCAAGGCTCCTAAGTAAGCCGGACTCGTTAGGTCCAGCAGAACCGCGGGTACCAGTGACAAAAGCAAGGCGCCTGTCAATCCGACTTCAGCGCGATATGAGCTCCGATAGCGCCTGCGAGCGCTGAGCCAAAGTCCTGCGCCAATAGATACCAGTAAAACAAATACTCTAACTTGCTCAGGGAAATACATGAGCCCTCCGGCTCGTAAACCCTGTTCCATGATAGCCGGGACAATCACTATCATAAACCCTGCAAGACTCAAAGCAAACAGCAGAAACGCTCTACGCTCACGCCGTCTCCTATCGAGAGCAGTGTGACTTATCACCTTACGGCCAAGCGCAAAGGCCAATCCCAAAACGCCAACAAAAACAGCAAGCGCCGCGCCAAGCGCAACATTGTATTCTTCGGAAAGTTCAGCTACCGGAGATGACAAAGCATCATACAACCCCGAGGAGCTAGTCTGTCTCAAACCGCCCAAAGCGCTTGCATGCACTGGCTGGGCAAAGCCAAATTGAGTTGGCGGCAGTACATGCGGAAATGGTCTTGCCAAAGTCACATGTGTCAGGTCAATATCGTATTGGTCACTGAGATTCAACTCAACCCCCGGTAGAAAACAGGCGAGAAGTTCAACGGCCCTATTGTCGTTGCTATCGCTCGAGTCTGAAGAACCCTCAAAAGCTCTAACTCGTCGCAACATTGCCTCAGGCGGCCTTTCACTGAAAATCAGAATAATTCTCGAATCATATGTCCCTGACTCTGTTCCCGGGAGAGCCACGAAACATGACGCAGGATCATTAACTCCCCGCAACCGCAATGCCGCAGAAAAGCCCGTAAGGCGTTGAAACAACGCCAATGAGCTGGCCTCACCAGAAACGTCAGCCCCAGTCTCAAAAATGACAAAGCCGCCTTCCGCCAAATGTGTCAGGCAAGAGGTGTAAAACTCCCGAGTTTCTTGCACGTCAGATTGAAGCGCATCGAGCTGGCCGGTGGATGAATTGCCCGGCAAATAAATCACATCCCATCGTCGTTGAGCGTTTGCGATGAAATCAAATGCCTCAGCTTTCACAGTTTGAAACGTATGACTCTTATCTGATTCAAATCTTCGCGCAATGGTCTTTTCAGTGGCAAAAGTACGCAGAGGAGAGTGGTTGATAATTGTTACCTCACTGCAATTCAAAGAAGCAATACCTTCCAGTTGCTCCGGGGCGCCCTCAACAAGCAAGACAGAAAGAGAGTCATCAAACACCTCACCCATCAAAGCAAAAGCTGGCTTATCGACTCGAACGTCATCAGTTGCAATCAACGGAGCAGGCCCATAAGTCCAGAGCAACTTGTTTGCGACAGTTTCAGATTGCTCCTGCAGAACCAAATGATCTATCGAACGAAGCTCCTCTCTATTGAGCAGAACTTGAGCGATAAATGAAAATGCAAAAACTCCAACCAACGCCAAGGGCACAATTCGCAATCTGGCGGAGCATGCAGAGGACCCCGCAAGCATTGGCAAGCAAATCAGAACACCGCCACCAGCCAGGAGCAAAACCGGCGCTCCGATTGTGTCAGCGCCAATCGAGTTTATCAAAACCCCAAACGCCAAACCCACTATGACTGCGATAGGCGCCTCCAAACCCGCGCTTGAAGTTTCGTTGTGCGGAATCAAATGCACACTTGCGAGAGACGCTATGAAGAATACCGTTAATACCAAGGGAGAGATTACAATCAGATACATTAGCGTAGAATCAAGTTGGCTATTGACCAGCCAGCCACTTAACAGATAAAGCCCCAGAGCTTGAACCACAATAGCGCTCCCAAGAGTCGCCTGACTCCTTGCCCGCCTGAATCCCGGCCTGCGAACTCCCGCCAGAAGCCCCAAACCCACGCCAAGCAAGCCGAATGTCAAAGCCCCAAAACCAAGCGTCTCACCGAAGAGGACTTCGACTAACTGCAAATAGGCCCCAAAAACCAAAGACAAAGTAAAAGCCAACATCGCCAATGACAAAGAGCCAGGCCAATTGAAGCTCTCGCTTGAGTTATTCGAGTAATATGAGGTATGTGGTGTTGTCATCTTTATCGAGTGTCCATATATCACACAGACCAACGGCCATACTAATACAAAGCGCCAACAAGCGCATCAGTTGGCGCTGAAAGTACCTCTATAGATACGTAAAAAACACCAACCAATAAACAAAAAGAGGGTGGAGAGGACTATTCCTCTCCACCCCCAAAATACTAGTATCAAGCAAGACTAAATAAATGCCTAGCGGCGCATCACCGTAGCTTCGGTAGTTGCGCGTATCTCGTCATTGACACGTTTCAAATGGCTGGCGGTCATACTGTTGACCGTACCCTTACCAAGGATGCCCTTGATGGCTCCGGAAATGACATTCAGGTCATTATAAGCCAGCGAACGAGCGTCTTCAGGATATGCATTAGTGGTATTCAAATAGATGCTTTTGAGGACCTTCAAATGCTCAAACTGAAGATTCCTGCGGAAGCTATTTATATCAGAGCCGTCCTGCAACTCAGTCCAGATACCGCGACGAAGCATACGGAACATTTTATCCATGCCCAGCGCTTTTTGTGTGCTGGTATAATGCAATTCCTGATCATGGACACGATTCAAAGTAGTTGCCGCATACAGCTTATACAGAGCGCTCTGCTGAACAGCAAGCGCAGCGACATGAATTGGATAGTCAATGCGCTTGAGACTATAAACCGAGAATGCAAAATCCGGGAAACGCTCAGGCTGCAACTTATTCAACAAACGCGCCGGAACGCTGAATGCATCAGCGGCAAACACCCGATTGTTAATGAAGTTAAGCGCCTTCTCCTGCTTGGCGGCCGGAACCGGTGTAAACGGAACTTCAGCATTAGGATCACCAACGTGGCTACGGTTATGATAGTAACCTCCGACATACTTGGAGATATTACCCGCCGCTTCACGGAATCCGCGCCAGCCACTGGAGAACACTCGACGCATCTTAGAATAGTTAGCGCCGTCTTTCTCAAAGAAGTTCTCCATCTTCGACCAAAGCTCATTACTCATATCAATCCGGTCTTTGTAGTAGACCATAGGATCCGAACCAAGATCAAAGTAGTTACAGGTCGGGTCAATCGAACGCACCGAACCGCCAATGGCGTCTTCATCGGTGCCATACTGCAAACCAAACTCCGCCGCGCGACTGGCAATTTGGTTCAACTCCGGAAGTTCACCCTCAGTAGTGGTAGCTTCGAGCTGTTTGTAGGCATACTCAACCACCCAGTCATCATAAGGACCAGGAGTAGTCTGGAAGAACTCACCCTGCGGCATTCCCTCTGGAGCGATATTCGCCGGAGTGTAATCCATGCAGGTCGCAATCAAGCCATTCTCAAGAGTATACTTCGCATCTGATAACTGCTTGGCAGTGTTCAAAGTCGAGGCCTTGAAGTTATGACGGAAGCCAAGTGTATGACCGACTTCATGCGACACCAGATTAACTATGTACTGATGCACAAACTTTTTGGTTATCTCGTCTTTGTCTTCAAGAGAATTGCGAGTTGAAAGCACCGAATACGCAGAACCCGCTTCCATCGCCATCTCATTGCCGATATTACAGAAACGCATCTTCTGCTGAGGGTTCAGTGTGTTGTAGAATTTCTCCCACTCCTTCTCCGGCGGGTTGCCGTCAGCGCTGAATGCAATCGGCTTGACTGACATTTCAACGTAAGAGAACATATAACGGATAAAGTCAGAACTCACACGGATATCCGCGTCATAAATCTGTCCAGTGTAAGGATTGGTGCGTGACGGGCCAACAGCATAACCTGCTCCCGGCATAACCATCCAGCGCACGGTGCTATAGCGCACATCCGCCGGATCCCAATCCGCGTCGTCTGGCATTTGCTTAACTACAATTGCATCCTTGAAACCCAGTTTCTCAAATGATTTATTCCAGAACAGCACACCTTCGCCGACAGACTTACGGAACTCCTCAGGAATAGTGTTCTCCAACCAAAAAACAATCGGCTTCTTCGGCTTGGACATCTCCGCATAAGGCTCTTCTTTTTCCAATTGCCAGCGAGATACGTAACGAACATAGGGCGTCTCGGTGTCTACATTACTGTAGTCCTGGAATTGAGTAAGGAAGTGACCCACGCGATCATCAGCAATACGAGGCTTAAACCCCGTGTTCGGCAAAGTCGAGAGGGAGTAGTGATAAGTCAAAATCATCGAATAAGGCGACATCAAATACATCGCGCCATTGGGACGACTAGTTTTGAAATACAAGTTAACATCCATCTCGGTGTTCTCGGGGAAAGACTTGCAGGTCCCGTAGTAACTGTTTGCGCGGTCGAATGAGAAACCGGTCTTGCCGGCGGAACCGAGGAAGAATCCTGTGTTGGCCACATCTTTCATAAAGAAATCATTCGCATCCAACAGAATCTCATCTTTGGGCCCGGGTTTGGACGCAATAATCTTGCCGCTGGCGTACAGAGAATTAGAAACTCCGCGCTTAATAGCGCGAGCCATCGGAGTATCTTTCTGTGCGCGAACCAATACATTCTCAATCAACATCTGAATCTTCTTGCCAATCTTGATGAAACGGAAAGGAAAGTCACCACCCATAGCCCCGGAATCATAAAACGAACCGTCACCGGCGTTACGAGTTATACCGCATAGATAGATTGTGTTAAGCTGATCTGGCTTAACAGCAAAATACATCTTGTTTTCGTCTTTGTTAATGTACAGGTCAAAGAGACCCTCAACCTTAGTGAAGTCTTTAACAACCTCGCTGAAGTCCTTTTTCTTACTGTCTTTCTTACCGCCCTTTTTCTTAGACGGACTGCTTTTCGCGGACGACTTGTCACCGCCGCGTGGAATTGCTTGCGCTTCGTTAACGCCAGTTAGCGTCAATGCAAAAGCGCACAAACAAAGAATTGTTACGATTCTCCGCACGTTTTCCCTCACCTTCTTGTGATGTGTAATATGGTTGATAATGATTAGCTTTATGGTTGAGCAAAATTGAGTAAACAACAACTCGTTCTTGAGTAGTATTTCTGCGTACTGGAATTAACAAGTCAGGTTCAAATAAACAAAAGCCCGGACAATCCGCCACGCGCGTTCGCCCAATATATCAATATCGTCTAACGAGGCAAGTACGCCGGATGTTTCGTAGCAGAACACACTTTCGTAAATCATTTCACACTTGAGCTATTATAAAACTTCTCAGGAGAGAGGCGCTTGATTATTAGGGTTACATTAAGACAGTAAGCGCCTGTTAAGTAGCCAGTTACCCGAATAGGCGCTGAGAGATAAATAGCGAATATGAGCGAAGCGGGAACGGTTTGCTCGTGAATCGAATTCAACCCTCTAGCGGGTTTTCTGTTGTAGAATCCCCTCTCTAGTCGCATGTTCAGCGAGTGAAAGAAATGGTTGTGCTGTTTCGACAATAATTATGAATCTGTAGCAAGGACAACAAATGAGACATCATTTTCTCACAGGGGCATTCATAATAATAGCATTAGAAGTATTGGGGCTTTTGTATTTCCCTTGGTTCCTGTGGTCGCTACTACTTTTCGGACCGATGTTGATCTTCGGGTTTATTGACTATTTCCAAAGAAGTCATGCTATCCGTCGCAATTTCCCGCTCTTCGGAAGAATCAGATACTTGTTCGAAGCGATACGTCCCGAAATCAATCAATACTTTGTCGAATCCAATACCGGTGGCGTACCGTTCTCGCGTGAGCAACGCTCAATAGTATATCAACGCTCAAAATGCGCACTCGACACATTACCCTTTGGCACCCAACGCGATGTATACGAAGAGGGCTATGAATGGGTAAACCACTCATTAGCCACCACGCACGTTGACCCCTCATCACTACGTGTCACCATAGGAGGACCAGATTGCAAACAACCCTATAATGCTAGCCTTTTGAACATCTCGGCGATGAGTTACGGCTCCCTGAGCAAAACCGCCATACTGGCCCTCAACGGCGGCGCTCGTGACGGCAACTTTGCCCACAACACTGGTGAGGGAGGAATGAGCCCCTACCATATTGAACCCGGCGGAGACCTAATCTGGCAAATTGGAACCGGCTACTTCGGTTGTCGAACCGAAGACGGAGGTTTCAATGCAGATATGTTTGCCGAAAAGTCCGTCAGACCCCAAGTCAAAATGATTGAGATTAAAATATCGCAAGGAGCAAAGCCCGGTCATGGAGGGATTCTACCTGCGCTAAAAGTTAGCGAGGAGATTTCCCGGATACGCCACGTGCCAATGGGCAAAGACGTAATCTCGCCTGCAACTCATAGAGCGTTTTCAACACCGGTTGGCTTGATGGAATTCGTCGGGCGGCTGCGTGAGCTCTCCGACGGTAAACCGATAGGTTTCAAACTATGCCTGGGCAAACGTCGCGAGTTTCTTGCTCTATGTAAAGCCATGGTCAAAACTGGAATAACTCCCGATTTCATAACCGTCGACGGCGGAGAGGGTGGCACTGGAGCCGCGCCTCTTGAATTCTCCAACCACGTAGGTTCACCCGGCATTGAAGCCTTGATATTCGTACACAATGCGTTAATCGGGTTCGGTGTGCGAGAGAAAATCAAAGTCATCACCACCGGCAAAATAACCACCGCATTCGGAATGATCCGCAGATTAGCTTTAGGGGCCGATTTGTTGTATTCCGCTAGAGGGATGATGCTGGCCCTGGGGTGTATCCAGGCCCTTCGTTGCAATGCCAATGTCTGTCCCGCGGGAGTCGCCACCCAGGACCCATTGCTCTATGCCGGGCTTGCTCCCGAGAAAAAACGCGTACGAGTCAAGAATTTTCACACAGAGACAGTAACTTCGTTGGCGGAGCTACTCGGCGCGATGGGCCTAAGCAGCGCCGAAGACCTGCGCCCTTGGCACATGATGCGCCGAATCGACAATTGCACAGTGCGTCACTACGGCGAACTCTACCAATACCTCGAATCCGGTGATCTACTAAACGACCCTCTACCGGAAACCTTCGCTAGAGCCTGCAAAGCCGCCTCCGCCGAAACCTTCGCCTACGCAAACTCTTGACGAAACAGAGTTTGCGCAACAGCTAGGGCTACAACCCAGTAGTCCCACAAACCGGCTCAGCGCCGCTTGAGAAGATGCGAGCTATATCTAGTGTAATATCTGCAATGCCAAACGAGTTATCCCCGTTCGAATCCGCCGCATCCTGACAAGCCGGGGCCGGACCGCCAGAGAAGATTCGTGCAATACCAGCTGTGATATCTGCAACATTGAATTGGCTATCGCCATTGAAGTCACCGGCTATAGTGCAACAATCGCAAGCATTGCCGTAGCCATCGCCGTCGGTATCAGCCTGGAAGGGGTTGTATATATCAATACAGTTATCACATGCATCACCTTTGAAGTCACCGTCGCTATCTAATTGATCTGGGTTTGCCACCGAGGGGCAGTTGTCAACCTCAGCGCAAAGTCCGTCACCGTCAATATCGTTGTTGTCATCCAACGGACAGTCATCACAAACATCGCCGAGTCCATCATTATCTGTGTCCTGCTGAGTCGGGTTAAACGTCAACGGACAGTTATCCGATACGTCGGGAATCCCGTCATTGTCATCATCATCATCGCATACGTCTCCCACTCCGTCACCATCAGTGTCTGTCTGGTCAGGGTTGAACGTTGCCGGGCAATTATCGTTCTCGACAGGAATTCCGTCATTGTCGAAATCATTCGGGTAGCTGTCCAAGTCTCCGCAAATCCCATCGCCATCAATATCGTTAAAAGCGTCATTTAGGCAAGCGTCACACAAATCTCCGATACCGTCACCGTCTGTGTCAGCCTGCGATGGATTCGATTCGTCTCTACAGTTATCCTGACAATCCAGAATCCCATCTCCGTCAGTGTCTGCTCCTGAATCACAAAAAAACAGGGCGCCAATGTCGTTTCGTGTTCCACCTATATCAGTGAATCGAGTAGCAGGGTCACCGGAATCAACACAAGGCGAAGTGAGTTGAAGGTGAAAGTCATTATTCTCGGCGTCAACGAAGAGAGGATTGCGCGAAAATCCGTTCGGGCCGGTGGTATTCCCACTGCTACCACCCAATACGTTATTACCAAATACGTTGTTATAATCTACAGTCGCCAGCCAAACTTGCATACCTATACCATTGGAGAAAGCGACGATATTGTTTCTAATGTCAATCCCCGCCCCATTTGCCAGCGTTATACCCTTCGGGTTTCTGACAATCGTGTTATTGTATATTTTGCAGTTTGTTCCGTTAATATATAAGCCGCCCACTTGAGTGATGCCACCAAGGTTATCACGAATAATGTTTCGCTCAATGAGTATGTTTGAAGTTCCTGCGATGAAGCCAATAGCAGGACCGTTGACAGCGTAATTGCTGTAGATTTCATTGCCTACTATTTCTAAGGTCTCCAAATTGGAACCTTGGCCGCCCACGCCCGCTGAAGTGATTTTAGAAGAGTTGTCATGAATTAGGTTACTACGAATTTTTGCCCCGGAGTTTATACACCACACCCCTCCACCATCATTTAGATGGTTGAGGCAGAAACTGATGTCATTGAATTCAATGCGAGGGGTTGACCCTTCACAGAATATACCGATTGTGGATTGGTTTTGGATTGTGAATCCTGATATGACAGCGGTTGTATCCTCGCCATTGACAAAGGAGACTGTTGGCTGGGAGATGGTCGTGAGTATAGTTGAATCTCTACCTCCAGATGAGGTCACAACTATATTTTTCCCAATGAAATCAATACCTTCAACATAGGTCCCCGGCGCCACCAAAACTGTATCGCCATCCACCGAAATATCAATAGCCGCTTGAATTGTAGCTTGATCGCCGGGAACGTTGATGGTGGAAGCAAGGGAGCTTGAAGCCAGGAGGATGAGCGTAGATGATATACTGTAAACAGTTAGCTTAAAAAACTTGAAAGGGGTGAGGTTTGACATGTTACGACCTCCGGAGAAAAGGGATATTGGGAGCCAAAAACTATCAACGCATATTGTACATGAGACAATACGCGACGCTTTATGTTATTGAATATATGAAATTGCGTAAACCTATGCAAGTAGAAAAATTGGCAACGCGCAGAATAAGTAAATCACGCGGACGGACAAGTATCCTCCACGATAATGATCGGAAGCGGAAGTTAATGATGGCTATTAAGATAGGTATTCTGAATCCGAATCAATGCAGTCCTGGCTTACAACCCCGTAGTCCCGCAAACCGGCGCCGCCCCGCCTGCAAAGATGCGAGCAATTCCGTAAGTAACATCAGCGATGTTGAAGGTATTATTACCGTCAGTATCGGACTCATCACCGCAAGCCGGCGGCGCTCCTCCGGCAAATATCCGCGCTATCCCTGAAGTAACATCCGCTATGTTAAAAAGACCATCATCATCATAATCCCCCGCAACAGTGCAGCAACATTCAAACGGATACTCAGGGCAGGCGTCACAAACATCTCCAACACCGTCACTATCGGTGTCTTCCTGCAAAGGATTAGCATCGCCGGCGCAATTATCACATAAGTCTCCAACACCATCTCCGTCTACATCTGTCTGGCTTGCATTAGCAATCGAGGGACAATTATCGTCCGAATCACAATGTCCGTCGCTATCGCTATCGTCACCGGCATCCAGCGGGCAGGGGTCACACACATCACCTGCGCCATCACCATCAATATCAGCCTGATCCGGATTGGATGCCATCAGACAATTGTCAGTAGAATCCGGAATCCCGTCATTGTCCGCATCAAAATCACAAGCGTCACCAATACCGTCCGAATCGCTGTCAACTTGCGCAGAATTTGAGTCAGAGGGACAATTATCACAAACATCCCCCACACCATCCAAATCAGAATCCAATTGCGAATCATTGAAGTCATCGGGGCAATTATCGCAAGCGGAACCAAGCCCGTCGGCATCAGGGTCCTCCTGAAGGGGATTAGCAACGTTCAGGCAGTTATCCAACGCCCCGCATATCAAATCGCCATCAATGTCATTGCTGGTATCACTCGGGCAAACATCACAGTCATCACCAATACCATCCCCGTCACTATCCAACTGACTAGCGTTGGAGGTATAGGGACAATTATCAAAACAATCCAAAACGCCATCCGAGTCCGAATCAAGTGTAGTATCGCAAGGCGAAAACGCGCCCATATTACTACGAGAGCCATCTGCATCGTTCAGAGTTGTATCCGGATCACCAGCGTCAATACAGGGAGAATTGGGTAACAAAGAAAAATCACCAAGCGCCGGATGCGCATAAAGTGGGTCCAACATCAAATCGTTAGCCCCCGGCGAGAACCCCAGTCCGTAGTCGATTACATTATTGAAGATGTTATTGTAGTCCACCGCCGGATTAAGATTCCCCACGCCGACGATACCCCAGCCGCCAACTCCCGGAAAAACCTCGGTGGCGTTTGTAAAGATATTATTGATTATCGTAACACTGTCGCTAGCGGAAACTCCCACGCCTCCAACATTCCCGTCCATAGTGTTGTTAAGAATGGTCCCTTTTCCGCCATTGAATGAAACACACATATTACGATTGTTGTAGAAAAGACATCCGGTGACAATCACACTGGCGTCATTCTTAATTGACACGACTCCCCAATTGCCTCCGGCGAAAGGCCCCGCGTTGTTCTTAAAAATGCAATTTGCAATTCGCAGGTTGCCCGACGGAATCCAAATAGCATTTGTAAGACAACCTTTCAAAGTGAAATTCTCAATAACCGTCCCCGGTGGATTACCGTTGGTGAGGACAATAATCATGCTATCAACATCTAAAGGAGTTAGAATCACATCGGAGGGAGCGCCATCGCCCAGCAAAACAAATTGAGTTGACGGAAATACCAGATTCTCAAGATATGTCCCGGGAGCGACCAAAACAGTATCACCTGTCAAGGCCAGGTCAATTCCCCCTTGGACTGTACTGACATCCGCCGGTACATTGATCACTGACGCAACCACCCGGACAGGAAAAAAGACACCTGATACAAAAAGAACCAGTGGAAATAATACTGCGGACAATTTCGGCGCTAAAGACTTCATAATGTTGAGTATGTTTTAATTCGATAACCCGCATAGAAGATAAAGCAAAAGCCAAATCGGTCAAGGAGTTTCTCTTAGGGGCGAATCATACAACGGTGAAGAGAGGCTAAGTCACAAATATGAGTATCACCCCAACAAATGCAATCAACGCCCCCAAAACAGCCCGCCTAGAAACCTTCTCGCCCTGTGTTATCACCACTAAAGGAATAACAAATAGAGGAGTAAGCGCCATAAGCGTCGAAGCAATACCCACCGGCGCATGAGTAATCCCAATCAGCGCCACCCATACACCAATCGAAGGCCCCAAAATAGAACCAGCGCCCACCAGTTTCCATACTCGCATTGAGGACATACTCTGCCAGGTGGAAACCAATTTGCCACTCACAGCCGCAATAGCCCAAACAGCAATCAATGCCGCAACCATACGAATAAAGCTACCGGTTAGAGCATCAATCTTGAAAGACATCACATGCTTGGCCAACACAAAGGCTCCTGAATGACAGGCAGTCGCAATCATCGCAAAACTCACACCGCGAAATGTCGCATGTGAGCCGTTTTCAGTTTTTCGTCGCTCAGAAGTAACCAGTATCACACCTGCGATAGCAACTGCAATTCCCAGCAAAGGCCAAAACCCAAGAGTCTCGTCCAAAAACATCCAGGCAAACAGAGTAGAAGTAACCGGATTAAGCGCAAAAACCTGAGTGGAAAGACGAGGGCCCATTTCCTTGAGAGCGGAAAAGTAGAACCTGTCACCAAACGCCAATCCAATAATTCCGCTAAGCGCCAGAAGAGCATATTCTTCCCGAGTTACATCGCCAACCCAACTCCAGCCGACAGTTGCGGATATTATCCCGCTGAGAATTACAACCGCAAAGACAAGCCGCAACCTGTTGAGATTACCTGCGCCGATCTCTCGCGATGACAATGTGAAGAAAATAGATGCGCTACCCCACATCACCGCCGCAAGTAGGGCAAACAGCTCGCCGTAATGACTGTAGAAGAAACTCACTAGGGTTTCTTGGGACCCAAGTGTAGTGTGTGGCTAAAGTGAATGAAAATGCCCGTCGTAGGGGCGGGGTCTTTGAAGAATCTTTTGGCGGTTACATCAGCTGTGAAATCACCTGCGAATACACCAATTCCCAGAGCGACATTCAAGGAATCAAAAAGCCCGTCGCCAGCGCCATCCGGCGGTCCGTCAATACCGTAAAGTTCTCCATGCAACTCAATTCCCGAAACCGGACTTACAGCCGCGCCAAAGCCATAGGTAAAGAAATCATCCTGCCCCATCCCCGTGGTGTTATCAATAATAGCAATCCCGGCATTAGCCACTAATCTAACGCCTTCTATCGAATAGCCCAGAATCGTGCGCCCATGAATAACATTTCTGTCCAGCCCCAGGCCCGAACTAGTATTCGTATTTGGCATAGTGAAACCGGTCACAATTCCGAAATCCAGTCTTTCAGCAAAAAGTGGAAAACGGAACTTAGAATAGATTGAAAAATCTCCCGTTGCCGAACGAGATTGATTCACCGACACCGGTTGCTCCAGCTCTCCGCTACCGTCCGCGATAACTACGTTCCTTGGCGATAGAGTTTTTCGCAACGCTCCATTGAAATAGAATTGCGCATTGTCACTAGCTGAATAACGCAGTCCAATCCACGGAGCTTCATAAAGATTCCCCTCTAGGCCAGCATAGGGAAAAGGAGCGTCACTATAATACCCGCCACCGGCGCTTACCGTCACAGCGCCAGCCTCAAGACTCGCGGCATCTTCAACCCAGGCAAAATCTGCAGCCGAAATGTGCGAGGATAGTCCTCCTACAAATAGGCAAACAAGAAATACAACAGGCCGGAATTTCAATGAAACCTCCATCACTTAAGTTTGAATCCTATTTTCTCAAGGAATGGTCGCAAAGAAATACGCAAAGCCCCGGGCGAACCATTGCTGATTCTCCGCGCAGAATGCTCCGACCAGCTATACCGACGAGATTCAGCGGCCTTCTCATCGGCGCCTTCCGGAAGAGGATAATTACGATTATTGTAAAGCCCCGTCTCAGTAATCAGCTTGTCGTATCGTTCAACGGCCTCGCGGAATAACTCGGGGTCATAAGTCTCCCTGTGATGCATTCCACTATCAGAGATGCGTGGCTTAACTTTGCCTTCTTTGAGAGGCCACCCAAGCGACATACCGCAAACCGCATAACAATAATCAGGTAACTCTAGCAATTCCGCGACAGCCTGCGGTTCATTGCGAATACCGCCAACCAACACACCGCCCAAGTCAAGTCCCTGCGCGGCTGTCAAAGCCCGACCGGCACAAAGTGACGCATCAACCGTAGCCAGCAAAAATGGCTCAAGATAGTCTCCATGAAACGGAAACCCGCGATCCTTGCAGAGAATATGCAACGGATGTAAGTCCGCCAAAAACACAAAGAAAGCGTCCGAGTCTTCAATATGCTTTTGCGAACCGCAAAGCTCCGCGAGTTTTGCCTTACGATTGCTTTCCCTAACCGTCAGTATCGAACACATTTGTAGATTTGAGGAAGTGGGAGCGCGTCGCGCCATCTTGATGATTCTCTCAACCAAATTGTCGCCGACAGGTTCGCCTGTGAATTGTCGCACAGAATAATGGGAGTTGAGAAAGCTCTCGATTTGGTTTACCGATAAAGATGTTTTTACCGTCATGAACTGAATCCTCTAACTATGAGCTTCGAGCTGAACCAGAAATCTGTGTATATTCGACATTGATACTCAGACGGAAGTGAAAGTAACACATAACGTTACCGCAGGCAACATCTGTGCGGTGGGACATCGCCTTATATTATAGTTTCATCGAAGTTTGCACAGAATTGCGCACTCCAGCCCATTAGTAAGTGTCGCATCAGCGTTTTTTCTTGAACGGTTGAATATTTCTGATTGACACTAGCCTGTAACTTATTATCTTGGAAATGGTTGCTGTTTGTAGCCGCTGTTGTTTGATGACGCTGCTATTTGAAGACGTTGCTGTTTGAAGACGTTGGGCCGGTTGCAGTTTGGCAAGGAACAGACAGTGATAGAAAAGTGTTAGTAGCAAAAGTACAGGCGACACATCCGTCAGGGATTGTACTTACCTCATTTTTACTCGTAACAACATTCACCGCCTCAGGAAGACACTAATCTACTAGTGTTACTAGCAACACTTAGTTGTCGCAGTAAACTATAGCGACGCAGAACGTCAATGAGAGGTAGTCAAAAGACTGTTACCCTAATTGTTCGCACGGTATAGCGTATCACGGTACGGATTTTGCCGAGTAGGACGATGTAGGGAGATAATTTTTTCTGTAAATCCAGATTAAGAAACAAACAACCTACATATTCAGGCTGAATGCCTGAGAAAAAGAAGGTGAAAATTCATGGGATCTAGCAAGATGTTAAATGGGAAGAGAATGATAAGAGGCGTCAAGTTTCGATTGGGCGTTGCATTGACGATGACTATAGGCGTAGCGCTGGCGTTACCTCTCTCCAGCTACGCGGTTTACAAAGAAAACGCTCCCCAGCCGAAGCCGTTCATTATCAAAGGCCAACTAGAAGTTAGGTTTACCGATGACGTAACCGTAGGTTCAAAAGTAAAGTCATTCGGAAGAGTTAGTTTTGGAGCTCCCGCAGTTGACGCCGTACTAAGCAACTATCAAATATCAGAGGTCCGCGCGGTATTCCCTTGGCGCGATGAGCTATCTGCAAAAGCAATTGATAGAACCATGAGCAAATTCCAACTCATGCAGTTCTCTGAGAGTGTGGATTTGGATATTCTAATCAATGACCTCATGGCTACTGGAAAAGTAGTCTCCGCCGAAAAAATCTGGGCCATGCCCTTGCTAGGTTCTCAGGTAATCCCTGATGATCCGCGCTGGAACCTGCAATATGCTCCTGCAAAAATCCAAGCCACAGATGTTTGGGATGTAGAGCCTGGGTCTGATACCGCAAAAATTGCTCTAACCGACTCCGGCGTTAACTATCGTCACGAGGACCTTGTTGACAAAATATGGGTGAATCCAGGGGAGGACCTCGACGGTGACGGAGAAGTATTTGACCTTGATGACCTAAATGGTATCGATGATGATGGCAACGGTGTTGTCGATGATCTTATCGGTTACGACTTCTTCACCGGGTTAGGCGGAGGAGTAATGGCCGGAGAAGACCCCGGAACTCCTGATCCGGATCCCAATGACCACAACGGCCACGGAACACACGTAGCAGGAATAGCCGCCGCAGCGACCAACAACGGACTAGGCGTTGCCGGAATCGCTGGTGGATGGAACGCCGGAGCAAACTATGCCACACGCGGACCGCGTATCATGTGCCTGCGTATTGGAGCAACCGCTCCCGATGGTAACGGATTCATTAACCTCTCAAATGCGGCCACGGCAATCGACTATGCCGCGCGTATGGGAGCGGATGTAGTCAACACTTCCTGGGGAAGCTCGGCGCTTAGCTCTCTGGCTCTGGCTCTTGATCTTGCAAACGACAGTGGGCTGGTAATCTCAAATGCCGCCGGAAATGACAATGCAGACTCTCCCGATTTCCTCGGGTTACGACCTGATGTAATAACTGTAGCCTCAACAGATGGCGGTGACACCAGATCCGGCTTTTCGAATTTCGGATCATGGGTGGAAATTTCAGCCCCGGGAAGTTCAATTCAATCTACATTCTCAAGTGTTTTCACACCCACCTATGCCAACCTGAGTGGAACCTCAATGGCCGCGCCCGCATACTGTGGAGCTGTTCTGCTAATCAAGTCACTGATGCCCGGTTGGACCAAAGTAGAAATTGATTCTATCCTCTTAGCAACAGCCGACAATATCGACGTTCAAAACCCAACTTTTATCGGTCAATTAGGTTCCGGACGAGTCAATCCGTTTAACGCCATCCAAAACCTGCCTATAGCAAATTTCACCGCCGGGCCAACTCTTTCAGGCGCTCCCGGATTGGTAGTTGATTTCACCGACACATCACCCAATTCACCAACCGCATGGAGCTGGACCTTTGGTGATGGAAATGTTTCCTCAATGCAGAATCCCACCAACACCTACAACTCCGTAGGTATCTATGATGTGACTCTCACTGCCACCGACCCCAATGGAGACGGATTCGAGCAGGCGAAACATTTAGTCTTTGTGCACGCCGACACACTCGGCGGTGACACCGCCGAAGGTAACATAGGTGACACCGTTGATGTGCCATTTGCGCTTACCAACGACTTCCAGGTCAAGTCACTAAATATCCCGCTAACCTACGATGAATTGAACGGCGTTAAGTTGAAGTATATCGGTATTACCACAACCGGCCTCCGCGCCTCGCAATTCGAAGTGCAGGAAGTGCCAAGTGAGGACCCATTCGGTAAGAAAATATTGATTGTCCTGCGTAGTAGTAACACTGTAGGAACTTCACCACATCTCCAACCGGGAGCTGGAGCCGTAGTAGCTGTGCGCTTTGAAATTCTCCCCGGAAGTGTCTCTGGCAATTCAATGCCCTTGAACACCGTATCTTTCGGCGGAGTTCTGGCAGAAGAGACATTGCACGGCTCTATCGTTCCCGCCTATCTCGCGCCAGTTGTCAAGGTTGCAGGGTGCTGTTTAGTAGCCGGTGACGCCGATGGCAGTGGAACATTCAATATCGGGGACGTAACGTTCTTGATTGCACGGATATTCAACGCCGGCATAGCGCCGCCATGTGATGACGCAGCAGATGCAAATGGAGACAACACTATCAACATTGCCGATGTGACTTACATGATAGCGAGAATATTCAATGGCGGTCCAGCGCCGATTTGTGGTACAACAGGAAGTTGAGCTGGAGCCACTTGCTAAAGTAGCAACAAATCGCTAGTGGATACAAAGAAAAAGACCGAACGCGCATTACTAACGCGTTCGGTCTTTTCTTTTCGTCAAAATTTGCCGGGAACAACTGTTGCTTATTCCAGTCCGCTGGTATCCTTCAAATAGTCCGGCAATTCAAAAGAGCTCTCGTCAATCTCCTCAACGTCTTCCGAGTTCTCTTTCGCATGCCCTTCATTAGAGCTAGATACAGACTCATGTTCTGTTGCAGCCTTATCTGTATGCGCCAAATCACTACCGGACTCTTCTGTAGCAGTGGAGCCGATGAAACTCGTATCAAGTAGATTGTGCTCTAAAATATAATCGTAATCATTGAGCACAAGTATTGATACACGACGATTGTGAGGATCATTGGGCCTATCAGGGAAGAGTGGCTTGGTTGAGCCATAGCTTCGCACTTCCTTGACCTGACTTGTGCGTACGCCATTTCTCAACATGACCTTCCGTGTGAAATTCGCCCGGTCAGCGCCCAAGTCCCAATTGCTATAGCCATACAAATTACCCGAACCGCTGGCGTCTGTGTGACCTTCGTAAATTATCCGGTTGGGAAGTTTTTTTACTTCCTGACCAATGAGTCCCAAAATAGCCTCACCTGTAGGACTCATCCTTGAGCTACCTGATTCAAAGAAAGAAGAATCACCACCCTCAATTATCTGAATACGCAATCCCTCGGCTGTTAGCTCGACTTGAACATTGTTGCGCAGGCCCTTAAATTCGTCGCTGAGCATAAGGTTCTGCCTGATACTCTCTGCAGCTTCCTTCATTTTCTTGCGGATAACAGAAGAAGCGGTAGTCTTGTCCATCATGCCGGTCTGACCCTGCATCAATCCAGCGCCCTTACCGGAACCCATCTTACCACCCCTGTCAAATCCGATAGGGTCCTTAAAATATCCGGCAACCGAATTCTTGATCTCCTGATCTTGCCCCACCAGCCAAAGCACAAGAAAGAAAGCCATCATAGCCGTCATGAAATCCGCAAAGGCGACCTTCCATGCGCCGCCGTGATGGCCGCCATGAACCTTGTAAATCTTCTTGATTATTATAGGTTGTTGTTCGTCGTCAGACATCGAAATACCCATCCGGAGAATTAAGTGCGTCAAACTAGGGTGAGGTTACCTGAAGCTAGCTCTTAGACTTCGTTTCACGACATGCGTCTTCTGTTTGAGCAAACCCTGGACGAAGATCACCCGGAATAGAACGCCGCGCAAACTCAACCGCAATTACTGGAGGAAACCCTTTGTAGAATCCCAGCAAGCCTTGCTTCATAACCTTAAAGTATTCACCTTCGGATTCGTTCTTGGATTCTATGTTCGTACCCAGCGGGCCAACTGCTCCATAAGCCATAAGAATACCCAGAAATGTTCCAACCAAAGCCGCCGCAACATTCATCCCGATTTCCGACGCCGGCCCATCGATCTTACCCATAGTAATCACCACACCCAATACCGCCGCAACAATTCCTAACCCAGGTAGAGCGTCAGCGATTCTAGCGAGAGCCGCCGGAGCTTGCGCCAGCTCGTGATGATGCGCCTCAAGATCAACGTCCATCAAGTCATCCAAGTCATGTGCCGGAACACCACCCATGATTATCACTTTCATCGTATCAGACATAAAATCCAATGCATGATGGTTCTTCATGAAAGTAGGATACTTCTTTAGAATCGTACTGTCCTCCGGTTGTTCAAAATGAGACTCCAGCCCCATCAAACCGCTTTGTTTTGACAGTACAAAGAATTCATACATCATGATAAGAAGCTCAAGATAGGCTTTCTTGTCCGGTCCTGAAGAAAAGATTCCCAGAAGTTGTGAAAAGAGCCGCTTGATAACATTCAGAGGAGTCGCAACAAAAAGAATCCCGACAGACGCCCCGCCAATGATGAGATACTCGGTCGGCTGATATAGAACCAGCAATTGGCCATGGTGTAAAACGTAGCCGCCGATTACGGAACCCATAACTACCACAAGTCCGATTATTGCAAACATGTTTCTAATGAATCCCTATTGTTTAAATGGGTGTTCCGGGCCGCTTGGAATCGTTGCAAATAACCGGCGCCAGAGACAATTAGTTCACTCCTATCAGGTATCGGCCCGCTTACTGTTTCTCTATAGCGCCACACTACAGTAGTGAAAGTGACAGCAATGCCAGTGTAATCTGCACTTTTCTAATCACCCAATGGTAAATGTCATTGAGAGATATTGGCTCACTATTGTAGCTTCCAGTGACAGATAGAGCGCATTTTGATTGATTTAGAGCAAAAAAGTGTGTTTCAGAGAGAAAAACACGTTTTTTTTACTTGCGCAGTTTATTGTAGCGGTTGAAATTGTCACTCAGGAAGACCTGTAGGAGAAACCCTATACTGGTTGAAACCCAGAGGAGGACAAATGGCAGTAAAGAAGAAGGCCAAGAAACGCGTGACTAAGAAAAAAGTCGCTCGCAAGAAACCGGCCGCAAAGAAAAAAGTGGCTAAGAAGAAGACGACAGCTCGCAAAACTGTAAAGCGTAAAGTCGCCAAAAAGAAAACCGCTAAGAAAAAAGTCGCGAAGAAGAAGGTAGCCAAAAAGAAGGTTGCTAAGAAAAAGGTCGCGAAGAAAAAAGTAGCAAAGAAGAAAACCGCTAAGCGTAAAGTCGCAAAGAAAAAGCCAGCTAAGCGTAAGGTTGCAAAGAAGAAAACAGCCAAGCGTAAAGTAGCAAAGAAAAAGACGGCAAAGCGCAAAGTTGCCAAAAAGAAAACCGCGCGTAAGAAACCTGCTCGCAAGGCCGCTACGCGCAAAACCGCTCGGAGAAAAATGACCACTACTAAAAAAACCGCTAAGAAGAAAACTACCCGTAAGCCGAACGCCGCCTTCATGCGCCCTGTTCAGCCGGATGAACTTCTCGCTGAAATCGTCGGTGGTAAGCCGATTCCTCGCACTGAAATCACCAAGAAGCTTTGGCTGTACATCAAGAAGAACAACTTGCAGGATGAAGTAAATCGTCGCAATATCAATGCGGACGCCGCATTGAAAAAAGTGTTCGGCGGAAAGAAGACTGTCAACATGTTTGAGATGACCAAGTTGGTCTCAAAACACATTAAATAGTTTTTTCTTCTTGCCAGGTCTTTTACTTGAAGCCCCTTTCAGAGGGGCTTCTTTTTTGTTGGGAGAGAATGTTTATCGTGTCGGTCGAAACTTCCAGATGAGAATCTAGATATTACCCTCGCGTAGACGCTCATCCATTATGCGGCAACCTTCCATCAACACAGATTCATTTGGTAAATCCACATTAGGAGGAGGCGCATCCTGCGGGGCAATATTGGTAACCGTAAATGAACCGGACAACCAGCATATTCCCTCAAAAATTGCCTCAGGGCCGAAAATGTTCCTTCCGGAGGCATGAACAATAGCGCCGTCTACCAGATAAATAAGAATCTCCTCACCATCCTGACGCAATTTTATCAGCGATGTTTTTCTGCCCGGGCCGAGCGCCTGTATCAAATCAATCAAATTCAAATTAGACAATTTGCCATGCGCCGCAGACTCTTCGGCGGGCCTGACGCTTCTGCGGCGTCTTTCTATCAAGGTTAAAGTCTTGGCGCAAAGAGTGTCATATTGCGATATATCACTAACCAAATCATTTATTCCCTTTTGAAACAGCTTGTCAATGATATCTTCAAATGTAGAATTCGCTACTAGAATGCCCGGGATTTCTTCAAGCTCAATACCAATCTCATGCAAATCATCCACAACTTTCAATGGATCGTCACAAGAGTCCGGCAGTACCAGTAACAAAGCATCTGGCGCCCTCCGCTGACAAACTTGCGCCAAGTCCTCAGGAGACCGCGAGTCTGTGACTCTCAGGCCCTTAGAGCGTAAATGATATGCCAGGAAAGCGTCACGATGAGCGTTGTTATGATAATACAGCACAACCTCCCCACGAGTTTCCACCAATTCCTGATTCAGACAATCCTCTTGAAGAATCAATATGAATGCGTCGATAACTTCCGGCAAAAACAACTTCCCGGCTTGGTCATAAAAGCGCCGTTTGATTTCTTCAAACTTCACCAATGATATCTTATCAGTAGAGTGGTAATTCTCAGTGAACATATCAGCGATAGTGACGATATTCCCACCCAGGGTTGCAATATCCAAAGCCCCGGTTGTTTCGCTAAGAGAAACTTCAGCATAGGTTTTACCCAAAATCGCCGCGAGTGTAGAATCGAATCCTAGTGAATCAAGTAAACTAGCCGAGCGTTGAATTGTGCTCTGCGATGAGGGCGGAGACTCATGTTTGTCTCCTGAATAAAGCCACAAATGTCGCAAGAAGCTCGCTGTAACTATTCGATGTCTGTCCGGTTCAGGAATCCCTAAGTTCTGGCAAATACGCGACGCATACCGTCCCGGAGTGGTTGACTGAGCGTCACGGTCTCCGTAAGAAGCAGCTAACAACGACACCAACAACTCAATACTACGCAACGAATCAATGCGAGAAGACTCTTGCATCTCACCCAACGCCAAAGCGCTACAGTCAGGGAACCACTTAACATTTGTGCGAAAGTTATGCGCCCGAATCGAGGCCTCACAAGCGGCATGGTCGTCTGTCAACGTCTCACGAATGAAAACTGTTTCAACAAATCTCTCACTAAGAATTCGCTGAGCTTCATCAAAACTTGAAACTAATTCGACCTGCGGTCCTTCACGTTCAATCACAGACTTAATGAGCGGCCCGGAGAATTCCTCATCGGTAACGATTACAATCCGGGAGCCGGATGCATGTGACTTTGGCTTCCCGCCATCAAGCTCTGGTTCATCCTCGTCAATAGCGGTTAGATCGTTAGGTATACGCAGCATCAAACTATCTTCAAGAGAGCGCTCAGCGCCGTGATAATTGCGCTCAATCGCCGTATCAATTGCCACACCCGAAGCCACATAGATAGCGACATTCTTACCCCGCGCCAAAAACGCCAACTCTTCATTCAATTCCGGTTGATGTGGATTCGCCGCGGCGATTTTCAGGAGATTCTCAGCCGGGATATAGTCAATCGGAATCACATTGCGTGCTTGAGCAACCTTCAGAGGAATCAAGTCCAAAACCTCTTTGGGAATATCCATATCCGCTACCGCCACACCCTCACAGCCGGACTGAATCTCAAGCGCCTTCACAAGTGACTCTTCTGTCAGGTAGCGATGATAGAGCAGAGCGCTACCAAATTTGCCGCCATGAGTCCGTTGCCTTTCCAGCGCATGACGAACTTGCTCCTCGGTAATCAATCCCAGTTCCAGGAGAATCTTATCTAATCGTTTTGACTTATTCATGTGTAATTTCTGAAAACATCAGAGCCGTGCGAGACGCCGCCTTTAGGACATCACCGGAACTCTTCCTGTTTGCTTAGTTATGTTTTTGTTCGCGGCGGCAAAAAAACGCGATGGATCATTCGCCACTCGTAGCGCCTCTGATGCATCGATAAGCCCGGTGTCAATCATGGCGGCAAGACTGTCATCTAGCAGACGCATCCCGCGTTTACGGCCAGTCTGAATCATTCCAGGAATCTGATGTGACTTTCCATCACGAATCAGAGTAGACATAGCAGTCGTGCGCGTCATAATTTCACAGGCCATAATACGCCCAGTGGTGTCTTTGCGTTTGAGCAATTGCTGTGATACAACCGCCTGAAGTGAATCAGCCAGCATCACCCGCGCCTGCGGTTGTTGGTCTGAGGGGAAGACGTCAATAATCCTATCAACAGTCTGTGACGCTGAATTAGTGTGCAAAGTGCCCAACACCAATAGCCCAACCTCCGATGCAGTCAAGGCCAATGATATCGTCTCAGTGTCACGCATTTCTCCAACGAGAATCACATCCGGGTCTTCGCGCAAAGCCGCGCGTAATCCTTGTCCAAAACTTCCTGTATGCGCCCCGATTTGACGTTGCGTTATCAAGCAGTTGATATTCTTATGCACATACTCAATCGGGTCTTCAAGTGTCACAATGTGCTTACAGAAATGACGATTGATATAATCAACAATCGCCGAAAGCGTAGTAGTCTTACCCGAGTTAGTCGGACCAGTTACCAAAATCAATCCGGACTTCTTAGAAATCGTCTCAATAACCGCATCAGGAATATTCAGCTCTTCCAATGTCAAGAGTGAATCGGCAATCATACGTATCGCCGCGCCGATTCCCCCTTCACGACGAAAAATGTTAATTCGAAATCTTCCCAAGTCACCAGCGCCGTAAGCGACATCTAAATCACCACGTTTCTCAAACTCCCGAATCTGCTCATCAGAGATAATCTCATAAAGCAAACCCTCAACCTGTTTAGAAGTGAGCGGTTTGTGGCTGGTGCTTTCAAGATCACCCATCTTACGAATAATCGGAGGACTACCCGAAGCTAAATGCAAATCGGTGGCGTCAGCGTCTTTTACCAATTGGAGTATTTTATCAATTCTAGCCATAGCGGTTCTCCTCCGATTTATCGGCAGAAACCCGCCACAGAATAGAGCCGCTCGCGTGGAATCTCGCTCAGATGACAAAACGAGCCAAATGCCCAACTCAGTTGTAGTTATCGAAGAAGAAAAGAGGAACTAACGCTTGCCATCAGAAGGCAGAAAGTCCACCTCGCCACCGGAGGAAAAACCAGCTGAGGGAAAGAGAGACAGCAAAGCATGTTTCACGTTGGCCCCGAATCTCCGTAAGCCGGCCACCAGAGAATCTGAAACAAAGCGCAAAGGATCGATATAACTAAGTCGGCAAGCTCCATATAGCGCCGTTAATGGAAACCCGCGCTTAGTGGCAAAATATACGGGTTTGGACTCGCCTCGATAACGCTCCTTATGAAAAGCCAACCCGCGACAATTGAATACCCGGTTTCCATGATTGAAGAACAGAGACAACGCCAGTTGCGTAACAGGGGAGGAGTCAAACTCATTATTCTTTCGAGTGGCAGGCGCAAAAGGCGAAAGTCCTAAGGATATCCATTTCGCAGGTGTGTCACCTCCTGCGAAAATATCCATCGCGGTCAGAGTCAGATGGTCCCGAACTCCCGCCAATTCTCTGGCAAAACAACGAACAATCGCCTCGAAATACCCAACCACCACGCCACCGTCATAAACCGGATCATACACCCCCAAGCCAACCGGACGTTCGCCCTCGAAAGCCACAAATCTCCTTTCGCCGGGCTGAAAGCGCCCAACATAAGGCCGCGCCAAGAATCGAAACTCACGACGAAAACACCTGCGATTCTCAAGCCAGCGCTCATTAAGTTTCGCAATCTCAATCTCAAAACTCTCGAATTCATCCGCGCTTAATTCCCGGACAATCACTCCAGCCTTAACCGAGCGATTCAAAGCCCGACGCAAATCAGCCTTACCCTTGCCAACCAAAGAAAATGGCAAACCAACCCGAGACTCCACACCCATAGGACAAACCTTATATCCCTGTCGACCAAGCGCCGCCGCTGTCTTCTGTTCAATATGAAACACCGAAGCGCCTGATGTCTCCTCAGATAGAGCCGCCGCAAATCTATTAACGCCCCCGTCCGGCGCCAATGGATCACCCATCAACTCCGAACCGAGACGCGCCACCGTCGAGCCATCAGATAATTCCATCCGGGTCATATCCGGTTGCAAAAAATGATAAGCCACCCCGGTCGATGAAAATCGCCCCGATTGAATACGTATGATAGTTTCTTCTTCTGTTATCATCTGTTCAGTAATAATTGATTTGTCCATCCGTAGGGAGCGCCCACATTGTTCCCCTGAAAAACCTGGCCCAGTATTGTCCATTTCCGCTCTCGCGGCAAGCCCAAGCGCCCTTTAGCTGTCACAGCGTCACTTCTTGCGCGAAAGGGCTCTTTCAGCTACCCTATATTCTATGGATACAGATAATACCCAAAAGAAAGCATAATAATCATGGCTACCAAAACTAAAAAAGCTCCGCGGGCTAAGTCTCGCAATTCCAGCGCCTCATCGATTGACCCTAAACTCGCGCTTTCAATGTATCGTCACGCATTCACCGCGCGCACACTCGATCATACCCAAACCATCCTAAAACGCACCGGAAAAAGTTATTTCCAAATTTTCGGAGCCGGGCACGAAATAATCCAATTAGCCCTCGCGCCATTTCTACGTCCGGGAGTGGATTTCATTACTCCCTACTATCGCGACCTCGCGCTAAACCTCGCCTATGGACTAACCCCCTACGAAGTTCTCCTAATGGCCGTCGGCGCCGCCGAAGACCGCGCATCCGGCGGACGACAAATGCCCCACCATTGGGGCAACAGCGACCTGAAAATTTTTCCCGCCTCTAGCGCAGTCGGAACTCAATACTGTGGCTCAGTTGGCTATGCCCTCGGAACCAAAATCGCTGCAATTGATGACAACATAGGAAAGATGATTCCGAACTTCGACTCCGAAGGAATCACATTAACCTTCGGCGGTGACGGCTCCACCTCCGAAGGCGACTTCATGGAAGCCGTCAATTACGCCTGCGTACAGCAGGCCCCTATAATCTTCGTCGTAGAAGATGACGGCTACGCAATCTCAACTCCGGTCCGCAACCAAACCGCCGGTGGCTCTATTCTAAATATCGTCAACGGCCTCGCTGACGAGAAAGACGGAGCGCCATTGCTAAAGGTTGTCGGCGACGTCGACGGTTGTGACTACCAGGCCAGCTACAAAGCCGCCCAGGAAGTAGTCAACTATGTCCGGAAGGAGAGAAGACCTGCGTTGCTACACGCTCACGTCACACGTCCGCTGGGCCACTCCGAATCCGATGACGGCAAAAGCTACCGCACCGTAATCGAACGCGAGTACGAAGCCAATCGCGACCCCATCAAAATGATGCGCGACTGGTTAATTGACTCTCTAAAAGTCAGCGAAAGCGAAATCACCAAACTAGAAAGCGCCGCCGAAGCCGAAGTTTCCGAGGCTCGAACAAGAGCCGAAGCCGCCCCCAAACCGTCAAAAGATAGCTTGTTCAACAATGTATTCCATCCCGACAAACCAGCAGAAAACCCCGCGCTGGCTGTAGCAGTTGATGCCAGCTACTCAGACCAGGCGCCAAAGACCATGAAACATGCATTGAATCTCTGCATGCACGAAGAATTCACCCGCGACCCCCGCATAGTGACATTCGGCGAGGACGTAGCCGACTGCGGCAAATCCGAAGTCCTGTTACCAGCTTCCGCCACCAAAAAAGACCCTTGGAACTGGAGCCAAAAAGACCGCGCCGAACACCTCATGGAAATCCCTGGACGTGACAAAGTTTACGGCAAAGGCGGCGTCTTCGGTGTCACTGTTGACCTACAAAAACGCTTCGGCGATCACCGTTGTTGGGGAACCCCGCTGGCCGAATCAGTCATCATCGGCTCAGCCATCGGCCTGGCTTTGCGTGGCCTCAAACCCATCGCCGAAATCCAATTCTGCGATTACATCTGGCCCGCGATGGAAGCCATCCGCACCAATCTCTCAACCGTCCGCTGGCGCTCCAATGGCGACTTCAGCGCCCCGGTCGTGATTCGCACAACCTCAGGCGGCTACCTGCGCGGCTCAGGCGCCCTCAACCATTCACAATCCATCGAAGCCACCTTCGCGCATTTCCCTGGGATTTATATTGTCATGCCCTCAACGATGGAAGACGCAGTCGGCCTGATGAAAACCGCCATCCGTCACAATGACGACCCAGTCTTGTTCCTAGAAGAAAAAATCCTCTACAACGACCCATTCCTCGCCGCCCCATACCCTGGCGCCGACTACACAGTCCCCTTCGGCGTAGCCCGCAAAGATTTCGAGGGCGACAAACTAACCGTAGTCAGTTGGGGTGTCACCGCCATGATGACCCGCAAAATCTTGCAAAAAGAGTTCACAGGCGACGTAGACTTCATCGACCTCAGAACAATCATGCCTTGGGACACACAATGTGTGTTTGAATCAGTAAGAAAGACAGGCTCATTGTTAGTCATCCACGGAGACTCTGGCACCATGGGCTTCAGCGCCGAAATCATCACCGCCGTAACAGAAAACTGTTTCTACGACCTAGAAAAACCCCCACAACGCCTAACCGCCCTAGACCTACCAGTCTCCTACGGCCCCAGCGAATCCTGGATCCTCCCCCAAGAAGACGACATAAGAGAAAAAATTTCAGAGGTTTTGACAGGTTAACATGCTATACAAATTTAGGCAATGGTCTGATGACTTTCATAGGAGGATAATCACAAACAACGAAATCTTCTTCAGTTCACCCTCAAGATTCAATGATCCATTTGATAGGGGTGTTCCCATTAGATATGACAAACTAAGTAATGAGGAATTGAGGCCATTCGTTGAAAGGCATTTGGAGTATCCTGAAATGAATTTGTCACCTATAGAGAAGCAGCAAAAGTTGGATGAAGCACTCTCAAAACGACTATTCGATAATCCAACCTTCCGTAGAACCGTCACAGACAACGCGTATAATAAGCATGGTGTCTTCTCATTATCTGGAACGCATGATAATACCCTGCTCTGGTCCCATTACGCTGACAGTCACAAGGGATTCTGCGTAGGTTTCGACAGAGACGAATTACAGAATTACTTAAAAAATCTTTGTACCAAACAGATTAAGCGTGTGATAGCACATTATCCAGTTACCTATCAAGATGACTATCCGTTGATAATACCGAAGCTTGAGGATGATCCCGAAGAACTCATGTCTGTTGGGCTTTCGACTAAGTCTTGTGATTGGGAGTACGAACGGGAGGAGAGATTCATCGCAATGTCAGAAAGCGATCTGCCGTTAGTTGTAGAAGAGAATCTTTTCAAAGTAGTGATATTGGGCGCTGAAATGCCGCAAGAAAATAGAGAGGAGTTGCTCCGATTGATAAGAGTGCGGAAATCATTGGTTGTGGTCGTGCAAGCAATCATGCGTGAAGATTCATATGGACTGCGGTTTGAGAGATTAGACTAACTGGGCCACCCAGCCTTGAACACAATATATTCGAAAGAGGAAATCAATTGAAGAAGAGAATTGTTAGAGTTGTTATCCATGTTGCACTAATTCTTTTGGTGTCTTGGTTCTTTGCCGAAGCTATTGTTAGATATATGTGGCATGCTAGGCTGGTGGAAATATATTTTGCTATCATTGGTGGAATCGCAATTGTATCAGCAACATTTATATTCATAGCTTTGCGCGATTTTTTTGACAATAAGAACTTCCCTGATACAGACTAGGCAGGGTGGCCCGCCCTCCGGGTGGGTTTCAAACCGCATATTATCAAGGTCACCCATCGCCACGAACCGCTATTTTTTCTTATCCATTCGCTTGCCGCGCTCTATTTCGGTCCCAAGAGCCTCCA
The DNA here is from genome assembly GCA_024280775.1 of Candidatus Zixiibacteriota bacterium. GTDB lineage: Bacteria > Zixibacteria > MSB-5A5 > GN15 > JACZUZ01 > JAJRPJ01. The sequence goes on along the minus strand of JAJRPM010000015.1, from coordinate 150,865 downwards.
TTTTGGGGGCCCAATAATTGCGGATCTGACGGAGCCAAGTTTCAACGTCTTCAAAGCCTGCCGGATTGATAGAGTAGCGCCGTTTTGCGCCTTCTTTACGCACGCGCGCAAAGCCTGAATCCCGCAATAAGCGCAGATGTTGCGATACGGCGGACTGGGAAATGCCGAACTCCGCTTCCACGACGTTGACGATTTCGCCCGACGTGTGCTCGCGTTGCGCAATGAGTTCAAGCGTTCGACGACGGACCGGGTCAGACAACACGTCGAATGCGTGCATTATTCTTCTCCAGTATAAAACTTGGCGGTTCGTTCCGCCGCGTCCTTTGAAGACTGCGCTGGCGAACCTGCTCGGATATGGGCAGAACCCCATGCAGCCGCCCAATCGCGCATTTTCGCTTTGCCTTGCGGACCCTCCGCCCAATCGGCCGCGGCCTCAAGAAGTGACTGCCCGGGATTGGATTGGTGCATGCCTAACCCAAGAAGGGCCAATTCCCAGCCCACACCCGTTGCGCCCGGCCCATATGTTTCCCAATGTGATTCGCTTTGCTCATCGGTTGGCAGCTCATGTTCGAGCGTTAGTTGTGCGCCGTCATCCACGTTCTTGATTTTGATAGTAACCCAGCTTATAACGCCACCATACTCCCAAGTCATAGCAAGCAATTCCGGCGGGTCGCAAACAATAATCTCGCCATCGGCGTTACCCTTGATCGAGAAACGCCCACCAAGTTCGAGATCGCCAGACACCTCAGCGAACCAGCGGCGAATCCGTTCCTTGTCTGTCAGTGCGCTCCATAAATCGTTTGGGGTGGTAGAGTAGGTTTGGATCGCGCGAACGATATGCGTGGGCCTCCCGTCGCGTTCACCATTTTCTACTTCACGAAAAGTCACGCCAAGCGTCTTGTTGAAATCCATATAACTCTCCTTTCCTAATGAATCATATTAGCCGCGACTAATATAAGCCGGAATTAATATAAAGTCAATGCCGGAGCGCCGCACCGCTTGTGGTGTGATTAGTATGCCAGATAATGGCCATCCGCAGGTTCTCTTGTGAATACCACCCAACACAAATTCACCACCAACCCGCACCAAAATCCCCACATCCCCATAAGTAAAGAAGGCGCTCCGCAAACCACTGCTCCAAACCCTGCCAGAACTCTGCAAAAAAACTACAACATTCCAACGCCGACCACCTATATTTACCAAACGAACTCATTTAGCTTTCAAATAAAATCCCGGAAGCTCATCTATAACTCAGCTATTTCGAGAATACTGACAATATATCTGCGCCTCAATAGTGTTGACATTGTTACAAATAGAAGAATGGCGCTCTTGTGACGTGAGGAGTTTGTCTATTCGCTATCTTGAGAGTATAATCCGGAATGCTTAAAGCCAAAGTAATCACCGTCTGCTTTCTATGGGCTCTCTGCTACCCGTTCATCTCTGTCGCTCTCAGTGATTCACCACCACTCTTGCTGGCCTTTATGCGGTCAGTTCTCGCCGGAGCAACTCTGCTAATTCTCAGCGCAAAGAGCGCCGAAAGCATAATTCCGCGTGGCTGGTCTGTATGGCGTTCAATCATAATCATCGGGATAGGCTACACGTCGCTAGGATTCAGCGGAATGTTTCTCGGTGGAAGTCTAGTTTCACCCGGGCTGGCAACAGTGATAGCCAATTCACAACCGATGATTGCCGTAGCTTTGGCATATCTTACCACAGTCGAGAAGGTAACCTCCAGACAACTAGCAACGCTGACAATCGGGTTAGTGGGGATTTCAGTAATTGTATTTCCGTCTTTGCTACAGGATCAGGCAAACATCACTCTTAGTGGTGTCGGTTTTGTGCTGATGGGCGCATTTGGTGTCGCCTTAGGGAATGTGTGGTTGAAGAAAGTGGCGTCAGGGTCGAATATATTGATGTTAAGCGCCTGGCAACTCATAGTGGGAAGCATACCGCTGGGGATAATCGGCTTGCTTACCGAAAATACTCAAAGCATAATTTGGGGGATACCCCTGGCGACCTCACTGGCGGTGTTGGCTATACCCGGCACTGCAATCGCGACATATCTATGGTTCAATGTCTTGAAGTCCGAGAGCTTGCACAACATGAATGCATTCACTTTCCTGACACCACTATTTTCTTTGATTATAGGCGCTGTATTTTTAGGTGAAAGACTGGAGACGAACGAACTTATCGGTACCGCTATCATAGTAAGCTCGCTGGTATTTATGAATGCTAAAAAGAGCAAAGGCTCAAAGGAAAACAAAGCCAAAGCCCTAACAAGAGCCTCATAAAAGCAAAGAAGGTTTGCCGGAACCGCCGGGCGCTACACCGTTCGGGGCCTGTTGGTAAAGTCTTATTTGTTATGTGAGGTCTTGATTTTGCTTTTTGAAAATTGTGACCTCACACTTTTTCATAGAGAAAGTGTCGGGTCACACCCACCGGGTGTCAGCGACACGACGGCAAAAAGCGCCGTCGCAAGACCCGACACAACAGGATTCGGGTTTATCAACAAGTCCCTTGTGGTATAATTAGTTAGACTGTCTGTTCAACATACTCAATAGTACGTAACTTGATCCCTTATACCAATCCGGCAGGTGGCCGCCACATTGGCGGTTGTTGAAAAAATACCTGCTATAACCCAGCACAGATTCGCTAGCAACCCATACCAAAATCCTCACCCCCCCCCATAAGTAATGAAGCCCTTCTCCAAAACAGCGGCAATCCGGCGGCGGGGTGGAGCTTTCAGTAGTGACCGCTGATGAGATTATCATTAACTTTACAGACGCCGGTCTCCCTATGACTGAGTACGAAGCAGGGATTGATCTGATTACAGCTCCCTCTCTAATTGCGGCGTTTGGCCTGGAGCTCAAGCGTGGCGCCAGTGGTAGTTTTTTCGTGGAAGCCGGTTTTGAGATGCATTTCCTCGAAGATGAAACTGGTGAATTGAACCTTGTGACCGTACCCGTCCGAGTCGGATTCAGTTTCTAGGAAGCGCGTGTTGCGCCCAATCCGACACACCCAGATTGGCCCGGATGAACGGGCTTGTTTAGTAATCATCTATTTGTTGTGAGGGGTCTTGATTTTCGCTTTCGCAAAATTGTGACCTCGTACTTCTTCTACGTAGCGTGGCTCATCCGACCCAATGATGAGGCAGACTAATCAGGATTCTATCCTGAAACCTCAAACCTGAATTTCAACCACCTAATCTTATCTGCCGGTTCCGTCGACAATACTTACAGGGTTCATCGATGGCTCATCGGTGGCTAATCGATGTAGAGTTTCCGTTTGCCACATGGGAAAAGGCAAATGTCAAATGGATGGGAACAATCCGCAATCCATTTAGTATGAGACTTGGGAAGGATAATGTCACAGACCATGAGAGACGCTGTCCCAATCGCATGCGCCTCAGGACTTCCGCTAGTACCATAGCAAATCGTAGCTGATGAGCAATCTGCAAGTGAAGTCTCAAAAAAATATCTTCCCCGCCAAACTTTTTCCCGGAAAGAGAGACCCAATCGCATGTTACTGACCTTACGTCATTCTAGTGTCACTAAGTGGTTGTCAGCGGTACTTCTAGCGCTAAGTCTCGCTTCGAATCTCGCTCATGCAAATGAAACAACTGATTCGATAGCAACCATTGAGGCCGCCTTGCCGGACTCCATGTCATTAAACGGTCAGATTACCTATGTAGATTTTTGGGCGTCATGGTGTCTGCCCTGTAAGCAGTCCTTCCCCTGGATGGAGAAATTGTATACCAAATATCACAAGCAGGGGTTGAGTATCGTAGCGGTATGTGTCGATAAAGAACATAAGGCGGCGCTGGAGTTCTTAGACGACAGTCAAAGCTCCTTTACAATAATTTTCGACTCAACGGGAAGTATTGCCAAACAGTACGAACTCAAAGCGCTACCGACATCCTATCTCTACAACAGTTCCGGTCAGCTTGTCTTGGAAAAGCAAGGATTCAATAGCGAAGAAACCGAAAGCGTTGAGAGCAAGATACTACAATTGTTGCGCCAAAAGAAAACCTTAAGTAAGGAGCAAGGGAATGACTAAACGACTTCGGTTTGCCCTCAGCGTTAGCGCAATTGCGCTACTCTTTGGCTCTCTCTCTGGTTGCGCTCCCATCGGTGTGCAGGTTTGGGAGAGGGACATTCTCGCCAAACAGGAAATGCAGTTAGATTACCAGGCAATTGACATGTCGCTCGACGACCATATCTATTTCAGTAAAGAGGGTTCAAGCGGAGGACGTGGCTTCGGCGGAGGTGGTTGCGGATGCAATTGAATGGCAAAGTCCCAATACGCGGCGCTCTCACCGCCATCACTGCAACCTTGCTCGGTTCCGGGGTCGTTCACGCAGATCCCAAGGGCAAAGTAGAGTCGTCAGTCCTCTTATACTCAGAAACAAACCGGGTCAGCGCCGCCGAAGGTGTCTTCAGCTTAACTCGATTTCTAAAAAAAGATCGCATCTTGAATGCGCGTCTGACGCTGGATGGACTCACCGGGTCATCGCCAAATGGCGCTACTCCCTCAAATAACATTCAAACATTCACTCGTCCGTCGGGAAGTGACTCGTACAAAGTTAAGGCTGGCAAGACGCCGTTGGATGATACATTCCGGGACAGACGTGTCGGATTAGACGGAAGTCTGACTTTGCCAGTTAATAGATTGACCAAGCTCATACTTGGCGCTCACCTTTCGGCAGAACAAGATTACACATCGTTTGGAACCAGCGCCGGTATGACGCGCGACATCTTTCGCAAAAACACCACCCTTTCAGCATCCATCGCATTCTCCCATGATCTGGTCACTCCAGTTGCAGGAGCCCCGACCCCACTTTCTGATATGGCACAACCGACACGTAGCAATGGTGAAGAATCAGAAGGCGGCCCCAGTGAGAGCAAGAACATCTTCGATGTCGTAGTTGGAGTCACGCAAGTAATAAATCGCACTACTCTGCTACGCGTTAATTACTCTGTAGATCACGCATCGGGCTATCTCAACGATCCATACAAAATAGTTAGCATTGTGCAAGGGCAGTCATCAGCTCAGCCAGGTGAACCGACACGCTATATCAACGAGTCCCGACCTCGAAATCGCACCAAGCGAGCGGCATACGCCGAGTTACGACACTACATCGGTGGGCATACAATCGACCTGTCATATCGCTATTTCAATGACAGTTGGGGGATAAGGTCTCAAACTGTGGACTTTCGCTACCATTTGCCGTTGAAAGTCGGCCACTCAATTGAACCGCACTTCCGATGGTATCACCAAACACAAGCAAACTTCTATCAATCCTACTTGCTCGATGGAGCTGGTTTGCCAAATTCTGTTTCAGCCGATTATAGGTTGGCTCCTTTTCATGCAATAACAGCAGGGCTACAATACTTGTTTCCATTCGAAGAGGGAACGCACCTGAGCCTCGGAGTGGAATACTACCAGCAATTCGGTGACCTCAGCCCGCCAGCGGCAATGGGTCCGCTGAGTCAAAAGAACCTATTCCCCGAATTGAAAGCCGTGATGGTTCGCCTGGGATTTAGCTATGACCTCTAAAACAGAAACTCAATATCGAGTACAGCAAAAAGAATCATATTGGGTCGTAACCTATTCTGCGATGGCCGGGCCCTGTGAGATACTATTGCGATGCAAGAACAGGAGCGAAGCCGAACATTTGGCTTCGCTCTCGTTTATTGAAACCAGACGCATTGAGCAAAAACTCAGTCGTTATCGAGATGACAATCTTGTCCACAAAATAAACAACAGTCGCGGAAAACCGGTAACTGTGGACAAAGAATTTGGTGACCTGATTGACTATGTAGAAAACTGTTATCAGCTCAGTGATGGACTCTTCGATATAACCTCAGGTGTATTGCGCAAGGCATGGAAATTTGACGGAGAAGATGTAAAGCCAGACCAAGAATTGATTTCGTCACTACGCAAGCTAGTTGGCTGGAAACACACACAATGGGATGGAGCGACGCTACGTCTTCAGGATGGAATGGAAATAGACCTCGGAGGTATAGGCAAAGAATACGCCGTTGACAAAGTCGCTGACTTGCTCTTTAAGGAATCTGGCGCGTCTCTAATGGTAAACTTTGGCGGTGACATCCGCGCCATAACTGCAGAGAAAGCCTCGCTCCCGTGGGTTGTTGGGATAGAAGACCCAAAGGCAGCTAACAGCGCAATCGGCGAGATTGAACTCAGCAACGGTTCTATAGCCACTAGTGGAGATGTTCGTCGCTTTTGCTACATTGATGGACGACGGATGGGGCACATTCTAGATCCTCGCACGGGATGGCCAATAGATGATGCGCCACGCAGTGTGACCGTAATCGGCAATTATTGTTTAGAAGCAGGGTTTCTCGCCACACTTGCAATGCTACACGGAGCCTCCGCCGAAACTTTTCTCACAGAGCAAAACGTCTCATATCACTGCATTAGATAGGTAACCTCAAGGAACCACAAGTTCACTACCAACTTGCACCAAAACTTTCCCACCCCCATAAGTAACTAAGCCCTTCTCCAAAACAGCGGCAATCCAGCGAAAGGCCGCAAAAAAACTACAACTTAACAACCTCAACCGACTATAATGACCAAACGAACCCAATTGCCGCGCCCAGCCGCGTGCGGGGGAGAGTTCGTCCAACATATTGAGATATATAAGGGTGACGCACATGCATTCGAACCTCGAACCACAACTACGCCCCGTTCAAAGGCTGACAAAACCTTTTCGGCGTTTTCTGCACATAGAGGCCTCAGGCGGGATGGTTTTGCTTGGCGCAACAATCGTCGCGTTACTAATAGCTAATTCTCCATTCGCAGAAACCTACCACGGGTTTTGGAATCAACTGTTCGCGCTAAGCCTGGGTGGAGCTGAGATTTCCTACCCGCTTTGGTATTGGGTCAATGACGGCCTGATGGTCATTTTCTTCTTCGTCATTGGTCTTGAACTCAAACGAGAACTAACAACCGGCGAGCTAAGCCAAAAACGCAAAATCATTCTACCGGCAGTGGCCGCAGTAGGCGGCGCAATAATACCGGCAATAATTTTTCTAGCGCTTCAAAAGGGAGAGCCGTCAGAAGTCGGTTGGGCAATTCCGATGGCGACCGACATCGCGTTCGTAGTCGGGATTCTAAGTCTGCTTGGGAAACGAGTTCCACATGGGTTGAAGATATTCCTTCTGTCTGTGGCCATCGTTGACGACCTGCTAGCGGTTTCGGTTATCGCAGTTTTCTTTACCGAGAGCATCCATTTGACCGCGCTTGCGCTATCAGTTGGTGGTTTTGGTGTGATTGTTCTGCTAAAGAAACTGGGTGTGCGCTCTGTTCCGGTTTACACAGTTGTCGGTTGCGCTATCTGGTTTTTCACCCTTAAATCAGGCGTGCATCCAACAATCGCCGGAGTGATTCTAGGCCTGCTAACTCCGGCAACCAGTTTTCTGGAGCGTATGTCAGCCCGGAAAACCTTAGTAACTATTGGGACGACAACAGCAGAGGACGATGAGAAAAAAGCCCGCAAAGCGCAATTCTCCTTAGCCCAAGCGGCGTTATTCACCGCCCGAGAGTCAGTGTCACCACTTGAACGCCTGGAAACTATGCTTCATCCCTGGGTTGCGTTTCTGATAATGCCGGTGTTTGCCCTGGCAAATGCGGCAGTCGCTCTTGATGTTTCCAGCTTTGGTGAGTCGCTGTCAATAGCCGTTATTCTCGGATTGGTCCTTGGCAAACCAATTGGAATTCTCTTGAGTTCATTGTTGGTGATTGGGATAGGATGGGCGTCACTACCGGACAGAGTGAACTGGTTCACCATGGTCGGAGCCGGAGCGCTAGCGGGGATAGGCTTTACGATGTCCTTGTTTATCGCCTCACTTGCTCTCGACGGCGCTCTACTGGAAACCGCAAAGGGCGGTGTGCTGGTCGGCTCAGGAATCAGCATGTTACTGGGCTTCGGAATCCTGATGCTATCACTAAAGAAACCAAAACCGGCCCTAGCCTAAACCCAACGACAAGGCCAACATATCGACAAGCAACACAGCCCGGACATTATGACCACCCGATCGCATGGACTTAGTGAGATTCGGATATTGCCCTAAGAATATAACATCAAAAGCAATATAGCCGTAGTCCTGGCAGAGTAGAAGACATGGACAAAACCTGCCCTAAATCGTATCTTTCTAGTAGCTCAAAACCCATGCGGTTTCGATATGTCTGCAAATATCCAAAAAGTCAAAACAACAAGGGTTTCAACCTACATGACTGACATCATGTTCTGAAAGCTAACAACCATGAAACAAATAATACATATCATAATTCCATTGCTGATATTGTCACCGTTAATAGGGTGTGACGACACCCCGACTGATTTGGGCGATAACCCGGCGCAGTTAGCGGAATGGACTAGAGAAGGCGTCCCAGCAATTGCAGGAAAATTCGCAAGTGTAAGTTTCGCTGATTCCAGCATCGGAATCATTGTGGGGGGGCCAGGGGGAATAATTCTAACTACCGACGGCGGAACTACCTGGATAGCCAAGAGCAGTGGCATAGGTCAGAGGTTGGATGTTGTCTCGTTTGCTGACTCAAATTCTGCAACAATCGTCGGGTTTAATAGAACAATTTTACGAACGAATGATGGTGGGCAAAACTGGATAAAGCAGAGTAGTGGGATTCCCAATGACATCTTTGATGTTTGTTTCTCTGATGCTAACCACGGAACAGCTGTAGGAGTGGGCGGGGTCATAATAAGAACAAACGACGGTGGAGTAAATTGGAGTATTCAGCCCAGCGGAACCACCCTGCATCTTCTGAGTGTTAGTTTTGTTGATGTCGACAACGGAGTGATAGTTGGAGACAGTGGTTTGATAATTAAGACTACCGATGGCGGTTCAACCTGGACAAGACTAGCGACGAGCATTGAGGGAGTTAGGAGAGTTTGTTTTGTAGATCCGAATGTTGGCTTTGTTACGAGATACAATGGCGTAGTCTTGGGTACTGTCGATGGTGGCGCAAGCTGGAAGCAGTTGCTTGATGTAGAATCTGATTTCATACAAGATATTAGTTTCACAGACGCGAATAATGGGACAGCCGTATTTGGTTGGGGCTCAATCTATCGAACTTTTGATGGTGGCGCTAGCTGGTTACAGCAGAGAAAGGGCGCATATAGATCTGAGCTTTTGCGGAGAGTAGATTTTAGTGACAGCGCTAACGGAACAGTAATTGGCGCCAATGGGATGATATTGCGCACAACTGATGCCGGCTCCAGCTGGAAAAATCAAAGAAATGGCTCCAGAGCTACACTACATGATGTAAGTCTGATCAATGAGAATATTGCAGTTGCAGTTGGTGACAGTGGCATTGTGCTGAGGACAATCAATGCCGGTATATCTTGGCGCATAATGAGAGAATCCCAAAACGCTCAATTGTTTGGTGTCACTTTTATTGATTCAAGTGTAGGAGTGGCGGTTGGCTCGCGTAGTCCAATACTCAGAACAATTGATGGGGGAGAAACGTGGTCTGAACAAGCGGATTTCCCCGAAGATGAGTTCACCAGCGTATGCTTTAGCGATGCTGAACATGGGATAATAGTGGGTAGAGATGGCGCCATTCTATACACATCTGATGCCGGTGTCACGTGGAGCAGGAGCAACTCTGGTACTACTTTGACCCTAAACGACGTGGACTTTGAAGATTCTCTAACCGCCACCGCAGTGGGCGACAACGGTATAGCGTTACGAACGACAAATGGTGGCATTACCTGGGCTAGTCAGACCAGCGGAGTGTTGGATTCACTCTTGGGTGTTAGCTTCGCGAATGTAGATACCGGATTCATAGTTGGCAGTGAAGGGCTTGTTCTGAAAACTGTCGATGGCGGTGTGAATTGGAATATCTTGAGGAGTGGTGGAACTGTAAGCTTGAATGACGTTAGCTTTGTTTCCACAACAATCGGAGTTGCAGTAGGCGCAAATGGATATATCCTCAGAACAGATGACGGTGGTGATAGTTGGATAGGCAGGAGCGGTAGCTACCTAGATTTACTTCTTGCAGTTGGATTACTTGGAGAGAAAACTGGAGTGGCTGTAGGCCAAACAGGACTTATCTTACGTATGTAGCTCAGCCGTACAGCTAGGATCGGCAGGCGCCCCACCCGAATTAAAACCGACTGCCTCCCACACCTGTGGCCCGCCCATCGGGCGGGTTCCCGTGACTACATTTGATGTCAAATAAAAAGACAAGACCAATCATGATAAAAAAATTCCTAAGATGGTTCTTTGCTCCTCCTGCCGAGCCTTTGACTGGTTTCAGAATCATCATGTGGTGGGAGAAAAGACGTATCCCGTACAACATCATTGTCGGATCAGTCGGTATAGCAAGCTTGGTATTATTTTATTGGTTTATTGAAGCGGTGGGTAACCTTCAGCCTGGAGAAGATGCAGTGGAGCCTTTCGCGATAGTATTGGCTCCATTTGCTATCAATTTCTGTTACACATTTGGCTGGCTCCTTGAGTCATCAATGAAGAAAGGTTGGCGTTCAACCTCTCCAGAACGCTCACCAATGCTACTAAGACGCGGCCTTCTGTTTTCCATAGTTGTGGTAAGTTTTCCAGCTGTAATATGGTTCTTAATCTGGCTGTTCAATTAGCCGACATTTTCTCATTGGCGCGCGCGATAGGCCTAGCTCCAATTTCACCACCAACCCACACTAAAATCCTCACGCCCCCTTTAGTAATGAAGGCGCCTAACAAATCCCCAAACCTATGTCACAACCACACAAAAACACTACAACATTCCTACACCAACAACCTCTATTTACCGAACGAACCCATTCTACCTCAACAAAACCATCTTACGAGAAACCGCGAAATCACCTGAAGTCAACCTGTAAAAGTAAACCCCGCTGGCAACAGTGTTACCACTCGCATCCGTAGCGTCCCAACTGATACTATGTTCTCCAGTGGACTGCTCGCCTTGTCGAAACACCCTAACACTCTGACCAAGTAAATTGTAGATAGTCACTGTCACCTCAGACTTAACCGGCAAACTATAACTGATGACAGTCGTAGGATTAAACGGATTCGGATAGTTTTGATTGAGCGTAAACCCGCCCGGCAGAACATTCTCCTCAGCGCCAACATCGGTGACAACATCAACAATCGCAAAAGAATCAATCAACGTCCCACCAGGCCCGCCTGCCACAGAATAGAACCGGAAAATTATCTGCTGCTCGTCAGCGTCAATCAACATCGACCCGTTATCACTGTTATATCGAACCACACTCCCGGCGACAAGATTTGAAGCCGGGAAGTCATACTTCGTCCGCCCGCCAAAACCTGTGACAAAATATGGAAAATCCTGCGAGTCCGAATTGTCGTCTCTGTGAATGCGCTCATAGGTATGATCATGCCCCGCCAAAACCGCCGTCACACCCCAATCCTCAAACGGCCACTGCATAACACTCTGCGACCCGTGCCGGGCGGATGAATAAGGCGGGTGATGCATATAAACGATTTTCCACTTAGCAGTAGAGGCCGCCAGTTGAGCCTGCAACCACTGCGCCTGCGCCGAGCTACTGCTTCTGCCGTCGCTCTCTTGAGAATTACTATTGAGCGCAAAGAAATGCACCGGCCCCTTAACGAAATCATAATAGCGCTCATTGCCGGAAGTATTACTACTAACAGCTCCGGCGCCTGGAAGAGTGAAGTAGTTGAGGTAGGCATTAATCCCCCCGCCGTCAGAATAGCCATGATTCCCAATGCTCGGGAAAAACTCATTAGTCACCGACCCCGCCCCATAACTACCAGAGTAAGCCCCCATATACTGACTATAGTACTTCCCGACATTGTCATCTATAGCAGTAGAACCATAGCTATTATCACCAGTGGTAATAAGAAAATCCGGATTCCAACTATCAACCAAATCCGCGACTGCTTGTTCTCTGCTATTGTTTACACCATAGTCACCAAAAGCCGCAAACCGAATCGTTTGAGTCTGAGCCAGAGAAGAAGAAGCGCTAAGGGCAATGACACTAAGAGCAATGACACTAGCGCAGAGAATACGAAGACTAACTTTATACATAAGGGGACACCTGTAGTTTACTGTTGAATAGCTACTATCAGATTGTAGCTTTTGGATTGTAACAATGATTAGAAAAAGTAAGCGGCAAAGCGAACCTAGAGTTGCTAGGGTAAATCTAACGACTAACTTGTGAGTGGCAAGTAGAAAAATGAACAGGAGTGAGAATATCGAATATAGGATTTCCGGAATTGTTGATTTGGCCTATATACTCCAGCAGTCCTTGACAGGCGCCGATATTCCTATATTATAGGTCGTCACTCGGGGTGTGGCGCAGCTTGGTAGCGCGCTTCGTTCGGGACGAAGAGGTCGAAGGTTCAAATCCTTTCACCCCGATTTTTTTTGTGACGCCTAAATCGTCTAATATCCTCCCACAAATGCAATTTCGGCCTCTTTTGAGGCCCCTCGGATAGCATAGCCATACGCGGCGCCAGTTGATAAATCCGTAGCCAGGGGCCATATTATTACTATGGATAAATCCGGAGGTTCAGAATCAGTAAGAAGACTACAAATTGCCGTAATTGGCGCAGGAAATCCAACTCACCAGACCGCTGAGCTGGCTGAGGAAGTAGGCCGCCTGATAGCCGAACGTGACGGTATAGTAGTATGCGGCGGAATGCAGGGCGCAAGCGAAGCGGTCTGCCGCGGGGCCAAATCCGCAGGAGGCCTAACGGTTGGGCTCATTCCCGGAAACGCCCATAAGCAAGCCAATGCGTATGTCCAGGTGGCAATCCCAACCGGATTTGGTGAAGCTCGCAATGCGCTGGTGGTTAGAGCCGGAGAAGTAGTCATTGCTCTACCCGGACAAAGCGGAACTCTGTCAGAAATCGCATTTGCGCTTATCGCTGGAAAGTCCGTAATTTCCCTTGGGGCCTGGAAACGTGACCTGCCGCTGGAAATGTCCGAGACAATCTATGAAGTAGACAGGGCAGAAGAGGCGGTGGCCCTAGCGTTTCGCTTGGGCGTCTAGAAGAAGAGAGGTCTTGCTTATGGACAGAACAGAAGGCAATAGTCCAAATGAAACTCAAGCTCGCGTGGTAGTTGTTTCCGGTCGCGTTCAGGGAGTTGGGTATCGTTTCTTCTGCCAGCGTAAAGCGCATGAATACGGTGTCCGCGGTTGGGCAAAAAACTGCGCCGATGGAACAGTGCAAGTGATGGCTGTCGGCTCAGCTGACTCTCTGCGAGAGTTTTTGGCGGAATTATCGCGCGGACCTAGATTCGGTAGGGTGGAGGACGTAGCAATAAGCGATGCTCCGCAGGGACTAATAGATAATTATGATTCAGGAGATTTTTTTATTCGCTGAATTATTGAATAGCTATTCAAAGACAAAAATAGTATTTGGAAGCTGAGTTATAGACCAACACAAGTAGCTACGGTGACAATTATGCAAGAGACAAAGACATCAGTCGGAACATCCGAGGCCAAGTTGATTCAGCAGCAAATACAAATGGTGCGAGATGCGATTCGCGATGTGCCTGATTTTCCAAAGCCCGGTATTCTATTTCGGGACATAACGCCGGCGCTTTCCGATGCCAAAGTGTTCGGAGCAATTATTGATTTGTTCACTCGGGAATGCCGGAAACTGAATCCGACCTGCATATTAGGCATTGAGGCTCGTGGATTCGTAATTGGCGCGGCGGTGGCGTCTCGAATGGGTGTGGGGTTTGTACCGGTTCGGAAGCCCGGCAAGCTACCTTCTAAGACTTACAGCGCAGAATACGAACTGGAATACGGAAGCGATCAGGTGCAAATGCATCGAGACGCATTAAATAGTTCAGATAGAGTAGTCATAGTGGACGATTTGCTGGCTACCGGCGGCACTGCTTCAGCCACCTGTAAGATAGTGGAGCAGTCCGGCGCAAAAATCGAGTCTATTGTTTCGCTGATAGAATTGTCTTTTCTGCCCTGGCGAGAGAAGCTCAGCGAGCGTAAGGTAAAGACGTTCATCAGTTACAAGGACTGAACTAGTGAGCAAAATCAAGCAGTAACCACACGAGTTATTTCGTGATTGAGTCTGAGGTCGCAAGCCTTTCAGGTTAAATACCTGCCCCCGTAGCTCAGTTGGATAGAGCAGCAGTTTCCTAAACTGCGTGCCGCAGGTTCAATTCCTGCCGGGGGTATTGTACAGAATATGAGGGACACTTGGTTGGCGGCTCTTTCAGCAACGTCCCAAGAAAGTGTCTTAATGGAGCTGGACATCATCAAAGTTTGGCGCTAGCAAAGGCGCTATCGGTAAGTTTCCTAGTGGCAGTGGGTTGCCTTGGGCTAACATTGCCGCTGTCTGTTGACAGGTCAAGTAGGGGAAACTATATTAGCCAGCCGTATGGGGGCGCTCACCTTTGCAAGTGGGTTAGGGTCTCATCAGCAGATAACCCGGATAATTAAAGCAAATAGTAATAACTGTGAATATCGCTAATAATAGTATTAACATGGCTTTAGGACGTGTTAGCTTCGGAGGATATGTGAGAAAGCGCTTCAGGTTTTTGATATCAGTAACCGCCATCTCTCTTGTTACATTTTTCAGCGCCGGTTTATTGCAGGCGCAACAAACCTCACCGGATTTTGACCTCAGGTTTTCGCAGGATTTCAACTATAGTTGGGATTTCACTGGCGGAGGAGCCAGGGCCGCTGGTATGGGAAATGCTTTCACAGCGGTAGCTGATGACCCGTTCGCATTGTCCTGGAACCCGGCGGGACTGACCAAGCTTGACGAAATCTACATGTCATTCGATTGGGCGAACTACATCCCCAAAGGCTCATTCGATTTCAACGGCACTGAAACATTGAATCATTCCGGAGCGAGTAGCAATTTCTTCCGCAATGCGGCTTTGGTTGCGCCTTTGCTGGTCAAGAAACAGCGTTTTGTGCTGGGCGCAGGTATTACCAGGCATTTTGACACTTTTGACATGTTTACCGATAAGGTGTTTCCGCATTTGTCATCACCAGGCTCACGCGATCTAACAACCACCAGGCAGGGGTTCCTGAATTCTGCCAACTTGGGGCTTTCTACCGATGTTTCAGAGAAGTTGTCTCTAGGACTCACAGCCAATATTTACTTTGGTAGAGTTGTTGTCGACCAGTCACGCACCGAAACCTATCTGAATCAGAAGGATTCCACGAGAAACAATCAGGTCATTAACGTTACTCGTCAGGTAAACCAAATGGATTCGATCAATATCTCTGGTTTCAATTTCAGTTTTGGCGCCAAGTACGTATTGGGTGAGAAAACTACTTTGGGACTCACTGTCCGCACACCTTTCGAGATAAAGATGTCCGACGATATTAAGATGGATCGTCTGGTGACCGAGAACGGAGCAGTTGTTACCGCCGGAATCACCAGCTCGGATACATTGATTTGGGCCGATCAGGAATCCAAGATTGAGATGCCCTTGATGATTACCTTTGGGGCGGCTCATAAGTGGTCTGAAAAGTTTCTAACTAGTTTGGATATTGACTATCGTGGATTCTCGGGCTCTAACCTGTTATTACTTGATTCAACTAGAATTAGCCAGACAGGTAACAAGGAGACATTCTTCCGCAGTGAGCCAGCGCATTGGAATAATGTATTGCAGATTCGCGTTGGCGGGGAGTACACTCTAGACTCAAAAATTGGCTCAATACCCCTTCGAGCCGGATTCGGCTATCTTCCGCAACCTTTCAGCGATATCAACGATTATTCGTTCCTTTTTGGCGGACGTCAGGATCCAACTTTGCCCCTGAGTCTGCAAACGACTGGCGTCGCATTTTATGAGGATAAAGACAATGCCTTCAAAGGCAATCAGGATGTAGATCTGTTTCTGAACTCATTCGGGAGTCAAGTCCGCGCGATTAGCTTCTCGCTAGGTATCGGGATAAAGACAACGCAAAGGGCTTTGGACATCGCATATACTTTTACATCGTACAGCCAGCAGGTAAATAGCGCCTCTGTGCGTGAGTTGGGGAATATTGGTTCAGTTGACAACCCCGATTTCTATGACCCGGCTACCACAGTGGATGCATCTCCCTATCTTGTGAATGGTACTCGCAATTCTGAGACACGTGTACGGGATCATCGTATCATGGTTAGTTTTACAGGCTATTTCTAGGCCAAATGTTCAGGGCTGGCCTGATTGGTCTGTCATTTGCATAAGTGAGAACTCGTGAACATAGACAGTCGGCACATCTAGTCTGGCTGTCATTGACATGCAAGTAAGAATGCAAATCATATATGCAACATGTTTCGTAGATGATGCATTTCAAAGGCAGGGCAAGCAAGTTATTGGTTTGCTTGCGAAGTAGTTTGGTGAGCCTGAAAAAGTTTAGCAAGAATTGGTTGAAGGAGTTACTGGTAGATGGGTACGAGAGTTACATTTGGCAAGCAGGATATAAAGCGAGACAAATTCACAGACTTCATGGGCGAAGCGCGCGAGTGGGCGACTAATAATGCAATGACTCTCTTCGGAGGTATTGCCGTAATTGTGTTGCTAACAATTGGCCTGTATTTTTATCAGGACTACCAAGCTGGTATCACCGGTGAGGCCCGCACAGAGCTTGCCGCCGCTAAGACAAAAATACTTGCGGGAAATCTACAGGTAGGTTTGCTTGAGTTGCGAGGAGTCGCTGAGAAGTACAGCGGCAGTTCCACCGGCGCCGAGGCTTTGTATATGTTGGCTAGCGCTAACTATCTCAGCAAGAACAACGACCAAGCCAAGAAAGATTTCGAAGAGTATGCTCGTAAGTACTCGAAAGTGAAAGTTACCCACGCCGCCGCTTTGGCTGGAATCGCCGCTTGTCTAGAGAATACTGGCGAGAATGCCGCCGCCGCTGAGCAGTATGTGAAAGCTCTTGACTATTACCCAAATGGTCCTATAGCTGAAGATAATGCGTTGGGAGCCCTCAGAAACTATCTTCTCGCAGGTGATAGCGTCAATTCAAAGAAACTTCTGGATCGCATTACAACCGACTATTGGCAGTCGCAGGCTCCGTCAATCGCCCAGCGGATTTTCCACGAAATCAAGCCAGCCGGCTGATTTTCTGGAGTAGTTTTCTCGTCTGAATCTCCAATGTAATACCATTTTCCCACTGGTGTGGAAACATGGCGCTTGACTTGAGGAATCAATAGACGTTCATTCATTGTTGAACAGAGCGAAGCAGGGGTTTTACCTCTGCGTGAGACTGTTCTATTCGATAGATGACGTTTTTGAAATTCAGGTAGGGCGTTTATGGATGACATGAAAGAATCTCCCTTTTCAGATATTGGCGATGAGATTTTCCCCGACGGAAGTGGGGATGGAGACCGACTTAATAATCCTCTGTATATTGTCTTTTCATATATACCATTCCTTTGTTTGTTGCCAATCCTAAGACTCTCAGATAACAAGAGCTTGCGGTTTCACGCCAAACAGGGGCTAGTGTTATTCCTGATTGAGATTTTCGCGTCTGTATTCTTGATTCCAGCAATATCTTCATTGGTGTGGCAAGCAGTTTTGATAGCCTGCATTGGTTCCTCAATCGCCGGAATTTTGTTTGCGCTACAGGGTAAGCACGTGCGCTTGCCCCTGATTTCGGATCTAGCCGATAAAATCAAAATCTAATCATTGGTTACGATACTCTTCCGGTTGCGCTGATGTTACATCTCTTGAGTAAACGGCATAATAGGCGCTCGGCAACTGTAAGCCAGGCTTTGAAACGTGTCACAACTCTTCTTGTGGTCAGCGCTGTCACACTGGCGTCCTGCGTCACTACCGGTCCCGGAGGAAAAAAATCTTTCCTGCTAATCGGAACCGGAGAAGAGGTTGCTATTGGCGCCCAGATGAATATTCAAATTCAAACTGAGTCCCAAATGCTAGCTGACTCGGTTTGGCAAAACTACATCACTGACATAGGAAATAGGATTGTAGCTGTATCCGATAGGAGAGAGCTAGAGTACCAATTCGCGGTTATCGAATCCGACCAAATCAACGCCTTCGCGCTTCCTGGGGGATATATTTACTTTTATACCGGACTATTGAAGCTAATGGACAACGAAGCCCAGTTAGCGGCGGTTATGAGTCATGAGATATCGCATGTGGTGGCCAGGCATGGAATGAAGCGGATGCAAACTGCGTTGATAGCAAATTACGGGTATTCGTTTGTCTTTGGTAATTCAGGTAGCTCTAAGCTACGAGATGCGGCGGCCGGTATTGGACTTTCGTTGGTTTTTGCCGGATATTCACGGAGCGCCGAGGCGGAGGCCGACAGGTATGGGATAGGATACATGAGACTTGCAGGTTACAATCCGCAAGGCGCTGTGGGTATGTTTGGCCATCTAGCGGAGGCTGGAGCGAGTAGCTCGAATGTATTCGAGAAGCTGACCGCCGGACATCCCGACACACAATCAAGAATCTCCAACGCCAAGAAACAAATCGCGGCAATGGGGGAACTAAAAGGTGATTTGAAGTTTAATAGAGAAGTGTATCAGCGCATGAAGTCGCGCCTTCCTGTATCGGACACGACGGCCACTAAATGAGTTGAGTTGAAGTAGCGTATTTTACTAAAGGAATAGAAACATATTAACGCCCTGATAAGGAAAAGGAACAGGACATTACGCAGGGACCGTAGCCGGACGCAAACAATCAGTTACTCTCAAGATTTTCTTGAACGGACTCACCTAATTTACTCACCTGTTGCTCCGCGCCAGCCCCAAAGAAGAATTACCTTCACAAGATTACTACACTTGTTTCGAACTAAGTACACACTGAGTTAGTACATACATAGTTATTCCGTGAAATTCACCATGTTTTCCTGTGAGATTCACACGTGAGATTCACAATATAAGGGAATGACGCATTGACGGTTTCGTTAGGCGCAGGACGCTCATATTGTATCCAACGAGTAGTTGCTTACAGATATGGGCTCTCAAGGCAATGCGGTGTTTGGCATCAGGTTATGGCTGTTGTTGTTTTGCTGTTCAATTCCTGAGCGATTTATGGGCTAAATCCCTAAAGTTGCTTAGAGATTGTCCGCTAACTAGAGCAAGAGCGCTGGCCAATCATGTCAGAGCAGCAGGTTTCTACGAAACTCACGGCTATAGTGTCAAACCGAAAAGGAAGTTTATCGCTCGTAATCAAAGACCGCTTAAGGGCTTTACTGCCGGATAAAAAAAGAGGAATGGTTAACTTTAATCTTGACTATGAGTTACAAATGTCGGTTCAATTCAATGCGTTGGGGGCGTATCCCCATACTTCCGTCTTCAACCTGCTAATGGCCTGAGCGCCTAAGTGAAACATGTTCAAGATTTACCAGCTGTTAAGGAAGCTGTTGCTATACTGCAAGTTGCAGGATTTGGCAACCACTAGAAACAGAGATTGCTGTTCAACTTGTGAGCCACATTCGCCAATGCTAATTTACTACCTAAGAAAAATATCGAAGCGATTGGCAGAATCGTTTCAAAAAGGTCAGGTCTGTAAAGACATTTACCGCAATCAGATAGCTTTCAATGGCATGGTCGACTACGAATCGTCGACGCCCTCTTCGCCGTTGGATGCTTACTATGCGGCGCCTTCATTGCCAAAGTGAAACATGGTAATGGAAGGACTCTAAAACGGGAGCAATGAATAAATATGAAGACCAGTACAGCTACGATAGCACAGATTAGATGTGAGACAGTGCAGGCAGGCGGCTTCTACCGCGCAGGTTTGCGAGTTGCTATGCCATTAGCTCTTACCCTTGGGTTGGCTCTCGTGTCGCTTATCTCTTTACCAGGTGAGGCCTACGCTCAGTACAGTGGCGGGGCGACTGCCGCAAGCTTTCTGAAGGTTGGCACAGATGCTCAAAGCTCTGGCTTTGGCGGGGCCTATACGGCGATTGCCAATAACGGTTCAGCGGCGCGATGGAACCCGGCGGGTCTGGCGGGGCAAACGCAATCACAGGTCATGTTATCACATTTCTCATGGCTACAAGATGTAAATATAGAGAATATCGGGGTTGTGACACCGGTCAATGATCAATTGGTGGTGGGTGGCAATTTCACCTATGTCAACTACGGTTCTATCACTGGTTATTCCGAGTCTAACATAGTCACTGGTGATCTCAGTGTATATGACTTCGCAGGCTCGGTCTCTTTTGGCCTTCAGGTTGCAGACAATATTGGCGTTGGCGCTTCGGCAAAAATCATCAGGCAGTCGCTTGGCGAAAGTGTCTCCGCCTCGGCTATCGCATTTGACGCCGGAGCTTTGTTTACCTCAGGTTATATGCGATTTGGAGCCACTTTGAACAATATTGGCCAGAAGATGACTTTCATTCAACAAGGTGACAATTTGCCCGCATCAGCTCGACTAGGAGTAGCGGCTAGTCCTTTCGGAAGCGCTACTGTCGGGGCCGTTGATGTGGAGATTCCATTTGACGGCGAGATGATTGTTCGCAGTGGGCTAGAGTATAGCTTCTCCGGGACATATTTCCTTCGTGGCGGTTACAGCTTCTTTCCATCTCAGGGCGAGAGGGATTTCGGCTCGGGTGCGGCATTTGGCGCGGGGATAAAACTAGACAATTATCAAATCGACTATGCATTTTCACCGGCGGAGAATCTCAACTCTGAGGCTATACACAGGTTCTCCTTTTCTGTGAGGTTCGGCAAGTAGTCTGAGGCGGATAGGGCAGAATCCGCCGTCGTAGTCCATATTTACTTACCGAGTCTAACAGTCTAGTATGCAATGTGTTGCAGACAATGAGCGAACTTTTTCGCTCATTTTTTGTTGGAAGAAAGAAACTGGTCATATTCGACCACAAATATCCCTACGCAGGTCGAAAAGTCTTGACTATATGCTTATTCTAGCATAGACTTATGCATGGCTACCCCTCGGGTTGTTCTTTTAGACATGCCGGAGGACGTATATGCTCAAGAAAAAATACTGGCAAAGCTATTGCTTAAGTAGGGTGTAGTGTTCTGGCGCTTTTAGAGGCAGGACAGAGAAACGATGACGTTTAGGGTAGCAAAGACAACACGGGATGGAGTTCATCAGGCGACGCCTCACAGGCAGTTGATTCTAAGGAAAGTAAATGGATAGCAGGAATAATAACGCACGAAAAATGTATATGCGCGCAGATCAGGCCAGCAAGGGTCAAGTTAGCGATGCGCGCGCCGGGAACGACTCTGCGTCATTCCCGCTAACGGCTAACGATGTGTCGATGGAAGTTGGAGTTTATCACGCTCCTGCTAGATCCACTGACGCTAAGAAGTACAATTCTCCAGTTGCATGGTTCCTTAGCGAGTTTGTTCTTGGGCCTTTGTTCCTGTTTGTAACTCATGCATACACTTTCGTAATTCCGCGTTCAATCGCTTCAACCTCTGATATTCGTCTCTGGATTCAAAGAGTTATCAAGCGAGCTTTAGATATTGTCGGTAGTATTGTCGGGATTGTTCTGGCCATTCCGCTGTTTATTATTATCCCGATACTGATTAAGCTAAATAGTCGCGGTCCGGTTTTTTATACTCAGGTGCGAGTAGGCCGAAACAGACGCGCCGGAGCTCGACGCGCCTACAATGTTGCCGTCGATAGCTCTAATCGTCGCCGGGAGCGTCGTCGCGAGGATGTGCTAGGTCGGCCTTTCAAAGTTATCAAGTTCCGTACTATGGTTGTGGATGCCGAGAAGAATAGTGGTCCGGTTTGGGCGACTAAAGGAGACCCTAGAATTACTAAGTTCGGCTCTTTCTTGCGAATTTGCCGTCTTGATGAGGTGCCTCAGCTGTTCAATGTCTTGCGCGGTGAAATGTCTTTAGTGGGGCCACGTCCTGAGAGACCGGTTTTTGTGATGAGTTTGGCCGAAGAAGTGCCGAATTACCGTAAGCGCCTGGCTGTCAAGCCCGGCATTACAGGTTTGGCGCAGGTCGAGAATGGCTATGATGTCTCGGTGAATTCTGTGGTCAACAAGATCAAAACCGACTTGCGTTATATTGATAGCTGGTCATTGCTTTCGGATTTTAGAATTCTGTTGCGCACTATCAAAGTTGTGTTGACCGGCAAAGGCGCCAATTAGGATCTGTCTTTCATTTTGGGCGACAGCCCTCTGTAACCAATCCCAACTAGAATCATGAGTTGCAAAGTAGGTCCTCGTTTTGGCTTTGAGGGACAGAGATTTTTATATGAATTCTTCATGTGATTTTATTTCTGTGAGGCTATTCAGGGGAGTCTTTCTTACTTGCGTTTATCGACTGGCCTGATTACTGTTACAGAGTAATAGGCGAGCCTACTTTTTCACTGGATGAGAGAGAAAGCTCGGAAGAATACTATTGCAGGATTCAAGTATTAAAAGACTCGCGATGTCGCGTCTTGGGAAATCGATACAAATCTAACGCACGAGCTATGCCTAGGGCCTATTCAGCCGAATCGCATCGAGTATAGTAGCCGTGAGTAGATTCAATAGGGAATGAAGGTACGAATGGAATTCGGATTCACCTCACAAGTAAGACTCTCCAAATCAATCACCAGTCGCAACAGAGCTGGCTTCTTGTTTTTTATCTTGCTGGTGGTGTTCCTTAGTCAGGGTACCCTAGGCGCTAGTTTGGCCTCTGCTCAAGGCGCCGGAAACAGCGGAAGCGCTGGGACTGAAGCAGTCCCGGGATTGACGGTAATAAGTAATCCGCAGGGCGCTTTGGTAGAACTGAAAGGTGTAGCCAGCCTTGCCGGTCTTTCGCCGGTGTTTTTCTCGCAGGGAATCCCGGGTATCTACGAATTACGAGTTTCCAAGACTGGCTACGAGACCTATAAGACCAAAGTACAGATAAGCGGCGATAGGGTAGAGCAAGTGGATGTCAGGCTTGACGCCAAGACTCGTGGCAAGGCGGCTATTCGTTCACTGCTTTGGCCGGGTTGGGGGCAGTTCTACGCCAGCCAAAAAACTAAGGGTGCGGTGCTGACAGTATTTGCCTTAACTGCCGGAGCCACTGTGGCATTGGCCGAAATCGACTATCAGGATAAGAGAGACAATTTCGACAACATAAATGCAACCTATCAAAATGCAATTCAGGCCGGGTCATCAGCAAATCTCCCAGATTTGCGTGCGCAGCTAAATGTTGCGCAGACTGATGCGCATGACGCAGAGTCATTGCGTCGCGCGGCATTTGGCGGAGCAATTGCAGTATGGACAATCAGTTTTCTCGATGCGCTTTTCTTTTTTCCGGAAGTCGAGGGTCCAATAACTGTTAAGAATATATCGATAAAGCCGGAAGGCGACTTGATTGGCGGTTACGCCGGAATAAAAATCAGCGCTGGTTTTTGATTGAATCGGTTTGAACAATAAATGAAGCGGAGTTGTGAAGTGATTCGAGGATTCAAAAACATTTCCCGGGTATTGATTGTCGGTGTCAGCTTATTGGCGCTTGCGTCATGTTCCAGGACATTTGATAGCAAGACACCTACAGATCCTATTCCGGCGTCACCGCCTGTTCCGACTTCGGTCAGACTCTCCTTGATTGACAATGGCATCATTGTTACTTGGACCGTCTCTGATACATCAGTGGTTAGTGGCTATCGGCTTTATCTTTCGGATAGCGGTCCGACTGGAGATTTTGTGCTGACCGGTTTTAGCCCGGACAGGCTGGATACATTAACCGGACTAATAAATGGACGCGCCTATTCAGTGCAGGTTGCCTCTGTGAGCTTAGCGGGTTTTGAGGGTGAGAAGTCCGCATCCTCTACCGCAGTTGTCGGGTTGTTTTCGATGTCGATTCGTAATGGCGCAGAGTTTACCAACAGTCCTTCAGTTAGCGTTACTTTCTTCACACCGGCGGGAGCTACTGCTGTACGACTATCCGAAGACTCTACTTTTGCCAACGCATCGTGGGAGGGGTTTTCGGGACTGAAGAATTTTACCCTTAGCTCGGGCGATGGAACAAAGTTTGTCTATGCACAATTTCAGTTGGCCGATGGCTCGTCACTTGAACGGATTCTGCAAGATAGCATCATACTGGATACACGCGCCGCGATTTCCTCTTTGAGCCATACTCCAGCAGGACTCACTTTCACCTCCGGCGATACTGTCACCTTTGTACTTGACGGCGGGGAGACTGGCGGTACTGCAAGCGTTTCGTTTGGAGCGCAGACATTGACGCTCTTTGATGACGGCCTTAGCTCGGATACTTTGGCCGATGACGGCGTGTACACCAGGCAGTTTCTATTGCAGGGAACAGTTGAGGTTAACAATCAACAGATTCTAGGTAATTTTGCCGATGCCGCCGGAAATAACGCGCTTTCAGTTGTGGATCCGGATCTCATTTCGATTGCGAATCCGCCCTCACCAGTTACCGTTTCAGCTTTGACTCTTTCTCAGTCAGAGATTCGAGTCGAGTGGACCCGGTCGTCGATTGCAGACTTTTCCAGCTATAGATTATTTAGAAGCACAAGCTCTTCAGTTAGCGAAAACGATGAATTGGTCACTACTGTTACTTCGGTGAATACAACTGTCTTTACTGATGACAATCTTTCAGATAATCAAACTTACTATTATAGGTTATTTGTCTATGATGTAACAAATCTATCTGCGCCTTCGAATACTGTTTCTGCGAAAACCTTAGTTAATGTCGCTCCGAGCGCTGTCTCACTAAGTGGAACCAATGACACTACCGGAGTGATGCTCTCATGGACTGTTAGTGGTGAGAGTGATTTTGATTCCTATCAGGTCTATAGCGGCGCCTCAGCTTCATTCAATTTTTCCAGTAGAATCTCAGTGTTAAACTCACAGAACGTCACAAATTACCAAGCTCCTGCGATAACTTCCACTCGATACTATTGGGTGGTTGTTTTTGATAAGCAGGGACTGAGCGCCAAATCTGATAGTGTTCAAATATCACCGTGATTCCTTCTTATCGATGATTAGATTGTAGAGTTGAAATGCCATTCTTACGTTCACTAAACAGATTCACCGGCCTGTTTCAGTTTGCGCTAAGGCATGTTTTTTCGATTGGTGTTTGGTGGCCGTTGCTTATTTTCTCGGGCATGACAGCTGTTGTTCTACTTGGGCTGTCATACTATACCGAACCGGCGCTATACGCGATTCTTAATCCTTATTTGCAGGCTATGGGCAAATTCACTGCGCAGTTAGGAATTAGCCCTGATTTTTCCTCTCAGTTTTCTCATTACCCAGCGCATTTTCGATTGTTAGCAGGCCAGTTTGAGTGGACCAAGCTACCTGTTGCCTTGCTACTGGAGGGTGTAGCCATTGCTCTAACCGCAAGGGCCTTCGCCAATCGACTCTTGAATTCAGGCCCCTTAAGTGACAGACATGTAGTCTTGCCGCAATTTGGTTTTGGCGCTTGGATGAAGATTGTATTGATTTGGTTCCTTATCTATCTTTTGATAAGCGCCGCCGCATACTCAGTGACTTCTATGCTCGGCCCATGGCTCAACGGATCTCCTCGTCGCGCACAGGCTATGGATCTTGCATTGTTCACTCTGACAAACATTATTATTACTCCATTTGTATATGTGTTTCCACTTTTCGGGATAGG
Source organism: Candidatus Zixiibacteriota bacterium (assembly GCA_024280775.1). Lineage (GTDB taxonomy): Bacteria > Zixibacteria > MSB-5A5 > GN15 > JACZUZ01 > JAJRPJ01. The sequence continues at coordinate 125,333 of JAJRPM010000015.1, read as the reverse complement.
AACAGATGCAGAGCGCCGTTTGCCGTCGCTGATTGAAGCGCTAAGTCGCTCCTGGGGTCTATTCAAAAGGTACCCGATTACAGCGCTGTCTTTGGTATTGCTTCCATCCTTCATTTTTGTTTATCCGCTGACGTGGGCTGTTTCGCCCTCCTCTGGTTTTGCTTCTAAACTGCAACCTGAATTCACAATCTTCTTGTTACTAGGTCTGGTTGCCGGTAATTTCATTGTAAACTTCCTCTATGCAGGCGCTACAGCAAAGTTGATTCTTGAGGAAAGTTCCTGAAGCTTTCCTGTTGCGTATTGTATTTTTCTTTACCTGTCTGATTGTGACACCCTTGTCACATAATCTAATCCATCGCTAACCAAGTGAGTGTTTCGTCTCGACACATCGGTTTTTTTGCTGATGTTCTGATTCATTGCGGAACAAACTTTGATGCTTGAGCGTCACTATTTGATTGAGAGGATGTCACTGTCGAATAAAAGAAGAATTACTGCGAATATCAGAGAATAACAGTGGGCGTGGCGCTAATAGTTAGAGGCTCTTGGGCCGATAGGAGAGTGTAGAGAGATGAAGTAAGTTACTCGTTCATTGGCATTCGAATACAGTCTAATTGCGAAGGGAATCGAATTGACTATGTTGGATCGCTATTACAAGGCGTGGTATTGGTTCAGATGAAAAACATTCTTCTTGTTGATGATGATCGTGAAGTGTCCCGTTCGATAATGGGCCTTTTCGATAGTGGCAAGTTCCAGTTTACCCACATAGAAGATGGTCCCAGTGTTGAGTCTGTTCTCAAGGCTCGCAAGAACGTCGATGTCTTGATGCTGGATGTCAATTTGCCTTCGATGTCTGGTTTGGACCTACTCAAGCGTATCCACAAAGACCACGACAAGCTTCCAATTATCATAATCTCCGGTGATGTTTCAACTGAGAACGCAATCGAAGCAATGCGTGAAGGCGCTTTTGAGTATTTAACTAAGCCTTTCGAAATTGATCGCCTAATTGGCGCGGTCAATCGCGCTTGTGGTGTCATGCGCAAAGAAGAGAGCGCAACTGTTATCACTTCACAACGGTCAGCGTCACCGGCGGAAGTATCAGAGAAAAGACAGAACGAGGTTTCGGAGTTCGATGAAATTATCGGACGCTCTCCTGAGATTGTAGAGATCGCCAAGCTTGTGGGGCATATTGCCCGTACCGATGCGCCAACTTTGATTTTTGGTGAGCCGGGGACAGGCAAGGAACTAATAGCGCGCGCGATTCATCGAAATTCCTCTCGTAGAGTTGCCCCGTTTCTAACAGCCAATTGCTCTTCATTGGCTGATACCCTTCTTGAATCAGAAATCTTTGGACATGAGAAAGGCGCTTTTACCGGCGCTTACTATAAGCGTCTCGGAAAGCTTGAGCAGGCCGACCACGGAACATTGTTCTTTGATGAAGTTGCTGATCTGTCATTGATGTTGCAGGCGAAACTATTGCGCTCGATTGAGCAGTCGAGTTTTGAGCGAGTGGGTGGCGCTGAAAAAATGACATCTGACGCCCGAATCATTGCCGCTACCAGCAAGTCATTGGTCCATGCGATGAAAGAAGGGGCCTTTAGAGTTGATCTGTTTTATCGTCTGAAGATTGTTTCTATCTATATGCCACCGCTTCGTGATCGCAAAGGGGATGTACCGCTACTGACAGAATATTTCCTCAAGAAATTTGCGCTCGAAATGAATCGTCCGGTTCCGACAATCGAACCCGAGGCGCAACAGATTTTGGAAAACTACAACTGGCCCGGGAATGTGCGAGAGCTGGAGAATAACATTCATACAGCTTTAGTGATGGCCAAAGGCGATGAGATTCGTTGCGAGGATTTACCGATTAGCACCGAGGGCGCAGTAGCTCTGGAACAGGACCCGGAAGTTTTTGAAGCTGACCAAATCGAGTTTTTCCAAAAAATTATTGAGCCGCTGATGCCGAAACTGGCAGCCAGCAATGAGGGCAATATTTATAACTCGGTGCACTCAGCTATGGAGCGGGCCTTGATTTCCTCAGCGCTAAAACTCTATGGCTCTAACCAGGTCAAGACCTCTGAGGCTCTCGGAATATCTCGCAACACTCTGCGAGATAGAATCGCGCGTTACAACTTGTACTAGTAGCGACACTAGATTCTTTTCACTCGCTCACTAACTTCCGAGCGAGCGCTCACCCATCAACTGAAATCTTTACCGAGCATCACCGCTATGATTACTGCGGCGATAGCAACTGGCGCGACAAAGCGAATGAATATGCGCCAGATTTTGTACTGCATATTAGGCGCTCCTGAGCTATCCACCATGCCTAATTCTTCGATAGAGACTTTTTTGTCGAGTACCCAACCTGCGAAAAGCGCTATGCCGAAACCGCCGATTGGTAGCATCCAATTCGACGCCAGATAGTCCAAATGGTCAAGCACACCTGATTTACCGCTTACCCAGGTAAATGATGACAGCAATCCTACCGCCCCTAGTGACAGTGCGCAGAAGATAGTGTTGACGAATGTGCCGCTGGCGCAAACCAATGAGGACTTGGCGCGTGTCCAGCCGCGGGCGTCGATGAAATATGACACCATCACTTCCAACAGTGAGATAGTGGAGGTCAATGCCGCAAAGGCCACCAATAGATAGAATAATGGGCCGAGAATTGTCCCACCGGGCATAGCGCCGCTATAGAACAGGTTTGGAAGTGTGACAAAGAGCATGCCGACAGTTGATTTGCCGATTTGTTCTGATAGACCGGGAGTAGAGTAGATGATGGTGAACATAATCACACATGCCAGCAGGGCCACTACGGTGTCCATGATGACTACCATCGCTGATACTCTGGTTACCGACATGTCTTTGGTCAGATATGACCCGTAGGTTATCATAAGCCCCATTCCCAGCGAAAGTGTGAAGAAGGCATGGCCGAGGGCCTCAAGTATTCCTGTGGCGGGTAATTCACTAAAATTCGGCTCAAAGAGAAAAGCCATTGCATCGCTGAACCCCGACATTGAAAAACTAGAGATGACAAAGTATATGAGAATCAGAAAAAGCGTCGGCATCAGAAACTTCGTGACTTTTTCGATTCCGCCGCTGATACCAAACCATACGACACCGAGTGTAGCCACCGAGAATATTGCCGAGAGACCGAGTTGAGTACTACCATCAGAGACGAACGCCCCAAAAGCGCCATCCGGTGGCGGGGTATAGCCATTGAGGCTCCAACCTATGCAATCCAGGAAGGTGGTAATGGACCATCCGGCGATTACAGAGTAGTAGCCAAGAATAACGAAGCCCGCTAGGACACCGACAATTCCTATCCAGCTCCATCTCTTGTGGCCGATTTCTTCAAAGGCCGGGACCGCGCTCTTTTGAGCGCGACGGCCAATCAGGATTTCGGCCATCATTATCGGTAAGCCGACCACGAGGATACAAATCAGGTAGACCAGCACGAATGCGCCGCCGTTGTTGTGCCAGGTTATGTACGGGAATTTCCAGAGATTGCCGAGTCCGATAGCGCTACCTGCGGCGGCCAAAATGAATCCCATTCTCGATCCCCAATGTTCTCTGACCTTGGACATTATTTCTCCTTTTTCCCGACACCTGAGATTCTCAGGGCCTAAAGTTCTTGATGTCATTCGATTGGAGCATATGAGGATGGCCTCTGCTTGATGCATTTGCCCGGAAATCCTGCGCGCGAGCATTCGCGATTGGATATTCCCTTTTTTGCTCTAGCGTAGAGTATAAGCCCGCAACCTCTTTGCCGTCAAGTCTTTGCTGTCAAGTCTTTGCTGTCAAGTGTTCGTCGTTAAGTGTTTGTCGTCAAAGTTTTATAAGGTGCGAACGACCGTATCTTGAGCCCCGGCAGAGGCTTTTTGGTTGACTTGCGGGGGCTTTGCAGGCGATGTTGACCTATATCAGCGTGGTTTGCTGACAGTCGAATAACAACAACTGCAATTCGACAGCTACGAAATGACAGCTACAAAACGACAACCGCGGGGTAACTTCAGACGTATGATATATCTGAGAAGTCATTTGATTGGAGAGTCCGGTCAAAACCCGAAGATATCCGAAGAGAGCCAAAGAGGAGTGATGCGCATGATTAAGAATAGTAATATGTTAAACAATAAGAGATGGGCGCTATCGAGTTCACGAGTATTGGCTACCACTCTCGGGCTTTTAGTATTCCTGGCGCCGGTAACCGAAGCAGGGGTCGGGTTGGTATTTGGAAACCTCCAACCAGCTACTACTGTTGGCGCCGGGCTGTATTCATTTGGAGCCGCCGCCAATGCCGGAGATAATGTCACTACTGTCAATGGCAATCTCGCCTACGGTTTCGGAATGTTCACTGAGGGACGAATTCGGCTGGGTGTCTCTGATCTTGACGGCCCCGCCAACGACCCAACTGTTGCCGTTGGCGCTGAGTTCAAGTATCAGTTTTGGAATTTTCGCGGGCAGAGCGCCGGAGCTGATTCGGGTGATCCCTTTGATTTAGCGTTTTCCGGTATGTTCGAGTATGCCAGCTATGATCAAGTTTCTGTAACTGCCGTTGGAGTCAATGTTCTCGGCTCACTTCCCTTTGTAGGAAAGAAGGGACGGGTGTATGGTCCTTATGGACGTTTCAATGTTCGTCTCTCCACAGTTAGCCCCAACGGTCCGGTTTCAAGCACCGATATAAAGTTTGCTTTCACCCCGGGGTTCATGATACAACTTACCAGGCAGGCTCGGGCGTTCGGAGAAATCAACCTTGATGAGAACACCGGTGTGAGTTTCGGTGTACAGTTTGGCTCATTCTAACTTACAACTATTTCGATGAGCGGTTTTCTGGCGCAGGGATATACTTAAAGGAAATACGTAAGCAAGAATGGACTATCTGTACGCGGCCCTGCTTGGGCTATTACAGGGATTGACAGAGTTCCTGCCAGTTTCATCATCGGGACACTTGGTACTAGCGCAGCACGCGCTGGGCCTCAATGTCTCCGATGGTCTACTAAGTTCTTTAGCCTTTGATATTGTACTACATCTCGGAACCTTGCTTGCGGTGCTGGTGTATTTTCGCGCGCGTATCATGGCTCTGACTCGCTCGGTGTTCGATAAGAATATGGTTGAAGAGCGCAAGATGATAGGGTTTGTGATAATCGCAACTCTTCCAGCTGTTGCGGCTGGACTTTTCATTAAATCGCAATTGGGTGGCTTATATCACTCAGCGACTTTTGCGTCATCGATGCTTTTGGTAACCGGGGCCATGTTGCTCTCAACTGGATTCATAAAAGTTGGAACAGCAGATACGAAACTAAAGAGCAGTCTTTGGATTGGAGTGGCGCAGGCGCTGGCGATTTTGCCAGGTATAAGCCGGTCAGGGTCGACAATCAGTATGGGAATGTTTCTAGGCGTAGACCCCAGGAAAGCCGCCGAGTTTTCATTTTTGATGGCGATTCCGGCTATTCTGGGCGCCGCGGTTTTGGAGCTCAAGGATCTTGATGGAATCTCCAGCGGTGATCTCGGAATCTACCTGGTTGGAGCCGCGGTGGCGTTTGTCTCGGGATTGGCGGCTGTAGGATGGTTGATGCGACTCATTGGCAAAGGGCAGTTCAAGTATTTCGGCGTCTATTGCCTGTTGATTGGCTCAGCTTCGTTGCTTTTTCTGTAGTCTAACTAGAGATAATTCACCTGCGGCTTAGAGAATCCATGCGCAAGATTTTGGTCATACGTCTAAGCTCACTAGGTGATATTATCCTCACCTCTCCGACTGTTCTAAATCTAAAACTCCGCTATCCCCAAGCGGAGATATGTTTCTTAACCAAAGAACACTTTGCTGATATGGCGCTGGCGCTACCGGGTATTGAGCGGGTCTTGACTATTCCTTCTCATGCAAAACTCAGCGAGACTGTCATGCGCTCATTGGAATTGGACGATGAACGATTTGATTTGATTGTGGATTTGAGCGCCAATGCGCGCAGTCGGTTGATTACCGCGCTTACCAATGCAACTCAGAAAGTGACTTATTCAAAATCTCGTTTGGCTAGAGAGAGAGTGGTTCGTCAGAAACGATATGACTCTCCGGCGCCTCATACGATAGATTCCTACAATTTGGCGCTGAGAAAAATCGATACCGATTTTCCACTAAGCGCCAAACGTCCTTTAATTCGAAAGTCCTTCTATCAGGATTCTGCTTCTCTTTTATCATCTTCTGCCAAGGAGTGGCTCGATAGCGACGATGATGTTCTGGTCATTGCACCCGGGGCCAGGCATGAGACAAAGCGCGCGCCATTGGAATTGTTCAAGGCTTGCTGTGAAAAACTCGTAAGTGATACATCTCTGAAAATCATCTCTTTTGTTCAAAGTCCAGTGGCGGTATTGTCAATGACCGGTGAGCTACCCTCATCGAGATACTTGGAAGTTGTCGATGCGCCGCTTGAGGCGCTGGCTTATGCATTGAGAAATTCACAGGCGGCGCTCTCTAATGACTCGGCAATAGCGCATTTGTCGACGGCGGTCGGGACTCCGGTTGTGGCTCTCTTTGGTCCGACCCATAGCGCTCTAGGCTTTTCGCCTCGTGGCATTTATGATCGGGTGATTGAAAACGACGAGAGTTGTCGGCCTTGCTCTTTGCATGGTTCAAAGGCCTGCGTGCGTGACGAGCGATACTGTTTTACAAAACTTCCGGTTGGCGAGATCGTTGACGCTCTCACGACAACTATCGAGTATCAGAAAAGGTTAACGCCTGCGATATTCCTTGACCGTGACGGCGTTGTCATTGAAGAAAAGTACTTCCTCTCAGACCCGTCGGAGGTCATATGGTACGAAAATGCTTTTGAGAATCTGCGCCGCGCCAGAAGTCTGGGGTACAAACTGGTAATCGTCACCAATCAGTCCGGGGTAGCCCGAGGGCTGATGCGCCTCGAGGATGTCAATAAGGTAAACCAGCGGGTCGTCGCCGGACTTGCAGACCACGGGATAGAAATCGATGGAGTATACTCTGCGCCTGGCCACCCTCGTGGCGTTATTGAGGCGTTTCGCACTGCTGATAATCAACGTAAGCCAAGCGAGAAGATGTTCGTATCTGCCGCGCATGACCACCAAATAGACTTGAGATGTTCCTGGATGATAGGGGATAGGACAACAGACTATCTTTCAGCCAAGGTTTTTGGCGGCAAAGGGGGGGCGCTGGTTAAAACAGGTTATGGCCAGCGGGCGCTGGAGAAACTGCCCCAAGACAGCGAATTCCGCCCAAACTTTATCGCCACGGACCTGGCCGAAGCGCTTTCTGCGATTTTTGAAGCAGATTCCAGTCGTTAGGCTGGATTTCAGGCGCTTGGACTCCGATAACCAATGGAGAGGATAGGCATTGCCATATCCTGATATAATAAATAGATTTAGCTAAAGGAACCCGGAGGGCGCTTAGTCGTTATACTCTCTAGAAGCGCAGCGCCTTTTAGGTGTCTCCAGTTTTATGATCAATCAGTGATCTTCGGAGGCAATCCAGATTCATCCCAATTCTTGTAGAAGTTCTAATTTAAGTTTTCAGCCCGGCTCCAGACCCGAACTATGTTGAACCTGCTTTCATATCTAATTTCCAATAGCGCGCGCCCTGTTACACAGAGGAAATCTGCTGGCAAAACCTCTACGCTCGCATCGCTCGCTATTGTCTGCGCCGCAACTATCTCTCTGGTCCTCGCAGTTCCACAGTCTGCTCACGCGCAGTTCTTCTTTGGTCAAAACAAAGTCCAGTATTCAAGCTTCGACTGGAAAGTGATGACTACTGAGCATTTCAAGATTTATTACTACGAGGAAGAAGAGTATCTGGCGCAAATGGGCGCTCGCATAGCTGAGGATAGCTATGCGATGCTCACTAAGAAATTCAATCATGAAGTGCGTCGCACGGTGCCGCTGATAATTTACAGCGACCCGCTGTTTTTCTCCCAGACTAACACTACCTCGGGCTTTATTGGAGAATCCACCGGTGGCTTTACCGAGTTTTTCAAAGGGCGCATGGTGGTGCCTTTCATTGGCTCTTATGCTGATTTCGACCATGTGATTCGTCATGAATTGGTCCATGTTTTTATGCTCTCCAAATTGAGCTCAGTGCAACGTGGGCAACGCACAACGCGGACAGGATTGCCGCCTCTGTGGTTTGTAGAGGGGCTAGCAGAGCATTGGTCTACCTCATGGAACACCCAGGGTGATATGCTGGTGCGGGATATGGTAGTCTCAGGGCGCATTTTGGGAATCGAGGATTTCCGAAAGGTGTGGGGCACTTTCTACATGTACAAATTCGGTCAGTCTGTTTGTGAGTTTATCGAAAAGGAATACGGCGCAGACAAGATTACTATGATTTTGGAGAATTGGTGGAAAGGGAAACGTCTCAGAGATGTAGTGTTCCTGACTTTGGGTGTGACACTTGATGAGGTTTCACGCAAGTGGGTATATTCACTCAAGAAAAAATACTATCCACTGATTTCAGAGGCCGACATGCCCAATCAGGTGGGGCACAAATTGACCAGTAGAGGGTTCTCTGTAAAGGGCGTTCCGATTATGTATGACAATGGAGACGGCCTTAAGGAGTGGATAGTCTACAAGGGTAACAAGCTTGGCTATTCGACTTTGAATATGATGAGCGGCTCAGGTGAAGGCTCTGGTGTGCGTACGATATTGAAAGGCGAACGTTCGGCGGATTTTGAATCTTTACATCTGATGCGTAGCGGTATTGACGCCACCGATGACGGCCTGCTGGTCTTCAGCTCCAAAGCCAGTGAAAGTGACGCAATGTACTTGCTGGATATTGACACTCGCAAAGTTCGCCAGCAATACAGGTTCAAAGACATTGTCTCAATACACTCGCCGCGTTTTTCGCCCGACGGCAAACGGATAGTTTTTTCAGGTGTCGACCGTTCGGGTAAGTCTGATATTTTCCTCGTCGAGGTAGGTGATACTACTTATCAACGCCTGACTAACGATTACTATCAGGACTTGGATCCGGTGTTCGCCAAGAGCGGATCTGCGGTGCTATTCGCATCGGACCGTGGCCCATGGGGAGACAGGGGAGCCAAGGACATCTATTCCTACAGTTTAGAGAATGACCAACTGACAGCTCTTACCACCAACAAGTTTACCGATCGTTCACCTGAGCCGTCGGATTCGGGCTATTACTTTGTGTCAAATCGTGATGGAGCAAGTAATGTCTACTTTTGTCGCACCGATGCCGTTGATAATCATCAGGAACTATTCGCAGGCGCCCGGCAGATTTCTGATGTGACGATAGATTCAACATACCGAGCCGATGACGAATCGGAGGATGGCGGCGCTCATCGAACCGATTCTGCCGGAGCTATCGATGGCGAGATGTCCTCCAGTGAGGAGTTTGTACAAGTGACAGACCTGCTCACCGGAGTATTTGACCCGCGGATTAGTCCTTCCAACGGTGATTTGATTTACACAGGTTATCAAAACTTCGGTTTTCAAGTGTATCGTCAAGGGATAGACAATCAAGACGAAAAAAATATCGTTTCGGTTTCTGAATTCCGGTCGGGCGTACTCAAACCCGTATCAGGAGAGGAGCCAGACAATGACGCAAAGGCTACCGAATACTGGCGCCCGGGTGTAATAGCCGCTGAGTCTGTGACCTCCGATGTTTCTTATGCGACTGACTACTCTTTGGATATCGCGCAATCGACTGTCTCTTTTGATCCCGTCTTCGGCACCCAGGGTGGCGTGCAGGCGCTAATGACTGATGTGCTTGGTAATCATGCTTTTTATGGTTTTATCTCCAACACCGCGCGAACTAAGGATGACATTCTTACCAGCTTCAATCTTGGTTTGAGTTACTTCAACTTGGAGCGAAGAGTCAACTGGGGGTTCGGCGGATTTCATACTTTCAATGAATTCAGCAATGTCGTCGATGGCTACTATTTTGAACGCTCCGTCGGTGGCTTCGGTCAATTGCGCTATCCAATATCCAGGTACAGCCGCATCGAAACTTCAGTCTTTGCGCGCCATCGTGACAAGGACCAATTCCTGCGCGGGATTCGACGTCGTTCCTTTCTGGTTTCGCACTTTGTCTCCTACGTGTCAGACAACTCGCTATGGGAGGCCACCGGACCAATTGATGGTCATCGAATCAATCTGACAGTTGGTGTCACTGCCGCTGTTGATGAAGGCCAGTTCAATGATGTGCTGGCAATGGCGGATATTCGGAATTACAAACGCCTCGGACGCAACAGCGCTTTCGCCACCCGAATATTCGGCTACACCTCCGGTGGCATAGACCCGCGACGGATTTATCACGGAGGAAGCTGGTCGTTCCGCGGGTTTGATCGTCGCCAATGGTATGTGCCTAATGTCGTGTTTATATCCAATGAACTTCGTTTTCCCCTAGTGAATCATATTCTGCTGGGACTCCCAATAGGGAACCTTGGCTTCAATTCTATTCGCGGGGCATTCTTCTACGATACCGGCGCCGCCTGGGAGAACAACTATCCGGGATTCATCGGCTCATTCGGAGCCGGTTTGCGGATGGGCTTCGGTGGACTTTTCGCTTTTCGTTTCGATTGGTCATATCGTCATGACTACAAGACGATTGAAAAGAGCCCGAACTTTGATTTCTTCTTTGGGTGGAATTTCTAGTGACACGCAATCATTCAACAATACAATCTTCGCGTTCAGTCATACCAGCGCTAGCAGTCTTTTTGCTTCTCTTCGTCGCCTCTTGCAGTAGGCAGGGGACCAATAAGCTTACAATGGGTGAGGGTGAAGCTGCCCCCTGGAGATTTGTTCGCGGGGGGCTTGATGCTCAAGGCGCCGCCGCGAAACATGGATTCAATGGAAAGCTTGATGTAATCTGGGAGCGCGGATTAAAAGAAAAGCCGCAGGGGCCGCTGGCGCTAGCTAATGGCGCATTGACCATCGCAGGAGCTAAGCGCAAAGTTTTCTTGATAGACCCGGCAACTGGAGAGACCTATACAAAGTTCAAGAACCGCAGTTCGCCGCAATCCGGCGGGCTTCTAGTCGACTCATTGTTGTATAATTCAACTTCACCTCCGTTTAACTATCTGGATTGTCGGGCGGTCTCAAACGGTGAGCTACGCTGGCGAAGTGTGATACTGGATATTACAGCCCCTTTGCTTTTCAAAGGCAAACGATTGTTTGTACTGGGGGGGGATGGAGTAATCTATTGCTTTGACAGATTCAGTGGTGATCTAATATGGGAGAAACGTGTCGGTGGTAAGATGATATCGGCTCCGGCGCTTGAAGCGCGCCCTGACGGTGATGTCCTGTGGATTGCCAACAGTTACGGCTGGATCGGCGCCTATGACGCCTCCAGCGGAAAAGAACTGTACAGGCGCAAAATGAACGGGGCTTTGGTTTCTACTCCGGCTATCGCTGACAACGGAACAATATATTTCTCTGGCCAAAATGGTTATGCATATTCGCTATCTCGTAAGATTGGCAACAGAGCTACTGCTGTGACTCTCTCAGAAATGGTGAATCCGGCTGAGCCGCTTGAGCAGAAGCCGGTCAGCGATACTTTCGCGCTTGCAGAATCGATACTACAATCACCGAGTTGGAGCTCTCCGGCTGTAAAGAATGATTTCGCGATTTTTGTCGATAACTCTGGTAATGTATATTGTTTCGATTCGCCTCACCTAACCAAGCCGTTGTGGAAAGTCCAACTTGATGGAGCCTTGGTGGCCTCGCCGATAATCGTCGGTGACTTTGTGGTAGTCGGTCTTTTAACTGGCAAGTTATATGTCCTGCGACTTACAACCGGCGAGATAGTCAGCTCGCGTCTGTTAGACTCGCCAATCAAGTACTCTGCTATATCCGATGGTGACCGTATCTTTGTCGCTACCCAGCGCAAGTCTCTCTATTGTTTTGGCTCATTGAGCCGTTGACTTTTACCCGATAGCCCAATCCCACTTTTCATATCTCCTGTCTCGGATTGCGCCATAGTGGCAGTATGTCTGCCGTGTTGGCGCCGCGCTCTGCCGCTATGCGCCAATATGGCAGGTTCCATGTGCAAACCATTTGGAGGCCAATTCGGCGTAACCGATGGTCAATAAGCCGGTTATGCGATTTTCTGCGTTTTGGCGCCAAAATTGTAATAGCTGTAAGCAAGTAGCTGATTATGGCTACAATAAATGAACAACAAAGTGTAACAAAACTACAAGGAGGTTTATCATGACCAGAAGTATTATCACCAGCCCAGTTGTCAAAAGCGTATTCGACGTTGACAGAGTAATCGAGAGTTTCATGGGAGATTGGCTACCCGCTCCGTCAGTATTGAACGATCGAAACGTTTTGCCGCTTCCTGCGGTGGACATCGAAGAAACCGACGACACTCTCACATTGGTCGCCGAGCTACCGGGAATGAAACGCGACGACATTCAGGTTGTGGTTCATGAGGGTGTGCTGACAATTTCAGGTCAGCGCGAAAGTAAAATCGAAGAAGAGGGCGACAGATACAGTCGTCGGGAAATCGTTCGCGGAGCTTTCAAACGCGCATTCACACTTCCCAAAACTGTGGAAGTTGAGAAAATTGACGCTCAATACGAGGACGGTTTGCTGAAGATTACATTTCCGAAGATCGAAGAGGCAAAACCGAAGCGTATCGAAGTGAAAGTGAAGTAACATGATTGCAGAGCAGTCATTGCGAGCGCAAGCGAAGCAATCCCGTGGATTAGTAGCCGGGAAACTGTAACAGGGTTTCGCCCCTCGCAATGACTGTTCATAAAAACAGAACAGAGAACAGAGAACAGAAAATAGAAGATAGAAAGAGAGATTTACATATGGGAAAAATAATTGGAATTGACCTGGGAACCACCAACAGCTGTTGTGCGGTGATTGAAGGCAAAGAGCCCACAGTCATCACCAACGCTGAGGGAGGTCGTACGACTCCCTCGATGGTGGCCATAAGCAAGAATGGCGAATTGCTTGTAGGTCAAATAGCAAAACGTCAGGCGGTAACCAATCCGACCAACACGATTCAATCAGCAAAGCGCTTTATCGGGCGCAAGTATGATGAAGTTGCCGAGGAGGCTGGCAACTACGCATTCAAAACGCAGAAGGCCGCCAATGGTGACGTGGAAATACTCCTTGATGGCTCACCGAAACCACCTGCGGAAATTTCTTCGATGGTGCTCGGGGGGATCAAGCGCTTCGCCGAGGATTATCTCGGTGAGAAAGTTGATGGAGCGGTGATTACTGTTCCGGCGTATTTCAATGATTCGCAACGTCAGGCAACCAAGGACGCAGGCCGTATTGCCGGTTTGGATGTCAAACGCATTATCAACGAGCCGACTGCCGCGGCGCTGGCTTATGGCCTGGATAAGAAACAGGTTGGCAAGATAGCGGTATATGACCTCGGTGGTGGCACATTCGATGTTTCGGTTTTGGAGTTATCAGATGGAGTCTTTGAGACTTTGGCTACCAATGGAGATACACGTTTGGGTGGTGATGATTTTGATCGCAGAATCCTGGATTGGTTGGTTGAAGAATTCAAGAAGACCGACAGCATCGACTTGTCTAAAGATCCGTTGGCTCTACAACGTCTGCGCGAAGCCGGCGAGAAGGCCAAAATTGAATTGTCATCAACAATGCAAACGACAATAAACCTGCCGTTTGTTACCGCTGATGCCGATGGTCCGCGACATTTGAATCTGACTTTGACACGCGCAAAGTTTGAATCAATGACAGAGGACTTGATTAAACGAACCGTTGCTCCGGTGGAGAAAGCGTTGAAGGACGCTGGAGTAAGTAAGTCTGATATCTCCGAGGTGATTCTTGTCGGTGGAATGACTAGAATGCCGAAGGTTATTGAGACAGTCAAGAAACTCTTTGGACGTGAGCCGAATCGTTCGGTTAATCCTGATGAAGTAGTGGCGCTGGGCGCGGCTATTCAGGGCGGAGTGCTTTCCGGTGATGTATCTGATGTACTGCTCTTGGATGTAACACCTTTGTCGCTGGGAATCGAAACCCTCGGCGGTGTGACAACCAAGCTCATTGACCGTAATACAACTATTCCGACGAAGAAATCTCAGATTTTCTCGACGGCGGCGGACAATCAAACGCAGGTTGATATTCATGTGTTACAGGGCGAACGCGAGATGGCCAATGATAACAAGACTATCGGACGCTTTGCTCTGACAGATATCCCGCCTGCGCAACGTGGAGTTCCGCAGATTGAAGTGACTTTCGATATTGACGCCAACGGCATTATCAATGTCTCGGCGAAAGATCAAGCCACCGGTAAGAGTCAGAACATCAAGATTGAATCAAGTTCCGGGCTCTCCGAAGCCGATATCGAGCGAATGGTCGATGACGCCAAGGCGCATGAGTCTGAGGACAAAGAGCGCCGGAAGCAGGCGGATATTCGTAACAGTTCTGATCAGGCGCTTTTTGCTTCAGAGAAGAACCTCAAGGAGTTCGCCGATAAGCTCGATGATGACGATAAATCGAAGATTGAGGCGGCCAACGAGCGGCTCAAGAAAGCCCTTGAAGGAGCAGACATCGCAGAGATGCAGTCAGCGACCGACGGACTAAATGAGCTGTGGCAGTCTCACTCGGCGAAGATGTACGCCCAAGCGACTTCAGAGGGGCAGAGTAGCAATGGCAACGGCCCTGGCGAAAGTGGCGAGGGCGCATCTGAGGAGAATGTTCGTGACGCTGAGTTTGAGGAAGTGAAATAGGTCGGCTAATCATCAGCCGATGCAGAGGATGAGATGTAATGTAATCAAATCAAATGTTCTGCATCATAATTAGAGCGAATTTCGCTTTTAGGCACTATCTTAGCAGCGGACGTGTTTGACCAGAGTCTTTTCAAAGGGACCTGAGATGTCAGGCGCGTCCGCGCTTTGTTTGAGTAAAGAGGAATTAGAAATAGGATGGAGTAACAAATAGAAGCAATGGCAAATGGCGATTACTACAAGATACTTGGAGTCGATGAAGGCGCATCCGAGCAGGATATAAAGAAATCCTTTCGTAAGTTAGCGAAGGAATATCACCCTGATCGCAATCAGGGTGACGCTAAAAAAGAGAAGCGCTTCAAAGAAATCTCCGAGGCCTACGAGACTTTATCGGATAAGAAGAAGCGTAGCGAATATGATAACCTGCGACGCTACGGCGCCTTCGACAATGGTCAGCAAGCCGGTGGGCAACATGGAGGAGGGCCGTTTCCTGGTGGAGGTGGGTTTGGTGGCGGCTTCTCCGGCAATGTCGGCGGTATGGGGGACCTGGGTGATATTTTCGGTAGCATGTTCGGCGGCGCAGGCCAGACAGGCTTCCGCAGAGGTGGAGCAACCGGAGGAGCAAATCCCTTTGGAGGCGGCTTTGGCGCTGGTCCTCAGAAGGGGCCTGATGTCACAGCTGTTTTGCATGTCGAATTTGAGGAGGCGATTAACGGCGCCAGCAAACAGGTAGTGATTACCGATGGAGCTGGCGGTAGAAAAACCATAAAAGTCAAAATTCCAAAAGGGATTGATGATGGCGAAAAAATTCGTTTACGAGGTCTCGGCGCTCAGGGCGCCGCAGGCGGACCTGCGGGAGATTTAATTGTGACGGTAAATGTAAATGCGCATCAAAAGTTCTCGCGTGATGGGTCAAATATCATCAGCAAAGTGACAGTACCGTTCAAGTTGGCGGCGCTAGGTGGCAAAGCTACAGTTGACACACTTACAAAGAAGATCCGTGTCACAATACCGCCCGGAACTCAGCCGGGGGCAAGATTGCGCCTCAAAGGACAAGGCTTGGCGCTAGGTGGCAAGAAGGGCGATTTGATTGTTGAAGTGCAAGTTGAAGTACCTACATCGCTTAGCGATGAACAAAAAGCGGCTCTCGAGAAGTTCTGATACCTGCCGTCACGCCCGCGGCAATGTAACATCAAATGTAACAATACGTTAGGCATGTGATGCCCCGGTAGCTTTTGAGCTTGCCACCCGAGGCTACTGGCGCTATCTTATCATGGTGTGTAATACTCCAGTTTGCTAGTAGTTTTCAAATTGCACAGTTGATATGTTTGTGGGAATTAAATCAGGGAACTCAATAGAAGAGCTTCACAGCTAAACTTAACAAGGAGTAATAAGATGAAAAAATTACTAACCGCGATTGTGTTTTGTGGGCTTTTGGTAGCCCCACTTGCTAGTGTTTCCGCCGGCCAGGACAAGGCTTGGTTTGACATGGAAAACTGCGGAATGTGCAAGAACATGTCTGCCGAAAAGGGTTTGATGGAGAATATGCAGTGGGAGAGTCACGCCATTGAGAATGGTATGATTTCAGTGACAACCGTCAATCCTGACTATGAAGAGGCTTTTGCTCGCTCTCATAAGAAAATGGAAGAGACCGGCGCGCTCTTGATGAAGGGCGAAAAAATGGATTTGTGCGGATTCTGTCAGTCATTTGGTTCTTTGATGATGTCAGGCGCCAAGATGGAAAACGTCGAGTCAAAAGCCGGTCATATCATGTTGATGACCAGTAGCAACCCTGAAGTCGTGAAGAATATCCATGCGCATGTAAAGCGCACCAACGCTGAAATGGCGAAGATGATGAACTCACATGAAGGTCATAGCCACGATTAATCCTCACAGCTTTTGCTTGTAGGTAATATGCGCGGCTCTGACTTTAGTTCAGGGTTGCGCATTTTTTTGTAAGGCAACTAAATGAAAAGTATCCCATACACATCCAATAGAATATGCAATACGGCGCTATTAGTGGTAGCTATCATATTGGCGCTATCAATCCCAACTCGAGCGACTTCTCAGTCACAAGGACAGTCCTGTTGCCTAATCGGCGGGGATGCAAACACTGATGGTTCCTTCAACATAGCGGATGTAACATTTGGCATTGCCCGAATCTTCAGCGGAGGCCCGGCTCCGGTTTGTCCTGAGGAGTCTGATGCAAACGCGGACAATACTTTCAATATCGCTGATGTGACGTTTGGCATTGCGCGCATATTCTCTGGCGGTCCTGCGCCAATGTGTCCCGGGCCTCTTGTTCCGGTAGACTCAGCAACCTACACCGTGACTTTTGAGTCAACATGGAGCGCTACGACTCATCCCGATAATTTCCCGGCGAATGCTCATTTTTCAGGGCTGATAGGAGGAACGCACGACAGTACCGTGACGTTTTGGCAAAGCGGGGAATTGGCGACCTTGGGAATCAAGAGTGTTGCCGAGTTTGGTAGTAAGTTTGCGCTTACCAATGAAGTAGTAGCGGCTCAAACTGCGGGAAGCGCAGAATATCTTCTTTCCGGTGGGTTCATTAGCCCATCGCCAGGAACAGTGAGTTATACTTTCGACATCACCTCAAATTACCCGCTGGTGACACTGATAACAATGATAGCTCCTAGTCCAGATTGGTTTGTGGGAGTGCATGATTTGGCGCTGTACAATGGCGGGCAGTGGACCGACACATTGGTTGTTGAGCTTTTTGCCTATGACTCTGGGACTGATGACGGTGTGACTTATACTTCGCCAAACGCCGTGACATCACCTCCCGCTGTGATTTCTCAGATTGCTCTTGTACCCTTTTTAGTTGGGCCAAGTATTCCGGCGTTGGGCTCTTTCACATTCGTTAAACAGTGATTCTTGAGCCATTCAAGAGCTAAATCTAGTCAACATACCTAGCTTCTTTCTTGAGAGACTTTTTGAGAGATTTGGCGAAGTCCTTCGCCAGCTCTCTGAACGCTGTGATTTCTGCATAGCCATCATGTGCGCTGTTTGTGAAAGTCCCGGAGAAAACAGTTTCACCGCTCTTGACTTCTTTGAGCGTCAGCGATACGGTGACTTTTCCTGGACTCATCCCAAGTTCGGCTGACAGGCTTCGAAATACTCCGCCCTTGTACCCTACTAATGAGCCAGTAAGTTCATAGTCTGGCTTGTTGTGGCCGATTAGGACACCTGCGAATATTGCTTTGCTTCCAATCTGCTGTGCCAATTGTTTCTTGAAGTAGTCTATTTCCGCTCTTAAAGGTTTATCCTTCGAAGAAGCGTCCAGCGGCAAACCATTCTCAATGACCCCAATCGACAGTCCCTTGCCCGCGGGTATAGGAGATCTTATCTCCGTGACAATTGTATGTCGCGCGCATCCGAGGTATGCGAATATGGTAGCCGCAAGGACAACCGTGATTATTCTGGCCTGAGAACGAAGCATATTACTCTAGAAAGTCCGATTGCTACTGAGCGCTGCAACCCTAATTTTTCTTCCAACCATATTTTTTAAGAGACTTATCAAGTGATTTGGCAAAATCCTTGGCAACGTTTTCGAACATCTTGTCGCCCTTAGAGAATTCGCTTGTTACACTTCCTGTGTAGTTGCCTCCGAAAACTATTTCTCCAGTTTTCTTGTCCGTCAGTGTCAATGAAATTGTCACTTTCGCCGCCCCTATTCCCATGCCAAATATGAAGCGCATAAATCCGCTACCTTTCTTGTATTCAAGAATCGAGCCAGTAAGCTCATAGTCGGGATTGTCATGGCCGACCAAAACTCCTGCGAAAATGTCCTTCTTTTCAATTTGCTCAGCGAGTTGCTCTTTGAAGTAGTCTATATTTTCGTAGGTCGGTTTGTTCTCCTCAGGCGTATCGGCTGGCAAATCGTCTAAGATTGCTCCGATAGACATGCCCGTTCCAGCATGCAATGGCTCTTCAAGATCAGTAGTTATGGCATACCGCGAGCATCCTACAGAGGCAAGCATTAACAGAGCGAAAGCAAATACGATTGTTTTTGAATTGTAGTTTTTCATGATTTCCTTGGAGTCCTTTGTAAGTGATATGCTTGTAATTTACCGCTTCCAGTACACTAGAATAAGCTAATGACACCCAAGCGCAGGTCAAACACGTAGGCGTATTGAGGTGTGCTGGCGCCCTTAGAACCAAGAACCACGATGTCCATGGTCCCGGCAACCTCCAGCCCAAAACTGGGGCTAAACATTAGGTCGGCTCCTACACCTGTTACGAGGATAAACTCTGTGAAAGAATCTGTCACAGTCACTGTCGCAACCTGACTGGTTGTGTTGTCTCTTGCGGTGATAGTTGATGTGATGTCGTGGACGATAGCCCCAAGGCCGCTATAGAAAAAGCCTACAACTTTAGGCGGGAATTCTCCCTCTCGGTTGTAAAAGTAATATTCAGCGGCAGCGGATATCCTGGTAGCGTTAAACGAATTGTCCTGAGCAACAATGGTGATAGTGGGATCGTCGAAAAAGAAGCCGAAGTTGTCATCCCATTTCATTCCTGATTTGGAGACCGTTCCACGGAAGGCCAATTCGTGTGTTATCGGTACCATGAAGTCCGCGCCGAAACCAGGTCCTGATGTTATTCCGTCGTAGAATTGGCCAGTCGGTATACTGAAATTGCTACCCACTCGTATACCGAAATTCCACAACCTTTGATAGGAAGGACGTAGTTGGCGTTGGCGAGCGCGGTCGGTGCGCCACGTTTCACCCGGAGTGTTTCGACGGGCCGGAATAGGCGTCGTTTGCTCCGATTCATGCAGGCCGGTGCGAACTGTTTCAGATTCAGAGTCACCACGCAACGTGTCAGGCGGTGATGAAGCGGGTGTTGGAGCGTCTGCAATCTCTGTCTCTTGCCTAGCGGTAGTCGCTTCGTTGCCATCGGTCGGAGTCGGGGGAGACTCTGTAGGTGATGAAGCTTTCGCGGACTTTGCCTCGGACGCTTCAGAGGTCGGTTTTGTCTTGTTTGGGTTGGGGCTTGACTTACGAACAGCATATTTACCTAGATATTTCTCTGTTACATCTACCCCATCTTCATCAAGAAGAGCCGAGATACGGTTGAAACTGTATTTTATCTTTACCGCGACACCTTCAATTTTAACAACTTCGATAATCTTATACATCTTGACTATTTTGTATTCGGTATCATCGATCCGTCGTCCGTCATCGAGTATGATTGTCCCGTTCTTGCCTGCCGGGAAGCCGGTAGCTATCAGGCAGGTCATGAAAGCTAGAGTGGCAATAAAGACTCTTGACTTTGACATCGTAATCTCTCCGAGTTGAAATGTGGCTGACAGCTTTTTGTATTCAAATGCACAGAATGTAACTAGAGGATATTAGACCCTGGCGCGTGAATTGTCAACCTGTCGTGATTTTTGAGGTCGGAGCGGAGCCGCTTATCGTTTTAATGAAACTTGCCAAGCCTGTGGTAAATCCCTATCATCCATGCGTTAATGCGTAGTCGTGGAAATCGACTACTACAGGGCTAATTCGCTCTTATACAAAAAGTTACATACAAGAGAATGTTTTCGCTGAGAAAGTTCCAGAGAAGAAGCTAGCATAGTGAAAGAAAAAATACGTATTGCCAACGCAGGCGGTTATTGGGGAGATGACACTTCAGTAATGAAACGCCAGCTTACAAGCGGGCCGGTAGATTATATCACTCAGGATTTTCTGGCGGAAATCACGATGTCTATTCTGCAAAAGCAGAAGCAAAGAGACCCTTCGCGTGGGTATGCCCACGATTTCATTACTCAAATAGACGAGTGTTTGCCCCTGATTGTAGAAAAGGGCGTCACAGTAATATCGAGCGCCGGAGGAGTCAATCCGGTTGGTTGCGCCGAAAAAGTTCTTGAAGTCGCCAAAAAGCATAAGTTGAAAATCAAAGTCGGAGTTGTTTGCGGCGATGATATTCTCGAATCAATCGACGACCTGGTAGAGCGCGGGGAAAAATTCCAGAACATGGAAAACGGCGCCAAGTTCGAAAAAGTGAGACCAAGCATAACTTCGGCAAATGTCTATCTCGGAGCCGAACCGGTTGTGCTGGCTTTGGAAGCCGGATGTCAGATAGTTATCACCGGACGTGTCACCGACACTGGAATCACTTTGGCTCCGATGATGTATGAATTTGGCTGGGGCGCTACCGATTGGGACAAAATGGCCGCCGGAATTGTCGCAGGACATATTATCGAATGCGGCGCTCAGTCCACCGGTGGCAACATCACTGACTGGCAGGATGTAAAATCATTCGATAAAATCGGCTACCCGATTATCGAAATGGAGCCGTCGGGTGAATTCATCGTCACTAAGCATGCGCGCACCGGCGGCTTAGTTTCCGAAAAAACAGTCAAAGAGCAACTGCTCTATGAAATGGGTGACCCGGCCTTGTATATCACTCCCGATGGAATCGCCCGATTTGACACCATCGAATTGAAAGAAGTCGGCCCCAACAAAGTTCGCATCAGCGGCATCAAGGGTGAGCCGCACACACCGTTCTTCAAAGTCTCAATGTCACACGACGACGGATGGAAGGCCTCCGGTTCAATACTGGTGAGTGGTCCGAATGTCAAAGCCAAAGCCGATGCTTTCGCGAAATTGTTCTGGAAACGTCTAGGACACAAATACGAAGACACCCGGGTGGAGCTGGTTGGCTCCGGTTCGATTTGGCCAGACTCTTTGCGTGATTCAAATTGTGAGCCGAATGAAATTCTCTTGCGTTTTGGCGTGCGCGATCATGACCAGCAGAAAGTAAAAGACTTCGGGATGTTGTTGCCGTCATTGATACTTTCGGGGCCATCAGGAGTTGCAGTGACAGGTGGTCGCCCCAGACCGGAGCAGGTAGTTGCATATTGGCCGGCGTTGATGGGCCGAAACTCAGTGACAGGTAGGGTGCAGACATTTGATACTGGTGGTATTCGCACAGAGACGCAGGTAAAATTCCAATATCGTTTGAGTATCGAAACGGTAGATGTCACGCCATACCGCAGACAAAACGGCAAAACGCCTGCAGGGAAGCCAGTGAAGATGAAACTGCGTGAGTTGGCCTATGCGCGTTCAGGCGATAAAGGGGATATGTGTAACGTCGGAGTTTTGGCGCGTTCGCCGGAAATCTATGATTGGCTGGTAGGATATCTTACTAATCGAAAAGTAAAGTCTTTCTTCAAACGAATCACTCTGGGCGAGGTCGCCCGTAAGCGGGTTGACAATCTACTGGCGCTTAATTTTCTGATGGACGGTTCTCTTGGGGGCGGTGGCACCAAGTCATTGATGCTGGACCCGCAGGGTAAGACGCTCTCACAAGCGTTATTGGAAATGGAAGTTAGCGCTCCTTCTAGCTTGCTGAAAACGATTGTAAAGAACACCAAGACTAAGAAAACAGCAAAGAGCAAAAAAGCTCGCAAGAAGTAACCAATTCTGTCATTGCGAGGAGCGCAGCGACGCGGCAATCTCGATATAGCCAGGTAAAATGTACCGCATAGAATCCCACATAGACACATCCTCCGCCGAATTCAAAAAGAACGTGGAGTTAAACAACGCCCAGCATTCACAGTTGCGCGAACGTCTCGAAGTCGCCAAGCTCGGTGGGAGTGAACGAGCGCGCAAAGTGCATACCGAACGAGGTAAGCTCTTTGCGCGCGATAGAATCGATCGCCTGCTGGATCCGGGTTCGCCGTTTTTGGAGCTTTCTACTTTAGCGGCCAACGGAATATACGATGACGCCGCGCCTAGCGCAGGAGTTGTCACAGGAATTGGCGCTGTGCATGGGCGAGAGGTGATGATAGTCGCCAATGACGCTACAGTAAAAGGCGGCTCATATTTGCCGCTGACTGTCACCAAGCACATTCGCGCCCAGAATATCGCGCGTGAAAACAATCTGCCATGTGTGTACTTGGTTGATTCCGGCGGGGCTTTCCTGCCCTTACAAGACCAGGTGTTTCCCGACAAAGAGCACTTCGGCAATATCTTCTACAACCAAGCGGTCATGTCCTCCGAGGGGATTCCGCAAATCGCGGTGGTGATGGGCTCCTGCACTGCCGGCGGCGCCTATGTTCCGGCGATGTCCGATGAGGCTATCATTGTCAAAAAGCAAGGCACGATTTTTATCGGTGGGCCTCCGTTGGTTAAAGCCGCTACTGGTGAGGAAATCACTGCCGAGGAGTTGGGCGGTGGTGATGTGCACACGCGAATTTCAGGTGTTGCAGATCACTTGGCCGATAATGACGAACATGCATTGGCTTTGTGTCGTAATGTCATAGAGAATCTTGGCCGTCATACATATTTCCCGCTTGAGCTGAAAGCGCCGGAGGACCCGTACTATGATCCGCAGGAGCTACTGGGAGTGGTTCCCAATGATGTGCGTCAGCCCTATGATATTCGAGAGTTGATAGCGCGGGTTGTGGACGGTTCTCGCTTTCATGAATTCAAAAGCCGCTATGGCATAACTTTGGTTTGTGGCTTTGCGCATGTGATGGGCTATCCGGTTGGTATTATTGCCAACAACGGAATCCTCTTTGCCGAGTCGGCGCAAAAAGGCGCGCACTTTATTGAGCTATGCGCGCATCGGAAGATTCCGCTGGTCTATTTACAGAATATTACCGGCTTCATGGTCGGCAAACAATATGAACATGGCGGAATCGCACGTGACGGCGCTAAGCTAGTGCATGCCACCGCGAGTTTCCCTGGGCCGAAGTTCACTGTGATGGTCGGCGCCTCCTATGGCGCCGGGAATTATGCTATGTGCGGTCGCGGGTATCATCCTCGTCTGCTATGGATGTGGCCCAACGCCAAGATTGCGGTGATGGGCGGTGAGCAGGCCGCAGAAGTTCTTTCAACTGTTAAGGTAAACCAGCTCAAGAAGCAGGGTAAAGAACTAAGCGCCAAGGAAATTGAAGCTATCCGTCAGCCCATCCTAGAAAAATATGAGAGGGAATCCTCGCCATATTATTCGACAGCAAGACTGTGGGATGATGGTATTCTCGGAATGACTGAGACACGTGCGGCGCTGGGGCTTGGACTAGCGATGTCACTGAATAAGCCTATCCCAGATGCAAAGTTCGGCGTCTTCCGCATGTAGTAACAACTTTCCCGACTGAAAAACCGATAGACAACCCAGCAATGTTTAAGAAAATCCTGATAGCCAATCGCGGAGAAATTGCGGTGCGCATAATGCGCACCTGCCGTGTGATGGGTATCGAATCTGTGGCTGTCTATTCCGAGCCTGATAAGAATGCGCTGCACGTAGCAGTCGCCGACGAAGCTGTGCCGATAGGCCCGGCCTCTCCGCTTGAATCATATCTGGTAATTGATAAGATTATCGCCGCGGCAAAAGAAGCAGGGGCCGATGCCATACATCCCGGCTACGGCTTTCTTTCTGAGAATCCGGTTTTCGCCGAGGTTTGTGAAGAAAACGGTATCACCTTCATCGGTCCTTCGGCTGAATCAATGCGCTTGATGGGTGACAAAGTTTCTGCCCGTGAGATTGTGAGCAAAGCCGGCGCTCCGGTGGCCCCCGGAATGGATGGCGCAAGTTCCGATGTCACAGCTTTCAAAAAGCTCGCTGATAAAGTTGGCTATCCGGTGTTGATAAAAGCCTCCGCTGGCGGCGGCGGAAAAGGGATGCGTTTAGTGAACTCCCCGGGAGAGTTGGGCGAAGCTCTCGAAGCGGCGCAACGCGAAGCGAAGAATGCTTTCGATGATGACCGGGTGTTCCTTGAAAAATATATTGTGCGTCCCCGTCACATCGAATTCCAGATTGTCGGTGACAAACACGGCAATGTCACGCACCTCTTCGAGCGCGAGTGTTCAATCCAACGCCGTCACCAGAAAATTATCGAAGAGACACCCTCGACAGCGCTAGATGACAAACTCCGAAAACGCATGGGCGAATCGGCGATATTGATTGCCAAAGCCGGTAAGTATTATTCAACTGGAACAGTCGAGTTCCTGCTCGATGCAGACGGACATTATTACTTCCTGGAAATGAACACGCGCCTTCAGGTTGAGCATCCTATCACCGAGATGGTGACAGGTCTGGATTTGGTAGCTGAGCAAATCCGTATTGCCGCCGGAGAGAAACTTTCTTCTGAGGCGCTTAGCGCCACGCAAAGAGGGCATGCGATTGAATGCCGCATTTATTCCGAGGATGCCGACAATAATTTCTTCCCGTCGAGTGGTACATTGTTGCGCTATGCCGAACCCTGCGGCCCGGGAGTTAGAGTTGACAGTGGTGTGCGCCAAGGCGATGTAATTGGGATTGACTATGACCCGATTCTCTCAAAGCTGATTACCTATGGAGCCAATCGAGAAGAGGCGCGTTTGAGAATGATTGACGCCCTTGAACGCTATGTTTTGCTAGGGTTAAAAACCTCAACTGGATTCATGCTTGATGTCTTACGAAAGCAAGAGTTCATCGACGGAGCAACGCACACAGCTTTCATCGACGAAGTAATGACTGGAACCGGTGATACCTCAAATGACAGCAAGGTAACATTCGCAGCAGCGCTAGCCGCTGTTGCATTGGAGTGTGGCGCTGGTAACAGCGCCGCAAGATTTGACAGCGCCAGCGCTACGCAATCGACTCCCTGGCAGACGCTAGGTGGATGGCGCCTCGGAGAGAGTGGGTAGGCTGATAAATGGCTACACATAGATTACGATATCAAGATTGCGAGATAACTGCATCTGTCAAGAAAACCGACTCCGGGTTTGTAGTTGTAATAGATGACAAAGAGATTACGATCTCCCGAAAGGGCGACTGCTATTCTATCACCAATGGCGCTGATGTTTGTTACGGCGATGTGGCGGTAGGCAAGTCACGGGTTTTCACCTCGATTGACAATCAGCTCATTGAATTCGAATTAGCCGGAGCTGACTCTGTCTCTTCGGCCGGTGATAGCGGACACGCAGGAGAAAAAGACAAACTACGCGCGCCGATGCCCGGTAAAATTGTCAAAATCCTAGTGAAAGCAGGTGACACTGTTAAAGCCAAACAGGCGCTAGCGGTAATCGAATCAATGAAAATGGAAAACCAATTGCTCTCTCCGTCGGCTGGTGAGGTTAAGGCAATTCACTTCGGCCCGGGCGAGCAAGTAGACACCGATGAAGTGATCATCGAACTAGAAGTACAAGACTAAGCAAAAACTCGACATTACTACTGCAAAAAAAAACAAGGCCAGCTGTTATTCACAGCTGGCCTTTTGCTTTGCTAGATACTAATAAGCTCTGTAATTACATTATCCGAAAGCCTGCCATCAGTGGGAAAACCCCCATGCTGTTGATAGAGCTGTTTACGAATGTGTATTTGCCCTCAACAAAAAAAGCAAAGGTCGGGCCGATCTTAACGTCAAGCCCGGCTCCTATATTTGCATAGATTTTGGTTTCGTCCAGACTACCGAATCCCGCGCCACCGAGCGCATCGCGAGTGATTGTCGAACTTCCGCCGCCTACCAAAAAGTATGGCCTGGTTGGCGCCAGCGGTGGCAAGAATCCCCATTTAATGTCCGCTCCGAAAGTTAGAATTGATAATTTCGGATTAGTGGCGGTCAGAGAGCTGGCGAGCAGGAAGTCAGTGGTGACATTGAATCTGTGATACTGCACTTTCGGGACAATCTCAATTCCGATGTTCATCGGCAAACCAACTGCGGCCATCAAAGAGAATCCTTTATCAAGCATGTCTTTCGAGAGTGTCGGATTGGTGATTAACGCAGTCCCACCAGCCAAGTAAATGTGTGGCTTGAAGCTCGGTATTGGAGCCTGCGCTTTAGCAAGCGATGTTGCCCCGAAAAATGTTGCTGTAGCCAGAATGGCAAACAGCGCGGTACGAATGTTAGTTGTGAGTCTCATGGTTAGCTCTCCTTCAGGCGCCTAGCGCCTAGCTTAATCGTTTTCGATTTCTTTCTTTGTTTTCCGACTTAAAAAAGTCGCAGACCGACGAAGATTGGAGTTAGCCCCGAACTCTCAACCGGAGTGTTCAGAATTGCGTATTTCCCCTCAATAAAGAGTCCCAACGTCGGTCCTATCTTTATATCGGCGCCAAAGCCAAGATTGAAATAGATATCAGTTTCATTTATTCGCCGAGGAGTAAATTCGATAGTTTGGGGAGGATTGCCAAAAGAAATGATCTGGTTGACATCGTCTTGTTTCATCGTGAAACTGCCGCCGCCCATAAGAAAATAGGGGCGTATCGGCAATAGTGTTGGCCCGAAAGGAAGTTTCAAATCAATTCCCAACATCGTGATTGTCCGCCCTGGATCTGTTAGTCCCAGTGAATTCAGAACAGCCGGTTGAATGGTTGAAAACGCAGGGATACCTTCAAGATCGAGACTGAAATTGTGGTATTGAAATTTGCCGACAACTTCCAAACCGGGGGAGAGAGGTATACCAACGGCGGCCTGAAACGAATAGCTTGGTGCGAACACATCGTTGAAGCCTTCATCAGGGCTAATTATCGGCGCATAGCCACCACCAACATATAATTTAGGTTTGAATGGGATTGCAGGTCCCTGAGCCGAAGAGGCTTTTGCGCCAGCTACAATTATCAGGACTGTGAGTGAAATCATTAAGGCCGCTCGAGTGCGGGCCGGTCTTTGGTGGCGCCTATGGGCCATCATACCTTCTACTCTATTCATAGTTACTCCTGCTTGGTTATTGATCTATCAAAGTGAAGTTCAGTCGCTTTCGGTTTCGGAGCGCCTAAGTTCTACACCAAATGCAATCATTTGTCGCTTGATAATCAATCAAAAACTATCGGCCCCATGTTTGATATCCCAGGCGCCGATCTTCTGTATCTGCTTGATTGGTCGCCGGTTAGGTGGAGGGCGAAAGGTTGACCAGTTGCTTGATTTCTGAGTGACTTGTCGGTATTATGCTTACGCTTCTCCTGCAATCGGGGCGAATCAAGCGGGAGAATGTCTCGCTGTAACCAAAAGCGACGCAAAGAGTTGTCGTCCGAGCATTCGGAAGGGTTACATTCGGGAAGACCCGCTATTGACACATTTTTCGTATTGGAGTTTTTCTAATCGAGTTTCTTGCATTCAGGTAACTCCGACTAGATTCCCCCGGGAAAGGATTCACTTACAATCATGACAAAACCACAATCTGACCGCGAACAGGCCTTTATTGTCTCCGCCTGCAGAACACCTATCGGAAATTTTCAGGGCGGGTTATCCTCCAAAACCGCTACAGAAATGGGCGCAGTGGTTATCGCCGAAGCGCTAAAGCGTAGCGGACTCAACGGTACAGACATCGACGAGGCAATCATGGGCAACGTCATACAAGCCGGTAACGGTCAGGCGCCAGCGCGTCAGGCGGCGATTCACGGTGGCTTACCGGGCAGTGTTCCGGCTTTGACAGTCAACAAAGTTTGCGGTTCAGGTCTAAAATCTGTGATGCTCGCGGCGCAATCAATTCGCGCCGGTGACAACAATGCTGTCATGGCCGGTGGCATGGAGTCGATGTCAAACACTCCGTATGTATTGCACAACGCCAAAGAGGGACTGCGTTTTGGGCATAAGAAACTTGAAGACTCAATGATCCTTGACGGACTCTGGGATTCATTTGAGAATTGGCACATGGGTGGCGCCGCTGAATACACTGCCGAAAAAGCCAGTGTCACACGCGAAAGACAGGATGAGTTCTCGGCAAACTCACACGCCAAAGCGCTTGCCGCAATTGAGGCTGGAAAGTTCAAAGAAGAGATTGTTCCTGTCACTATCCCGCAACGTCGCGGTGATCCGGTAATCTTTGACACTGACGAATGTCCTCGTCCGGGAACCACAGCGGAGAAACTCGCAAAGTTACGTCCGGCGTTTGTTCGTGAGGGTGGTTCGGTAACCGCCGGAAACGCACCAGGACTCAATGACGGAGCTTCGGCTTTGGTTGTGGTTTCTGAGTCATTTATGAAGGAGAAGAACTTGACACCTCTAGCGAGAATTGTTGACTACGCCACCGCAGGTGTTGAGCCGAAAGACCTTTTCTTTGCGCCAATTTATGCGGTGCAGAATCTGATGGCAAAGATGGAAGTGACCATTGATCATTTTGATTTGATTGAAGCCAACGAGGCATTCGCGGTGCAGGCGCTCGCCGATGGTGACGCGCTAGGTTGGGACTGGGATAGGGTGAATGTCAACGGAGGCGCTGTAGCGCTGGGACATCCGATAGGAGCCTCCGGAGCTAGAATCCTGACAACTTTGATTTACGCTCTCAAAGACCGCAACAAGAAAACCGGCGTAGCGACTCTGTGTCTCGGCGGCGGAAACGCGGTTGCCTTGTCAGTGGAGCTGGTCTAAGCCCCGAGGCAAAGTGAGTTGAAATATGAAAATTGATGATATCAAAACAGTCGGCGTAGTTGGCGCCGGAACTATGGGCAATGGCATTGCTCATGTGTTTGCGCAGTCGGGGTTCAAGGTTGTGCTGTGTGACAAAAGCGAAGCCTCGCTGGAGAAAGCCACTGCGACAATCACTAAGAACCTCGATAGACAACTCAAAAAAGAGAAAATCACCGCTGAGCAAAAATCGGCGACTTTGGCGAATCTGTCAATGGTGACTGCGCTTTCAGAATGCGGTGATTGCCAGCTAGTGATCGAGGCGGTGTTTGAAAATCTTGAGGTGAAGGACGCTATTTTTTCTGAATTGGGAAAGATATTGCCTGCTGAAAGTGTTCTGGCCTCTAACACAAGCTCACTACCAATTACACAACTTGCATCATCGACCGGTAGAGCCGATAGATTCGTCGGAATGCATTTCATGAACCCGGTTCCGGTTATGAAACTGGTCGAATTGATTCGCGGTCTGGCAACCAGCGATGAAACATTTTCGTTGATTTACGCATTGTGTGAGAAGTTGGGCAAGACTCCGGTGGAGGTAAATGACTACCCCGGTTTTGTCGCAAATCGAATTTTAATGCCCATGATTAACGAAGCGGCGTATACCTTAATGGAAGGCGTAGCCGGAGCCAAAGAGATTGACTCGGTTATGATGTTAGGTATGAATCATCCGATGGGCCCGCTGACACTGGCGGATTTTATCGGACTGGATGTGTGCCTGGCGATTATGGAAACTTTGCATGAAGGTTACGGCGATTCAAAATATCGTCCTTGTCCGTTGTTACGCAAGATGGTTCAGGCCGGTTACCTCGGTCGCAAGTCCGGTAGAGGGTTTCACTCTTACGAATAGTTTTTTGATTACAAATAAGCACAAACATATACGATAGGTTCTACTATGAGTTTTCAATTAACAGAAGAAGCCCTGGACATGCGCCAGGCAACACGCGAGTTCACCGAAAAACGGGTCTATCCTAACGCCGAGGAATGGGACGCCAAGGGAGAGATTCCAGAGGACGTAATCAAAGAGGCTCAGGAGCTGGGTTTCTTCAGTGTGCTGATTCCCGAAAAGTTCGGCGGTCTTGAGCTTGAAATGTTGACCTATGCCGTAGTCATCGAGGAGTTATCAGCAGCTAGCGCTGGACTGGGTATTACCGTTTCGGTAAACAACTCGCTATGCATTGAGGCCATTAACCTCTTCGGCGGTGATGCGGTGCGTGAAAAGTATTTGCCAAAAATCGCCGAAGGCTGGATTGGAGCCTATTGCTTGTCAGAGGCTGGAGCGGGAACTGACATCATGAGTATCGGAGCCACCGCAGTCGACAAGGGTGATCACTACCTTCTCACTGGCAACAAACTTTGGGTTACCAATGCCGGTTTTGCCGATGTGTTTATTGTATTCGCCAAAACTGATCCCTCGGCAGGTCGCAAAGGCCTCAGCGCTTTTGTGGTTGAAGCCAAAAGCGAAGGGCTGTCACTCGGTAAGAAAGAAAACAAACTTGGCATTCGTTGTTCAGATACGCGCGAAGTGATCTTAGTAGATGTCAAAGTTCCCAAAGAGAATATTATTGGCGCTGAGGGCGATGGCTTCAAAACTGCGGTTGGAATTCTCAACGGTGGCAGAATCGGTGTAGGCGCTCAGGCGGTTGGAATTGGGATGGCCGCGCTCAATGAGGCGCTTAAGTATTCACAAGAGCGCGAGCAATTCAATCAGCCGATTTCTAATTTCCAGGCGATTCAATTCAAGCTGGCTGATATGGCGACTCGTTTGGAGGCCTCAAGGATGTTGGTCTATCGCGCCGCGGCTCTCAAAGATTCCGGTGAGAAATTTATTCATCGCGAAGCTTCAATGGCCAAACTCTTTGCCAGCCAGTCTGCGAATTACATCGCCAATGAGGCATTGCAGATTCATGGAGGCTACGGCTATATCAAGGAATACGCAGTCGAGCGCTATTTCCGTGATGCGCGTATTACCGAGATTTACGAAGGCACTACCGAGGCGCAGTTGATGGTGATTTCTCGTGACTTGTTGAGGAGCTAATGAATTTTTGGGATAAGAAATACCAGGAATTTCGTGAAAAGGTTCGCGCTTTTGCAGAAGAGCGCGTGGCCCCATTGGCTGTCGAAATCGACGAGCAACAGCGCTTTCCAATAGAGCTAATGAAACCCTTAGCTGATGAAGGCTATTTGGGCATGGTGGTTTCCAAGAAATACGGCGGCTCAGGATTTGAGACGCTTGAATATGCAATCGCCGTTGAGGAGTTCTCACGTGTATGCGGCTCGACTGGAATCACCATTGCGGCTCACAATTCACTAGGGTTGTGGCCGATTTATGCATTTGGCACAGAAGAACAAAAGCGCAAGTATCTCCCGCGTGGTTGCGCCGGTGAGTTAGTGGCCTTTGGGCTGACTGAACCGGGGGCGGGGTCTGACGCTGGCGGCACCAAGACTCGTGCCGTTTTGGAGGATGATACCTGGACTCTCAACGGTTCAAAATGCTGGATAACCTCAGCCTCGGAGTGTTACGCCGCTGTTGTCACTGCCAAGACCTCGGATGAGCCGGGAAGTCGCGGGATTTCTTCTTTCATCCTGGAAAAAGGATGGGACGGTTTCACACCAGGTAAAAAAGAAAACAAACTAGGTTTACGTGGTAGTGACACTGCGTTTATGCATTTTGATGATGTCAAAGTGCCACTCGAAAACCAACTAGGCGAAACCGGCGGTGGATTCAAGCAGTTCATGAAGACCCTCGATGGTGGACGAATCTCAATTGGAGCCATGGCGCTCGGGTTAGGGCAGGGCGCCCTTGATTGCGCCGTGAAATACGCTGTAGAACAGGAAGCTACCGGCTTGAAACTATCAGAGCGTCAGGGGGTCGCATTTCAACTTGCCGATATGGAAACCGAGCTTGAGGCCGCACGGGGCTTGATATACCGGGCGGCAATGATGAAAGATGAGGGAATACCCTACAGCGCCAATTCCGCTCATGCCAAGCTGTTTGCCTCGGAAGTAGGTACACGTTGCGCCGCGAAGGCCATAGGTATACTGGAGCAAGCCGGAGCTCGTGTTGGCGAGTATCCTGCTGAGAGGATATGGCGCGATGTGAAACTCTGCGAAATTGGCGAGGGCACCAGTGAGATTCAGCGAATCGTTATTTCGCGCAACCTAACCAAGCGCTATCTTGAAACCCTGAATAAGAGTTAGCCTGACTTACGCATTGCAGGCAGACTACATAAGACGGACCATCGACGACTGGTAACAGGTAAGAGAAAGATTGCAGAATGGTAACAACAGCTAAAGTAGCGGTTTTGCGTAGAAGCTCATATGTGGTTGATAGTCTTAGAGGGCTAGGCGCTTTTGAATCAGCCCTCACGCGAGATATCCTCCTGGTTCTGGCATTCAATGTAATGCTGGTAATCACTGCGCAAATCTCAATTAGCTTACCGTTTACCATTGTGCCGGTAACTGGCCAAACATTCGGAGTCCTGTTGACTGCAATGGCTCTCGGAAGAGTGCGAGCTGTCAGCGTTATTACTCTTTACCTGCTCGAAGGAGCTATGGGCCTTCCGGTTTTTGCCGGAGCTAGCGGTGGAGCGGCGGTCTTGTTTGGGCCTACTGGCGGTTATCTGCTGGGGTTTCTTCTGACTGCATTAGTGACAGGAACTCTTGCCGATAGAGGTTGGGATAGAAACTTTTTGCTATCAGCTTTAGCCTTGCTGATTGGAACAGCTCTGATTTTCGCCTGCGGATTGATCCAGTTGTCACTATTCGTTGATAATAATCTGCTCCTGCAGATGGGATTCTATCCGTTCTTAGCCGGAGCCACGCTGAAAATAGCCGTCGCTTTTTGGCTGATTCCAGCATTAGCGAGTGGCCAGTCTCGTAGTCTTTGATTGTAGACATCCCTAGTTCATTTATTTCTAGCTCTTGATGTTGCTATTTAGCGTGCTTCTGTAAGCTATTGTGGCTGGTAGTATTATGCTATAGCTATTTGGAACGCGCTTTTCGGGCACAGGTATAATAACTATGCCGACCCCACGCTGCGAATATCCTGCTTCTCTACTGAAACCTGAATGTGTGCAAATCACCGCAAGTCATTGACTTATCTGCATTTTTGCTTATATTGTCTTTGAAGCGGTTACATAAGATCCGCGGCAAGAGGGGTCGAGGCCGCTTAGTATATATAATCTATTTGAAAGCGAAAGGAGTCCGCTATGGCTTTTGATGAGTCCGGAAAAATTTGGCATAATGGGAAACTTGTGGCTTGGCAGGACGCCAAGATTCACGTGCTTTCGCATGTGGTGAGCTATGGTTCTTCAGTCTTTGAGGGCCAGCGCGTCTACAAAACCGAGTCCGGCTCGGCTTGCTTCCGTCTTGATGAACATGTAACTCGACTGTTTAACTCCGCAAAAATATATCGTATGGAGGTTCCATACAGCAAGCAGGAAATCCGCAATGCGATATTTCAAACCATTGACGCCAACAACCTCGCTGAGTGCTATATACGCCCAATTGTGTTTCGTGGTTATGAGTCATTGGGTGTTGACCCGCGTCCTTGCCCGATCGACGTAGTAATTGCAGTGTGGAAATGGGGCAAATATCTCGGCCCTGAGGCCCTTGAAGAGGGTGTGGATGTATGTGTCTCATCTTGGAGCCGTATCGCTCCCAATACTCTCCCAGCGGTCGCCAAAGCCGGCGCCAACTACATGAATAGCCAGCTTATCAAACAAGAGGCGATTGCCAATGGGTACACTGAGGGAATTGCTCTGGATACCAATGGCTATGTCTCCGAGGGCTCTGGCGAAAACATTTTCGTCGTACGTGACAATATCCTGCTAACTCCTCCGCTGTCCAATTCGGTTCTTCCGGGGATTACTCGTGACTGCGTTCTGAAAATCGCCAAGGATATGGGAATAGAATGTAAGGAAGAGGGAATATCGCGCGGTTCATTGTACATCGCCGATGAAGTCTTCTTTAGTGGCACTGCCGCAGAAATCACACCTATCAGAAGCATAGATAAAATCAAGATAGGTGACGGGGCGCGTGGGCCGATTACTAAACGACTGCAAGAAGAGTTCTTTGCTATTATTGAAGGTCGAATCCCTGACCGTTTCAACTGGTTGACCCCATTGCCGGTTGGCAGTGATGTAATCGTTGAAACCAACGTATCCTGATTTTGATAGAATGAGGGTTGAATGATGAAATTCTCTCTTGGCTCCGACCACGCCGGAATGCAGTGGAAGGACAAAGTAAAGCGGATTCTGCAAGGTCTTGGTCATGAAGTAATAGACCATGGCGCCAACTCTCCCGAGTCAGTTGATTATCCCGATTACGGTTCACTGGTGGCTTCAGATGTTGCTAGCGGTGTGGTAGACTTTGGTGTGGCAGTTTGCTGGACCGGAAACGGAATGAACATGACAGTCAATCGCTTCGCTGGTGTGCGAGGGGCGCTGGTAATCAATCCTGAGATGGCAAAATTCGCTCGGGCTCACAACAATGCCAATGTCCTGACCCTCTCCGAAAAGTACACTCCCGAAGCGGATCTTGAGTTAATTATCAAAACTTGGATAGAGACGCCATTTGAAGGCGGTCGCCACCAAAGGCGGGTTGATAAAATGACTGAACTTGAGCAAAGTTCAACCAAGCCGATTGAATCCTGAATTAACGCTATCTAAAGACAACTTCGGGGCTAACCTTCCCACATCGCAATAACTTTCCAATTACAATTGAGTTGACCATGAATACTAAATCACTCCAGGAATTCGATCCGGAAATCTATGGCGCTATTCAACGTGAGGCCGCGCGCCAGACCGACAAAATTGAATTGATCGCTTCAGAGAATTTTGTTTCACCGGCGGTGCTGTCCGCCGCCGGGTCAATAATGACCAACAAATATGCCGAGGGGTATCCCGGCAAGCGCTATTATGGTGGCTGTGAGTTTGTAGATGAGGCCGAGAACCTGGCTCGTGATCGCGCCAAAGAATTATTCGGTTGTGAGCATGTTAATGTTCAACCGCACTCAGGTTCGCAGGCCAATATGGCTGTGTATTTTAGTTATCTGGATCCGAGTGACAAAGTTATGGGGTTAGACTTATCGCATGGCGGTCACCTCACCCACGGACATCCTATCAATTTCACAGGAAAACTCTTCAATTTTGTTAGCTATCAGGTTGAACCAGACAGTGAAGTAATCGACTATGATAAGCTAATCGCACAAGCTCGCTCAGAAAAGCCCAAATTGATTGTAGCCGGAGCTTCGGCCTATCCTCGCAAACTGGAATTTGCGCGTTTTCGTGAAGCCGCTGACGCCTGCGGCGCTCGGTTGATGGTAGATATTGCGCATATCGCAGGATTAGTTGCCACAGGTCTCCATGAGTCGCCGATTCCGTATGCCGACTATGTCACCACAACGACACATAAGACTCTACGTGGTCCGCGCGGTGGCATGATAATGTGTAAAGAAGAATTCGCCGCCGATATCGACCGGACTGTGATGCCCGGTATTCAGGGCGGGCCGTTGATGCACATCATCGCCGCCAAAGCTGTGGCTTTCAAAGAGGCGCTGGAGCCGAAGTTTGCAGACTACCAGAGACAGATAATCAGCAATGCACAAGCGCTAGCTGAGGCGCTAATGGGACATGGCCAAAAGCTGGTCTCCGGCGGCACAGATACGCATGTGATGTTACTCTCCTTAATTGACAGGGGAATCTCCGGCAAGAAAATCGAGAAGGCGCTGGACAAGGCGGGAATCACTGCCAACAAAAACACCGTGCCATTTGACCCCAAGAAACCTTTCGTGACATCGGGAGTGCGTATCGGTACACCTGCAGTTACCACTCGCGGTATGGGTGAAAATGAGATGGCAGAGATTGCCTCAATGATAAACGACGTAGTCAACGCGTATGACGATGAAACAGTCACTGCTAATGTCGCTGACCGTGTGAAGGCGCTCTGTCAGCGTTTCCCCCTGCCGACATCCCCGGCCCAATCTGCTGAGGTAGTTTGAGCTTCTGATATTCTCTTAGATGCTTGTTACTCGGATGGTTTCCCTCAAGAGTGAATAGGGGATGGTAGTGTTTCCTGAACGCTATTGGGACAAAGTCAAGAATGAAGTATTTCTCTTGAGTGATTCAGAGGAGCGGGATACTCGTTTTTCTTCTGTGTCAAACTCACAAAATAATTATCGTCTTAGTTATCTGGCCTTTGTCGCATTCGCATTGGCGTACTTTTGGATATACCTGCCACAGGGATTTAGCCCTCTCGATGACGCATATCTTTCAGCCCTGGGTCAGCGTATTTCAGGCGGGGAGAAAATGTATGTCGATTTCTACTACCTGCGGACTCCACTATCTCCGTGGATTCAGTCACTATGGATTGACATACTTGGAAGTCACTATACTCATCTAGTCAGTAGAATCATTTGGGCCATACAACTCTGTGCAACAATTGTCATTGCCTCGCTTATCTACCGCCGCTGGTTATCTGCAATCGCACTTGCAATAGTCTTGTGTGCAACACTGGTCTATTCGTCACTGCTGTTTGCTTTTCCGTGGTATACCTATGACGGGATGTTTTTCACTGCGCTTTTTGCCTCTTTCATCTTCCAGAAGCGCATGTTCGTCGCGGGTGTATTCGCGGGGTTGGCGTTCTTAAGCAAGCAAGGTTTCGTGGCGCTTATCCCGCTGTATTTTGCTCTAAGTTTTCTGGAAACCAGAAGCGCCGGGGATTCGGTTGCTAGGTGGTGGAAAAACACATTGGTCACGAGCAGTGGAGCCTTGGTTGTGGCGCTTGTAGCTGTCTTGGCTCTTGATGCCTCACTGCCAATGATTTGCAACAACATATTCGTCTTGCCGAAGGCCATAAACGACTTGCCACTGTCGTTCTTGCTCTATCAGGATTTGCCGGAAACATTCTTGAATGTTTGGCCGTACGCGATTCCATTACTGATAATTGTTGCGCTACCCTTGAGAGTTCGATGGAAGACAATAGCTCTGTCTCTGTGGTTGGTTTTTTCATGGACAGCGATGACAGAACTAGCGGCAACTTTGCCGCAGGCGCTCACTTTGGTGACGTTCGTTTCAGTTGGCTACTTCTTCTTTTCCAACCTCCGGGATATTCGCGGCCTGACTCCGGAGGCGCCAGCTCGGCAATTATTGAAATTCAGCGCCTTGGCGCTCGTGGTTCTGTACGTAGCAGGTTTCAATTACAATGGCTGGGTGTTCAGCTATATTGGCGGGGTTATCAGTTTGCCGGCTTTGGCCTTGTGGTTCTCTGCGGGAGGTCAAAAAGTAAGAATATCAAATGCTGGTGTTATTGGTTTTAGCGTACTGGCCCTTAGTCTGGCGTTAGTTGTTCATCATGATTTCCCATATAAGGGCATGGCTCGGGCCGAGCTGAATGTACCGTTTGCCACTCCGGCCCTTTCGGGTCTATTTGCAGATTCTACTACTGTGGAGGAAATCGACGGCTTAGTTTCCTCTGTTCAGAGAAGAACAAATCCAGAGGATTATGTTCTGGCATTTCCTGACCCTGCGTCTCTGTCGTTTATTGCTAATCGCCGGGCCTGGGGACCAATTCAATGGTATTACGAGCGAGAATTCGACTCAGCAATGGCTCAGGAGAGCGTCAGGTTGCTAAGCGAATCCCCCCCAGCGCTGATAGTTCTAAACGATCCCGAATATATTCCCGAAACCCCCAGGTTTGATACGCTATATCAGGCAATTTATGATAATTTCGAACTAGTTGACACAGTCGGCCCATTTCATATTCTTATGCCAAGATGCAGTGAGGAAAGCCTGCAGATTGACCAGTAGGTAGAACACAAAGACAGACAGTACAAGTACCGGACTTATTGCGCAGGTAGACAAATGAGATGCCCCCATTGTGGTAGTGAAGAAGACAGAGTAGTGGACTCGCGCGCGGCGCAGGATGGACGCGCAGTGCGCCGTCGTCGACAGTGCTTAAAATGTGAGGACCGATTTACCACTTACGAGTATGTCGAGAATACCTCACTGACAGTTATGAAAGGTGACAATCGCCGTGAGCCATTTGATAGGCAGAAATTACTAACTGGAATCAAGTTGGCCTGCAACAAGCGCCCGGTTTCCGCCAAGAAGTGTGAGTCGCTGGTAGATGAAATCGAGGCCCGGATTTCTGAGATTTCGCGCAATGAAGTGGAGAGTTCATTTATCGGGAAGCTGGTTATGGAGAAACTCAAGGGCACCGATGAAATTGCCTACGTGAGGTTTGCGTCAGTCTATCGCCGTTTTCAGGACAAAGAAGAGTTTCTCGAAGAAATCAAACGCATGTTGGAAAAGTAGATTGCTGGCATGACCTCCGAAAGTAACGACAGACCTGACTCGGATTCAAAGCCCGTGTCTCGCGCCAAACCTATTCCGCGTAGAGTTGATCGCGCTGACTACTATAGCGCAGAGGGTGGCTCCACCGCAAAGGCAAGTGGCGCTAGTGCAGCCAGTGTTGCAACTAGTGGTGGAGGAGCTCGTACCCCAAAAGTACCCATGGCTGATTCCGGTGGTTTGGGCAGTTCAGGAGATGAAGGCGGGTTGGGTTTTCTTGATCATCTGGAGGAGCTACGATGGCGGTTAATAAAGATAATCGTGGGAGTAGTAATTGCTGGTAGCGTAGCTCTTTATTTTGGTCAGGACATTTTCGAGTTAGCTATCAAGCCTCTAGGTGACCTGGAGTTGCACGTCACATCGATAACCGGTTCATTCTATGCGTACATAATAGTCTCACTGTTTGCCGGGATGTTCGCAATTGCGCCATTTGTATTTTATCAACTATGGGCGTTTGTGGCTCCGGGTCTTTACAAGAGTGAAACACGGTTCATTCTTCCAGCAGTAATATCCTCCAGTGGTTTATTCGCAGTAGGCTCCTGGTTTTGCTATCGCTTCGTCTTGCCGTTTGCTATCGCGTATCTAGTGAGTTTCGGCGAAGGCGCCTTGACGCCAATTATTACCGTTAGCAGTTATCTGACTTTTGCCGGAATGATGGTTCTTTCTTTTGGGGCTGCTTTCAATATGCCGGTAATCGCATTCTTTCTGGCGCAAATGAACCTACTACGGACCGAGACTCTCGCCAAAGGCAGAAGAGTTGCGGTTGTAGTGATCTTGGTTTTTGCGGCAATAATTACACCTCCCGATGTATTTACCCAACTACTAATCGGTGGGCCGATGTATGTGCTTTTTGAGGTTTCGATTATTGTTG
Source organism: Candidatus Zixiibacteriota bacterium (assembly GCA_024280775.1). GTDB lineage: Bacteria > Zixibacteria > MSB-5A5 > GN15 > JACZUZ01 > JAJRPJ01. Next base: position 86,069 of record JAJRPM010000015.1, on the reverse strand, counting down.
TGCGGGTAGTGAATCGCGGCAAAGACAGAAAATAATCAAACGCCTCCTGTTCAATCGATTCATTTTTCAACCTGGTTCGTATGGCGCTACGAATGTTCATCTAATCTTCCATCATGTAAGTTTTACATAGTCCAACAGGAAGTACATACTCTGTATGCTGTTATGGAATCACTAGTGGTTTGTTCAATCCGTTGGCGCTTGCTTTGCTCCTAAACTAAGTAAGTGACGTCCTCCTTTCTGACGGAACTTTGTCCCTTTCTCAAATCCTAAGAATAACAAACCCTGTTGGCGCTTATGAGTGTAGCCATGCTCTCGCGTAGCTATTCAGATATGCCGGGAGTTTGTCAGAAGAACGGAGGTATTATCATGATGCGAGATTAAGAATACTTGCTTGCATATTTCTATTTATTGGCATAGCCGTTTCCAGCCTAACGGCATGCGACGGCGCAGTGGGGATCGTCAATTCGGCGGTCGATTTTCAGCGATATATGCTCGATAGCGTCATGTCTAACAATCACAACTTTTTCCCCGACGAGGCCCTGGAGGATTCCAAAGTCTTTGACGAGGACGAAACAGCCGCCAGTGAAGACCAAATCGCAGAGTAGATAGGCCAATCCCGGCGTGAAGTGCATTGTTGCCAATAACTTACTGAAATCGCTTGCCAGCTTTCCCTTCGAGACTATATTATATGTCCCTTGTGTGAAATCGCATAAGGGTGTTGCGGGCGTAATTCAGGGGTAGAATGCAAGCTTCCCAAGCTTGACGTCGCCAGTTCGAATCTGGTCGCCCGCTATTTTTTGATTTTCTTGGGAACTGGTGACGTAAAGGGCAATTCGAAACCCCTTTGGAGGGGTTTTTTGTTGTCAGTTAGTTAAGGTAGAGTATAGGAGAAAACGCGCCAAGATTATGGCGCAAGAAGTTACACAATGTCGCAGAAGAAATCACAAATAGAAGCCGCTACTGCTGAGAGCGAGCCACGTTTCTATAGCCCCGAGTTGCCAGTTTCAGTTGATAGCGCTGCGGGCATTAAGCCGCTTCCGCAATCAGAGGGAAGTGACCCTGGAAGTTGTTCAGCCAGTCCGGTAGGCAAGACTCGCGTCAAACCCTTGCCGGGAATGGAACTGCTGGCTATAGAGCGCCACTCGCCTCTGTTTGCCTATGTTCGCCCCGGTGATAGATTGATTTCAATCAATGACCAAGAGGTTAGTGACACTATCGATTTTCATTTCAAAATGGCTGACCCTGAAGTTGATATACTTTTTGAGCTGGCAAACGGTGAACGCTCTTTGTTTGAATTTGAAGATGTCACAGTTGAAGAATTGGGGTTGACTCTCAAGCAAGGCTCTATTCGCACCTGTCGCAATGAGTGTATCTTTTGTTTTGTGATGCAACAACCCAAAGGGATGCGTCGCTCATTGTATATTATGGATGAGGACTACCGCTACAGTTTCACACATGGCAATTTTGTCACACTCTCAAATACTAGCGATGCGGATATAGCGCGGATAATTGAACAGCGTCTATCACCGATGTACATCTCGGTGCACGCCACGAACGACACGCTCCGGCGCTGCATGCTAAAGAATGAACTGCTCGCTCCAATCCTGCCGCGACTAAAAGAGCTAAATGCAGGTGGAATTGTTGTGCATGCCCAGGTAGTTGTTTGCCCGGGAATCAACGACGGACCTGAACTAGAGCGCACCATATCCGAACTTGCAGCGCTAAGTCCAGGAGTCGAGACTCTCGCGCTTGCCCCGGTGGGGTTAACCAAGTATCGCGATAATCTACCCAATATCAGTATCTACAGTCGCGAGTTAGCCGGTCAGCTGATAGATAGAATAGAAGCCTTACAACGCAAGTTCCTCAAAGAACTGGGAACACGATTCGTATGGCCCGCAGATGAATTCTATACCATAGCCAAACGCCCATTTCCGCGCCTGAAGAATTATGAGGACATTGCTCAGTTTGAAAATGGAATAGGCATGTGTCGCTTGTTTGCCACCACTTTCAATCGCAAGAAACAATTCGTAAGGAAAGCGTTGAAATCCGCTCCAGCGATGAAACGCAAACTAGTAGGGTTCACAGGCGAGTCTGCCTATGATTGGCTGCAAAGCGAAATCACTCCTCAGGTTCAGGAGCTCGGAATCGACCTCTCGTTCAAAGCGGTGAAGAACGGCTTTTGGGGAGGCACAGTCACTATCGCCGGATTGCTCTCCGGCGCAGATTTGCTTCAGGCAGTCAAAGAGAATACCGCCACAGATGACATAGTCCTTCTGCCGCCGAATTGTTTGAACAATGATGACCTATTTATCGACAATCTCACTTTGGAAGAATTCCAAAAGAAATCCAAACGGACGGTAGTTGTCGGAAGCTATGATTTCTCAGAAACACTAAAAGAGGCGCTGGAACTTAGCCGGACGCCACAATCATGTAATCTCAATACTCGTTCACGGACTTCCCATTCAGGTCGCTCGGTGGCGTTTTCAGAATCCATACAGGCACAGTAAGTATCCGCAATGAAGAAGCACAATAATCTATACGGCAAAAAATACGACCAAAAGCACGTCGATAAACCCTACAATAACTCAGATGACGAGATAGACGAATATGATGAGGTAGGCGCGCAGGCCTATGATCTGTCTTATGCGCAAACTGATGGCCCAGTGCAGGGAGACGGGTTTGCCCATGCCAAGCGCACATCATTGCCGCTAGTGGCGATTGTCGGACGACCAAATGTCGGTAAATCGTCACTATTCAATCGTTTTCTAAAGCGACGTTTCGCTGTGGTAGCTGATACTCCAGGTGTTACGCGTGACAGGAACTACGCAACTTGCGAATGGACCGGTCGAGAGTTCTACTTAATTGACACAGGTGGAATGATACCGAATTCTGAAAATCACTTCGACCAGAAGGTGATGCACCAGGCTGAAATGGCGGTAGCCGAAGCGGATGTAATAGTTTTTGTGGTGGATGCCCAGGCGGTGGTTGTTGCAGTTGATGAACGGATTGCGCAGTTCTTGCAACGCACCAACAAACCGGCGATTCTAGCGGCCAACAAAGCTGATACCGACGTACAAGCTATGGAAGTCTATGAATTACAGCGTCTTGGTTTGGGTGATCCATTGGCTGTCAGCGCGGCGGCGGGACGTAACATCGGCGATCTGCTTGATAGCATAGTAGCGGCTCTTCCGCCTGAAAAACAACCCGATCCTAAAGATGACTCCATCCGTGTGGCGGTTATCGGTCGACCGAATGTCGGTAAGTCCAGTCTAGTGAACTGTATCCTCGGGGCTGAACGCAACATTGTATCAGATGTAGCAGGAACTACAATTGACGCTATTGATTCTCCCTGCAATTTCGAAGGTCAGCGCTATACATTGGTGGACACTGCCGGTTTGCGGCGCAAGATGAAAGTTACCGAGGATATTGAGTTCTACACCAACTTGCGCGCCGCAAGGGCATTGGACGCCTGCGATGTGGCCCTTGTTGTAATTGACGCTCAAGATGGTCTGACTTCACAGGACAAACGTATCCTGCAGCAAGCCAATTCGACACGCCGCGGAATGGCGCTGGTGGTAAACAAATGGGATATGATAGACAAAGATTCAAAAACTGCAGATCGCATGACAGTGGACTTGCATGACAAACTCGGCGACTTGAAATTTGTGCCTATTATATATGTCTCAGCTCTCGAAGGAATACGCGCGCGCAAGACTTTGAACATCGCTCGTGAGATTTACAAGCGCTCGGCGCATAAATACTCTGTAAGCGAGCTCAATGACTTGCTCCAGAATGCAACCGGTCGACGCGCCCCGGCTTCTGACAGAGGCAAGGAAGTCCGCTTGACTTATGTTAGCCAGCCGGAAGTGTTCCCGCCTACATTTGTGTTCTTCTGCAATCGTCCCGAGAAAATCCAAAAAAGCTACATCAGGTTTCTGGCAAACCGGCTCCGAGAGCGCTTCGATTTCGAAGGCGTTCCTCTCCGTATCAAATTCAAGAAAAAGTAGCTCTTCAATAGATTTCTGACAATCTAAGAATTGTTTCATAATGCGACCCTTCTCAACAAGTGTGAGGCGGGTCGCCTGTTTCATTACTGGCGCTGCACTGTAAATCAGTGGCGCTGCCCCTTCGCTGCTAACTCAAAGTGTTTCAACTCGTTCTGTGTAATGCTATGAGCCTCGGGTTTATGGCCTCTTTCTGAAGTTAAGCAAGGGTAGCTTTAGGCCGAACCTTTGAGTATGAAAGCAGAAGCAAACACTGGCTACTCGATTGCAACAGATTCAGGTCGTTCCAGGGATGAACAGGACCAATTGTTTCAAATGCGTCTCGAGTTAGAGGGGCAGAAGCAGCGCCTGAAAGACATTGAGACGATGGGCGCCATTATCGCCTCAATCATGGATATCGACAAGGTCATGACTGTCGTGATGGAAATGAGTCTGCGTGCGGTCTCGGGAGAAGTAGGCGCGATCTTCCTTGAAGAAGATGGCGAATTGCTGACCAAGATAGCGTGGGGAATGGACGGGGCGCTGTTGGCGGAACTGTATGTTGCGCCGGATAACCCCCTAATTGAGGCTTATCGAAACTCCGATGAGAGTTTTCTTATCAACTCTGCAACTATCGCCCCAAACTCACGGGCAAATGTCACTAGTATGCTCGCAGTTCCTATCCGCTCACATGAAGGAAAAAGTGGCTTGGTTGTGATTCTCAACAAAGAGCGCGGCGAGATTTTCGATAATTCCGACAAGGAGACTCTGGAGTCTCTCAATCACTTTTTGGGTGTAGCCTTGGAGAACTCAAGACTGTTGTCCGAAGCTCTCAAGAAGCAACAAATGGAGCAAGACCTTTCAATCGCGCGCGAAGTGCAAGCTACTATTTTGCCCGGAACAGCCCTTGAACATCCAGGAGTTGACATAGGTGTAGTATATGCCTCGGCTCGTGAAGTTGGCGGGGATTTTTACGAAATAATCCCACTACCGGATAGGCAGTTTGTTGTGATTCTAGGTGATGTCTCAAGTAAGGGTGTCGGATCGGCTTTAGTGATGTCAGCTTGCGCTGGAATTATTAAGTCCTTGTTGCGTTATGAGCCCCAGATGTCAGTCGCAGAGTTGGCGGGACGGCTCAATGACACTCTTTCGGAAGGTATTATCAAAGATCGGGCAATGTTCGCGACGATATGGTTCGGCAAATTTGATTTGGAAGTCGGAACTCTGACCTATTGCAATGGCGGGCACGTTCCAGCTTTACACTACAAGAAAACTGATGATTCGATAGACGAATTGGCGTTGGGCGGTACAATAGTTGGACAATTCGAGGGTTTGAAATTCAAAGAAGGACAACTTACCGTCAAAGAAGGTGATACGGTGACTATCGTTAGTGACGGCGTTACAGAATCAGAAGACCGCGCTGGAAAACTGTTTGGGCGCGAGAGAACAAGAGAGTACGTAATGAAACACTCCTCTGATTCACCGCAGAAATTCTGTGACTCATTGCAGTCTTCAATTACAGAATTCGCTCAAGGCTCCGGCGAAGAGTCTCATGATGACTTCACAGTTCTTCAGATACGAGTAAACCAACTTTTTGGCAAAAATGTCTCGGGGGGCGGGGATGGACTCTAATAAAGCCGATAGCGCAAATAGCGCCAAGCCCTACAATACCATAGCTCGCGAGTATCCATCACAGTTGGAGTCGGAAACGGCAATGTTTGGTGATCTTGAGAGATTCCTTGAAGACAATGGGATTGAAGGAGATATGGCTAGAGACATCAAGCTCTGTGTCTCTGAGGCGTTTAACAATGCCGTTATCCATGGCAATGGACTCGTCTCCTCCAAGTCGGTCAGATTGACTCTTTCAGCTAATATGGAGGAATTTGTTGCCGACATCTTAGATGAGGGAAAAGACGGCTTAATAAACATTGAAAGTCGAAAGAAACCGAATGCTCTTGATGAGGGAGGGCGCGGCGTCAACTTGATCTATGAACGGTCAAGCGATGTCAAATTATCGACAGAGACAAATGGTGGTCTAAGTATTCGATTAGTCTTTGACCGCGTGAAAAAGAAAAGAAACATCACACAAGATATCGGGGTGGCGCTGTCAAGTGTTCTAGTCCCGATTTCGCAGGAGGAAAACATGAACATCACAAAGAATCAATCAGGAAACGTCACAATTCTGAACATGACGGGTCGTCTGGATCTTGCATCAGGCGCCTCTTTGAAAGAAAAAGTACAGCAGGAATTTGAATCTGGAAATGTGAAAATCCACCTGAACCTGTCAAAAGTTGATTTTATCAACAGCTCTGGTCTTGGAGCATTGGTTTCGTTGATGAAAGAAACTCGGTTGAAGCATGGTAGAATGACTATGTCCAACCTTGCCGCCTATGTTGCGGAAATTTTCGAGATAACACAGTTATCTCACATTTTTGAGATTTACGAGTCCGAAGAATCGGCAATAGCTTCTTACGATACGGTCACTCCTGTTCAATGAGCCCGCGACAAGTAGAAAGCTCTAGTAACAGTGTCTTCTAGTGAGAGTGTGAAGGATAAGTAATGGATCAGACTATACAGGATATTGCGGAGTTGTTGGATATGCTCCAATCAGAAGATGTTAATGCGCGGCAAAACGCAGTCGAGACACTTGCGACTATCGACTCCGATGAAGCGATCGCGGGCTTGGTGATCTCTCTGGAGGATACCAATGCGAATATTCGTGAGATTGCCGCTGACGCGCTTTCGCATGTTCGTGGTGAAACCACCTCGGCCTTACTTTCTGAGTTCCTTGGAGCTGAGAACATTACGACTCGTAACCTTGCCGCTGAAATACTGGTCAGGATCGGTTCGGAAACTGTGCCGGCTTTGATTCAATGGATGGGTCATGATGATCACGACGTGCGCAAATTCATAGCGGATGTTTTGGGCCTAATCGGCGATGATAGAGCGGTTGAATGTCTAAGCCAAGCCTTGTGGGATGAGAACATAAATGTCTGTTGTAGCGCTGCCGAAGCATTGGGGCTGATTGGAGACCCTGTCGCTACCTCCGCATTGATTGGCGTAGGCGAAAAGATAGCTGATGTTCGTCCACAGGCGATTGAAGCCCTGGGACGCATCAAAGATCCCGAGGCCATTTCATTCCTGATAGATAACCTTAAATCGGGTGAGCCACTTTTGGTCTTTACGGCATCCGAAGCGCTTGGAGCGATTGGTTCTCCGCAGGCATTGAAAGAGATAACGCAGTTGATCAATGATGATTCAATGGCTGTGGCAAGTGAAGCGTTCAAGTCAGCTTTGCGCATTACAGAAAACATTCGGATAGATCTGAAGAATCATGTCTCTGGTGAGAGATTACGCGCTTTTGTGATGGAAGGTCTTATTGAAGAAGACGACGATGTCTGCAAGTTCACCTTGCGCAATACAGAGCTTTGGCGTGACGAAGGCCTTGTTCATGAGTTGTTGCTCTCAGTCGGAAAAGTTCCGTCTGATATTTGGACGAGAATCATCGCCCAATGTAGATATATCCACATGAATCTTGACGAAATGATTCTAAGCCAGATAGGTCAATGCAAAGAAAATGACAAGGTTGCTCTGCTTGACGCTCTGCTGAATTGTATGCGTGTTGAAACAGTTGACGCTCTGCTACCGATGGCGAAGGATCCTGATCCTGAGGTGCGGCTAAGAGTCGCATCGATATTGGGCAGAATCGAAAGCCCGGCTTCGCTAGATACGCTCAAAGAACTTGTAAAAGATCATGTCGGGCATGTTCGCTCAGCGGCATATCGTGGCATTGGCTGGATTGGTCACGATGGAGTAGCGGAAATGATAATCCGCGGACTTGATGATGAGTATCGGGATGTGCGCGAAGTATGTGTAGGAGCTTTGGTTACCATTGGTGGCCAACAAATTGTCGATCATTTCACCAATGACCTACAATCAACTGATTCGGAAAGACAACGGCTGGCGGCCAATGCGCTGGGATGGATCGGTGAGGATAATGTTAAGGAACCGCTCAATGGAGCGCTCTCACACAATGATCCTCTCGTTCGCAAAGCCGCGCTGGAGGCCCTATGTCGTATGGGTGACGCTCCCAAAGTGGAAGAACTAATGACACTAATCAATGATGAAGATGAAGCTGTGCAACGGGTGGCGATAACTGCTCTGGCGCAATTCCATCCGCAAAGCGCTGTCGAGCTTCTAACTCCGTTTCTGAATGAAGACAACATATGGATGCAATTCCATGTGATTACGGCGATGGCCAATATTCACAGTGAAGAATCCATTGCGCAATTACAAGCAAAGGCTAGCGTTGGAGACAATTCTGTCCGCGTCGCCGCAATAAATGCCTTGGGTGAAATGCATGACGAAAAGATAGTTGCGTTCCTGCAAAAACTTTCAACCGATGGCGGTGAGGAGATTGCGGAAGCTTGCGACTCCGCGGTCATGGTCCTCCAGCAAGGAGCCGAAGTATGAAACGTAACAATATCCTCATAGTGGATGATGAATTGCTAATTAGAGATTTACTTTACGATTTCTTCAATGAACGTGAGTGGGATGTCACCGTAGCGGCGAGCGGCGAAGCGGCCCTAAGAGAGTTTGAGGCTGGCGAATATGACGTTGTTCTTACTGATCTGAAAATGCCGGAGATGGACGGAGCGACACTAGTGGATCGAATGAAAGAAACTAGACCTCAGCAACCGATTGTTGTGGTTACTGGTTATCCCTCGGTGGAAAGCGCTATTCGTTCGTTGCAACAGCGTGTTGATGACTATGTTGTCAAGCCATTTAGCATGCCAAAGTTATTGAAGTCGGTTGAACAAGCTTCAACACGTAAACAAGAGCAGAGCGCTACCTAGCGCTCAACTGTGAACTCGAGTTTCAGAATCCTGTTCTGTATCTGATGAGTGACTTTTTCTAAGAAGGTAACAGTTATGCCATCGATTGGTGATCAACGAACGTTGAGTATAGAAGAGTTCCGCACAATTCGTGATTTCATTCACGAAAAGGCCGGGATGTATTTTGGAGATAACAAGCTATATCTAATCCAGAGCCGCCTAACAAAGCGCATGGACCAGTTGGGTGTCGCAACTTATCGTGACTACTTCTATAGAGTCAAATATGACACTTCGCAACGAGAATTCCATGAACTGATGAACCTCGTTACAACCAACGAGACATACTACTTCCGCAACGAACCTCAGTTGGATGCATTTGCCACTGCGGTTCTGCCTGAGATTATTGAAAACAAACGCAAGGGGCGCGGGCCAAAGACGCTTCGCATTTGGTCGGCCGGATGCTCAACAGGTGAGGAACCATACACTCTAGGTATCCTTGTCAAGCAGGCATTGAAAGGTGAGGCTGGCTGGAATGTTGAGATTATCGCCAATGACATTAGTGAAAAGGCTCTGCATCGCGCTAGAGCCGGAGAATATGAAGGCGCTACTCTGCGTTACGTCAATCCCGTTGTCTTGAAGGATTACTTCGACAAAGAAGGAGATGCGTTCCGAATAAAGCGAGAAATCAAGTCGCTAGTGAAGTTCGTTCAATTGAACCTGAACGAGACTCGGAAGTTGTCGATGTATAAGAATCTGGATGTCATCTTTTGTAGAAATGTAATGATATATTTTTCAGATGAGGTTAAGCGCAAAATTGTCCGTGCGTTTTACCAATCGCTGGCAAACGGAGGACAGATGCTCATAGGTCACTCTGAAACGTTACACGGAATTTCAAAAGCATTCAAACTAAAATACTATAAGGGCGCTTTGGTTTACATGAAAGAAGAAGGTGTAACTGACAGAGCAGGTCATGCAACAGAATCTTCGAAATCGGCCACGAGTACACCTGGCAGTGCGCCACGGAGGGCGCCAGTCAGAGCATCTTCGGGTGGGGCATCCAAAGCGCTGGAATTGCTTGCGAAGATTAAGGCCAAGCAAGATGCGCAAAGGACTCTAGCTGGAAAGATAGGCGGTTAAGAATATGGATAAGAAAAGAATTGTAGTTGTCGATGATTCAACAACAGTCGTCAAGTTTGTTTCGTTTGCATTGAAAAACAAAGGCTTTGACGTGATAACGGCATGCGATGGTATGGACGCTATGGAGAAAATCTCAAGCGCCGACGGCGATATTGATATGGTCATTACGGACTTGAATATGCCCAATGTTGATGGCTACACTTTGATAGGAACTTTGCGAAACGATGCGGCGCACAAGGATACACCGATTATCATCTTGTCCTCAGAAGAGGCAAGCGAGGACAAGGAACGCGGCTTAGAAGTCGGAGCCACGTCCTATATCGTAAAGCCATTTCGACCTGATGCATTGCTAGCCGAAGTAAACCGGCTGTTTGAATTTTAGAACAAATAACTGAATATTGGAGATATAGTATGGCAGACATGAAAATTCTTGCAGTAGATGATTCACCGACAATGCGTCGGATAATCATCAATACCCTCGGAAGAGCAGGATACAGCGATATTATCGAGGCAGAACACGGTAAAGATGCATTAGCAAAGATTGCTACTGAGAAAATCGATTTTGTGATAACCGACTGGAATATGCCCGAAATGGACGGATTGACTTTCGTGACAAATCTACGGAGCAACCCCGAACATGCAAAGATTCCAGTTCTCATGGTCACTACACGTTCTGTGAAAGAGGACATTGTCGAGGCGCTTAAGGCGGGAGTGAATAACTACATTGTTAAACCGTTCACTCCTGATACGCTAAAATCAAAGATTGATGAGATTCTTAAAGGGGGTGCGTAATATGGCTGACAAGGAGAACAAATCAATCGCTGTAGCCACTCAGGGGGAAATGCCAAATAGCGAGAGCGGCCTAAAGCGCGGACTAGGGGCGCTCAAATCTACCATAGAAGATTTGACTCGTAGCTTACGAGAAATCCAAGGGCCACTAAATGATACCAGAGATTGTTTGCCTAAGGCAACCACACATCTAGATCGTATTTCATCACAAACAGAGCAGGCCACTCACAAAGTTTTGGATATGGTTGAGAATATCTCAAATCAGCAAGTTGAGATTATTGACCATCTCAACAAGGCGTTAAATGTGCTTGCTGATACCGGCAAGGAAAACATCGCCGTTAGTGAGTTGTTGGAGAAAGCGGAAGAAGTTGCAAATCGTTCTCAAAATGATGCTTTCGCAATAATGGACGCGTTACAGTTTCAGGACATCACGACTCAACAAATCAATCATGCCGCCAGCTTGCTGGAAGAAGTTGATGCCAAGATCGCAGAAATTTTTGGCGACATCGATGAGACGATGGGAATTGAAAGCGCCAAGAAGGATGCCGATAGCGACAAGAAACGTAAAGTGCGCAGTTTCGATCCACACGCTGATATGGTGTTCAAACACACAGACCAATCTGGAATAGACAACTTGGTACGAGAAAATAATGGCGCCAAAGACTCTTGATGAAACAACGACCCCCGAGGCCTTGCAAGTCCCGGAGGATATGAAGGATTTCGTCGATGATTTCCTGGTGGAAGCGGCTGATATTATTGAGTCACTTGACAATGACTTAGTGGCCCTCGAAACATCACCTGATGATCTAGAACTGCTAAATAATATCTTCCGTGCCGCTCACACTATCAAAGGCAATTCAAGCTTCCTTGGGTTGGATCAGATTACCAATCTGACTCACAAGATGGAAGATGTGCTGAACCGTCTTCGCAAAGGGGAGATCCATGTAGAGACGCATATCATGGACGCTCTTCTCGAAGGTCTCGATAGTTTGAAGATGCTCTTGGACGACGTGCGTAATGAGCAAATTGTGCTTCGTGATGTATCGGGTCTTGTTGCTGAGCTTGAAAGGATAAACACCTCGAATTCTGGAGTCCACAAGCCTGTAGGAACTCAGCAACAAGATGCCAAAGACGCTTCTGTCGCAGAGTCCTCAGCAGAGTCCTCAGCAGAAACTGAAGGCGCAGATTTCGATGAGGCCGCGTTTGACGCGGAAATTAAGGCCGCTCTCGCTCAATCTAAATCTGATAGTTCTGTTGAAAAGGGGGCGGGAGGCTCTGGCGCCTCTAGGGGAAATGGTACCGCAGGAAATACTGGCCAGAAAAAACGCCAAGCCAACAGTCGGAATATCGAACAAACAGTTAGAGTGGGTGTCGATAGATTGGATTCCTTAATGAATCTGGTAGGTGAACTTGTGCTCGGTCGCAATAGTCTGCTCTCTATCAACAGTGAGATTGCATCCGGTGGTGTTTCCGACCATGACTCCCAAGAGAGAATAGGCACAGTAGCATCCCAAATAAGTTTTGTCACAACTGAACTACAAAATTCCGTCATGAAATTACGGATGCTTCCAATTGGCAAAGCGTTCAGCCGTTTTCCACGTGTGGTAAGAGACCTTGCGTCTTCCGCTGGTAAGAAGATTAACCTGGAGCTGGAAGGCGAAGATACAGAACTAGATAAGACCGTCATCGAGGAGATCGGCGATCCATTGGTTCACTTGGTTAGGAATTCATGTGATCATGGATTAGAGCCACCAGAGGAGAGACTTGCCGCAGGGAAGTCCGAAATTGGAACGGTGGTTCTCAGCGCCTACTCTCAGGGCTCTAACATTATCATTGAGATAAGCGATGATGGCAGAGGACTTGATCTTGAGGCCATAAAAAGTAAGGCCATAGAGCGCGGACTCTATACAGAGGCCGAAATAGAGCGCATGAGCGAATCGGAGATATTTCGCTTCATCTTTGCCGCCGGATTCTCTACCGCCAAAGTTGTTAGTGATGTATCCGGTCGTGGTGTAGGCATGGATGTGGTGCGTTCGAATATCGAAAAGCTCAACGGCATAATAGAGATAGCCTCCAAACGTGGCAAAGGCACAACCATCACCATCAAACTACCGCTCACGCTTTCGATTATTCAAGGGCTATTGGTGAAGGCAAATGATGATATTTATATCATTCCACTTGCCAGTGTGCATGAAATTGTCAATGTGGCGAAGAAGGACATCAAATACGTAAATGGCACAGAAGTAATTCAATTGAGAGATTCTGTGCTACCCCTGTTATTTCTGCCACGAGTTCTTCGTGACACTCAGGATTGGACTCCGTCCGATGACGCTGGTTCCAATGTTGTTGTTGTGGGACTTGCCGATAGTCGTTTGGGGCTGGTTGTTGACGACCTTATCGGACAGGAGGAAGTTGTAATAAAAGCTCTCGGTAAACTCTTCGGCAACATAGAAGGACTGGCCGGGGCTACCATTCTAGGCGATGGAAGAGTGCGGTTGATTGTTGATGTCGCTGGCCTCTTTGGCCTGGCGCAAAAGATTACCCCATAGTGGACATCGATTCCCGCTTTACTAAACAAGAATATCTTCGAAAGATGAACTGATTGTTATGACAACAAAGAAAACACGCATTCTGGTTGTGGATGATTCTGCATTCATGCGCAAGGCTATTAGCATGATGCTGGAATCTGATCCAGATATTGAAGTCGTAGGGACTGCTCGCGATGGCGAAGAGGGTGTAAAAAAGGTCAAAGAGCTCAAGCCGGATCTCGTAACTATGGACGTTGAGATGCCGCGCATGGATGGCTTGACGGCGCTGAAGCGTATCATGGAGGAGGAGCCTACTCCGGTAATGATGGTCAGTAGCATCACTACCGAGGGCGCCAGCGCTACTCTTGAGGCCCTCGATCTTGGAGCGGTCGATTTTATCCCCAAAGAACTGTCGTTTGTCTCCTTAGATATCGTAAATATCAAAGAAGACCTACTGGAGAAGATTAAAAACATAGCGCGCCGTAAATCCATCTTGATGGCTCGCGCTCGTCAGCGGCTGGGTTGGAAAAAGGCTACTGCTGTCGCTAGCGGCCCCAAGAGTGTGGCTAGCGTTTCGTCCTTAAAGAAGGCAGAACGGAGACGGCTTTCTATTAAAGCTGTTGCCCTCGGTTCAAGCACTGGTGGACCTCCCGCCCTGCAAACTGTTATTACTAGATTACCAAAGAGTTTTTCTGTTCCAATCCTGATTGTTCAGCATATGCCCCCGAAATTCACTAAGTCGCTCGCTGATCGTTTGAATTCGATCTCCGAAGTAGAGGTAAGCGAGGCGCGAAACGGGGAAGAGGCGCTCGCAGGTCATGTGTACATTGCGCCCGGAGATAGCCACATGATCTTAACCCCGGGCGTAGCCAAACCAATTATCCGCTTAACACAGTCTCCGACGGGTACTCTCTATAAACCCTGCGTCAATGTGATGATGGATTCTGTTGTCAAGAAGTACGGCAAGCGGACTCTGGGAGTGATTCTAACGGGCATGGGCAACGACGGTTTCGAGGCCTGCCAGGAATTGCACAAACAAGGCGGACAGGTCATAGCCCAGAATGAAGAAACCAGTGTGGTTTATGGAATGCCCAGAGCTATTGTCGACGGGAAAATCGCAGATGTGGTTGCCCCGATTGAGCGCATTACCGATGAAATATTAAGCTATTTTTAGCCACACAATATCGTTGTTCACCAATCCTCCGGGAATATCAACAGGTTTTAGTTTTATCGGCCAGCTTTAAGACTGGCCGTTTTTTGTTATGCATAATACTTGTTGAAATATTGACTCCTCTGGCATAATTTTCCGGTTGTTAGTCTAGGAGGGGCTAGCAGTTGGATAGGAGTGGGACAAGAGATATGGATACTACAATCACGGAATTTGGAATAGCTGGAAGTTCGACTGGGACGGAGGAGTCTCCGGCGCGTGCCAATAATGGCGCTACCGAGGATTTTGTCGATTCATACCGGACTTTCACCAACGTAATAAATAGGTTGCGTCGGCAGTATCTGGATTTGAAAGATGAAAGCCAGCGTCAGGCAAAAGCATTGGCTGAGGCCAATGAGTCTTTGCAGGCGCTAACCAGACGAAATCGTGCGGCAATGGAGTTTCTCAACAGTGTCTTAGGCTCGGTATCCACAGGTATTATTGTCGCTGACCGCGACAGGAAAATCACACATCTCAATTCAGCCGCAGAGGCGATGTTCTCAGTCAACGCCGCTGAGTCATTAGGTGTGTCACTGGATGCTGTGACAAAGTTTGAAGGCGCAGAGGGCCAGCGTGCAATATCTTGTTACAGCTCATCCTCTAAAGCGTCTACCGAATGCTCTGTTCGAGGTGTAGAGAGGTCGATTGTCATGAACAGCGGTGAGGAAAAGACCTACCTATGGGGTTCGTCCCCTTTGTTGGATAAACACGGAGAATCATTCGGTTCGGTCGAGGCCTTTCAGGATATTACCGGGGCCAAGCGCATGGAGCGCAAGATGGCCCGCATGGAGTCACTGGCCGCGATAGGTGAAATGGCGGCAACCGTCGCTCATCAGGTTCGAAATCCGTTAGTTGGTGTAAAAGGATTCGCCTCACTAATCACAGCTACGCCCGCTAAAGGGACCAAGAACAAAGCGCACGCAGAGAAGATTCTTCGGGGCGTTGATAATCTGGAGCGAGTAATTGATGCGCTCTTGCGCTTTTCGCGGAACGAGTCCCTGACATTGCGCCCTACCAATCTAAACCGGTATCTCAAAAAGATAGTGCGTCAATACAACGAAACCCAAGGCGCAAATGCAACCGAAAGTGCTCCCGAAAGTGTTCCCGGAGGCGAAGGCGTTGAGCGCGTCACCCATATGGGGAATTATGAAATTGAGGTAGTCACTCCAGAGCAAAAGATATCGGTTGATATTGACCAAATAGTCCTAAGGGAAGCAATTGTAAATATCATAAGAAACGCTCAGGAAGCCGCCGAAGGCGGTGGCTCAAGAGATGGCTCAAGAGATGTTTCCAAGAGCGCTTCCAAGAATATCATCAAGAACGTCACATGTAAAGTAATCGTTGAAAACTGTAGTGAAAACTCAAATTTGGCGAGTTTTGAAATTCGTGACGATGGTCCCGGAATGGCGCCCGAGACAGCTCGTGATATTTTTCGGCCATTCTTCACCACTAAAGCAAGAGGTTCCGGATTGGGGTTACCTTTGGCCAAAAAACTAATCACTGCTCACGGCGGCGATATAACAGTTAACTCGGAACTTGGCAAAGGCACGACCTTTCGTATTAGGTTGCCCTTGTCCTATAATGCGAAAATGAATCAATCCAATACCTCACCTGGCGATTTGGATGAAAATCTGGAGCACAATTCATGAAGACCAAAATTCTAATAGTCGATGATGATTCGCTGGTTGTGGAGTTTCTTAAGGAAGCGCTGGATGTGGAAAAGTACGAATTACACAGCGCCCATTCCGCCGAGTCTGCTCTAACTCGCTTGCGCTCTGAGTCCTTTGAGCTTGTCCTTTCTGACATTCGCATGGGTGAGATGGACGGTATGGAGTTGCTAACTCATATCCGTGAGCTGGCCCCAAAGACTGTTGTAATAATGATGACTGGTTTTGGTACTGTCGAGACCGCGGTGCTGGCTATGAAACTCGGCGCATTTGACTTTATTATGAAGCCAATGTCGCCCGAGAGTGTTGAAGTGCGGGTAAAGAAAGCCGTTGAGTATATTAAACTCAATCGTCAGGTAGTCGCGCTAAAGCTTGATAGCGCCAGGCGTTACAGTGGCATAATTGGCTCCTCGAAGCTGATGACTGAGATATTTGATCGCATCCGGCTTGCCGCTCCGTCGAGAGCTACAGTGTTGGTCGGCGGAGAATCGGGCTCCGGTAAAGAGTTAATTGCCCGGGCTATTCATGAAGAATCCGACCGTGCTGATGGGCCGTTTGTGAAGTTGAATTGCGCGGCTCTTAATCAGAACCTGATTGAATCTGAGTTATTCGGGCATGAAAAAGGCGCTTTCACCGGCGCTATTCAAGCTCGCTCGGGTAGGTTTGAATTAGCCAATGGCGGCACTTTGTTGCTGGATGAAATCTCAGAGATGCCCTACGAAACGCAATCGAAGCTCCTGAGAACTTTGCAAGAGCGGGAAATCGAGAAAGTTGGTTCAGCTGAAACTGTCGCGATTGATGTTCGAATAATAGCCAGCAGTAATCGGAATCTAGCTGAAGCTATTGCCGATGGTTCTTTCAGAGAAGATTTGTTTTATCGCTTGAATGTGATTTCAATTGAGGTGCCCCCGCTTAGGGATCGCACTGAAGATATCCCTCAACTGGTAGAGTATTTTGTAAAGAAGTACTCCGAAGAAAACAACCGGGAAATCAAGCATGTAGATCGCGAGGTCTTTGAAGTCTTCAAGAAATACCCCTGGCCGGGTAATGTGCGTGAGCTTGAAAACACAATTCAGGCGGCGGTCGTAATGTCCGCCGGCAAAACTATTTCTACGTTAGATTTCTCCTTGGATGCCTCAGCGATAAGAAAACCTCTGGCAAACAAGCTCGAATTCGAGTCTCTGACTTTGCATGAGCTGGAGAGACAGCTTATCCTCGATCGTCTGCAGAGATTCGGTGGTAGCAAATCTGAAGCGGCTCGTAGTTTGGATGTCTCGGCGCGCACAATTCGCAACAAGCTAAAGGAATACAGCGAATTTGGCGATGTTGACAAAATGAGCGGGAACGGTTCCACCTCCGCTGAATAACTGAGTCTGTTAATCATTGTTGCTTTGCGGCATCTACCTCTTTGTTTTTGCACCCTATAGTCATAGTCTTGGCGTAGTTGCTAGGCTTCGCGCCCTCTTCCGGAGCCTGGCGCAGAATTATTATCTCCCATAATCGCTAAAGTTCAAATTTTGAGCGCCGATGCAAGAATACAGCGGGCGTTTCAATTCTGGACGTCCGCAAATCTGCGAAAGGCGGATTCAAGTAAGCATATGGATATTGCCTCAGTAATAGGAATACTAACTGCAGTAGTCGCTGTCGTATCATCTTTCTGGATGGAGGGCGGTGAGGCGGAGTCAGTCTTTCTCCTTGCCCCGATGATACTCGTCGTCGGAGGAACCATAGGTGTCTCAATAGTAGGGGCAAATGGTAGCGTGGTTCTCCAAATACCAGCCTATCTACGTATCTCGTTTTTTGGCAAAGGTGAGGACAACGCCAACCTAATTGAGCAGGTTATCTATATTGCCGAGCGCTCAAGGCGAGAGGGGATTCTCTCACTGGAGCGCGAGGTAAAGTCTTTATCAAATAGGTTTTTTGCTAAGGCGACACTACTTGTAATAGATGGCGTGGACGCCAATACTCTGCGCGAAGTCCTCTATACCGAAATCGCTTATCTGACTCAACGTCATCAGCGAGGAATCGACCTCTTTAACCGCATGGGTGGATTCTCGCCGACTCTGGGAATCCTCGGCACTGTACTAGCCCTGGTTCACACTCTCGGTAGCGTTGACAATCCAGACAAAATGGCCAGTTCCATAGCCTCGGCGTTTATAGCCACGCTATGGGGAGTGGGTATGGCCAATATTGTCTATATTCCAATAGCTGATAAGCTGCGTACACGTCACGAGGACGAGATAGCCTCATTAGAGCTTATCGCAGAGGGTGTCTTAGCGATTCAAGCTGGTGAAACACCACGATTGATTCGTCGCCGTTTGCAGTCATTCCTCTCACCTTCCATGCGTGACTTGGATTACTAGGTTCTAATGTCTACCGAGAAGCATTTCAATCTCGATGAGCGAAGGTTCCCGAGGTCAGTTCGCAATCAAATGCGGATTGAATCCTCATCCACGCGCGACAGGTGGCTCTTAACCTATGCAGACTTGATAACCTTGCTCCTGGCGTTTTTCATAATCATGTTTTCGATGTCTCATTTGGACGCCAAGCGCTTCGGGAAAGTATCACGAGCGCTATCAGGTGTTCTCTCCGGTGAAAGTCGGGATTTGCTCGAACCTGATTACGACACTGAAGACGGTAGCGGCCCGTTGAAAATCAATCGCAATCGTGTCATGCTTCGCTCAATAGAGCAAAAAGCCTTTGATCAGGGACTAGACAATAAGAAATTTGAAGCGGAAATAACTGAGCGCGGCCTGGTGATTCACATCATGGAATCTGCTCTTTTCAAACCCGGCGGCGCAAAACTTTCAAACAGCGCCCTGCGAATTCTTGATCTTGTCGCCTCAGAACTGGATTCAATTCCGAATCACGTCAGAGTCGAGGGCCACACAGATAACTCGCCGATTGCTACCGGCAAGTATCCATCCAACTGGGAACTCTCCTCAGCCCGAGCGACCGAAGTTGTTCGTTACTTCATAAACGCCCACGGTCTTTCCGGTCGGCGAATCTCGGCGTTGGGCTATGGGCAATACCGACCAATACGTCCCAATAACACACCTGAGAATCGGGCTAAGAATCGCAGAGTCGATGTCGTCGTCCTTACCAATTCCCTCTCGCGTAAAGAGCCTAGCTCAGCCTTGTTTGTCAAAAACCGCAAACCGTAATACTGCACGCATCCGCATATCAGTACGGAAAATCTGTCCACTCAGGTGGGAATAATCTTCATACTTCCTCTTGGTCGTTCCTCAGAAGCGACAGCTAACACATTCATACACAACGAATTACGCAATTGAGCGCCGTTGGCGCCCAAGTTGCAATACCGGATTGCGGGAGACCGCCGTATCGGCGCCCTGTATATCGAAAGCCAATAGATTGGCGAAAGTATATAAGAATAGAATCAAAGCCGGGTAGTTCATTATGAGTAACATTATTCAAGACGCTATTCTCAACAAAGTCGGGGTGCCGAAATTCAGAAATTATCTGAATCTGACATCACTACGACACAAGCTAACAGCCGGAAATGTCGCTAATGTTCTCACTCCGGGTTATGAAGCCAAAGACATAGATTTTCAGAAAGAATTCCAGCGCTTAAAGGGCGAAGGCATAGGTCTTAAAGGTGTCACTACCAATGCGAGACACATTCCGATAGGTGTAGGCAAAAACGGCGGCGCCAAAATAGTTGTAGATAAGAAATCCCCGAGCAATGGCGTTAACAGAGTGAATATCGACAAAGAGATGACCAAACTTTCAACAAACCAAATCAGCTACACTGTCGCGGCGAGAATGCTGAAAAACAAATTCAACGGCTTGCGACAGGCGATTACTGGAACCAAGTAGTGTCACTACTATCAATTCCATTGTTAAGTTGAGAAAAAGGAAGCATAGAAAATGTCTGGAATATTCAAAGCCATAGATATCGCATCTACCGGGATGACAGTGCAACGTCAGAAGATGGACGTCGTATCTGAAAACATCGCGAATATTGACACCTCCCGAACCGCCGAGGGCGGGCCGTATCGTCGCCAGAGAGTTGTAGTCAGTGAAGCCAATTCTCGTCCTCAATTCAGCGAGGCGATGAGTACCGCGCATAACAAACTCTCTCGGACAAACTCTCGCCACCTCAAAGGGCAGATTATTTCACTGAATGACGCCAAGGACACCAACAAGGTCAGCGGCAAGGAAATTAGTGATCCGGAATCAAGTTTCAAATTGGTTTTTGACCCCAGTCATCCCGATGCGAATGAGGACGGGTATGTTCAGATGCCGGATATTGAAATGATAAACGAAATGGTGGATATGATTGCGGCGAATCGCGCTTATGAAGCGAACATCGCAACAATATCATCTTCGAAACAAATGCTAAACGAGGCGCTGGATATATAGCGTTCTATGGAAACTCTATTAGATAATTGCAAGAAAATAGGCTCAAGGCAAGAATAGGATAAGAGACATGAACATCAACCCCCTAGGTATTTCAGCATACGGCAAAACCGACGTAACTCGCAAAACACCCGATGCGGCGCAACGCGCTCAGGAGCAATTCGCTCTGGAAGCTCAAAAAAGCGCCACACAAGATAATGCAGATGTTAAAAGATCTGCAAAATCTGAGCAAAGCAATTCGGTAACTATTGCGAAACGTGGCTCGGAGACCAGCTCTTCGTTAGCGGTCAAAGCTCAAAGTGACTTCACTCAGCTACTAAGCGCCGAGGAGCGCGAAGCAATCGACTTGCTTTTTGCCAAGTATACACAGAATGAGCGCTCTGATGTCAGTTATAGCGCCAAGGGCCAACAAAACAATACCCCGCGTTTGGGTGGTAGTGTGGACTTTAGAGTATGAGTGGAATTCCAATAACAGGCATGAAACTTCTGCCGGGGCTTGAGTCGACACAGTCGATTCAACGTCCTCCTCTTGAGCAACTGACTGCGGAAATCCCAGGAACTCAAAAAGAGGATTTCACGTCGTTTCTCAATAAGTTTGTAGAGTCTGTCGACGAGCTAGGCAATGTCGCCGAGGACGCCGGGAATGCTTTTCTCAATGGAGAAGATATTGATCTACATGAGGTCATGATAGCCGGTGAAGAGTCAGGTATCGCCTTCGATCTGTTATTGGAAATACGCAACAAACTACTAGATGCCTATAAGAATCTAATAAGAATGCCACTATAGAAATCATCATTGTAGATGTCTTCATAAAGGTCTTCGCGCACAGGAACGCAGGGTTTCAAATCATCGGATGAATTGAAAGCACATGCGTCGCGACGGAGAAATAGAAACAGAGCCACGATAGCAATTAACGTCTGATTACAGGAAGTAGCATGGACGAACTCAAACGCATTTCTTCATCATTACTAGTTTTCATAAAACAAATGTCAGCCAGTCAAGCGCTGATGCTCTTGGGTGTTGGAGCCGGTGTCATTGCCGGAGTCGCCGCGCTATTTGTCTTTGTGACATCAGTAAACTACTCAACTCTCTACAGAAATCTAGACGACGCCTCAGCCGGCGAAGCGCTTTCATATCTTGACGCCAATAAGATTCCTTACCAGGTCTCTGATGGCGGACGATCGATTCTTGTTCCGGACGATAAAGTGCACATGTTGCGGATGGAAATGGCGTCACAGGGTGTGCCGACAGGCGGAAGCGTTGGCTACTCGATTTTCGACAAAACCAATTTTGGCATGACCGACTTCCTGCAGAAAGTGAACTTTCGCAGGGCGCTTGAAGGTGAGTTGACCAAGACTATCATGGAGATAAGCGCTGTCAAGTCCGCGCGAGTGCATATTGTAATGCCCAAAGAGCGCCTCTTCGGGCGCGACAAAAAAGAAACAACAGCGTCGATTCTACTAAAGCTCTCATCCGGGGGGCTGACCCGAAGACAATTATCCGGAATCAACCACCTAGTCGCCTCGTCAGTGGAGGGGCTTCGCACAGAAAACATCTCAATAATTGATTACAACGGAAATCTGCTTTCTAATCCTTCTGGGAATGACACGATGGCCGGACTTTCTTCAACGCAATTGCAAGTTCGCAAAGACGTTGAAAGCTACCTTGAGAACAAAGCCCAAAGTATGCTAAACGATGTTATTGGCTTGGGGAAAGCAGTGGTGCGGGTGTCTGCGGAATTGGATTTCACTCAGGCGGAACGCACCAACGAAATTTATGACGCAAATGGCGCAGTAGTTCGTAGCGAAGAGCGTAGTGAACAGTCTGCTAACTCCAAAGACCAATCAGGGGACAAAAGCGATGAAAGTTCAGACGATTCCAAGGTCGAAACTACTATAACTAACTACGAGATTCCAAAAACAATAGAACACATCGTAAATCACGTGGGAGTAATAAAGAGACTCTCGGTGGCGGTGATGTTGGATGGAACTACCGAACAAATAGAGGACGGCGACGGAGTTATCACCGAGAGCTATACGCCTAGACCTCAGGAAGAAATAGATAGGTTATCCAATATCGTAAAGTCAACCATCGGGTTTGATTCTGACCGCAATGACCAAATAGAAGTCTATAATATTCCGTTCGACAACAGCGCCTTTAACCGCATTCAAGATGAGCTTGATAAGAGCAACGACCTCTACATGTATGTCAATTTGGTCAAAAGATTCGGCGGCTGGATATTGATTGCCGTATTTGTGATGTACTTCCGCAAGAAAGCCACAAAACTGTTCAAGGCGCTGAGTAAGATAGCTCCGCCTCCGCCTCCGAAAGTCGAGCCGGAACGTGTCGGACCAATTGTCGATGAACCTGTCTCATACGAAATGGAGCGACGAACTCCGAAGCTGATAGATCAGATGCAAGAGACCGCCAAGGAGAAACCCGAAGAATTGGCAAAGGTCATAAAGACGATGATGGTAGGCAGTTCCGAATAAGTGTGAGTCAGAACTATGGAAGACAGTATAAAATTTGAAGATCTGAACTCAACCCAAAAGGCGGCGATTGCGCTAGTAGCCTTCGGCCCTGAAGTTTCTGCAGAGGTGCTCAAAGGCATGAAGGAGCAGGAACTTGAGGCTCTGACAATAGAAATTGCGAATCTGCGCGATGTCCCGCCGGATGTTGAGAGTCTTGTAATTGAGGATTGCTACAACATCTTCATGGCCCGGAAATACGTGTCACAAGGTGGTGTAGACTTTGCCATGGATGTCCTGCAAAAAGTTGTGGGCGGTACACGCGCCAGAGAAATTATGGCTCGTGTCGAAGGTTCACTGCGCACAACAGGATTTAATCTGTTGCAGACTATTGATCCCAAACAACTCGCGGGATATATCCAAATGGAGCACCCGCAAACTATAGCCCTGATTCTGACCCAACTGAGACCAGAGCAGGCGTCTTCGGTGCTGACAGAGCTGAACCCGGAAGTGCAGTCGGAAGTGTCATACCGAATTGCGACCATGGAGAAAATCTCACCGGATGTGCTCCGTGAGATTGAACTAACTTTGCAGAATCACTTCTCCTCAGGATTGGGAGGCTCGCTTGATGTATCAGGTGGCGCCAAGTCAATAGCAGAGATTCTTAACCTAATGGATACCAGTGCAGAAAAGCATATCATTCAGTCAATCGAAGTTGAGGACGCTGACCTTGCCGGCGAAATCAAGAATATGATGTTTGTCTTCGACGACTTGATTCTCCTTGATGATCGTTCTATCCAGCGTGTGCTGAAGGAAGTCGAAACTAAGGATCTGTCAATCGCCCTGAAAGCCGCAACTGACGAAGTCAAGACCAAGATATTCTCGAATGTGTCCGAGCGTGTGGCGGTAATGATTCGTGAGGAAATGGAGTTCATGGGGCCGATGAGACTATCAGATGTCGAGGCCGCACAGCAACGTGTTGTTGAGTCGGTGAGAAGACTAGAAGAAGAAGGACAAATCGTAATTAGCGGCCGCGGCGGCGGCAAGGATGATGTAATTGTCTAAGGCAACTGTGAAAGTGATTCGCACGACACTTATGAATTGCTCCCGCCGTATCGGTGAAGGACGCGAGGATATTGATAAGGCTCTTCGGGGAGGAAAGTTGCTCGAGGAATATTTCCCTGATGCACATTGCGAAACGGCGTTGGATGGAGTCCGATTTGTTCCACTTCGAGAAATTGAAAAGATCGTGAATGTCTGCTTGGAACGAGAAAAACAGGCTCGCCAAAGCGGCTTTGAATCCGGCAAAGCGGCCGGGCTTCAAGAGGGGCAAGCCGAAGCAAAGAAAGTGTTTGACTCTTTTAGTGGCGCTGTTACCGCGGCAATTGACCAACGAGAGTCGATTCTACGTGACGCAGAATCGAATGCGCTCAATGTGATTTTGAAAATCGCCCGCAAGGTCACTTGTGATTCGGCTAAGATAGATACTGAAGTCACAGTGGCGATAATCAAAGGTTCAATAGAGCAACTCGCAGATCGTCGTGAAATTCACGTCAAAGTGAATCCTGAACATCATGAAGAACTCAAGAGCCGTATTGAAGAATTCAGAGCGCTTTCCACTGAAATAAGGAAACTATCAATTGAGCCGGACGCGCGCATAAACTATGGCGGATGTTTCATTCACACACCCTCAGGTGATATTGACGCCAGACTTGAATCGCAACTGGATGTCATAGCGGAAACCCTGGCAGTTGAAGAAACCTAGATAGCAAGCGCAATAATCAGACTAGAGAGTCTCTAACAAATGGCAATTGACTACAACAATGTATGCGCCAGCATTGATCAGGCGCGTACAATCCTTCAGACAGGGCGAGTAAGTCGCGTGATTGGTCTCACCGTTGAGTCCGAAGGCCCCGTGGTTTCCATTGGCGACCTTTGCCACATTGAAAGTCCAGATAGCGGAGATCGCATAGAAGCTGAGGTTGTCGGTTTCAAGGAAAGCCGTCTCTTGCTCATGCCCTTGGGAGATCTAAGAGGCATAACATCGGGCGCAATTGTAATTTCTACTGGTGATCAACTTCGCATACCCGTTGGCGATGAGCTAATTGGGCGAGTTGTCGATGGACTCGGAAAGCCAATCGATGGCAAAGGCCCATTGATGGCTCTTCATATGCGCGGTGTAAACGCTATTGCCCCACAGCCACTTTCAAGACCTCCGATTCAAAAAGCGCTTTATACCGGCATCAAAAGCATCGACATGACTTGCACTTGTGGTGAAGGACAGCGCATCGGCATATTTGCCGGTTCAGGTGTGGGTAAATCAGTGACGCTGGGAATGATGGCCCGCAATTCAACCGCTGATATAAACGTGATAGCCCTGATTGGCGAACGTGGGCGTGAGGTGCAGGAGTTCATACTCGATGCGCTAGGGGAGAGTGGCCTTAGGCGCTCTGTTGTAGTTGCTGTCACTTCCGACCAGGCTCCATTGTTGCGCCTGAAGGGAGCCATGGTTGCCACCACAATCGCCGAGCATTTTCGTGATCAGGGGAAGAACGTGTTGCTGATGATGGATTCATTGACACGTGTCGCAATGGCCCAGCGTGAAATCGGTTTAGCTATCGGCGAACCCCCGGCAACCAAAGGTTACACTCCGTCAGTCTACACACTACTGCCGCGCCTGCTGGAAAGAGCTGGAACAACCGAGAAAGGTTCTATCACCGGGTTCTACACTGTTCTGGTTGAGGGCGACGATATGAACGAGCCGATTTCTGATCTGTCTCGCTCAATCCTTGACGGACACATTACGCTTTCCCGGAGATTGGCCGCGCGCAATCAATATCCCGCCGTCGATATATTACAATCGATAAGTAGGCTCATGACGCGAGTGGCTGACTCTGAGTTGCGGGAACTAGCTGGAGCGGTGAGAGAAATCTATGCTGTATACAGTGAGGCTGAAGACCTGATAAACGTTGGAGCATACACTGCCGGTTCGTCTCCGAAAATTGACCGCGCAATTAGCGCCATAGACAAGCTTAACACTTTTTTCAAACAGGGTATCGAAGAGCGGGGAACATACGAAGAAGTCATCCATGAGCTCAAGGAAATCATCGAGGACTCTCATGTGACTCAGGAAAACAAAGCCAATACTGCAAATCCCAAAATGACCACCACCAGCCCCAAATCCTCAGAAATGAGTCGTAAGAACAATGAAGAAGTTCTCGTTTCGTCTTGAAAAACTATTGGGATTAAAAGAGAGAATGGAGTCTCTAAAGCGCGGTGAATATGGAACAGCGTTACGGCGCGTCAGTGACCGTGCGCAAGCCCTGGATTCACTTGAAGCAGAGCGGTTACATCATTGCGACGCCGCACAGGAGCATCTGATAGGCGAGGGAGTCGACGTTGAAAAGCTAAGAACTTATTCTCGTTATTTCCATCATCTGCGAGGGCAAAAGATGATGACCACTCAAATCAAACGCTCTTTGCAACAAAAGGCGGAGGTCAAACGATTGGAGCTGGTTGAGTCATCAAGAGAGAAGAAAACCTTGGAGCAATTCAAAGAAAAACTTCAGTTGAGGCATTTGCAGGAGATGGAAAAAGTGGAGCAGAAGGAGCTTGATGAGCTTGGAGCTGTTCAGTTCATGCGCAGAACGAACCTACCTGATTCGTTTTAGTTTGCCATTCAGAAAATGCAACTCTCGCATTCCCTGTTTCAATATCTTCACGGCCATACATTTATTTCAACAGTGTCATCTTGCGCGTTTCGGTTCTAGCGGCGGTTTTGATTCGATAGAAATACATACCTGATGCGACGGTTGAGCCTCTGTCACTCAAGCCATCAAATTCCACTGTATAGTCCCCAGCTTGGCGATACCCGTTTACCAAAGTACGAACCTTTTGCCCCAACAAGTTATATACTTCGAGTGACACCTCTGAGCCTCGCGGCAATGAGAATCCTATCTTAGTAGTCGGATTGAAAGGATTCGGAAAATTCTGCCTAAGTCTGAATTCAGTCGGAAGATTGGGGTTCTCGCCGTCATCCACATCAGTTCTAAAGTCAACGATGATCGCTCCTGGATGGAAAAATGGTGTAAATCGAAAAGATCCGTCAGCGATGGTTGTTGTTAGCTCGAGTGGCACAATTCCCAGGTAAGCGGCGCTGTCAATCGAGAAAGTGTCATTAGGGGCAGTATTGTCAATTGTGAACCTCAGACGCGCTATCGGGCCGTCACCCGGTGTCAATGGGGAGCTATCCAGGTACTCTAGTGTGATGAGCACCTCCTGCGAATCAGTATTGACCTGGCTTTGACGTGATTGCCCGGCAAGAATCCCGCGTGTGCCTGCAAAAAGAACCGTGTCAAAAAGAAGCTTGGGCGAACTGTATCTCAGAGGAATCTTAATTATAGTCAGTGGCAACTCGTTGTGTAGAAACACATCCACAGTGACTGTCTCGCCCTGAGCGCCAGTGACTGTGTCTACCCAAACCGAATCGAAAGTCGCGGCGCGGTCTGCAACTGTAATAGAGCCGGCTACAAAAGTCGGCAGCACTGTCTCATTGCCGTTAATAGAATCAGTTTGAACTGTGCTGAAAGATGTCTGCAAAAAAGCAGGCCCCGGTGGGTCTACTGTAGTAGTGTCAATGAGGTAGACCCCTGCCGCCGCTGAATCTGACACAGTAAAATGCAGATTTGCCAAAACCCCAGAGCCGGGTCGTATTACATTGGCGCTGTCAAAACTTAGAGCGGCTCCATCAAGAATACCGGTCGTTGAATCAATGTTGAAGATTCTAATCGAAAATGGTTCGGCAAGCGTCCCCGCCAACGATACAGAGTCAAGAATCAGCGCTACCGGATCAAAGCGCAAAACGAGAGTGAGTCCTCCGAGAGTTTCGTCTGCGAAGAAATTCACCGGAACGACAACAGCTCCACCGCGAAGGCCATCCACTGAGTCAATTCTGACTGTATCAGGAATCCCCGGGTCTGAAACGTTTCCACCCAGAACAGACCCGCTGGCGTCAATAGGGAAGCTGACCAATGCTAGTGCGAAGCTCAACAACGCAAAGACAAACGCTATTGTCTTATGCGGCGAAGCCTCATGAGCCTCAGAGCGCGCGGCCTTTGGGCCAATATTGTAGTTTGATGTCGGTCCTACCATAAAGATTCCTCGTTGCTCAACACTTGCGATCTCCCATTCGTTCTGATTCCGTCTGTATCAACGGAATACATCTCTCCAGCAAAATTGAAGCATTGTATTTTGGCGTGGCGGCATTGATTCTAACGGCAATCAGAAAAAATATTGGCAATTACCGCGACAATTCAGGCAGCCACGCGATGGACTTCGGAGACCCTCAGAGCAAAGATAGCGCTATTTCGAAGGATTTCACGCCATATCGCGGCACATTTTTCAACAGGCTCGCTAAGTGCAAGTCTCATAACCTATTAGCCCATGAGATTCTGGGAGAAAAATGGCTAAAATATCTCATTGCTGGAGCAGTCTGCGAATCCACAGATTTTACTCTGCAAATCCATGCGTATTCAGATAGCCCAGCACATCTCCAAACTTGAAGATCAACAAAACCTCAACAATGTAGAGAAGAGGCCGATAATTCTAAGTATGGAACAGGTCCGAGCCAATCCAACCATTGCTAAACGTCATGAACGTTGCGCCTATATTCGCTGTTGCTATTTAGCTGATGCGCTAAACTGCTACGGATTCAAAGCTGACTGCGCTTTGTATCTGCGTTCAAACCGAGAGATGCTATCGGACGAGGATTTTGATCGCGCGATGAATTCTCTGATCGACAAAGTGCGAGCCGAAGACCAAAACCTGGCTCTGAAGTAGTCCCGTCTTACAACTACAAGCAATTCACCCAATCAATACATCCAATCCACCCCTTGGTAGAGTTTTCCTGACTCAACCGAAAATATTTCCGTCTCCCGGAGATATCTAGTCTGAACGCCTCTTTTTGGATTCGTGTAACCGCCACTTACACAACGCCATAGCTACAATTACGCAATGTCGGCGCCCTCCTTGCATTACAACTCGCCGGAGGAATGTCTATATGATAAAAGGAATATACAATAGCGCATCAGCGATGATACCGCGCATCAGGCAACAGGAAGTAATCGCCAACAACATAGCGAATGCTTCCACACCGGGTTTTAAGAAAGACTCAGTCTTCATGTCAGAATTAGGAAGGGCGCAGATCAACAACCTGCCACGTAAGTCTGATTGGGAAAGACCGATGCTGGATCAAGTTTACACAGACTACGGACAGGGTTCGCTCGACCAAACTGGCAATCCGATGGATATCGCCATTGACGGTCCCGGTTTCTTCGTAACTCAGGACGCCGCAGGAGAAAACGCTTTGACTCGCGATGGTGTCTTCACTCGTGATGGATTAGGGTTTCTCGTAACGACCGACGGAGAGATGGTTCAAAGTGATAGCGGGCCGATTCAGTTGCCGCAAGGTGAAGTGAGTATCTCAGACGATGGAATAGTGTCAGTTGATGGCGAAGAGATAAGTCGTTTGTCAGTGGTAATAGTCGATGATCCTACAACGCTTGAGAAAGTCCGTCCGGGCAAATACAAGGCCCCCGAAGGAGTCGAATTAACCGCGGCGCTGGATTTCGCAGTGCGTCAAGGATACATAGAATCCTCAAATGTAGATGTAGTAATGCAAATGGTGGAGATGATTTCGAGCTATAGAAACTATGAAGCAGACTCGAAAGCTCTTCAGACTCAGGATGAGTCGCTTGGAAGGCTCATCAATGATGTGGGTAGAACTCAGCTGTAGAATATGGTTGTAGATTATGGCTGTAGAGTACGGAAAAGTTATAGACAGGAGCAGTAAAGATAATGATTAAGGCAATGCGCACAGCGGCCTCAGGTATGGTGGCCCAGCAGTTGAATGTTGATAATATCTCCAACAACCTTGCAAACGTTAACACCACAGGGTTCAAGCGTTCCAAGGTGGAGTTTCAGGATGTGCTGTATCAAAACTATCGCAGGGCCGGATCGGTTACATCAGTTGGTTCAAAAGCCCCGACAAATCTAGCGGTTGGATATGGCGCCCGAGCGGTCGCAACAGTTCGTGACTATTCCCCGGGTGACTTGAATGCCACCGGCAATCCGTTGGATTTGGCAATTTCCGGCAATGGGTTCTTTCAAATAAGAATGCCCGACGGTTCAACCGGCTACACACGTGATGGAGCATTCAAAATCAGCGCTGATGGACAATTTGTCACCAGTGATGGATTCTTTTTGACTCCGGACATCACGATTCCGCAGGACGCGAGCTCAATAGCAATCGGCCTTGACGGCGAGGTCACTGTTTTAGTTCCTGGAAATCAGGATCCGCAATCACTGGGGCAAATTGAACTAGCGAGGTTCATTAACCCCGCAGGATTAAGCGCTGTTGGACACAATCTATTTATCACAACCGCCGCGTCAGGGCAGGCAATCACCGGCACACCGACGCTTGATGGAATGGGAAGAATAGACCAGGGAACTTTGGAAGTTTCTAATGTCGAAGTAGTCGATGAGATGGTCAATATGATTATCGCGCAACGAGCCTACGAGATTAACTCCAAGGCTATTCAAACCAGTGAAGACATGACGCAAATAGCGAATAATCTTAAACGCTAACCTCTTAGCGAGACGAACCAAATGATTACATCAACTGAAATCAACGCAAGGCGCCAACAGCAGGAAAGTCACATCCCAAGTCTGTACAAACGCCTCACCCTCCTACTGATTATTGCTCTGCAATTGGCGCTGGTGGCATTGCCCACAATCGCAAAGAGCGAGCTGACCATGAACGCTCTTGAGACTGAAATCATCGATCAAGTGTACATCGACACAAAAGTCGACAGAATGCACTGTGTCTTCACAGTCCATCGGAATTCTTTTGCAGAAAGCGCAATTGAAGGAATAGAGTTGGATTCAGTTGGCGTACGATTACTGCTGACAACGCCACCGAAGGGTCTGTATCCGATAGTAGCGTATTTGCATCAGTCTGATGGAACAGAAATTCACGGGCAAGTTACCCTCTATGCCCAGAGATTTGATTCGGTACTAGTAATTGGCTCATCCGCGAGACGCGGTCAACCCGGAATAGTATCTAAACCCAAAAGTGAATTTAGCGATATCACGAAGATAATTGAAACGCCGCTGAAGTCGCGCTCTGAACTGGACAACAAACAATTTCGCAGGGTGGCGCGAGTCGGAGCAATCATGACCGCAGAAATGCTGGAAGACATTCCTGATATTCTGCCCGGCGATGAAGTGGTAATCAAATATCAAAGAGGTGGATTGCTTTTGCAAATGCGCGGCAGGTCGCTGGGCAAAGGTATCGTCGGTGAAACAATTCGCGTCAAGAATCTGTCCTCGCAGAAAATCATAACAGGCACAATATCCGGAGTCGGCATTGTGTCACTAATGGCGCCAGGCGCCGGGAGCAGGTAGTCACTATGAAATTAGGAAGAATACTATTGCTGGCGGCAGTTTTGACGTTGTTGCCATTTACTGTGAAGGTTTTCGGCTCAGACTTCGGTAGTTCGCAATCATTATTCACCGACATCAAAGCCACCAATATAGGTGACAACCTAACGGTTCTGATTTTTGAACTGACGAATGCAACCAATCGATCAAAAACCATCAATGAAGAAACTGTTGATGCGTCTGTCAGTGGTAGCCCGGGCACCGGAGTCTTGGATTTTATTCCACTATTTGGAATGAGTACCAAGAATTCCCACGCATACGACGGCAAGGGTGAGGTGCGAAAAAATCAATCATTGCGAGGCAAAATGACGGTTACTGTGGTGGGTCTAAAGTCCAACGGCGATTTAGTTATCCAGGGTTCTCGTAGCGTTGGTGTGGGACCCAATACTGAAACAATGACTCTAGACGGCGTTGTGCGCAGACGTGATGTTAAAGCCGATAACACAGTCGATTCATATTTGATAGCAGATGCGACAATTACCTATGACGGAGTTGGTCCCAGTCAACATGCCACCAAGCCGGGGATTGTTTCTCGTGTCTTGGGGTGGTTGTTCTAGAGAAGAGAAGAACACACGATGATAACCACGATGGAACAATCGCAAGACCGAAAGAGCCGTATGAAACGGAGAATGAAAACCATAACATTGATAGTATCCGCAATAGTGATAGTTGCCAGCGCTACAGCTAATGCATCTGTGCGTATCAAAGATATCGTTTCAATAAAAAACCAACAGACAATAGACCTTATCGGATACGGACTAATAATCGGTCTCGACGGTAGTGGTGATGGCAAAAGCGCAACTTTCACAACGCAATCACTTGCCAATATGATTGAGCGCATGGGCTTGACAGTAGATCCTAATATTATCAAGGTCAAAAATGTAGCCTCTGTCATTGTGACTTCAAGGGTCAGCAACACCACCAAGCCAGGTTCGCTGGTGGATGTGACAGTAAGCTCGATTGGTGATGCAACGTCGTTGCAGGGAGGTACGCTTCTCTTAACGCCGCTCTCAGATGTAACAGGAGTAACCTACGGCATCGCGCAAGGACCAGTATCCATTGGTGGCTTTAATGTCTCAGTAGATGACGGCAACCGAATCGTTAATAATTACACACTCGTGGGTCGTGTGCCTAATGGGGCAAGAATAACTGCAAAACTGCCGCAACCTATCGAGGGAGTCCAAACCGCGAATGAAATCGGTCTCACTTTGAATTCTCCGGACTTCACGACCTCCTCGCGAGTAGCGCAAAAAATTAACCTGATCTATGGTGACGTAGCGTTTCCACTTGATGATGCAAACATTCGCATCGATCTACCTGATTCACTAAGCGGACCAAACGAGAGAATCAAGTTCATCTCAACGGTGGGTCAACTTAGAGTGAATCCGGATGTAGCCGCCAGAGTGGTAATCAATGAAAAAACCGGCACCATCGTAGCAGGAGAGCATGTTTCAATAGCTCCGGTTGCAATAGCTCATGGAACCATAACGGTAAACATTCAAAGGACACCGGTTATTTCACAACCGGAACCGTTCTCGCAAGGCGAGACAGTAGTCACTTCCGAGTCTCAGATTTCGATTCAGGATGAAACGGCGCGTGTAATGTACATGGATGAAGCTGTTTCGATTGCGGATGTTGCGCAGGCGTTGAACACTATCGGAGCCGCCCCGCGAGATATCATAGCAATCTTCCAGGCCTTGAAACAAGCCGGAGCGCTTCGAGCTGAGTTAGTGATTCTGTAGTTGAAGATTGCGTAACTGAGAAAGTTATTATGAAGCCAATTCAAAACACTCCAGTGATTCAGCTCAATGAATCAAAACAAAAAGCTCTGCTTCCAAAGAAAGTTGAGCTCAGTGAATTGGAGCGGGACAAAGTCAAGTTAAAGAAAGCGACTCATGAATTTGAGGCGTTTTTCATGTCTTCAATGTTGAAATCTATGCGCCAAACAATTCCCAAAGTTGAGTCAGAGCAGGGAGTAGGTGATTCTGGACTGGGTAAAGATATCTATCAATCAATGTTCGACGAGGAACTATCGCGCAAAATGGCCGATGGTTCTCGCGGCGGACTCGCTGATATTCTGTACCAAAACCTCGTCAAGAGAATAGAAACGAAGCACGCCAGCGATGTGCAAGCGAGCGCCCGGCAAAGCGCAGTAGGCGCTAAGGACTAGAATACCTAAAGGAAGTCAAGCAGTTACCGACACAAGAAGTAGGGGAAACTCCCCATATTGGGCCATCCCCATATGGGCCGAAACCCATATTACAGCCAAAGACTGACGTAGTTAAGACGTTACGCTGGCTAAATTGAACAAAAACGAGTTAACAATTATGGCGGTCGATGTGAGTGAACTAATACAAGTATTGAATCAAGAGGCGGGACTATTCGCCTCCTTCCTGGATTTGCTTGACCGGCAGAAGGAAATGCTGGTTACAAATAACATCGACGGTCTGAACCAGGTTACAGCAGAGCAAAGAGAAAAACTCGCGTTTAGTAGAATCCTGGATGTACGCCGTCGCAATTTGATTCAGGAAGTCGCCCGACAAAATGATATTGAGGGTGATGTGACAGTGAGTCGTTTACTGGAGTCAGTTTCAGCTGAGCAGGGCGCTCAGTTGAGTATGATGCGTGACACTATTCTGGATCTAAATGAAAAGATCGAAGAAGGACGTCAGCGCAATTCATTTCTAATTGAAAAATCACGTGTGTTAGTCTCCGAGACTCTCAAGATGATAAACAGAATGGGCAATTCATCACAAAAGGGCGCCGAATATAGCGCCAAAGGCGCGACACATACTAGAACAGGCGCAGGCGCAAGACGACTAAGCCTGACATTGGATAGGAGAGTATAGCAATATGGGTCTCTTCCAAACATTAGAAGCCGGCAAACGCGCTCTTCTAAGCCATCAGTTGACACTAAGTACGATTGGCCAGAACATCGCCAATGTAAACACTCCAGGATACTCACGGCAAAGGGTTAGTCTGGCGGCGTCACAACCGTTGAAAACCGGCCTCGGGCTGATAGGCACGGGTGTGCAGGTTCAGGATATCAGGCAAGTGCGTGATTTGTTCTTGGGGGATCAGTTGCGTCAAGAAAACAAGTCACTTGGCAGATGGCAGTTTCGTGAAAAGATAGTTTCTCAAATGGAAACCATGTTTAACGAGCCGGGAGAGACTTCACTGAGAACCCATCTGGATGATCTTTTCAACTCTTTTGCCCAACTCGAAAATGCGCCGGAGTCAAATACCGCTCGCACCGACATAGTCGCCAAAGCAGTGACACTCACCAATGATTTCAGACAGCTCAGCGCTCAGCTAAACTCTTTGCGAGACTCAGTGGATCGTGATCTAGGTAATCGTGTAGGTGAAGTTAATCGACTCAGCTCTGAAATAGCAGACCTCAATCAACAAGTTGCACGCATGGAGCTAGGTGGAAACCGGGCCAACGATATTCGTGACAGAAGAGACCTGCTGATAGACAAGCTCTCAGATTTGGTGGATGTCAATGTGGTAGAGGACACCAATGGCGCCGCGCGTGTCTACATAGGTAGCATGGCGCTAGTGGATGGCAACGTCCAATATGAAATTGCCACCAAGACCGAAACCATAAATGGTCGGCAAAAGAGTTCAATTGTTCTGAAAGGGACAGATGTTAAGATAAAAAACCTTAACGGTGAGATAAAAGGACTCGTTGAAACAAGGGATGAAGTCATTCCCAAATACATCAATCAACTGGACGAATTGGCTCGCACCATAGCGACCGAAGTTAACAAAGTGCATTCTACCGGTTTTGGACTGAAGTCCGCTGGAGCGGCGAACGCTCCAACAGGAAACAATTTCTTTGACCCTGCCTCAGTGAGCGCCCAAACGTTTGCGGTTGATATCGGTGTGCTTAACGATGTGTCATTAATCGCGGCATCGCAATCCGGCGAGCCCGGTGACGCCTCAAATGCGTTGGCGCTATCAAGAATGCGTTCAACTCGTCTCTTGGGTGGTGGTTCTCGAACTTTCAACGAATTCTATGGAGCAATGGTTGGCGGAGTAGGTGTTGAGACACGCCAGGCTAAGAATTTCCGCGCTAACTTCCAGCTAGTAGTAGAGCAGATAACCGCAAGCAAAGAAGCAGTGCAGGGTGTGTCGCTTGACGAAGAGATGACCAATCTAATCAAAGCGCAACATGCATATGACGCCGCCGCGCGTGTTATCACTACCGTAGATCAAGCATTCGAAACAGTAATCAAGACTATGGGTATCGTTGGTAGATAGAGCGCATCCTAATACAGAGTAATAAACAAAGTAGCAAATAGATTTAGCATTACAATAAACAGCGAATTGCAGAAGTTGCAATTCAAACGATAACGGCAAACCACCACGGAGGGTGAGGTGCTGATTTTAACACGGAAGTTGGGTGAGTCAATCACCATCGGTGACAATATCAAAGTCACTGTGCTTGGCGTATATGGTCGACAGGTTCGTTTGGGAGTTGATGCTCCTCTTGATGTAATCGTACATCGAGAGGAAATCTATGTCAAGATTCAAGAGGAAAACCGTAAAGCCTCGAAGACACTTAAGGATGACATCCTGAGTGTGGTTTCCTCGCTCAAAGGGAAAATTACAGGTTCAACGTCCGACAAAGCGCGAGTCTCGCTGAAAAAAGGCAAGCGCAACAACCCGGGAGCCGAGGACAGAGGCAAGCAAAAGTAAGTAACGGGAGATACGAGAATGTTTGGGAAGAAAAGCAAGCTTGACGGTCGTGATTCGCAAAGCGCGGAGGATAATAAAGATGACCGCAGGCGCAAGCAAGATGACAATGACAAACGGCGCAAGCGTGAGACAATCATGGAGCGTTTTAAGAAAAACGGATACGACTCCGGTTTTGTCTACCACGAAGACTAAATCAAGATAATCCGTCTAGCCTCAATACAGGTAAAACAATGCGTGTAACAAATAACATGATAGCCAATCTGACTTTGGTGAATCTACAACGTTCTCTTTCTGCGTTTATGGATATTCAGGAGAAGATGACGACCGGTAAACGTATGAACCGTCCGTCCGATGATCCACTTGGCTTGCAAAGAACATTGGAGTTTCGCAGTCAGCTATCACGCATTGAGCAATTCAATACCAATATCAGCCTGGGTGGTAGCCAATTGGCAGGTTATGAAACTATCCTGACCGATATGAACAACCTCGCGCGACAGACAATGGACATAGCGCTGGCTGTCTCAAACGAAAGCAATGATTCCCCGGAAGCTAGGCCTGCGTTTCTCAATGAAGTAGAATCTGTAATTGAGCGTATGCTCCAATTGGTCAACACCGAGCAAAACGGCAGAAAAGTCTTTGCCGGGCACCGCACCGATACCTCGCCAATAATAAACTCACCCGATGGAATCAGATATGTCGGCGATAATGGGGCGATGTCTGTCGAGATTGATGATGGTGTCACTGTTCAGATGAACTTGAATGCGCAGGAAACACTTTTGAAGCGCTTGTCGATTCAGGGCTCCGACAGCGATTTACAGGTTGGAATTGACGGAGCAACACTACTAGCGGACCTGCAGGGTGGAACAGGGGTGGACATAAATACCTTCAGCGTCACTGATGACAACCTGGGTGTCACTGTTGCCATAGATTTAAGCGTCCCATCAGCGCCGACTACCGTTAATGATGCTATTACACAAATAAACAATGCCCTAACCGCCGGAGGGATAACAAACCTAACGGCCAGTATCGGTGGAAGTAACAATATAGTCTTCAAGGCCACGCCCACAGGGCAAGTGTCTTTGACCACCTCGGTGGCCAACCTAAATGGTGGCGCCGGAGTAGATCTGCAAGGCGGAATTCACGTGCGCAGTCAATCCGGGGCTATTGACTTCCAAATCGACGCCTCCGGTTCAAGCACACTAGGTGATATCATTGGGGCCATAAACACTCAACTAGCTTCAAACGGTGTCAGCAATGTGACCGCCGCAATCAATTCTGCCGGAACAGGAATAGATATAACTGACACCAATGGAACTCCATTGGATTTAGTGTTCGAAAACAACACAGGCTCAACCGGAGCCTCCAGTCTAGGTATAGCAGGTCTTGCAGCACCGACTCTTAGCGGTGGTGCGCTAGTTCCCGCCGATGCATTCACAATCGCCGAAGGCGCTGGCTCAACTGCCGCTAACCTGGGGATTGCCGGATCTTTCGTAGGCGAGATGGCAGGAACTGATGTAAATGCGAATCTGACATTGAATACACCACTCTCAAGGTTAAACAATGCAAACGACCTGACTCTCGGGTCAATCAAACTTACCCAAGGCATGGATTCACGAATAGTCGATCTTTCAGCCCCGACAATCGTAACGGTAGGGGATGCACTAAACGCTATCAATACCAGCGGATTGAATGTGACTGCATCAATCAATGCAACAAATGGGGGTATTCAAATAATCTCCAATAGTCCGACTGATTCATTCACTGTAGAAAATGCTGACAACACAGATACAGCTAGCGCTCTGGGAATCTTCGGTGCGGCGGATTTAGTCGGCTCGATGATACTACTCAAGCACGAGCTTGAGAAGACCGGCGCCGACAGTATCAGCAAAGATGACTTGGATAAAGTTATGGCAGTCATCAAGGCCGGCATGAGTGAGTTGTTGAACCTGCGTGGTGGTATCGGCTCAAAGCAAAAAAGGCTCGATGCGACAGCTGCCCAATTAGGCAACACCGAGTTCGAAGCTATCAGGCAAATGAGTGAGATTGAAGACGCAGACATTACTGAGCTGGTGACAAAACTAGCATCGCATGAAAATAACTATCGCGCAGGACTAATAGCGTCAGCAAAGATAATACAACCGTCATTATTGGACTTTCTGAGATAAATACAGCGACAACATATAGGATATGAGAATGTTGAAAGAAAACACACAAACCGCTACAGGTGATGTATCAGAGATGCTAATCAAAGTAGTGGTAACTACACGATTCGGAGATTTGAAAGTCGGAGTGGACCGAATCATCGACTTGGAAAAACCGGTCTTAGGATTTGAAAACTACAAGCGCTTCATCCTCGTTGAGAATGAGGAAATGGCGCCGTTTATTTGGCTACAAGCCGTGGATGAGCCTGAGCTGGCTTTCCTGATGATTAACCCTGCGTTGTTTTTCGAGGACTACAGTATTGAAGTCAATCCCAGAGAAGTTGAGGACATCGGTGTAATTGACGGCTCAGAAGTAGAAACCTTTGTAATAGTCACAGCCCCCGGAGATCCGCGAAAAATGACAGCCAATCTTCAGGGACCAATTGTAATAAACACAAACACCAAACAAGCCAAGCAACTGGTGTTGGCCAACTCGCGTCATTCGGTTTGCCAACCACTGTTTGCTTCAGATACAATAGAAACACAGTCAAAGAAAACGTCAGCAAGACACGAAGCAGTCAGTGTATAGCTCACAGGAAGTTGAGCGCCAAAGCGTGGGCCAACCGGCATACGCTTGGACTAAATGCGATTGGAACGCAAATGGAACCCGCATCAACAAGTATTGAAAACACCCAATCTTCAGATTCAGCCCTATTAGATAATAGCAGTTCCAAACACTCTGATACGGCATACACCAAGAAGGCGGTTGAAGCAAATGCTCTACTGGTAAGTGGAGAGCCAGCAGAGGCCTACCCATTGGTTTGCGCCATAGCCAAGCGAAGTGACGCTACCGATGAACAAATGATGCTCGCCGGTTGTCTAGCTGTAACATTGGACAAACAGGACGAAGCCGTCGATTGGTTCAAAATCGCATTACAAAACGATCCGACAAATCCCAATGCCTATCACAATCTAGCCTTAGTGTATTTCCGACAAGGGCAGTATGCAGTTGCCGCAGAGGTATTCGGCGCCGCTTACGATATCGGGGTTGCAGACTCTGCGATGCTTCGAGACTTAGGTGTCACATTCGCGCAACTAGCGCAATTCAAACCCGCGCTGGACTCCATTTGCGAGTCAATTCGCCTGGCTGAGAATCCCGAAGAGAGTTTTACGGCGCTAATGGAGTTGTGCTTCGATGCCAAAGAATCGCGCAGGGCGAAGAGATACTTGAAAGTATGGCGCAAAGCGCAACCTGAACAGGAGTTTTCTCAGTGGCAAACGCGTGTTGACCAAGCGAGTAGCATAGATATATCTGAATCAAAAACCACAACTGTCAAGGGAGTCAATTCTGGGCTTATTTCAGAGCTACTTGACGCAGGAGCGCAGAAAAAGTCGGATGACAGTTCGAGTAGCATTGTAACAGGCAAGAAAATAGCATTTTTCGCTACGCAACCTTCTTTCCTGGCCGAGATTATCACCGATCTAAGCGTCAACAATGAAACACGCTCATTCCAGCAGGGCAGTGTCGGTGATATGAAACGCATGCTGGAATGGTGCGATGTTGCATGGTTCGATTGGTGTGATTCGCTATTGATTCAGGCGACAAATCATCTTCCGAAGCTCTGCCCGATAATCTGCCGACTGCATAGCTACGAAGCGTTCACCGAAATGCCCTCACAAGTAGATTGGAGCAAGGTAGATAACCTTGTCTTCGTAAATGAATCTGTAAAGCATCTAATGACCGGCCGGATTCCATCTTCAGTAGTTTGTAGCATAGCCCACAATGCTGTCGATTTGAAGAAGTTTCAAATACCGGCAGGGAAAAAGTACGGCAAGAAAATCGCCTCGGTTGGCTATATCAATTACAAGAAGAATCCCCAGTTACTGTTGTATTGCTTCAAAGCTATCCATGACTGGGATCCTGAATTCGAATTGCACATCGCTGGTAAACATCAGGACTCTCGTATTGAGCTGTACATGCGAGATATGGCGCAAAAACTAGGAATTGATATTCACTATCACGGTTGGATAGAGGATATGCCAGCTTTCTATCAGGAGATGGATTACGTAATCTCAACCTCATTGTTTGAATCTTTTCATTTGTCAATTGCCGAAGGCATGGCCAGCGGTGTGATTCCTTTAGTACATGATTGGTTTGGAGCTGACAACATTTATCCTGATACATGCCGCTATCTGACCCCCGAAGATTGCTTGTCACTTGTAAAGAAGAGCATAGAAGGTGACAGAGCAGAGCAAGCAAAGGCTTATCGTGCGCACATAGAATCAAACTTCGGACTGCAAAAACAGGTCAAAGAAATTGCCAATGTCATCAAGTCGACGATCGAGTCACCGGATGCCTCAATAGATAAGTCTGTGGATCTGGGCTTAGTGTCAATAGTGATTCCCACTTACAATCGTGCGGACTATCTGCCCGAAGCGCTTTCATCAGCTCTGTCTCAAACCTATCCCCATTGCGAAATAGTAGTAGTTGATGACGGCTCGACTGATAATACGCAGGAAGTTCTCGCGAAGTACAAATCAGAATATCCTGATAAGATCACGATTATCACCCAGGAAAACAAAGGCGTTTCAGCGGCGCTCAATAGCGCAATCAAGCATTCAAAAGGTGAATACATTTCCTGGCTATCATCCGATGATGCGTACCATCCTGATAAAGTATGGGAGAACATTAAAGTTCTGGCCAATAAGCCTCAATTGGGTTGGGTATATGGCGATTTCTTCTATATGACCGCGCAATCACAGCTCAAGGATAGAGCCAATGTGACCCCGTTAGAAAATGCCACTTTTGTCGATGACATGTTCAAGGGCAACCCGATTCATGGTTGCTCGGTGATGTTCCGCAAGAGTGTTTTGGATAAAACCGACTACTTCGACGAGTCATTGGGCGGCAAGATTGGCTACGGAGCCGATGGAGCCTTGTGGCACAAGATGGGCTATCACTTTGAATTTGAGTTTATTCCTAAAGCCCTGGTGTATTACCGATTGCATCCCGGTCAGGTGACTCATCAAGCCGATATTCCAAAATCGCAAAAAGAATACCAGCAATACATGCAGGACTATTTTGAGAGGCAGAGCCAAGCGCAACAAACGACAATAGCGCAACCTGGTCCGCGAGAATGTTCTATGGGCTCAACCGAGCGTTTGGGCTATGAAGTGGATCCTGATTTCCCGGAAGAAAAGCCCGGCGGAAAGCGCATCCTCTGGATAGGAACCGCAGATCCCTGTGGCAACGCCGCAATGTATGCTAGAGCGATAAACCGACACACCGAACACCTTTGCCGCGTGGTTACTTTCAAGGAAACGCGTGGATTCGACAGAGACATAGCGCTGAGATTGCATGACTCAGCCGGCAATGACCCAATCAATAACCAATTGACTCGTTCAGAGGATGAGCGCCTGAGAAGTTTAGCGGAGAAAGCGGATGTCCTGGTCTTCAGCGCTTCGACTTATGCCGGTTCAGCAAGTGGCAATAGTATTGTCGATGACACCGATGGCATGCTCTGGGGCAAGCTAGATTGGGCCGACTATTCAGCTAAAAAACCTTGCGTGGCCTTCTTTTTCGGGTCTACCGCAACTAGGATGAATGCTGATTGGTACCATAATCACTTCGTGAATGATAAGAAGTGGCGCATCGCAACAGGGCAACTAGATTTGAAACGTCGCTGGGATGATGCCAGTTATGTTCCGACCTGGCTCGATATAGACGCAGAACGCTACAAGAGAATCATTGAGCCGTCAAAGAAAACACTAGTGGTCCAAACGCCTACTGATCCGCCAATCAAAAACTCTGCGGAGCTGGAAAAAGTGGTTCGTGAGCTTAGCTCAAGATATACCAATGTAGCGTTAGCCATAAAGACCGGCTTATCCTACGAAGAATCGCTGAACCTCAAGCGTCAGGGACAAATCGCCCTGGATCAAATGCAAGTTAATGATGGCTACTATTGCATGTCATCACTGGAAAACTCGGCGCTGGGATTAGTCAATTTCGTCTATGTAGATAAGTTCGGCAGAAACAAAATCGCTGAGACACTACGTACCGACACTTTGCCCTGGCGAATAGTGAGAAATGAATCTGAACTGAAGGCTGGAATAGAGGCGCTACTGAAAGCGCCCGACAAGCTATTACAGCTACAACAGGAAACCTATGATTGGATGCGAGAGTATTGGCGCCCTTCGCGCTTGGTGCATCATCTGACCTCGGCAATATTGGGAGAATAGCAATCTATGCCAACAGTAATTACACAACCATCACGAGTTGGAAAAGTCGTAGCGTCGCATGCGGCCGCTGATTCCAAACGAGGCCAAATCATTCAGGTCCTTCAGGAGCAGTTAAAAGACTGTAAATCTGTATTGGAGCTTGGCGCCGGGCATTTCGAAATGATTGGAGCGCTGAAAGCTCCAGTGCGTGTAGGTGTTGAAATACATGAGCCGTACATCAAACGCAGAATATGTGACAGCAGTGTGGTTGCGGTTCGTTATGACGCAACAAAAGTCGCAGACTTGTTTACCCGGGATAGTTTCGATGGTGTGATGCTAGTTGATTTCATTGAGCATCTGACAAAGCCTGTGGCCCTGAAGCTTTTGGAGGATGTCGAGCGCATCGCACGAAAGAATATCTTCGTTCACTGCCCGGCAGGCAATCATCCCCAAGAAGGTGATGCATTCGGTATGGGCGGTGAGGAGTTCCAGTTGCACAGGAGTTCTTGGGAGCCTGAGGAGTTAGAGGAAATCGGTTTTGCTACTGTAGTGATAGATGGATTTTTCGACGACAAACCGGAATGCGATTCGCGAGCGATTGTAGCGGTTCGCAGACTATAGAAAAGAAACAGAAAGAATCAATACAAGGAGTGTAGAGAAGATGGCTAAG
This sequence comes from Candidatus Zixiibacteriota bacterium, assembly GCA_024280775.1. Taxonomy (GTDB): domain Bacteria; phylum Zixibacteria; class MSB-5A5; order GN15; family JACZUZ01; genus JAJRPJ01. The sequence continues at coordinate 42,846 of JAJRPM010000015.1, read as the reverse complement.
ATACTAATCACCGGGTGCATGGGCACCCTAGGCAAGCCGCTGATGGCAGAATTGCAGAGACGCGGGCATGAAGTATGGGGCTGTGACTTACAGCATCATGGACTCGACAACTATATCCGCGCTGATGTTAGCAATCATCGTCAATTGGAAAGAGTTTTCGAAAACGACTACGACTACGTCTATCACCTTGCCGCTGAGTTTGGTCGCATCAATGGTGAAGAATACTACGACACCCTATGGGCGACAAATGTAATCGGAACCAGAAACATCCTCGAATGGCAAAAGCGCAAAGGCTTCAAACTCATCTTTTCATCTTCATCAGAGATATACGGTGAGAGTGAAGAGCCGATTCTCTCCGAAGAATTGCCGCTACAGAAGCCGATCATGCAACACAATGATTACGCAATCACCAAGTGGGTGAATGAAGTGCAAATAATGAATTTCGAGAAGCGCTTCGAGTCACCGATTGTGCGCTTGCGCTTCTTCAACGCCTATGGTCCCGGTGAGCACTACCATAGATACCGCTCTGTCGTGTGTCTGTTTTGCTATCGCGCTTTGATGGGGATTCCCTATGAGGTCTTTGAGGGGTATCATCGGGTGTTCATGTACATCGATGATTTCATTCCCACCTTGGCAAATGTCTGTGAACGTTTCACTCCCGGACGAGTCTACAACATTGGCGGAACCGAGTACCGTTCAGTAAAAGAACTATCAAATATCATCCTAAACTACACTGGCGCTGATCCGTCACTGGTGACCTACATGCCAGAAGACAAACACAATGTGGTAAACAAGCGCCCGGCGATTGCGCTGGCGCAGGATGAATTCGATCATCAGCTGAACGCCACTCTCGAAGAGGGTGTCCCACGCACTATCGACTGGATGCGACAAGAGTATGGCATCGACGCTCCGCAACAGGATAAATCAAAAATCATCGAGCGCGTACCGGCATTAGTTTAGGGGCAGGTATTGTAACTGACATACTGTAAAGTGACATATTGTGAAGTGATATAGAGATCGAGAGTCCATTTGTGGTGAAGAAAAAGCAGACGAAAAGCAAGTCAGTAAAGAAGCAAGCTACAGGGCAGAAGCGTGTTGTCCAACGTCCGCCAGTTCTTACTAGTGATAACGCTGTTGAACTTCACAGCCGCTTGCGGAGTGCAGGAGTTAGTGAACTCGCAGAGTGGCTCGAAAATGGAGCGGAATCAGAGTTCGCCAAGTTGCATCATTGCGAAGATGCTCTGCTGACCTCAATCCTTTACCACAAATTGAAGCGCTGGTCAGATGTGTGCCGGATTGGTGAAACCTTCATGTCCGGGATTGATAATGTCTTAGCCGAGGCTGATAATAAGTCATTGCGCACACAATGCCACACAAACGCTGGTTATCTCATTGAGCTAATGGGCCAAGCCTATGTTCAGCTTGGAGAATATCAACGCGCGGCTCTATGCTTTGAAACAGCGATCGAAGTCAATCCTTTGATGCAGGACGCCTATCTACATTGGGCAGAATTGTCTCAGCGGCTTGGCATGCGAGAATTATCCTCGCGCATAGTTGCCGCAGGGTTGCAGAAGATAGAAAGCTCTCCGGAGTTACGCATGTATCAGCAAGCCGTAACGAATCGTCCGACTGTGTCTGTGTGCATGATAGTCAAGGACGAAGAGGAATTCCTTGAAGGCTGTTTGTTTTCAGTGAGGGACATCGCCGACGAAATAATCCTTGTCGATACTGGCTCAACGGACAGGACTATCAAGATAGCGGAGTCATTCGGCTGTAAGATATTCCACCAGAAGTGGGAAGGGAACTTTTCCAAGCACAGAAACTATTCTCTTGAGCAGGCGTCCTCAGATTGGCTGTTTGTAATCGATGCCGACGAGCGACTGGTAGAAAAAGACATTCCCAAACTGAAAGAATGTCTGCAAAGGACAGAATTCGATTTACTTTCATTGACTGTCTACAATGTCGCGGAGCGATCTGGCAAGGAAACCACAGTGTTGCCTTCTGTCAGGATATTCCGGCGTGAATTGGGATTGCAATATGAGGGGATTGTCCACAATCGTTTGAATTTTGCAACTGATATGAAAGAGTTGCGCTGTCCGGTAGGGCTGATTCATCATGGCTATGATCTCGCCCCTGAGAAAATGAAACTCAAACATCAGCGCTCAATGACATTGTTGCGCGAGCAAATTAAGCAGGACGATAACAACGCTTTTGCACATTTTAACCTTGCGCAACTAATCCGCGCGAAAAGCAATCTCAACAATGACGCCGACTGTAGAGAAGTAATAAAACACGCGACTCGCGTCATAGAGCTTACCGAACCGTCTTCTTTGGAATTTGGCAGCATTCACTTGATGGCTCATCATCAACTAGCGACCGCAAACTATTCGCTCAAGGAATACCATCTCGCTGAAGAAGCGTGTTTGCAAGCGCTGGATAATGACAGTGAATATCTCGATTGTGTCATAATGTTGGCGCATATCCAAAGAGCTCAAAAGAGATTCACTGAGTCTATAGAAAGCTACAACAGATATCTGAAGTTACAAGAGAACTACTCCGAGCATCAGCAAACTAGTACACTGATTATCGTACACCTGAATTCCCGGGCTAATGCTCATTACAATATCGGTATAGCCGCCGAGGCCCTGGAAAACTATGCGACCGCACTGGCGGCCTACCAGAAAGCCTTGCAAGAAGAGCCAGACTATTTGGATGCTTCGGCTCGCGCCGGTTGGATGTGTTACAAATTGTCTAATCGAGCGCTTGCGCAAAAGTTCTTCCGTCGTGAAATCGAAGTGTATCCTGAACGTGAACCGGCCTACCTGGGTATGGTTGAGACTTTTGAGGAAGTCGGCGACTATTCAGCGGCAGAAGCCACTTTGCGGAATGCTATGCAAGCTACCAATAATTCTGGAAACATATGCTCGCGATATAGTGATCTGCTTCTAGGAACCGGCAGAGCAAGTGAGGCTCTGGATTTGCTTAACAAGCATCGCAACTCGCTATCCCATAGAGCTGACTATCTTGCCTCGCGTGGCAGAGTCGAGCTGAAAGTCGGTCAAACCGCCGAAGCTCTGGATTCGCTCACTGTCGCCGAGAAAAAATCTCCAGGTGATTGCAAAGTTCTTACTGGATTGGCTGATGCAAATCTGATGCTTGAGAATAATGCAGAGGCTTGCGAATGGTACATGCGCGCCCTTCAGAAGGATCCGCATTCTGCCCATTTGATGCGGAATCATGCAATCGCTCTAGCAAGAACCGGTCAACTGGAGGCGGCGGTGGAAGGATTGGCCAACTATGCGCCAATAGCCCCTGATGATCGCGAGTCACGTTTCATTTTGGGGGCCCTGCTCCTGAAGTTAGAACGCGGCGCCGAGGCGCTGGCTGTCTATGAAACGCTGCTGCGAGAAGAGCCTGAGGACCAGAACGCGCTCTTGGCTCTTTCTGATTGCTATCTGTCCCTGGGCGGCATTCAAGCGGCCGAAGTAGGCTATAGGCGCCTCTTACAGGCTAATCCGAATCATGCTATCGCCAAAGAGCGCCTGACCGCGATCGAAACTCAGCAAAGCCCGGTTAGCTAATAACTGTGTGATTTCGCGCACGTTGTACTCTCGACACAGGTTTTGCCGCCTTCCATCAACACAATCATCCTCTAGTATTGTGTCTTGTTTTGAAACAAGCGCAAAATGATGTTCAATTTGAAACCGTTTGGTGTCACTTATCGTTTTCGAGCGAGTATGGTCTATGTTCAAATAGGAAATGTCCACAACAATGAGCAAAATCAATCGCTATAACAGTGAAGATTCCAGGGCATTTGTCGAAATAACGGATAAATACATACCTCTCTATGGAGTTGGAGAAATCCCATTGCATATGCGAGTGTGTCGATTCAGCGATGTAATTGAAAAGCTAAGAGCTGAAAATACTAAGAATATTACTGAGAGAACCAATAGAAAATAGGAGGGGGAGAACAACAATTTGACGTCGTGACTGCGTCATTTTGGAGAGCACAAAGCAGAGGTTGTTGATTACGATAGTTGTTTACAACACTGCATCATTACATTAGTCACACGATCGGACCGAAGTGAACATGGATGTTCCTGCGTAGACTGTTTTAGAAAAGATGACTCTTAAAGAAAGCATCACAAAGAGTTATTTGTCTGCGCACTCGCAATTAACAATAAACTAAATTGACTAGCGAGTCATTCAAGGAGGAAGTCAGAAATGGCGCTTCGTATTAACAACAACATAGCCGCGTTAAACGCGAACAGAAACCTCGCAAATTCATCGAACATGCTCTCCAAATCAATGGAGAAATTGTCCTCAGGTTTCCGCATCAACAGAGCCGCCGATAACCCGGCTGGTCTCGTTATCTCCGAACAGTTCCGCGCTCAGATTGCCGGTCTCAACCGTGCGATTGACAACTCAGAGGGATCAATCAACATGATCCAAACTGCTGAGGGCGCATTGACTGAAATCAACTCATTGCTCGTCTCCATGAGAGAGCTGGCGATTCATGCCGCTAACGAAGGTTTCAACGATGTCAATCAGCTCGCCGCTGATCAGGCTGAAATTGGAAACGCTTTGAAGACGATCGATCGTATCGCCGCGAATACTGAGTTTGGCACCAAGAAGTTGCTTGACGGTTCCAAAGACAATATCGCAACCATCACCAGCGCAAACAGCGCCGGTATTTCAGTTGTGCAGTCCGGTTTGAAATCTGGCACACATTCTATCACTGCCACCAAAACCTCTGACGCTACCGCGACATTGAACACCACGTCGCTCGGCCTGTCTTTGGTCGGCAATGGCACACCGATAAACCTTGAAGAGAAGATTCACAATATCGACGTACTTCAGGCCTCCGATGTCGCCAAGAAAACCTCCGGCTCAGTGAAAATCACTGATGCGTTCGCAAATACATTGACCTTGGCCGCCACAGCGGACAAAGCCAATGTTGATTCAGCCGCTACAGTTGGCGCCGCTACAGTTGATGCTTCAACCGCCGGTAACTATACCGTCGTTATCAACTATCAGGAGAATGGCGAAGCCACCACTGGTGACCAGACTTTGACAGTAGCCCTCGTAGCTGGTGACACTTCAGCCCAGGTTGCCGCCAAGTTCCAAACCGCTATCACTGCTAATACATCATTGCAGGGTAAGGTTTCCGCAGCAATCAACACCAACAGCCTTCGTTTTGAAGCAGTTAATGAAGGAGCCAATTACTCCTTCAAAGTTTCATCAGCTTCCAATGATGCAACTGCCAACTACTTCACTTTTGCCGCGAATACCTCCGACCGTGGTGTTTCAGACAATACTTTGAACTTCACAGTCAGCACCGCCTCAAACTCAGGAGCTACATCTGCTGTAACTCTTGCAAACGGCGCATATACCTCAGTGGCGGCGCTCAACACTGCCATTAACACCGCGTTGGGAACAGCTTTCGCAAAAGTACAGGGTGATAACACAGCCAACGACATCATTTCGACAGTCACAGGCGCCTCTAGCGATAAGATTGAGTTTGCCACTCGTGACGAGGGTTCATCATACACCATCAAGCATAATGCTCTTGGCCTTGCCACTGGCGATCTTGAGAATGTGTTGAATCTGACTAACGATACTACTGCAAATTCCGGAACTGACGCATTGGTGAGTTTCAACAACTTCACTAACACAATCAGTTCTGTCAAATATGGCGCCACCGGCACCGTTACCTTGCAGGATGCGGCAACTGGCACAGCCAATATGGGCACTGTCAAGATGGCGATTGCCAATGGTCAGACCGGTATCAACGTCGGTAACTTGTTGCTCGACGCCAAAGCCGCAAAGTTTGACGTTCGTTTGGACGCCGGCCCGGCGACTTCAGTCACCGCTGGTAAAGATTCAGTTATCTTTACTGCCGACCGCACTCAATCAATAAAGTTGAGATATGGCCTGGCTTCAACTGGTGGAACCGAAACCATCTTTAACACTGACCAGTCACTTGTCTTCCAAATTGGTGGATCAGTTGGTCAGACTGCTTCAATCGGTCTCCGTGGTATGGCTGCCAAGTCTCTTGGTAAGGATATCGCCGGTAACATGTTTGGAAGCCTTTCCAACATCGATGTCACATCAACAGCCGGAGCGCAAGACGCCCTAGCTATCATCGACGCCGCGATTGACGAAGTCTCCACCACACGTGGAACGCTTGGAAGTTTCCAGAAAAACACTCTGGAATCCAACTTGCGTAACTTGCGTATCGCTTCACAGAACTTGACCGCTTCAGAGTCGAATATCCGTGACGCTGATATCGCCAAGGAAATGTCTGAGTTCACCAAGAACCAGATTCTGGTCCAGGCCGGCACCGCGATGCTTGCCCAGGCAAACCAGATTCCTCAGGGAGTCTTGTCATTGTTCAGATAAGCATTGTTCAGATAATCATTATTTGAATAGTAGCATAGTTTCACAAAGGAAGCTCTCACTTGAGAGCTTCCTTTTTTTGTGCCTATCTTTCGCCCTCCTGAACACGAGTCATTGCGAGCGAAGCGCGGCAATCCCCGTTGATTCAAGGGACTGCCTAACATCGACGGGATTGCCGCATTGATACCATGCAAAATAGCAAACTGATGTCATGCGTAGCGAAGTATCTTGACGGGTGTTAGCAGGATGAACCGGAAGAAGACTCTTTGGCTTCGCTCAGAGTGACAGGTTGCGAAGATGAGAGTTGACTTGAGTCTGCCGGATTGCCGCGTCGTCTCGCGCTTTGCGCATGACTCCTCGCAATGACTCAATGGTGGAAACGGGCACCTAGAAGTCATTGCGAGCGAAGCGCGGCAATCCCTTGGATTCGTAGAACTGCTTTGCATCGACGGGATTGCCGCGTCGATAGGCGCTTTGCGCCTTTCTCCTCGCAATGACTGGAAGCGCCGTGCGGTGAGGTGTTGTGTGGTTTTTTGGTGATTCTATTGAATCGTGATGATATACTCTAGTTGTAGTTAGTCGTGTGTCGATGGATATGAATATTGTTTTGAGGTGTGACTGGTGAGAGATGTAGTAAAGGCCATTGAATGGTCTGATGAGAAGTTGCGAATTGTCGATCAGACTATGTTACCGGTGGAGCTGGTGCATCTTGAGTTGGAGTCTTACCACGGTGTGATAGAGGCAATAAAGACTTTGGCTGTGCGCGGGGCTCCGGCAATTGGGATTGCAGGGGCTTATGCGGCGGTTTTGGTCGCTGTAGAATCGTTGAAGTTGGATGCGGCGCTACGTTGTGAGTTCCTGGGCAAAGCGCTCGATGAGATTGAATCGGCGCGTCCTACGGCTGTGAATCTTTCTTATGCGGTGAAGGTCCAGCGTGAGATATTTGCAGAAAACAGAATCGTCGCCGGTGATATAGTCGATGAAAAACTTGTGGCGCGTCTTTTGGGGTCAGCTAGTGAGATTCATGAAAGAGACCGTCAAATGTGCGATGCGATTGGCTCCTTTGGCGCAGAGCTGATTCCAAACGGTTCGACAGCTTTGACTATATGTAACGCCGGAGCGCTGGCCACCGGAGGGATAGGAACTGCTTTGGGGGTTTTGTATGTCGCTAAAGAGCAGGGGAAGTTGAAAAGGGTTTACTCTTGCGAAACGCGACCCTTGTTGCAGGGCTCGCGGCTAACTTGCTGGGAGTTACAACAGGCGGGAATCAATGTGACACTGATTGTAGATAGTGTCGCAGGCGCCTTGATGAAAAAAGGGGAGATAGATTTTGTTGTTGCGGGAGCCGATAGGATTGCCGAGAATGGTGACACGGCCAACAAGATTGGCACATACACTTTGGCCATACTCGCGCAAGCGCATGGGATACCCTTCTACATCGCGGCTCCAGAGACAACTTTTGATAGGTCATTACCCCGATTGTCTGATGAGCTGATTGAGCTCCGTGACTCAAAGGAAGTCACCTGCGGGTTTAGCGCACAGACGGCGCCGGAGGGGATTGATGTTTATTCGCCGGCCTTTGATATCACGCCCAAGGAATTGATTAGCGCATTCATCACCGACAGGGGAGTGATTCCCGGGGGGAGGAAATAGTCGCAATGATAAAGGTCACCAGGAAAAGAAGAACATCAAGCCCGGCTAGTTCGCGCAAGAGAGGCAAGGCGGGGATCCTACGCAATCTGTCGCGGCTTATCAACTATGACTTGTTTGAGAATATCCAATGGGTTCGCTCGGATTCGCCGGATATTCCAGCGGCTGAATTGGCCAAAGTCCGTGAAGAGTTGCGTGTTGTTCCATCAACTCCCGACCCTAGGCCGCAATCTACTCATCGTTTTGGCGAGTTGCCCACTATTGAGGAATTGTATCGACTCTTTGACCTATATAACTCTATCCATTTTGACAGCGCTCTGCCGAAACCGACTATTGAGTATTCAACTCGAATGCTTGCCGCAGGTTCGTGTGAACCTGTGCGGCGCAGGATCAAGATTGGCGTTCGTTATCACCGGATTTTCCGTGAGGAGTTAGAGGACACGCTCAAACATGAGATGATCCATTTAGTTCATTTTCATCATGACAAACGCTTCAAGGCCAAGGCCGCGGAGCTGGGAGTCTCGGTTCATGCCAAGTTTCATCCCGATTTGAAGCGGGAGCCTCGCTATCTATATCAATGTCCAGCCTGCAAGGCCCAATACCCGCGTCAGAAGCGTCTGCGGGAGACTTCCTGCGGTTCATGCTCCGGCGGGGCTTTTGATTCACGATTCAAACTACACCTGGTGCGCAATGCACAGGACAAGAAGGTCGGGGGCATGTTCGAAGCGATCTCAGCTTAGATTCCGCAAATGTGCTGTAATCTGCTGATGTATACTGGATTAGCGCGAAGAGAGCTGGCGCCGGATAGCGTTTTTACTCTTGAGCTAAGAAAAAGCGTATGTTATGGCTATTAGCGCAATAATCCCTTGACAGGCAAAGATTTCACTATATATTTGGCGTTCCTCTGACGGGGTGTCTTGTCGAGGAGATGGTGTGGTATGGAGTATTTCGACTCTGCAGGCCATATCAGAATTAAGAAGAAATAGATGTGGAAATATGTCCACGGACTGACGTTTTATGAGCCGGGGACAAGTTACTTAAGTGGTTATCAGGTAAGAAATTATGAGTTCAAGCGTCGCAACAAAATCAGGCAAAACATTTTTGCCGAAAGTCGATCACAATAACAAAAAGTGGTGGATTGTCGATTTAGAAGGAGTCACCCTTGGCCGCACAGCTACCAAGGTCGCAGATATTCTGCACGGCAAGAACAAGCCTATTTATACTCCGCATATGGATGTGGGCGATCATGTTGTAGTGATAAACGCCGAAAAAGTAAAAGTGAGTGGCGATAAAGAAAAGAGCATTAAGTACTATCGCTATTCAGGTTATCCGGGTGGACTGTCTGAAGTTGCTCTTGAGAAAATGCGGTCTAAGCACCCTGAGCGTATTTTTGAGCATGCAGTGCGTGGTATGCTTCCGAAGACCAGGCTGGGTCGTAGCATGTTCAGGAAATTGCATGTATACGCCGGGACTGATCATCCGCATGAGGCTCAACAGCCAGAGAAGCTGACTTTCGCCTAGGCGATGGTTCGATGATTGCGGATTGTTCAAAGACGATACTAGAGAATAAGAAGTAGGCAGAATAAGAAGTAGGCGCTCGCCTTAATGGTCGCCGCTAAGTATATAAGAAGGACAAGAAACAGAATATGAGTACCACTGCATCAGAGGCAACAGGTCGACGCAAGACGTCGGTTTGTCGCGCGAGGATAAAAGTCGGCTCCGGTTCATTTAGCATCAATGGAAGTGAGCCGTTGCAGTATCTGAAACGCCAGGTATTAGTTGATCTCAGTCAACGTCCGATGGAAGTGACTGAGACGATGGGAAAACTGGATATTATCTGCAGCGTAAACGGCGGTGGACTTGCCGGTCAGGCCGGGGCTATTTCTTTAGCTTTGGCTCGCGGGTTGAGTTTGATTGACCCGGATTTACGTCCGAAGCTGAGGTCTGGCGGGTTTTTGACTCGTGACGCTCGTGAGGTTGAGCGTAAGAAATACGGACAGCCGAAAGCGCGTAAGAAATTCCAGTTCTCCAAGCGTTAAGCCGTTTAGAATTGAGATCACCTGTTGGGTTGGCCGGGTTCAGTTTTCTGAGCTAAATCGGCTGGCCTAAGAGTTGAAATAGAGGCAGAGCGCCATATTATATATGGTTTGTATATGGCGCTCGGCAAAATAGGCGCTTCTTCGGGACTTTGCGCGGAGGTGCTCATTGCGTCACTTGAATGTTATTCTCCAAGTGACCGTGGGTCCCGCTAAAGGAAGATTGAGGGAGCAAAGTAAACAACCGTTTCACAAATCGTAGGTGTAACACATGATTGATCCGAGGATTAAGACTCTTTTGGAAGCAGGAGTTCATTTCGGTCACCAGACACGTCGCTGGAATCCGAAAATGAAGCCTTTCATCTTCACAGCCCGCAACGGCATTTACATTATTGACCTCAAGAAAACTCTTGTGGCAATCGATGAAGCCAAGCGCAAGATTACCGAAGTTTTACAACGTGGCCGTTCGGTGCTTTTCGTAGGCACCAAGAAACAGGCATCCGGGGTAGTCAAAGAAGAGGCTATACGCGCCGGACAGTATTTTATCGCTCATCGTTGGTTGGGCGGTATGCTCACCAATTTTGACACCATTAAGCGTTCCATCAAAAAGCTCAAAGAGTTCGAGCAAATGAAAGAAGATGGTACGCTGGAAAAATTCACCAAGAAAGAGCGCGCTATCAAAGAGCGCGAGTATTTGAAGCTTGAGCGTGTGCTCGGTGGCATCAAAGAAATGACTCACCTGCCGGGTTTGATTTTGGTAGTGGACGCTAAGAAGGAAAGTATTGCTGTCGCCGAGGGCCGTCGTTTGGGAATCCCTATTATTGCGATTCTTGACACCAATGCTGATCCTGACCCTATTGATTTTCCAATTGCCGCGAATGATGACGCTATCAAGTCAATTCGGGTGATTCTCCACGAATTAGTTGACGCCGCGCTGGCCGCAAAGAATAAGACTAGCGTTGAAGAGATGGTTAGCGAGGAAAGTGAGAACGGCTTTTCAGTCGCCGCGACTTCCGCTCCCGCCGGTGGAGAGCAAACCGGTTGATTCTGAATCAACAACTTGTTCGTAAAGATATTGCAGTAATAGCAATTTGAAGCAACGATTAGACTGTATGTCGCCTTGTAGTCTTTAGGCGAAGCTAGCAGTAGTCCAAGCCAACAGGATAGTCGAGAAACAAAACATTTTTTGAGAAAGCAGCGCATATTATGGTTCAAATTACAGCGAGTATGGTGAAAGACCTGCGCGTGAGGTCAGGCGCGGGGATGATGGATTGCAAGAGGGCTCTGGTAGAGACCGATGGTGATTTTGATAAGGCAGTGGACTTCCTTCGTGAAAAAGGTATTGCCAAGGCTGCTGGAAAAGTCGGTCGCGAAACTACCGAAGGCCGGGTTACCACTGTTATATCGTCAGATTCTCGCAGTGGCGCTGTGGTCGAAGTTGGTTGTGAAACCGATTTTGTAGCGCGTACTGATGATTTCGTGGCGTTCTGCGAAACCCTTGCCAATCAGGTCGCTGAGGAGAAGGTCCCCGAGAGCTTAGAGGAGTTCTTGGCCCGCCCATTCAAGAATAAGCCCGAAATTTCAGTGGAATTCGCTTTGAAAGAGCTTTTCTCCAAACTTGGTGAAAATATGCTTGTCCGACGGGTTGCGAAATTCGAGGCGCCGGAAAATGGCGCCTTGTCGACCTATGTGCACCCCGGTGATAAACTCGGTGTTGTAATCGAGTTCGCAAATGTAACTTCTTCTGATTCCGACACCTTCAAGGCGCTTTCACGCGATATTGCTATGCATGTTGCGGCAACCGGCCCTCAGGCGGTGAGTCGTGATGAGCTTGATCAAGCAGTGATTGAAAAAGAGCGTGAAATCTATCGTCAACAGGCTCTCAACGAGGGCAAGCCGGAGAAAATTGTCGATAAGATTGTCAACGGCAAAATCGACAAGTTTTTCGGGGAAGTCAGTTTGCTTGAGCAGTCCTTTGTTAAGGACCCGGATGTGACTGTTAGCGAACTGCTAAAGAGCAAATCGGCGGAAGTGGGTGAGGGAGTTACTGTCACCAGGTTTGCTCGATTTGTTCTAGGCGAGGTATCGTAAGAGCAACATTACTTTTACATCTCAGATTACTGATTCGGATTCGCAAATCATTGATTTGCTTCAAGACCGGCTTGAAATATCAGGCCGGTCTTGCTATATATAGAGCGAATCATGCGTCAGGTAGTGGCGTGTTTATTTCGCGCTATTCTTTTACAGCTAATGCGTTTAACAGGCGGAGCCTATGTCCAAAGTTAGGTTTAAGCGAGTTTTACTCAAACTTTCAGGTGAAGCGCTCCTTGGTGAGCGCGGTATCAATATTGACCCGCAAACGGTGACTTCAATTTGCCAGCAGGTCAAAGCGGTTCGTGATTGGGGTGTCGAAATCGCAATTGTTATTGGTGGTGGCAATATCTTCCGTGGACTAGCGGCCACCAAGAACGGCATAGACCGGGTTACCGGTGACCAAATGGGAATGCTGGCAACGGTAATGAACGGTTTGGCCCTGCAGAGTTCTTTTGAATCCATGGGGGTGCCAACGCGTGTTATGTCCGCTATTCGTATGGAGGAATTAGCTGAGGGTTATATCAAGCGTCGCGCAATGCGACATCTTGAAAAGGGCCGTTTGATAATATTTGTAGCCGGAACCGGCAACCCGTTTTTTACTACTGATACAGCGGCATCACTAAGAGCCGCCGAAATTGAGGCCGATGTGCTGATTAAGGGTACAAGGGTTGATGGTGTCTACTCCAGTGATCCGGAGAAAGATTCTGGCGCTGAGTTGTATACTAATCTGACATTTATGGATGTTCTCAAGAATGATTTGCGAGTAATGGACGCCACTGCGATTTCATTGGCCCGCGAGAACAATACACCGATTCTAGTTTTTAATATGTTGCGAGAAGGAAATTTGATGCGTTTGATTCAAGGTGAACAAATCGGGACTCTTGTTTCAAGCGAAAAACACTAAGATTGTAAACAGCAAGTTGTAGTGAACTTCTTCAAAGCAAAACCGAACTGACAGGAGGACGCGATGCAAAAGGAAATAGTAGCGGAAAGCAAAGCTCGGATGGACAAGACAGTTGAGTCTGTCAAACATGAGCTAGCGGCGATTCGTACGGGTAAGGCCAGTGTGAATTTGTTGGAGACTGTGCGAGTAGAATCCTATGGCCAGCAAAGCCCTCTAAATCAGGTTGCCTCGGTTTCGGCGCCGGATGCACATTCGTTGGTTGTTCAGCCCTGGGATAAGTCGTTGATTGGGGATATTGTCAAGGCAATTCAGCAGGAAGACCTGGGATTGAATCCGCAGGTCGAAGGCGAAGTAGTGCGTGTTCCGGTTCCGCCTCTCAATGAAGAAAGACGTCGTGATTTGGTGAGACTCGCGAAGAAGGTTGCCGAAGACGGCAAGGTTGCGCTTCGCAATATCAGACGTGACGCCAACGACAATCTTAAGAAGTTGGAAAAAGATAAAGATATAACCAGCGACTTGATGCATGATGCGATGAACGATGTGCAAAAGGTCACTGATGGACATTGCGAGACACTAGACGCATTGGTGAACTCAAAAGAAAAAGAAGTAATGTCGGTCTAAGCGAATCCTAGAGAACCTTTGCGAATCTTCGGGGTTTTTTAAGAGAATGTTGTTTCCTTTCTTGAGTCTTTTTGTCTCTGGTGTCTATTTAGAAAAGGCCCAGCGCCGGTCCGCCGTTGATGTATTCCATCAAGTAGCGATTCGTAACAGAAACATCTTCGAGTCTGGCCTTGATGACATCGCCAATTGAAACGATTCCGACCAATCGCTCTTCTTCGACAATAGGTACGTGGCGAATACGATTCTTAGTCATGATTCTGGCGATGTAGTCCAAGTTGTCATCAGGCACACCGACTATTAGTTCCTGGGTCATTGTGTCAGCGACGACAGCGCTTGAGTCCAGCCCTTTGTTATGGTAACAGTAGCGAAACAAATCACGCTCGGTGACGATTCCGACAAGTCCGCCATCGTCACACATCACCGGCAAAGCGCCGATCTTGTTCTCAATCATCAATCCCATTGCAGACCTAAGAGTTTTTTCCGGATGGATAGTAATAGATCGAAGGGTTTTGTTCTTCAAGACATCTTTGACTTGCATAAATATCTCCAGAGGGTTTTGCGCTTGCGCGCGTATTGCAACAGCATGGGCTTGTTTTTCGACTCGTATTCGTACAACAAAAGTACAACACTATGCGCACAAGAGAGCGTGAACATGGCGCGAACACAAAGAAGAGCGCCGAGAAATATGGCGCATCAAGAAATGCCCAACTCACCCGCTCACTTAAACTGGCCACACGTCAAGGTTGCAATACAAGATATGATTCGCGGAAGGGAGTAGACCTCCTCCTTTATGTTAATATAACTAATAATTCGCAAATGCGACGCGCAATATAAAACTTTTCTTGAGCGCCGCTGAATTATTTACAGGGGTCAATTGAACTGTTAGAGTGTATAAAGAGCTGTAACGCATGGTGTTGCGCGTTAATTAGTCTGCGTCAATGGCAATAGAGAAGGTGATTTTGTTGCTTCATATTAGAAGAAAAACCAAAAGTAATTCCGTTTTTGCGCGATTGTTCAGCCTCGCTGGAATGGTGAAGGGGCCAGCATATCTCTTGCTTGTTGTGGGCGCCTCATCGTCAGCTTTCGCAGAGGAGAGTCACACCGAAGCGTTAGCGCGTTACTATGTGGAGACAGCAAGTGAAGTCTTTCACAAGCGCGATGTCCGGTTTGCTGATAGTTCTTTCGGGATTACGGTGATTGTCCGTCGCTATACACTGGCGGCGAATTTAGATACTTTACAATTGGACACAGCTGTTGTTCGTCTATTTTTCTCACCGAACGCCAGTGCGTTATCGGACTCGCTAGCTCCGGATTCGATGATCGTGTTGCGCAGCTCTTTTGTCGATGATAAGCCAGTGTTGCCGGCTTGTTTCACCAAACCGTCATGGGAAGGCAAATTCGTGTATTCATTGTTCCCCAATGATCCCGGAACCGGTGATATTGCGGTTTCTTATGATTCTCTTTCTGAGAGCGGGGGGCTTAGTCAACTTGGTTCCAGCGGTGTTTTGACATTGGACAGGACTACAGGTGTCCTTTGCTATGTGACATTGCTCATTCGTTCCCAGAACAGCAACACTAGATATTCAAGAGAGACATCCTATCAGACTATCATGGGCTACACTATTCCGGCGAAGATTGTTGAGCAGTTTAGCGAAATAGGTTTTTGGGAGAATCGATATGAAATCCGCGAGACTATTCTCCTTAACCTAAAATTTCTAGATGAATTATGAGAGATTCTCGCGCATCGAGTAGAGCCATGATGGAAATGGTAAATTCAAGATCAAAAGCGACAGCAACAGGGGGTTTTGCCTTGCCCCGGTTGGTTTGGGAGACTACTATTTGAAGTGTGAAATCGGCGGGAGATTCCGGCCGGTGGAAGTCGAATTGCCTTTAGATAGAGAATACGTAGTTGTAAGAAAATTCTACAAGAAAATTCTGCAAGAAAATTTTATAAGAAAATGCTGTAAGAGAATATGGTTGAAGTTCAGACAAAACACGCTGAGCGAATCGCTCGTTTGAAAGCCGCTGGCGGGGTGGATAAGATACCGGCGCATGTGGCTATTATCATGGATGGCAACGGCAGGTGGGCTGGCGCGCGTGGTCTTCAGCGCAAGGACGGCCACGAGGCTGGAGTCAAGGCTGTTAAGCGTGTTGTGCAAGTGGCTTCGGAGTTGGGTGTGAAGTACTTGACACTATTTACATTTTCTCAGGAGAACTGGAAGCGCCCCAAAGAGGAAGTAGAGGCTCTGATGTCGCTTCTTTCCCGGTCTACA
The DNA here is from genome assembly GCA_024280775.1 of Candidatus Zixiibacteriota bacterium. Classification (GTDB taxonomy): domain Bacteria; phylum Zixibacteria; class MSB-5A5; order GN15; family JACZUZ01; genus JAJRPJ01. The sequence continues at coordinate 26,869 of JAJRPM010000015.1, read as the reverse complement.
TTGCAGGAAATCGATGATCTAGTGAGGAATAATGTCAGGTTGATAGTCACTGGCAGGTTTCAGGATATTCCTTACATTCGGCGCAAAGTTCTGCAGGATGCAATCCGAAGGACGGCTTCTAACGATGGTTTAACTTTGAATTTGGCTTTGAGCTACGGAGGAAGGGTTGAGATTCTTGATGCAGTCAAGGCCCTTTGCAAGGCCGCGCTTGATGGCAAAGTCGATATTGACCAGCTTGACGAAAGCAAGTTTTCCGAGTTCCTCTATACTGCAGGGCTACCCGATCCGGATTTACTGATTCGCACCTCAGGTGAGCGAAGGCTTTCCAATTTTCTGCTTTGGCAGACCAGTTACACTGAGCTATACCTGACAGACACCCTTTGGCCGGATTTCGGCGAAGATGAGTTTCTCGATGGAGTAGAAGATTACTTGGGGCGCGAGCGACGATTTGGAAAAGTAACCTCCTGACTCTATGAGCAAGAATCTCCTACAGAGAATCACAGTCGCCCTGATAGGGATTCCGGCTGTCGTTTGGATTTGTTACCAAAGCGGCGACTGGCTGAGAGGATTTCTGCTATTGGTGACGGCGCTTGGGGCTTATGAATATATTCGGGTGGTTTTCCGCAGACGGAAATCTCCTGCTCGTCAGGGTGTCGGTTCTGCGCTTGGCGCTTTTGCCTGGGCGATTACTGTTGCAATAGCGGCGCTTCATCTTTGGTTTGGAATCTCCGTGGCGCTGACTGCGCTGGTTGTTGCGCTTCTGTTTCTGGGTATGGCGCAGGCCTTAGGTAAGGAAACACCTGAGACTCTATTCGGTGAATTGTGTGAATTGGGTTGGGGAGTGTTTTCAGTTTCTATGTTGTATCCGTTTATGTATCACGTGCGAGAGTTTCCAGCGGTTGATGGTTTCCACTGGATTATTGCGCTCCTGGCGATAATTTGGATTAGTGATACAGCCGCGATGGGTGTGGGGATGGCTCTGGGCAAACACAAACTGGCCCCGACAGTTTCGCCTAACAAAACAGTGGAGGGATTCCTGGGGGGGGTTGTTTCAGCGGGGATAACTGGCTATGTATTGCAACTTACTGTATTTCCCGATACTTCTGTTCTGCTAGTTGTAGGCGCTGCGTTTTTGATTTCACTGGTCGGCCAACTTGGTGATTTGGTGGAATCACTTTGGAAGCGCTCAGTTGGAGTGAAAGATTCCTCGTCGATAATTCCGGGGCATGGTGGTGTGTTGGATAGATTTGATTCACTTGCCTTCGCGGCGCCAGCGCTTTATGGGTATTTGGTTTTGATGTTCAACAAATGACGCAGGAAAATGGCACACAAATCTTGTTATGCGAGCGCTCGATATATTTTCTTCTGTCGCCCATTGCTTTTGATTCCTGTATGGACTGTGTTTCTACTGCTGTATGATTTTGAGTATTCCAACTCCCCTTTCACATTTGAACAATTGCTAAATTTGACACTGATAAGTAGTCTTACTGCTTCGGGCTATGTCATCAATCAGATTTTTGACCGCCGTAGCGACAGCATAAATAATAAGTTAGGTTTTCTTGAACCTCCGATTTCGTTGAAGCTGAGCTTTGCCTGGACTTTGTATGCGGCTCTCATATTGAGCTCTTACGTTTTCGCTTTCAATCACATAGAATTACTAGCGCCTTTTAGCGCTTCGGTGATAGTCGGATTATTGTATTCAGCTCCGCTATTTCGCGGCAAGGACAGGCCGTTTGCAGGTCTGGTCCTTAATGCAATCCCCTACAGTGTGATTATTTGGTGGGCTTTAGTCGCCCAAGAGCGCGGGGCTATTGAGGCATTTGCGCTAATGAGTCCTACCAGCGCGCAAACGTTGAGCTCATTGGTGTGCGCCTTAGGGGGAATATACTTGATTACGACGATTCCAGATATGAGCGGTGACGCTAAGACGAACAAGCAGACCATAGCAGTGCGCTTTGGCCCCCGAGTGGCTCTCAAGGGAGCTGTCGGGCTGTTATTTGGTTCATTACTATTCGGAGTCCTTGCGGATTCAATGGCCCTATACGTCACTGCCGCTTTTGCGACAGCCTTATCAGTTGTAGCTCTTCTAACTGGCAAGTCGGGCCATATGCTTCTGGCCGCGAAAGCTCCTATTTTGGTCTTAAGCGCGTTTGTGGCCTATCAGCATCCTGCGTATGGTGTTTTTCTGCTTGCTCTGGTGGCTCTTACGCGCCTTTATTACCAGAAGCGCTTTGGGATAGTCTATCCGAAACTTGCTTGATTCGTGATGAGATGCTTTTGATATGAGAGAATGGATATGGAAAAAGCTGAGAACAAGATATTTAGTACAACTGTAATAGTGACAGTATTGGCGCTTGCGCTCACTGGTGTTGTCTCTTGTCGTAGAGTTTCCGATTCAGGACGCAATGAAGAGCCCAAGAGAAAAGTTATGCGCAAGCAAACTCCAGCCAGCCCGCTTTCGGGACCGTATTCGATTGGGCCATGGAGTACAACTGAGCAGGATAAATTCGGGAGATTGCTACAGGAGTATTTGGGCGCGCCCTATCAGGGAGCCTCAAAATACCAGGAGGGGCTCGATTGCAGTCGGTTTACGTCAGAAGTTTATCGTCGCTACAACGGACTAAGACTACCGCGAGTGGCGCGTGACCAAGCTGGGGCAGGTGAGCTTGTCACTCGTAGTCATTTGCGCTATGGCGATCTTGTGTTTTTTGCTATTGGCGGTAAGACTGTATCGCATGTCGGTATCTATGTTGGTGATGAACGTTTTATTCATGCTTCCTCGAGTCGTGGCGTGGTAATTGCCAAGCTCGGCGCTTCCTACTGGCGCAAATACTACCATAGCGCCCGCAGAGTCGTATTCGTCGAAGAATCAAAATCCAAGAGCTCCAAGCATACAGGCCGCTAGGAAAAAGGCGCCTACTTCAATGGAATCCACCTCCGAATCTACATCTAAGAAGCCTTCTTCGCAGGACAAGCTCGTCAGGGAAAAGCTCAAAAACCTTCCAGGCGGACCGGGCGTATACCTCTTCCTGAACAAAGCCGGCAAAGTGATTTACATTGGTAAAGCCAAGTCACTAAAGAACCGGGTACGCACCTATTTCCAAAGCAAAGGCTCCCGTGAGACAAAAACTGCTCGCCTGATGTCACTAATCGCCGATCTCGAAATCATCGTCACTGACAACGAGATGGAGGCGCTGATACTTGAAGCGAATCTCGTCAAGGAACACAAGCCACGCTACAACATCGCGCTAAAAGACGACAAACATTATCCCTATATCAAAGTGACAGTGCAGGAGGCGTTTCCCCGAATTGTAGTGGTGCGTAAAATTGATAATGATGGCGCAAAATATTTTGGTCCCTATACATCTGCGATGTCGATGCGTCGGACTATCAGATTCATTAGCCGATTGCTGAAAATTCGTTCCTGCGATTTGGTGATACCGCATCCCAAGGGGCGCAAATACAAAGTATGTCTCGATTATCGAATTGGGCGTTGTGGTGGTCCCTGTGAGGATTTTCAGTCAGTTGAGAGTTATCAGGAATCAGTCGATGCGTTGTTGCTGTTCCTATCGGGTAAAGGCAATAAGCTTGTGCGTGATCTGGAAGCTAAGATGAGCGAAGCCGCTGAACTTTCAGAGTATGAGCGCGCCGCAGAACTGCGCGACCAAATCGCCGGAATCAAAACCATAACCGAGAGACAAAAGGTCGATAGCGGTGAGAATGTCGATCGTGACATTGTCGCTCTGGCCTATGATGAAAGTGAACGTGAAGCCGTAGCGGTTGTCTTACAAATCCGCGAAGGCGCTATGATTGGTCGTCAGGATATTCGCATCAAGCCGGGTGAGTTGGCGACCAGTGAGGAAGTGCTACGCGAATTCCTCAGTCAGTATTACAATCACCAGCCTAATTTGCCTGAGCAAGTGTATTTGCCGTTCGCACTGCCAGATGAGTCTTTGATTGCTGATTGGCTCTCGGAACAACGCGGGAAAAAAGTCAAAGTCGCATCGCCGCAGAGAGGGGAGAAGCTCCGTCTAGTTGAGATGGCGGCATCGAATGCGAGATTGCTCCTTGGTGAAGTTCTAGTGCAAAAGCACGGCTATCGAGAGAAGATCGCCCCGATGGTGTCGTCTTTACAGAAAGAATTATCATTGAAGAAAGCCCCAAATTCTATTTGCTGTTTTGATATATCCAACACCGGAGAGACCGACGCAGTCGGTTCAATGTCCTATTTCCGCAAAGGCAAACCGCTCAAACGTGAGTATCGCAAGTTCAAAATCAAGGGTGTAACCGGTCAGGACGATTTTGCGATGATGCGTGAGATTATCGGCCGCTATTTTTTCCGCTTGAAAGAAGAGAAGAAGGAATTCCCAGACCTGGTTGTGGTTGATGGCGGTAAAGGACAATTGAACACTGCCGTAAAGGAATTGAAATCGTTGGGGATTGAGAACCAATTGATTATTGGATTAGCCAAACGGCTTGAAGAGGTCTATTTTCCCGATCATTCCGAACCGATAACTATTCCGAAAGCCGCGCCAGCGCTGGCGCTGTTGAAACAGGTTCGTGACGAGGCGCATCGGTTTGGAGTTAAGTATAATCTCGCTATTCGTAAGAAGCGCACAATCACTTCAAAGCTGGATGAAATCCCGGGGATTGGCCCCGCGAAACGCGCGGCGTTGCTGAAGAAATTTGGCTCGGTGAAACAAATAGGCGAGGCCTCAATTATGGAACTTGCCGAGACCTCCGGTGTATCAACTACGTTGGCCGAGCAGATTAAGGCCAGCCTCGCAACCTCCTGAATCTTTTACCTGTGAGTGAAGCGGACTATTTGTAGAGCGATCTACCACTGGTCCGCTTCTTTGTTTATTAGGACGATAGAATCCGACTAGTCACTCTAGAAACAGTTTCCGAATCAGTTGCCGCACTCGCTCATTGGCAGTATTATACCCTCATGCAATACTCACAAGCTGGTAGTCAATCCAAACCCTCCGATGTGCGAGTCTTCTCAGTCACTGAAATCACCCGCAGTATTAAAGGGGTATTAGAGGGTAATTTCGCACAGGTGATTGTGGAGGGTGAAATTTCCAACCACAAACTCTACGGCCCCTCGGGCCATCATTACCTTTCGCTCAAAGACGCAGGCGCCACACTAAGCGCGGTAGTGTGGAAAGGCAATGCGGCCTCATTGAAATTCAAACTTGAGGACGGAATGAAAATCCGGGCCTATGGCTCTTTGGCGCTATATGAACCGCGTGGACAGTATCAACTGAATATCCGTCGAGTCGAACCGCTGGGTGTAGGCGAGTTGGAAATCGCTTTCCGTCAACTATATGAAAAGCTAAATGCCGAGGGTGTTTTCGCACCCGAGCGCAAGCAGGCTCTGCCTCAGTATTCATTTACGGTGGGAATTGTCACCTCGCCAAGCGGCGCGGCAGTACGCGATATGATAAATATTTTCACTCGTCGCAATCCTCTGATCAAGCTGGTGATATATCCCGCCGCGGTACAAGGGCAGGGCGCGGAATTCGAGATTGAACGCGGGATTGATTATTTCAACACACGCGCAGATATTGACTTGATTATCACAGGTAGAGGCGGTGGCTCTCTGGAAGACCTTTGGCGCTTCAACACCGAGACTGTTGTGCGGGCCATCGAGCGCTCAGTCAAGCCGGTAGTTACCGGAGTGGGACATGAAATCGACTGGACACTGGCGGATTTTGTGGCGGATTTTCGCGCCCCAACTCCCAGCGCCGCCGCTGAGGTGGTAGCCTGGGAGCTAGACCGAGCGCGGGAAGGTGTGCGGAATATCGCCAGTGAGATGGCTGAATCACTGCAACGGCTGGTAGCCAGTGGGCGAGATGATCTGTCAAATCTTCTAAGCCGGGGAGTTTTTGCCGACCCATATCAAATTGTCCAGCGTCGCGAACAGGAGCTTGATCATCAAAGCCGCAGATTCGCCTTGGCGGCCACCAATAACCTTAGAGACAAACAAAACGCATTGGCCTTAGCTGTCCAAAGGCTGGATTCACTTTCGCCTCTGAAAACTCTGGCGCGAGGATATTCTGTGGCCCGGGCGCTGAAGGCTGAAAAAGTTAGCCCAGGAGTGGTGATTCGTGAGGCGGCGCAGTTGCGCAAAGACGACGAAATTGAGATTATACTTAACAAGGGGAAGGCCGTGACGCAGGTGATTTCGACCTCCGAATAGCGTCCTCCCTCGATAAGGAATAAAAATATGGCAACAGCAAAAAAGAAAACAAACGAATCAGATAATAATCAGAATTTTGAGGAGTCTTTGGCTCGTCTGACAGTAATTAGTGAAGAGCTCGAAGAGGGAGAGCCTACACTCGATGATGCGATTGCTCTTTACACTGAGGGCATGAAAAACGCGAAATTTTGCCGGGAAAAACTCTCTGAGGCCGAGCAGAAAATCAAGCTCTTAGTTGAAGAGAACGGCGAGATGGTTGAGAAAGATTTTATTGATAATGAGTAGTAGCGAAAATGAATAAGAGCGCCGAGTTGGTTGAGCCAATGACAGACTTCCAGAATTACCTCGCGGAAAAACGCAAACTAGTAGATGGTGAAATCGACCGCCTACTTCCGAAAGTAACCGAACATCCTCGGGAGCTTCACGAGGCGATTCGCTACTCAGCGCTGGCGAAGGCCAAACGCGTGCGTCCGATTTTGGCGCTGACAGCCTATGAGGCGCTTGGCGGAAGTGATTTCGAAATGGCTCTGCCGCCGATTTGCGCGCTTGAGTTATTACACTCCTACTCGCTGATTCATGATGATTTGCCTTGCATGGACAATGATGACTTGCGTCGTGGTTTGCCGACTGTGCATAAGAAATTCGACGAAGGAATCGCGGTTCTTGCCGGCGATGCTCTGCATGATTTGGCGTTCCAATGGACTGCGCGCAGTGGCAAGATCGAATTGGTGCATGAACTCGCAATTGCCACCGGCTCTTATGGAATGATAGGCGGTCAGGTTGCCGACATGGAGGCCGAAGGTCGTCCGGTAACCGCCGGGGAAATCGAATTCATTCACACCCGAAAAACCGCCGCATTAATCCGTTGTTCCTTGAGATTCGGAGCGATTCTAGCTGGCGCCAAAGCTCCCTGCATGGAAGCGCTCACATTGTACGGTGAAAAGCTAGGCCTGGCGTTCCAAATTGTCGATGACATTCTCGATATCGAGGGTGACCAGGACAAACTCGGCAAAGAAATCGGCTCCGACGAAAAAAACAGCAAAGCCACCTACCCCGCCGCAGTAGGCCTACCCGAATCCCACCGCATAGCAGACAATCTAATCAAAGAAGCCATAGCCGCCCTAAGCAACTGCGACTTCCCAACCCAGCGTCTAACTGAGTTGGCGCGATATATTGCGCAACGTGAGAGTTGAGAAACTAAACTCATAGGAGAGATTCATTGCCTGAAATACTGGTCAAAGACTCTGGGGTAATGCTGATCGGATCGGGTTTCTCTAGGGCACTCAAGTTTCCGAGTGTAGATGAGCTTACTCAAAGAACTAGAAGCATGGAAGGCAATGCTTCAGACGCTCTCCGAGCGATACTCAATACTCTTGAGCCCATTTACTCAACTGTGCTACCTAGAGAGTGGAAGTTGAAGCAACGGCCTAACTACGAAGAAATCTACTATTACTCTACTACGATAAGTCGAGCATACGCTGATCCCATACACGATGCAAACGCAAGTATCGCAAGAAAGGAGTTTCACGCTCAGTTGGAGAGCACGCTTGGGCACAAATGCGGAGGTGATTGTGCTGATGGAGTTCTTCATGTAATGATGGAGTCGATTCTTGACATTGTTCACGGAGATCTGAATCGCAGGATAACCTCTGTTTCACCACTCGAGCACTTCTGTGCAATGTTGAGAGATCTCTCACCGGCGGGGGTAAGAGTATTTACAACTAATCATGATCTAGTGTTGGAGCGAATCTTCAGGGAAATAGATCAAGACTATGTGGACGGTTTCAACTTCACGAAAGGAAGAGAGTACGTGTGGGATGTACGCCAGTTCCAAGATTCAAAACTTCCTTGGTTGGTAAAACTGCACGGTTCTATCGATTGGCGCAAGGCCTCTGGGCCAAACTATTTCAAAGCTATTAGAAAGATAGACGCAGAAGTGCCAGGTTACGGCCCTCCGGAACTGCTTTTGGGTACTCTAAACAAGTATTTCGAGTACACCCAAGGGATATACTTCAGTGGCTTGCAGCTATTAGCGAATTCACTTAGAGAAAGCTCAAAGCTACTTTCGATCGGTTATGGATTTGGCGATTTGGGCGTCAACAATCTAATTGTCCATTGGCTGGAAGGCTCCAAGGACAGAAGAGTGGTTATAGTTGACCCGAACGCGAAGGAACTTGAAAGGGAATTCCTAGAGGCGTACGATTTTCTTCGAACAGCTCTAGATTGTCGAGAAGAGGATAGCAACGGTAATCTAGTAGTCCCAGATTCACGAATGCTCGCTGCAGGCACAAGAATTGAAAGAGTGCATTGGGACGGGGCCAGCATTTCTTGGGATTGATGTGTTTCGAATGTCCTATGTGCAAACTTGCCCCTACGCACAAATCACACTATCATCCCACAGGCGAATATATTTTTATTTGCCATTTCTGACCTATCGTACACATCTTTAGTATAAGTGAAATAGACGACATTGGTCGTCGACGCAAAATATATATGTCATTACTAGAAGACCTTAAAGCCACCTCGGAACTCAAGACGTTCACCGATGAGCAGTTAATCCAGCTCGCAGATGAAGTGCGTGTCAAATTGCTGGAATCAGTTTCCGAATCCGGTGGACATTTTGCCTCCAATTTGGGCGTAGTGGAATTAGCTGTGGCTATCCATGCGGTCTATGATACCCCGACCGACAAGCTCATTTGGGATGTCAGCCATCAATCCTATCCGCATAAGATTCTGACTGGTCGCGCCGATAGGATGAACACTATCCGTCAGAAGAACGGACTCTCAGGCTTCACTCGCCGCGAAGAGTCCGAGTATGACTCCTTCATCGCCGGACACGCTTCCACTTCAATTTCGGCGGCAATGGGTTTTGCCTGCGCTCGTGATGCGCGCGGCGAGGATCACAAAGTTGTGGCGGTCGTCGGTGATGGAGCCATGACAGGCGGTCTTTGCTACGAAGGCATGAATCATCTCGGTGGCGCCAAGAAAGATATGCTGATTATTCTCAATGATAATAGCTGGGCGATTTCAAGAACTGTTGGCGCCCTGTCAAAATATCTGACAGGAATTATGACCGACGAGCGTTTCAACAAACTCCGCTCGGAGGTTTGGGATTTAACAGGTAAATTCAAACGTCGCGAAAGTATACGCGAAACAGTTCGTCGTCTTGAGAAATCATTCAAAACCCTAGTACAACCCGGGGCGCTTTTCGAGCATCTGGGACTGCGTTACTTCGGGCCGATTGACGGAAATGACATTCCGTTGTTGCGCAAGACTCTTACAGAGTTGCGCGAGATGAGCGGCCCGAAGGTGCTACATGTCTTTACCAAAAAAGGCAAAGGCTATCCGCGCGCAGAGGAAGATGCGCTCAAGTTCTACGCGGTTACTCCCTTTGATTTGAAGACCGGCAAAATGCACCCGAAGCCCAAATCTCTACCGGCGTATACCTCGGTTTTTGGCGATGCTATTGTAGAGCTTGGTGAAAAGAACAAGAATCTAAATGTAATTACCGCCGCTATGCCGACTGGCTCTGGCGTGTTGCCTTTCGGCGAAAAGTATCCGAAGCGTTACCATGATGTAGGAATAGCCGAAGAGCATGGCGTTTGTTTCACCGCCGGTCTGGCCGCCGGAGGTGTGCGTCCGTTGTTTGCTGTGTATTCATCTTTCTTACAGCGCGGCTATGATCAGGTCATGCACGATATCGCCCTGCAAAATCTCCCGGCGATTCTCTGTCTCGATAGAGCGGGAATTGTCGGAGCCGATGGACCGACACATCATGGGGTCTTTGACTTGAGCTATATGCAAACCGCTCCGAATTTCACCGTCACTGCTCCTAAAGATGGGAATGAACTTCGCTCCTTGCTTCGTTACGCTATAGAAGAAGATATTGGCGGGCCAATTTCGATTCGCTATCCTCGAGGTAGCGTGCCGACCGAAATCAAACCCGGGTTTGAGCCGATCGCTTGGGGTAAATGGGAAGTCTTACGCGAAGGTAGCGAGCTGTGTATTTTGGCTGTTGGCACTATGGTTATCAACGCTTTGGCGGCCGCTAACAAAGTCCTGGCCGAAACCGGCAAATCTATAACTGTGATAAACGCGCGCTTCGTCAAACCTGTGGATACCGAAACGCTGAAGCAGGTGGCCGATTCTCATGCGGCTATAATGACTATTGAAGAGAATGCGTTACTAGGCGGATTTGGCTCGACTATTTCACGAATGATGCATGAATCGAGATATTCGGGGCAGGTAATCAATTGCGGTATTCCTGATGAATTCATTTGGCATGGCGGAGTCGAGGAATTGTGGCGCGATATTGGTCTTGACTCCGATTCACTGGCTCAGAAGATGATAACAGCTCTAAAGGATTCCAGCCATACTACCAGAACGAATGGCAAACGAGGCATTCTTGACCGGCTCGGATTTGGCAAACAAGGCCAGCGGCCAAGAATTCACAAGACAGCTGAGACTGAGACGCTGGTTTCTGACCTGACTACACCTGGGCGTTCATCTTCAGCTGGCTCATAAGCTTCCACGAAGTGATATTCTAACCGGCGAATCTAGCCCTACCCTTCGGACATAGTCCATTGCTGACCTTCGGCCTTAATCTCAATCCTAAATCGAAACGCCCCGAAACTGGGCCAACCGCCAGGCAGATTATCGGCTGGGGGCAACGCACCGGTCATGCTATAAAACTCTCTCAATCCGCAGCGGAACTTTTGGGCCAGCCGGAAAATGCACTGCCAGACAATGAATTACGTGAATCAATTGATATTTTGGTTTCACTTGGCGGGGACGGCACAATACTCACTTCTGCTCGTTTGGTCGCAGGATCGGGGGTTCCTATTTTTGGGGTCAATGTTGGCACTCTGGGGTTTCTGACCGAGTCTTCGCTGGCTGAAATGGAAGCAAATCTAGAACGAATAGTCGCAGGGGATTATCATATCGATGAGTGCATGACTCTCGAAACCGTTCTTGATGGCGTTGAGACACCGCCGGCTCTCAATGAAGTGGTTATCGACCGGGGCGCCACTAGTAGGATTATCACAATTGACCTCTTTAGCGGGGATCGTCCGATCGCAAATTACCGCGCTGATGGACTAATTGTCGCCACTCCGACAGGTTCTACCGCTTATTCGTTATCAGTCGGGGGACCGATTTTAGCTCCTGAAATGCGCGCATTGGTAGTTTCACCGATTTCTGCATTCGGGTTTTTCAGCAGGCCGTTTGTGTTCTCTGATGAGACCGAGCTTGTTGTCAGGGTATACTCCAGTCACGGATGTAGCGCATTGACTATCGATGGCCAATTTACAATCGAATTGCCTGAATCCGCCGAGTTTGTCGTGCGAAAAGGGAAAAATTCGGTGAGATTGCTCAGATTCAAAAATAGCTCATTTTACAAAGTTATCAGGCAAAAACTGCATTGGGGCCGGGCTCCGATGGTTGCTCCTGAATAATCTCCCCGAAAATCCATATTTCCACACAAAACGCCACACATATTGAAGTAGGGAACTTAGGCTTATTAGTTGACATATAAGCTTTGGCGTGTAAATTATTAGCGCTCTGGCAGAAGGACTGCCAGTTTTTTTATCTGCGCTTCTGACTCTGAAACGGCAGGCCGAAGCGAGAGGGACAATTTGAAGAACGAAAAAAATATGGCATTTGAAAATCTAAATACCCGGGAGCGAGAGGTTCTCCAGAATCTAATCGACCACTATGTCGCAACCGCCGACCCGGTTGGTTCGCGGGTTATTGCCACCAAGTTTGGCATGGGCCTCTCGTCGGCCACTATCCGCAATACCATGCAGGATTTGGAGGATATGGGCTTTATCTCTCAGCCGCATACTTCCGCTGGTAGGGTGCCAACTGATATTGGTTATAGGCTATATGTAGATAGCCTCTTGAAACCCGAATCCTTGAGCGCCGCCGAACGTAAGAAAATTCGCAACTCTCTGTTTAACTCGGGTAAATCCATCGATGCGATTCTCGGGCAATCAACACGCGCCTTGGCGGACATCGCGATGCAAATGGGAGTTACAATTGCCCCGCGATTTGACGAAGGAACTTTGACACGATTGGAATTGGTTCCGTTGAATTCCGATAAGGCTTTGGTGGTTCTGGTAGTCAAATCTGGGTTGGCGCGTTCGGTGATTCTTGAAGTTGAGGCTTCATTGCCTGATGAGGATATGCGAACGTTGGAGCAGATTCTCAATGAGAAATTATGCGGGCTGACATTAGGTGAAATCCGCAGGACTATCACCAGCCGACTGGCGAATGTAACTGGCAATGCACGACTTTTGAAGCTGTTTATTGATCCGGAGTCTGGAATCTGGGAGGGAGTTTCAGATATTCAATTGCATGTAGTTGGAGCCGAGAATTTGCTCGGACAACCGGAGTTTGCAGACCGTAAGCAACTAGTGCAATTTGTACGCACTTTAGAAAACCAGGAGAAACTTTCGCAGGAGCTTAAGTGTGACAACGGTGATGGAACTACAAGTACCGGAGTCATTGTCAAAATAGGTGATGAGAACAACCTTGAAGAGATGAAACGCTGTTCGGTAGTTAGCGCCAGTTACAAAGTTGGCTCTATAGAGGGCAAAATCGCAGTAATCGGACCAACCAGGATGCGTTACTCTAAGTTGCTTTCTATGGTCGAATACGCGGCCAAATCAATTTCCGAGAGTCTCGCAGACTCAGATGAGTTGAAGAACTGAAATAATAAGAGAAGCAAAGTAGTATGACGACTGAATCAAAAGAACCATTTGCAGATACAGAAAAGACTTCATCCGCGAATGAACAATCGCAAGCAAGTGAGGTATCGTCCGGGCAGGCAGATACTACCGGAACGGAAACGGCGTTGCAAGAGGCTCAGGATAAGTACATGCGTTTGGCGGCTGAATTTGAGAATTTCAAGAAACGCACTGCTCGCGAAAGAAATGACTTAATCAATTCCGCCAATGACAGACTGCTGTTGCAAATGCTTGAGACAGTGGATAATTTTGAACGCGCGCTTGCCTCGGCAGAAAGAGGGCAAGGCGATGAAAACCCCGAGAAACTTTACAGCTCTCTTCATGAAGGCGCGAAAATGATACACCAGCAGTTACTTGGTGTGTTAAAGTCGCAGGGTGTTGAAGAAATTGAGACTGAGGGAAAACAATTTGACCCGTCACTTCACGAGGCGGTAGTGCAAATCGAAACTGATGAACACCCCGAGGACCATATTTCACAGGTAATCTCCAAGGGGTATAGACGCGGCGATAGAGTGTTACGTCACTCGAAAGTCGGTGTGGCATCCAGGAAGAAGACACAAGATTAGAAATTGCGGTTATTATATAAAGAGTTATTGCTAGAGATTTGTTGATAGAAAATAATACCAGAGTCGCAGAGAGCCTTTGCGTCCAGTAACAATATGTAGATTGGAGTTTTGCCCAAGATGTCAAACAAAGTAATCGGAATCGATCTGGGGACAACAAACAGTTGTGTCGCAGTCCTCGAAGGAAATGAGCCGACAGTTATCCCGAATCAGGAAGGCGCACGCACGACTCCTTCGGTGGTGGCTTTTTCAAAAACCGGCGAAAGGCTAGTCGGCGCGGCGGCGAAACGTCAGGCTGTCACTAACCCGGAAAACACTCTGTATTCTATCAAGCGTTTCATGGGCCGTAAGCACGCTGAGGTTTCCTCTGAAGAGAAACTAGTTCCCTATGATGTTCAAGGCGATGGTAACGACAATGTCGTGGTTCATGTCGGTGACAAAACTTATGCTCCACCTGAACTATCAGCGATGGTTCTGCAGTATCTGAAGAAAGCGGCAGAGAATCATCTTGGCTCTGAAGTGACGAAAGCGGTAATCACAGTTCCTGCATATTTCAATGACTCACAACGTCAGGCCACTAAGGATGCTGGCAAAATTGCCGGGCTTGAAGTGTTGCGTATTATCAACGAGCCGACAGCCGCATCACTGGCCTATGGACTTGATAAGGGCGGCAACAAGAAGATAGTGGTTTTCGATCTCGGTGGTGGTACGTTTGATGTTTCAGTTCTTGAAATCGGCGACGGTGTTTTTGAAGTGCATGCCACCTCCGGTGACACTCATTTGGGTGGCGATGACTTTGACCAGAAGATAATTGATTGGATGGCAGAGGAGTTCAAAAAGACCAACAGCATAGACTTGCGTAAAGACCGCATCGCGCTTCAGCGTTTGCGTGAGGCGGCGGAAAAAGCGAAGATCGAGCTATCAAGCGCAATGCAGACCAATATCAATTTGCCTTTCGTGACTGCGGACCAGGATGGCCCAAAGCATTTGGACCTGACACTCTCACGCGCCAAACTTGAGCAGTTAACTGATGAACTTCTGCAACGAACTATCGGCCCTTGCAAAAAAGCGCTTGCTGACTCTAAGCTTAAAGCCTCTGATATGGATGAGGTGGTGCTCGTTGGCGGTATGTCTCGTATGCCGAAGGTTCATGAGATAGTAAAAGAGATATTTGGTCGGGAGCCACATAAGGGTGTGAATCCTGATGAGGTGGTAGCTATTGGCGCGGCGATTCAGGGCGGCGTACTCGCTGGCGACCTTAAAGATGTGGTCCTGTTGGATGTGACACCTCTGACATTGGGCATTGAGACTCTTGGTGGTGTAATGACTCCGCTGATTGAGCGCAATACCACAATTCCGACCAAGAAGTCGCAAGTGTTTTCAACTGCTTCTGACAATCAGCCTGCGGTGAACATTCATGTTCTGCAGGGCGAGCGGAAGATGGCCTCCGATAGTAGGACACTGGGACGTTTTGATTTGGTGGGTATTCCTCCTGCGCCTCGTGGGATTCCGCAAATTGAAGTGTCATTCGATATTGACGCAAACGGTATTGTGCATGTCAGCGCTAAAGATAGTGCAACCGGCAAAGAACAGTCGATTCGCATTGAGGCTTCATCAGGACTCTCAGATAACGAAATCGATGGAATGGTGAAAGACGCAGAAGCGCATTCTGAGGAAGATAAGACTCGCGAGGAGCTGGTCAAAGCGCGCAATGAGGCTGACCAACTGCATTACCAAACCGAGAAGACTCTCAAAGATCACGGTGATAAAATCGATGATGACGAGAAGACCAAGGTTCAAGCGGCGCTGGACAAACTCAAAGAAGCTCTGACAGGCGAATCAATCGAAGAAATCAATTCCGCCAAAGAGGAGCTGACAACCGCCTCGCATAAGCTATCCGAAGAGATGTACAAAGCGGCTACAGCTGAGAAAGCGGCAGAGGCGGGACAAGCCGGGGATACAGGCGGAGGAGACTCTACCGAGTCATCCGATGCAGGTAGCGCAGCTGACAATACTGTAGATGCAGATTTTGAAGTTGTTGATGAGGAAAAGAAATAGCCTTAGACATTAGCGCTATAGCTGAGAAGCAATAGGAGAAGCTGTTGCGGGACCGTTGCTAGAGTGCATCTAATATATATGACTGAACGAGATTATTACGAAATTCTTTCTGTAGAGCGCGGGGCTGGTCATGTTGAAATCAAGACCGCCTATCGTAAGTTGGCGATGAAGTATCATCCTGATAGAAATCCGGATGACAAATCTGCTGAGGACAAGTTCAAAGAAGCCACTGAAGCCTATGAAGTATTGAAGGACGCGGAGAAACGTCAGCGCTATGACCAATTCGGACATGCGGCATTCAACGGCCAAGCCGGTGGAGGCTTTGGTGGTGGTCATGCGGGCTTCGGCGGTTTTGACATTAACGAGGCTCTGCGATCTTTTATGCGTGACTTCGGTGGTGGTGGCGGTGGTGGATTCGAAGATATGTTTGGCGGTGGAAGACGCGGCCAATCCAATCGTGGCGAAGATTTGCGGATTCGCATATCGTTGACACTCGAAGAAATCGCCATGGGCGCCACCAAGAAACTTCGTGTAAATCGACTTGGCGCCTGCGAGACTTGTAACGGTTCGGGAGCCGCGGCAGGTTCGCAACCGGAGACCTGTCGCCAGTGTGGCGGAGCAGGGCAGGTGCGAACTGTCACCAGCACTTTTATCGGGCAGATTCAGCAAGTTAGAACCTGTCCGCAATGTCAGGGCAGTGGCAAAGTGATTGCTTCTCCTTGTGATGATTGCGGTGGTGAGGGACGTAGCAAAATCTCCGGCGAGACTGAAGTTGAGATTCCTGCTGGGGTTAGCGAAGGTAATTACCTTACTGTTGAGGGCGAAGGGAATTTCGGCCCGCAAGGTGGGCATCCCGGTGACTTGCAAGTTGTCATTGAAGAAAAAGAGCATGAACATTTTGTGCGTCAGGGTGACGATGTAATTTACCAGAAGATGATCTCATTCACTACTGCGGCGCTGGGAACCAAACTTGAAGTCCCGACATTGCGCGGTAGCGAGACAATCAAGATTCCCGCTGGTGTGCAAAGCGGAAAAGCTATTAAGCTTCGCGGTGAAGGAATCCCCCACTTGAGACGTTACGGTCGAGGCGATCAAATTGTTTTGCTTACTGTGTGGACTCCGACAAAGCTTTCTAGCGCCGATAAGAAGTTGCTGGAGCAAATGGGACAATCTGAATCATTCAATCCTCCGAAGCACGACAAATCATTCCTGCAAAAACTCCGTGACTCGCTTGGCGTTTAGATGAACACCAGCGACTCTGCTCAAGCTGGCCATTCGCAAATCACCGCTTCAATCGCTCGGTCTGAGTATGGTCTAGTTAATGATTTCTTGCAAAGGCGCCTCTCCGACGGGTTTCAGGAGCTTGGCAGTTCTGATTCACAAGTTACACTACGGTTCTATCTATCTGAATCTGAAGTGGGCAAGTTCCGTGAAATTTGGATTAGTTTCTATCAGGATACCCTTTCAACGCCTGCGCCAGAATTTGCAATTGAGTTCATCCCGGAAATCGACTGGCAGGAAAAATTCCGTCGCGAGACCAAAGCAGTAATCATTGCAGATACAATTCTAGTCCGGCCCACCTGGGTGGAGCGTGAGAGTATTCAGGTTCCAACAATTACAACTGACATTGTAATTGACCCCAAAATGGCCTTTGGTGTTGGCTCACATGAGACAACGAAACTGGCGATGTGCGCCTTAAAGGATACTCTCAAGCCGGGGATGCGAGTGGCTGATGTTGGTTGTGGTTCTTTGATACTGTCTATCTTAGCTGTGAAGCTTGGCGCATCATTTGTTAAAGCAGTCGATAATGATCCAGTCGCGATTGAAAACAGTAAAGAGAATTGCCGACTCAATGGTGTAAGTGAGAATGCAGAAATAGCCCTGGGCTCTACTGATGTTTTCAGTGGGGAAGCGGGAAGTTATGATATTGTTGTTGCGAATATGATTAGCAGAATTCTGCTGGAGATTCTATCTGATCTAGTTCAGCTAGTTAGCCAGTCAGGAACTCTCATACTTTCGGGTATAACGAAACCTGACACTAAATCTATTGAGAATGCGTTGCGCGAATGTGGTGTGACAAATTGGTCAAAAGCCAGTGATGGCGAATGGGTCAGTTATACTTGTTCACTTGGCGCTCGTTGAATCAACTATCGCTATTTTGTGGGTGGGCTGAATTCTGAGAGCTCCCACAATCCGTTATCACGGAAACAGCCGCGTGGAATTTCCTTGGGACCACCACCATTGTAGGGTCTTATCGGACAGAATATCTCAGAACGCTTGATAATTCCCACCTCGGGAGAAATCCAAAAAGTCGTCTCCCGGTTCATGGTCGAATTTGAGACAGAGGCTCTGCTAACGTTAAGGATTTCATAGACCTCTGTGTAGAAGTTGGAACGAACAAGCATTGAGTCTTTACCTACGACTTCACCGATTCCAGGGTAGGCAGTCCCAATAAAGTCTGAACCGTCCGGCAGAAGTCTAACAGTATTACTCCAGCTAACTTTGTCACCTACTCTCAAGGGGAACAAGAATTTGTGCTCTCGCACCAGCGCATTTGATGTTGTTGATTTTTTGAAAATCACCAAGCTGTCTTGGTCAACGAACACAAATTGCGTGTCCGCAAATCGTGTTTCCTGGAATGAATAGGTGTTCTGCGCCACCGAAACTTTCATGCCGTCAAGTATTGTCGCTTTATCAACTATCCGTACAGATCTGTGTAAGCTAGGCGATGTACTACTGGCGTTTGGAAAATCATAGTCCCACGTCGTTCCAACTCTATTCGGAAAATACTCAGGTTGATTATCTGCATCTTGCGGTCCGGATGAATTGGAACAGGAGGCAATGAGCATAGCTGTTAGCGCTAAAGGTATCCACAAGCGCGACGTAAAGTATCTGAAGTGTATGAGCATACTATTTCTCGCCTTCCACATTGAAAGTTTGTAGTTCCCACAATTGCGGTAGCGTCCTGGGGATAGCGTTTGGGTCAACGAAAGTATCCTCTATATCATAGAAGAGTGGAGAGGTGAAGAAGTCACAGCCTATAGCGTCAGCTTCGTCGAAAAATCCGTTTCCGTTTTGGTCAAACAATGTGTCACAAGTTCTGCCATAGTAAACTGAGCCAGCGTTGGACGTGGAAGGTCTAAAGAAATCGCAACTTGCAAGGTCATCTATATCCAGGAATCCATTTCCGTTGAGGTCGTGAATAGAATCGCAATCCATGGTTAAGTCGGTGAACTTGAATTCTGGAGGGCCAAGATCTGCAATACTTGTAAAAGCTTTCGGAATTCTATCTGCGAACTCGTCCGGTGTTGAGTAAGCTCCACCACCACTTGCGCCGGTCCCTTTCACAAAACTGATGATGCCAATTTGAGGAGCGAACCAGTAGAATCCATTCTTACCCGGAATAATCGTAGAGTTAATTCCACCCGATTCTAACGTAATCAAATGAGCGCTCGTGAAAGTTCCTGCGCCGACCTCAATTGTAGTGGTTCTTAGAGTCTTGCCGGTTGAGGCAATGATCGGAGGTTCTCTCTCATCGGTGAATGGGGTCCAGTCCCAAGTTTCGTCGGCGCGGAAGGGAAATTTGAACTCGGCGACTACTTGTAGCTCCAGAGAATCTCTAGATACTTCAACCCGCTCGATAAACTTGGCGCGGGTTTCATTGGCAAAAACGAATGTAGTGTCCTGACATTCCGGGCAGATCTTTGAATCTGGTGAAGTGCGAACCCAAATAGATACAGGGATTCCATCGAGGATCTCGGTTTCCCCTGTTATTGAAACGACACTTCTTGCAAATCCTGCGGCCTGGCCGGTTGCTGTGTCGGCTTCGATTGGGATTTGGTATGTCCAGGTATTGCCGACTTGGTTCGGGAAATATTCAACATCCGATGATGGATTGACAGGATTGTCAGTTTCATTGGAGCATGACGAAAAGGCGACGAATGCGAAAACCGCCACAAAAACTACTTTTAGCTGACATCGAAACTTTACCACTATCCGCTACCTTCCTATGAGCTCAAACTCGGGTCATTACCTACTCATAAAAGTAGCTAGATATTCTGAATATGTCAAATCAATAGTTATTGCCCGAAACCTTAATCCTCACTGCTCGGGAAAACAAATAGTCAGAGAGTATCATCAGATTTTCACTCCTCGTAAGCGTAATGCATTGGCTACTACTGACAGTGAGCTGAAACTCATTGCCGCGGCCGCAATTATTGGACTTAGGAGTATTCCGAAAAATGGATAGAGGACTCCGGCGGCTATGGGCACACCGGCTCCATTGTAGATAAAGGCGAAGAATAGGTTCTGCTTGATATTCGCCATCGTCTTACGGCTAAGAACACGCGCACGTATTATGCCGTCGAGGTTACCTTTAACAAGTGTCACTCCGGCGCTCTCCATTGCTACATCAGCTCCAGCGCCCATCGCGATTCCGACGTGCGCTGAGGCCAACGCGGGAGCGTCATTGACACCATCGCCGGCCATAGCCACAATATGGCCTTCGGCTTGCAATCTCTTAACTACTTCGGCTTTGGTGTCTGGCATTGCTTCGGCCTGCACATCGTCGATACCAAGTTTTTCAGCTACCGCTTTGGCGGTTGTTTCATTGTCACCGGTCAACAGGACAATTCTGATACCTTCGGCATGCAGAGCTTTTATTGCCGCTGGTGTGCTTTCCTTGATGGGATCGGCTACACCAATGAATCCAGCGGTTTTTCCGTCGAGAGCGACAAACATTACCGTTTGCCCCTCGGCGCGAAGCTCGTCTGCTTCCTTGACAAGTGAATTGACATCCGCTCCGATATCGCTCATGAGCTTGTGATTACCAAGCGCTATCTTCACGCCATCGACAACACCCAGAACACCCTTACCGGTTATTGATTCAAAATCCTCAGCTTTAATCATCTTTGCGCCGCGCTCTTCTGCGCCACGGACAATTGATTCGGCTAACGGATGCTCACTACCTCGTTCCAGTGAGGCCACGAGTTGGAGCATTCGAGCGTCGTCTCCGTCTGTCGCTTTTACAGTCACTAATTTCGGTTTGCCTTCTGTGAGTGTTCCGGTTTTATCAACTACAAGAGTATCAACTTTGCGAAGAACCTCAATTGCTTCGGCGTTCTTGAATAGGACACCAAATGAGGCGCCCTTACCGGTTGCAACCATGATGGACATAGGTGTTGCCAGTCCTAGCGCACAAGGACAGGCAATTATCAACACCGCAACTGCATTGATGAGTGCGAGAGCCAAAGCCGGCTCAGGTCCCCAGTTAGCCCCAATGATGAATGTCACCACAGATATAAGCACAACAATCGGCACAAAATATCCCGCGACCATATCGGCAAGTTTTTGAATTGGCGCCCGACTGCGCTGGGCTTCGGAGACCATTTTGACAATTCGTGAGAGCAAGGTATCTGCGCCGATTCTATCGGCGCGCATGATGAATGATCCGGGGCCGTTGATAGTTGCCCCGATAACTTTATCGCCAGCGACTTTTTCGACAGGAATCGGTTCACTGGTTACTAGGGATTCATCGATTGAGCTATTGCCTTCCAGTACAATTCCATCAACCGGAGTTTTTTCACCCGGACGAACTCGCAGGCTGTCGCCAACTTGCACTTCTTCCAACGGAATTTCTTCTTCAGAGCCATCAGCGGCAACTCGTCTGGCTGAAACCGCCTGCATACCTAGTAGCTTCTTGATGGCCGAATTCGTCTGACTGCGCGCGCGCAGTTCTAGAACCTGCCCCAGCAGAATAAGGGTTACTATTACACCAGCGGCTTCGTAATAGACTGCAACTTCTCCGGACGCCTCCCGGAATGCTGGCGGGAATATCTCAGGAAATACAGTTGCAATGAGACTGTATATATATGCCACGCTTACACCCAATCCAATGAGAGTAAACATATTTAGATTCATCGTTTTAACAGACTGGATTGCGCGCACATAGAACGGCCATGCCCCCCAAAGCAAAACCGGGGTCGCGAGTCCAAGTTCAACGAACACCCTCCAACCTTCCGGGAATAAGTTCGAAAACGGTTTCCCGGGTAACAAATCGCCCATTGCTATTATTAAAAGTGGAATTGTCAAAGCTGTGGAAAACCAAAAGCGGCGAGTCATGTCCTCAAGTTCAGGATTACTCTCATCATCGTCGACGCTCACTGTTTTGGGCTCGAGGGCCATACCGCATTTTGGGCATGAGCCTGGCTTGTCGCTCACGATTTCCGGATGCATCGGACAAGTCCACTCAGTTTTGGTGGCTAATGCAGGAGGAGACTTCGCTTCAAGAGCCATGCCGCATTTGGGGCATGAACCAGGCTGAGACTCTAGAATCTCCGGATGCATCGGGCAGGTCCACTCGGTTGCTGATGATTTCATCTGAGGCATGGTCGGCTCTAGGGCCATGCCACATTTCGGGCAAGGCCCCGGCTTATCTGCCAGAATCTCCGGATGCATCGGACAAGTCCATTGATTTTTTGGCGACGAATCAGTTTTCGTTGACGAGTGAGTTTCAGTTGATTTCATCTGTGGCGAAACCAATTCAAGAGTCATACCACATTTCGGACAAGACCCTGCCTTGGGTTCTCGCACTTCTGGGTGCATCGAGCACGTCCATATATTTTCGTTAGCTACTGTATTATCTGCTGACATAAGCTCCCTTTCGCAAATGCGTCATAATGTTCTTTGAGATTATACTCAATCTTGCGGCGATAGTCCATTTTCTCTATTGACCGTCTGAAAATACAGATATGCGAATATGTGAATACTTTTTAGCAAGCGCCAATAATCACTCAATCACTTGAACAGTGTAGTGCGGAATAACCTTATTGTGACGGACACTTCAACCGGAAGTTGAACTATGTGGTTGAACCTGCCAAAGCAATGTGGTAGTGTAGTCTTTAGAGAGATTACTTTTGAAGCAATGAATCCCTTTACCGACTAGTAGATTGGAGGCAGAATACATTATGGATCAACCTCAGTACTTGTGGCTAATCTGGGCTAGCGCATTTCTAATACCATGGGTGGCTCTTTTTTTGTTTTTCCCCAGGCAACGTAAGGAAATGTGGTGGGCGAGTTTGTTCACTACGTTTTTTGGCCTATCGGAAGTACTGTTTGTACCGGAGTATTGGAATCCACCGAGCTTGTTCAACCTGGCGCATAACACCGGTTTTGACATCGAGAGTTTCATCTTCAGCTTCGGGATTGGTGGAGTAGGAGCTGTGCTTTACAATGTAATAACCAAGAAAAGCGCTCGCCCTCTAGCGCCGGGTGAAAAACGAAAGCCGCTCCACAGACATCATTACTGGGCTATTTCGTCTCTTTTTGTTACCTTCATCGCCCTTTATTTCGTGGGCTGGAACCCGATCTATCCGGCAATAATCGCCATGTTTGTGGGCGGATTTTCAAATATACTCTGTCGACCGGATTTGAAGAAAAAGACCTGGGTTGGAGGGGCGCTGTTCTTGGTTTTTTACATCGTATTTTTACAAGGTATTAGAATTTCCGCTCCGGGGTATATTGAAAGTGTCTGGAACCTTGAAGCCCTCTCAGGGCTATTACTGCTAGGTATGCCGCTCGAAGAGCTTTTATTCGCTTTTGGATTCGGGATGTATTGGTCAGGTGTCTATGAGCACTTCACCTGGAGAGAATTGGCATAGCTTGGAAAGCTGGATAGCAGGTGGACTATATTTTGACAAGGAGAAGCTACTATGAATGACACAGACGCCGGTGGTTTAGGCGGACAATGGATAATTGCGGCTTTTATGATAGTCCTTGTTGGCTGGTTTGTATTTCGCTATCTGGTTCCTAAAGGATGGAAAGAGTGGCGCGCCGCTGGTATTCTTCAAGCGTTCATCATTGCGCTTTATGCTGAGATGTATGGATTTCCCCTGACTATCTATATTCTGACTAGTTATTTCGGTATTGATATTCCGTGGTTGCATATGCGCGGCCACTTATGGAGTTCATTGCTGGGACTAGGCGATGTCGGGGCTCTTTTTGAGATGGTTTTGGGTTATGCGATTATGTTCAGCGGGATATTGCTCCTTGCCGCTGGCTGGCGACAAATATACCAGGGTGTCAAAGAGGAAAAGTTGGTCACTGGCGGATTATATCAGTACGTCAGGCACCCGCAATACACAGGCATCTTCATTGCGGTGTTCGGGCAACTTGTGCATTGGCCGACATTGCCTTCTTTGATTCTTGCGCCGTTGGTATTCTTTATGTACTACCGGTTGGCATTGAAAGAGGAACGCCAAGTTGCAGAAAAGTTTGGCCCGGCGTATCAGGCATATGCCGCTGTTACGCCGCGCTTTTTCCCAAAAGCTGGAGCTTGGCGAAATATGTTCCGTGTCGCTAATTCGGTAGAGTCGAAAAGCGAAATTGAGTAAACCCGGTTGAGAGTGGTCTCGGCAACACGCCTAACAAGTCTCAATTCCGGAGCTTGTCTCCTCTACCATAACTACTCCACGCATAAGCTCCAGAAGTTTCACAGCGCCTTGCTTGCCGCTGGCGCCTACTTCCAGCGAGGGGCCGACACACGACGGACATCCGCTTGTGCAGGCGCAATTCTTGATATGGTCAACACAGGCCAGAAAGAGATCATCGGAAACAGTGAAGAGCTTTTGTGAAAGCCCTACGCCGCCGGGGATGTTTTCATATAGGTAGATAGTTGGTTTTTCGGTGAAGGGCGCGCGGACTTGTGAGACTCTGCGCAAATCACGCGGGTCGCACATTACCCACAACGGCGCTATTTTACCCAGCACACTTGCAGTGGCGCGCAATGCGCCCCCTAGTTCCTCTCCGGTAAAACCCATAAGCTCGCGCAGATTATCAGGGAAGGCATACCAGAATGCCTCGGTTGACATTTCCATCTCTGGCATATTGAGCTGACCGAAGCCGACGTTTTCATGCGTGTGGAATTTGATCTTCTTATACATGGTAGTCACTGAGCGCACTGTAACCTCGCCGAC
Source organism: Candidatus Zixiibacteriota bacterium (assembly GCA_024280775.1). Classification (GTDB taxonomy): domain Bacteria; phylum Zixibacteria; class MSB-5A5; order GN15; family JACZUZ01; genus JAJRPJ01. Next base: position 2,328 of record JAJRPM010000015.1, on the reverse strand, counting down.
GCAACGACTTCCAAAATCGGGACTACCCTCAGCCCCGGGGATTTTGTCGTTGATTGCCAGCACATGCAAATCTGTTTTGGTTTCGGCGTCAGTGTAGTAGTCGATGCGCACTTCTTTGACATAGGCTTTGCGTCCGTCCCAGTCGAGTGTGTCTACCTGGTAAGTTGCGCCGTTGTGAATGTAGATTGCTTCTTCGTGCAAATAATATGGCGCGGAGAAATAATCCACTTCGCCGATTGCGCGGTCGTTGTCAGTCATGTTCATTATCACGAAATTCTCAGGTGAGGCCGAGCGTAACGAAACATTCTCCGCCGGATAAATCTCAGTTGACCAATGGAACTTGTTGCCGGAGCGACGCAGTATTTTTGCGTCTTCAAGATACTCTAGAATTGCAAGTGTGCCGTCGGGGCCAAATTCTTCATCGACCCGCATTGGCATCTCGAAGGCCGCGCATTTCAAATGGCTGGAGCGAATTATCAAATTGTCAGGGTCAACAATTCCCATTTCCGGCGAGCGCTCGAATATGTATTCGGGATGTTTGCAGAGGAATTGATTGATAGCTGCGCTAGTGGCTACGAAAATTGTCACCGAGGTTCCGCGCCTGCGTCCGGCGCGTCCAGCTTGTTGCCATAGTGACGAAATCGAACCCGGGTAGCCCAGTATAATTGACACATCCAGCGAGCCGATATCTACGCCAAGTTCCAGCGCATTAGTAGAAACCACTCCGGTAATAGAGCCATTGCGCAGGCCGCGCTCGATTGCTCGTCGTTCATTCGGCAAATATCCGCCACGATAACCGGCAACTTTAATCCCGCGACCAAAAGCTTTGCCGGTAGATTCGCGCAAGTATAACAGTAACGTCTCCACTTGTGTTCGATATTGGCCAAATATGATAGTCTGGATTTTCTCACGTAAGAACCACTCAGCAAGTCGTCGAGTTTCATTCAGCGCCGATTTGCGAACGCCAAGACGCTCATCAATCACCGGCGGGTTGTACAAAATCACATGCTTCTGTCCCGACGGCGCTCCGTTTTCGGTAATCAACTTTACCTCACGCCCTATCATGCGTGTGGCTAGTTCTTCGGGATTGGCGATAGTGGCGCTGCTAAGTATGAATTGCGGGTTGGAGCCGTAGAATTCGCAGATGCGTTTCAAGCGCCTGATTACATTTGCCAGGTGTGAGCCGAAGACACCTCGATAGTGATGCATTTCGTCTATTACAATGAATTGCAGATTCTCAAAGAGTTTTATCCAACGGGTGTGATGCGGCAGAATCCCGCTGTGTAGCATATCGGGATTGGTAATAACAATGTGCCCTGCGCTACGAATTGACCTGCGGACCGCGCCGGGAGTGTCACCATCGAATGTGTAAGTCTTAATATCCGCGCCGATTTCAGTTATCAACTCGTTAAGTTCAACTGATTGATCTTGTCCCAACGCTTTGGTAGGAAAGAGGTATAACGCGCGCGCCGAAGGATTATCGAGAATGCTATTGAGCACCGGCAGATTATAGCAAAGAGTTTTGCCCGATGCAGTCGGTGTGACAATCACCGTATCAGCGCCACCGCTAACCGAATCAACCGCCAGACGCTGATGTAAATACAGGTCCTTGACCCCGCGTTTCTCCAACGCCTGTTTCAGCGCCGGATGCAAATACTCCGGAAACTCAGCAAACTTACCCTCAACAGGATCAAGTGTTTTCCAAAGCGCAATATTCTGCGAAATAGCAGTGTCATTCCGAAAACGGTCTAGTATTTGTTCAAGGTTCATAGCTTCACTCCTGTTGCACAGGTTACTCCGACCATACAGCTAATTCGTTACCGTTAGGGTCCTGGAAATGAAATCTACGCCCTCCGGGGAAGGAGTAAATTGGCTTGATGATAGCCCCGCCTGCATTTTGCACATCTTTAAGAGTTGCCTCCAAATCACTCGAATACAGAACTACAAGTACCCCAGTATTCGATGCGGCGCTAGCGGCTTCGCCATTGAAACCACCATCGACACCAGCCCCGGCAAAACTAAGATAGCTCTCACCCCACTCTGTGAATTCCCATTTGAACACAGCGCTATAGAAGCTCTTAGTCTGCTCTTTTTCCTTGAGCGGGAATTCTATGTAGTTGATGGTGTTAGTCTTGCTAGTCATCTCAGTTTGCCTCATTTTGTAGTATCGGAACAGCGCTTCACTATGGTAGATACCGTCTTGTTGGTCAAGCGTAATTTGGGTTAAATGGTTGTTGTTTTTTGATAATTGCCTGTATTATCAGCAGTAGTTTTCTCATACAAGCCACCACCGCCACCATCTTCGGTTTTCCAGCTTCGCACAATCTT